>NZ_JBAKBA010000003.1:0-165839 GCF_038155225.1 Psychromonas arctica | reverse complement strand
TCTGCTATCAATAGTAAAAAGTTCAACATAAAAATGAATCATGCTCTGCTATCAATAGTAAAAAGTTCAACATAAAAATGAATCATGCTCTGCTATCAAGAGTAAAAAGTTCAACATAAAAATGGGATTGAGTAAAAAGTCATTGTATTTTTACTAGAAAAATAACATGGTAATTTAACCTAAATTTGTTAATCGTTTTTCCCGTTTATAGCCCGTTTTTTATTCATCTATCCCTCTTCTATAAATACGATCTCCTTGAATTTTTGATATAAAAAAAGAAAGCCGAAGCTTTCTTTTTATTTATAGAATAGAGATCATCTATTCAGTACAACTTTTTAAACTAAGATTCTACTCGACGCATTTTAGCACCTAGTGGAATAAGTTTATCTTCTATAGCTTCATAACCACGGTCGATATGATAAATTTCATCTACTGTTGTTTCGCCATGTGCGATTAAACCAGCAATGACTAAACTTGCAGAGGCACGTAAATCAGTTGCCATTACAGTTGCACCACTTAGCTTATCATTGTCACCACAAATAGCTAAATTACCATCCAATTCGATATTAGCGCCCATACGGATTAACTCAGGGACATGCATAAAACGATTTTCAAAGATATTCTCTTTAATACGACCAGTACCCGGTGCAACGGTATTCAATAAAGTAAATTGAGCTTGCATATCAGTAGGAAAAGCAGGATGTGGTGCTGTTGTAATATTAACTGACTTTAAAGTACGGCCTGTCATATCGACTTCAATCCAATCATCTCCGGTAGTCACTAATGCACCAGCTTCTTCTAATTTAGATAATACAGCAGTCAATAATAATGGATCAGTTTTAACACAACGTACTTTGCCACCACTCACAACACCAGCGACTAAGAAAGTACCTGTTTCAATACGGTCAGGTTGTACTTGGTAAGCACAGTCACCTAGCTTTTCAACACCTTCGATAATGATTGTATCAGTACCCGCGCCAGTAATTTTACCACCCATGCCATTAATAAAATTAGCAAGATCTACAATTTCAGGCTCTTTAGCAGCATTCTCAATCGTAGTGATGCCTTCTGCAAGTGATGCAGCCATCATTAAATTGCCAGTCCCCGTAACACTTACAAGGTCCATATATAGGTGACAACCTTTTAAGCGACCATCAACACGTGCCTTAATAAAGCCATCTTCTACTTTAATAGTGGCACCCATTTGCTCTAAACCATGAATATGTAAATTCACTGGACGCGCACCAATTGCACAACCACCAGGTAATGAGATATCAGCTTCGCCAAAACGAGCAACTAAAGGGCCTAATGCTAAAATCGAAGCTCGCATACTTCTTACTAATTCATAAGAAGCTGTGTAATTTTTAACATCTTTAGCATTAATATGAACTGTATGCTGGTCTTGGCTAGCAGTAGCACCTAGCTCTTTTAATAGCTCAAGTGTTGTAGATATGTCTTTTAAAAGCGGTACATTACTTAAATTGATATCACCTTCTGATAACAAAGTAGCAAATAAAATTGGTAAAGCTGCATTCTTTGCACCAGAAATAGTAACCTCACCATTTAATTGGCAGCCACCTTGAATAATAAATTGACCCATGAAAATCCCTATAAACTTACTAAATAAAATGTTTTTGTTTTTGCCATTCATCTGGTGTTAACGCTTTAATTGTTAACGCATGAATAGCATTAGTTGCTATCTCTTCAGACAAATGAGCATAGATACTTTGTTGTTTTTTAACGCGGCTCATATCAATAAACATGTCACTCACAGCAATCACTTGAAAAGTACCATTTTCGCCTTTAACAATACAAACGTCCAATGTCAGGGCTTGTTCTAATTTTTCTTTAATTATTTCAGTATTCATAATAAACCATTATTTTTCAAAAAAATTTTCTACACCATAAAGTTCAGCTAAAACAAGCAATTTTGCTGAAACATTAACTAATTGTAATGCAGGATATTGTGTTTTAATTTGTACTAAATAAGCGACTCCGGCCGAGTCAACGTTATTTAGTTGCGATAAATCTAAGTTTTCAACTGCTTTATAAGTATCTAGAGCGGGATAGGTTTGCTCGCTTAAATTAGCAAGCAATAAATCTTGTTCAAGCAACATGCTGTTACTCATGATTTAAACTCATCGTTTTTTTGTAGTAGTAATTTAATCACTTCATCAATTCCTTGTTTCTGAATTAATGAACCAAACTCTGATCGTTTAGTATCTAACATACTGACACCTTCAGCGATCACATCAAAAACTTTCCACTCACCTGTTTTTTTATTTTTACGCAATTTAAAATCTAGTTGGGTTACTTGCCCATTATTGTCGCGCATTCTAACAGGAACACTAACAATTTTCTTATCCTTAAAATTATTATTATCGAGTATTGTGAGCGTTTGCTGATCATATTTAATCAATATATGACCATAAGCATTAATTAAGTAAGTACGAAATGCTTCAACGAAATTATCTCGTTGTTCAGCAGTCGTATCACTCAAATGTGGACCAACCACACTATAGGCTGCATATTTGTAATCAAAATAAGGAATAAGCTCTTCATTAATAATTACTTTAATGTATTCAGGCTCTTTCGCTAGTCTGTCTTTTTCACTGGTTAAACGTTCAAAAGCATTAGTCGATAAAGTATGTAACGTTTTGTTAGGATCAGTTAAATCATTTTCACTCGCCATCAGTGAAAATGAAAGTGAATATAAAAAAGCAAAAACATAAATAAATAAGCGCATTAGTCGTCCTTATTAATAGAATAAATAAACTGCCCGATGAGGTCTTCAAGTACTAATGCAGACTTAGTATCTTCAATGACATCACCATTACCTAACATCTCTGTATCATCAAGAATGAAACCAGGTTTAATACCAACATATTGCTCACCTAATAATCCAGAGGTTAAAATAGCAAGAGAAGAGGTTTCAGGGTAAAAACCTTGTTTTTCGAACATCGAAAGCGTAACTAAAGGGGTATAAGTTTTAGTATCTAAAGAAATAGATTCAACACGTCCAACAACAACGCCACCTAATTTAACGGGAGCACGTGGTTTTAACCCACCAATATTACTAAAGTTAGCTTGTAACGTATAACTACCGCCTTCTCCTTTAAAAGATAAGCCTGCAACACTAAACGCTAAAACAATAAAAGAGGCGATTGCTGCAACAACAAATAACCCAACCCAAATTTCTAATTTTTTTTGTGGCATTTTAGCCTCCAAACATAATAACAGTCAGTAAAAAGTCCATCGCTAAAACAAGTAACGAAGCTAATACCACGGTTTTGGTTGTTGCTCTACTGATCCCTTGTGCATTAGGAATCACATGAAAACCATTATATAAAGCAACCCAAGTAACAATAAAAGCAAAGATAAGACTTTTGATCATACCATTCACAACATCTGGAACGAAATGAACACTGCCTTCCATTACAGACCAAAAAGAACCACCATCAATTCCCATCCAACTAACACCAACCAAAAACCCTCCCCAGATAGCAACTAGGTTAAATATTAAAGTTAATAGCGGTAAAGTGAGGATACCTGCAATCAAACGAGGTGCAATGACTCGTTTTAAAGGAGAAACAGCCATCATTTCCATACTGGCAATTTGCTCTGTACTTTGCATTAGCCCTATTTCAGCCGTTAATGCAGACCCAGCTCGTCCTGCGAAGAGTAAGGCGGCAACGACCGGCCCAAGTTCACGCAATAAAGATAAAGCAACCATACTACCTAAGCTTTCTTCGGCGGCATAGTCTACCAAAACATAATAACCTTGTAAGCTCAGTACCATACCAATAAAAAGACCTGCAGTTATAATAATAGGTAATGACAAAATCCCTAACTGATAAACTTGTGCAACACATAAATGAAATAGTTTAGGGTGGGGTTTCGCAAATAAAGTACGATAAAACATTACCGCTGACTGCCCGATACCTTGTATAGATTGCAAAGTATAAGTACCAGTATTTTGTAATACTTGTGTAAGGTATTGATACATTATCGATTTACCTCTTCTAAATCTGCTCGATAATCATTAGCAGGCATATGAAATGGGACAGGCCCTTGAACTGCACCCGCTAAAAATTGTTGTAATAATGCATTATCTTTTTGTGCTAACACTTCATCAACAGTACCTTCCGCAATAATTTTTTTATCGGCAAAAACATAAACATTATCTGCAATCGATAAGACTTCATTAACATCATGTGAAACAATGATAGATGTTAAACCTAATGTGTCATTGAGTTGTTTAACTAATTTTAACAACACATTCATTGAGATAGGATCTTGTCCCGTGAAAGGTTCGTCATACATAATGACTTCAGGATCCAGTGCAATGGCTCGTGCTAACGCAACGCGTCTAGCCATTCCTCCCGATAATTGTGATGGATATAAATCTTTTGCTCCACGTAAACCAACAGCATTCAGCTTCATCAATACTAACGTCGACAACAGTTTTTCATCTAAATGAGTATGTTCTCGTAATGGAAAAGCCACATTTTCAAACACGCTTAAATCATTAAATAGCGCGCCACTTTGAAATAACATGCCCATTTTTTTACGTGCTTTATAAAGCGCTTTTTCAGAACATTCATGAATTGAAGTTCCATTGAAGATAACTTCTCCACTATCGACAGGAATTTGTCCACCAATCAATTTTAGTAAAGTTGTTTTACCAATACCACTTGGTCCAAGCACAGCGGTGATTTTACCTTGTTCAAATTGCATATCGAGCTTATCAAAAATTTTCTTTTGTTGGCGCGTAAAGCTAAGTTGATTAATTACAATGTGTTGTGTTGGCATAAATACATTTTTCTCTAAGAAAAAGAAAGCTCAGTCTAATAACTCCACCATGAAAGGCAATTAATAATCGGACTAAATCGTAGTAAAATAATAATTTAGATTGGATTTTACCTATAAAAAGGTAAATAAGCTAAATTTAGCAAGCGTATAATGTAACTTGTGGCTCTTTTCTGACAAACTATCTTTATGATAGTTTCGATAATTATGACATTAATAACGACATTAATACTGTTTAATCTATTTAATGGTAAGTAGTCTTGTTATGATTGGCACATATTTTGAATTTGAAATAATCAATGCTCGCCTTACTGTGTGTACTTTGATATTTTCATAATATATTACTAGCATCTTAAAAAGAGTCGATAAATGATTGATACCCCTTATGGAAAAATCAGCACCGAGGTTTTTCAACAAGCAAAAAAAATAAAGCTCTTTGTCTGTGATGTTGATGGTGTATTTTCTGATGGTCGAATTTATTTAGGCAATGATGGTGAAGAACTTAAAGCATTCCATACAAAAGATGGATTTGGACTTAAAGCTATAATGCAGCAAGGTATAAAAGTAGCTATCATTACTGGTCGACAATCTAATATAGTTGAAAATAGAATGTCTGCACTAGGTATTAAACACATTTATCAAGGCAAAGATGATAAGTTAAGTGTTTACCAATCATTATTAGAAAAACTAAATCTAACACCCGAGCAAACGGCTTACATCGGTGACGATGTTGTAGACTTACCTGTCATGGAACAGTCAGGCTTAGGAATAGCGGTTAATGATGCTCATCCGTTGGTTTTACAAAAAGCGGATTTAGTGACAACAGTTAAAGGTGGATTTGGAGCCGTACGTGAAATTTGTGACTTATTTTTACAATGCCATGGACAACTTTCAATGACTCAAGGTAAAAGCGAATAAATGAACAAACGTAAGAGCATTCCTTTTATAGCCCTATTAGTTGCATTTATAGTATGGATATATGTAAAACCAGATATAGAACTTTCATCTCTTCCTGATCATCATCCTAGTTATATTGCTGACGATGTACAAAGTAATCATTACGATGAGTTTGGCTTTAATGATTATCGAGTGTTTGCAGAGAAAATGACTAATTTCCCTGAAAATGACACCACTTTATTTGAGTATCCTAAAGTGATTGTTTATACCAAAGATATAAAAACGGATGTTATAACAACATGGCAATTAACCAGTAAAACAGGCACATTGACAGAAAAATATAACTTACTATTATCAGGAGACGTTTTAGTTGAGAACCTCAGTAAAGATCAATTAGTACAAACAATGTCTACAGCTCAAGCAACATTGCAACTGGATAGTAAAGAAATTAGCAGCGACCAAAAAGTCACATGGACAGGACCACAAGTTAAACAAGAAGGTGTTGGATTTTGGGCATCAATGGTCACAGAAGAAATGAAACTTAATTCTAATATAAAAGCGGTATACCTTAATGAATCTAAATAAATTAACAGTTTTACTTACTATTTCGCTGTTTAATGTAAATGCTTCAGCATTAGAGTCTGATTTCGATCAACCTATTCATGTTTCTTCTATAAAACAACATGCAAGTTTGAAAACTAACACAGTCGTTTTTACTGATGAGGTTTTACTTACGCAAGGCTCCATTAAAATTACGGCAGATAAACTAACGGTTATCCGTGGTACTAAACCCAATCATGAAATGATGATTGCAGAAGGTAATGTAGCAACATTTCATCAAATACAAGATGATGGAAAACCACTTGATGCAGAAGCAAAACACATCAGCTATGAAGTCGCAAAAGGCAAAATAACATTATCTAAAAGCGCACAAGTGAAACAATTAGATAGTCAGGTAAATGGTGGAGAAATAGTTTATTTTTTAAAAAGCCAAGAACTGAATGTCACGACCGATCAAAGTAAAAAAGAACGTGTACAAACAGTCTTCTTGCCGGCTCAGTTTGAAAAAGAAAAAAGCACAGATTCAACTAAATCTTCTACTCCAAAAACGACTGGAGAACAGTAAATATGGCAGAATTACGAGCAAGCGGATTAGTTAAAAGTTATAAAGGACGTACTGTTGTAAATGGTGTCGGCCTAACAGTTAAAACAGGTGAAATAGTTGGTTTATTAGGTCCTAATGGCGCAGGAAAAACAACCTCTTTTTATATGGTTGTTGGTCTCGTTAAACAAGACCATGGCAGTATCGTTATCGATGACGAAGATATCTCTAGCGATCCGATGCATATTCGAGCGCAAAAAGGTATTGGCTACTTACCTCAAGAAGCCTCTATATTCCGCCGCTTAACCGTGACTGAAAATATTATGGGGATTTTGCAGACTCGTAAAGAACTAACGCAGCCACAACGAGATGAAAAGCTAAATACACTATTAGAAGAATTTCACATCACCCATATCCGTAACAGTAAAGGAATGAGCTTATCTGGTGGTGAACGACGTCGTGTAGAAATTGCACGAGCACTAGCAACTGAGCCAAAATTTATCTTGTTAGATGAGCCCTTTGCAGGGGTTGACCCTATATCGGTCATTGATATAAAAAATATTATTCAACAATTACGTGATCGCGGTCTAGGCGTATTGATTACAGACCATAATGTACGAGAAACATTAGATGTTTGTGAGCATTCATATATAGTGAGCCACGGAGAGATCATAGCCGTAGGCACACAAGATGAGATATTAGCAAACGACCATGTGAAGCGCGTTTATCTAGGTGAAGAATTTAAACTTTAAATCGTAACCATACGTTCAGGAAGATATGTTTTGATGAAACAGGGTTTACAATTGAAAATGGGTCAGCAATTAGCAATGACCCCTCAATTACAGCAAGCAATAAAACTATTGCAGCTATCAACGCTCGATCTCCAACAGGAGATTCAAAACGCATTAGATTCAAATCCTCTTTTAGAGCAAGATGATCAAACGGGTACTGAAGAGTTAGTCAAAGAAGCTGATAGCAGTGAAGTTGATACTTCAGAAGCCATTTCCCAACAAGAATTTTCAGATGATCTTCCTGCAGAAAAAGAATGGGAAGAATCTTATAACTCTACGCCTATTACAGGTAACACCTCTAGTGCTGTTGCTTATGACGGTGAAAGTACAGTCTATCAGGGAGAATCTTCGACTTCTCTACAAGACCATTTATTATGGCAAATGCAATTAACGCCTTTTACTGAAACGGATCAAGTCATTGCAATGGCAATTATCGATTCTATCGATGAGTCAGGATATTTGACCACTGACTGTGAAAGTATTTTAGATAGCTTAAAAGCTGATTTAGAAGATTTAGAATTAGATGAAGTAGAAGTAGTATTAAAACGTATCCAGCATTTCGATCCACTAGGTGTCGCAGCTCGTACCACTCAAGAGTGTTTACAAATTCAACTTCGCCAATTACCAAATACAACGCCATGGCGTGACGAAGCTATTCAAATACTTGAACAATACATGGATCTTCTTGGCAACAGAGATTACAGAACACTTGCACGTAAAAGTAAATTCAAAGAAGCGCAACTTGCAGAAATCATGCGCTTAATTCAAAGCTTAGAACCCCGACCAGGTAATGGTGTTGAAACAAGTGAAACACAATATATTATTCCAGATGTCTATGTTAAAAAGATTCAAGGACAATGGCGAGTATCATTAAATCAAGATTGCGATCCTAATTTATCGATTAACCAACAATACGCAAATATGTGCTCAGGTAACATAAGCAAAACGGACTCTCAATTCATTAAAGGCCATTTGCAAGAAGCGAAATGGTTCATCAAAAGCTTAGAAAACCGCAATGAAACATTATTAAAAGTATCGAACTGTATTGTGCAACAACAACAAGCTTTCTTTGAATACGGCGATGAATCGATGAAACCAATGGTTTTAAATGATGTTGCGTTTGAAGTCGAAATGCATGAATCAACTATTTCTCGTGTGACTACGCAAAAGTTTATGCATACTCCTCGTGGTATTTATGAACTGAAGTTTTTCTTTTCGAGTCATGTTGCAACCGATGGCGGTGGTGAATGTTCATCAACAGCTATCCGTGCTTTAATTAAAAAGCTCGTTGCAGCAGAGTTAACAACTAAACCTTTAAGTGATAACAAGATAACGCAGTTATTAGAAGAAAAAGGTATTCAAGTAGCAAGACGTACTATTGCTAAGTACCGAGAATCATTAGGTATTCCACCTTCTAACCAGCGAAAGCAATTACTTTAATTAGTGAGCAACGCAAATAAAATTGGGATTAACTATAGTTATTTAATGCTAACCTGCTAGACTCGCGCGTCCATTAAGTACAGTTAAACTATATATTATGAAAATATCTACTTTATTAAATAAAGATTCAGTATTCTGCCAAACTGCCTGCACTAGTAAAAAAGGTGCTTTAGAAAAAATCAGCCTGATTGCGGCCAAAGAATTAAACTTAGATTCGCAAGAGCTATTCGAAAGCTTGATTGCACGTGAGAAAATTGGGTCGACAGGAGTAGGATCAGGTATCGCTATTCCTCACGTCAAAATTTCTAGTGAATTACCAGCAACAGCAGTCTTTTTACAGTGTGAAACAGGCATTGATTATGATTCATATGACGGTAATAAAGTCGATATATTATTTGCTATATTCGTGCCAGAAGATCTTTGTAAGCAATACCTTTCTGCCTTATCAGAAATAAGCCAAAAGTTACTAGATAAACAGTTTTTACGCCAATTACGAAGTGCGCAAAGCAACCAAGAGTTATTTGAATTACTGACGTTATAAAATCACAGGAGTAGATATGAAGTTAATTGTTATTAGCGGTCGTTCAGGATCAGGAAAAACAATTGCCCTCCATGTACTTGAAGATTTAGGTTACAACTGTATTGACGGTGTCCCGTATCAATTACTAGAACAATTAATTGATACGGTCGACCCAAAAGACAATAAAATAGCGGTCACCTTAGATATACGTAATATGCCAACTGAAGTTGATGAAATTAAACAGCTTGTTGAAGCATTACAAAAAAAAGTAGAATTAGAAATCATCTATATAGATGCGCTAACCAGTGAGTTAATTCGTCGATATAGTGAGACTCGACGTTTACATCCTCTTTCCAAACAAAAGCACTCTTTATCTCAAGCCTTAGAATTAGAAAAAGAGATGTTAGCACCACTACAAGCGCTCTCTGCTTTTTCAATTGATACAACAGCCCTATCTGTTCATAATTTAAATGAACACCTAAAAATATACTTACAAGGCTCGACTAAGAGTAATTTATTAGTCATTTTCCAATCTTTTGGTTTTAAACATATACACCCGCAAGATGCCGATTATATTTTTGATGTGCGTTTTTTACCTAATCCATATTGGGAAAAAAACTTAAAAGAATACTCAGGCAAAGATAAACTTATTCAAGACTATTTAAGTGCCTTCCCATTAGTCAAAGAAACTATCACTAATATCGAAAACCTATTTTTAACTTGGCTGCCACACCTAGAACAAAACAACCGCAACTATGTCACCATTGCTATTGGTTGTACTGGCGGTAGACATCGTTCTGTCTATGTCACAGAACAAATAGCAGCACGTTTTAAACATAAGTACCAAATACAAATTGAACATAAATGTTTAAAGGAGTAATTCCTGTTGGATAAAATTAAGCAAACAATTACAATACAAAACAAACTCGGTTTGCACACACGTGCAACGATAAAACTAGTTGAATTAGTTAATGCTTTTGATGCGCAAATCACCATCACACACAATGAAAAAAAAGCAGATGCTGGTAGCGTACTTGGTTTATTAGTATTAGAAACTTGTTTTGGTCAAGAGATTGAAATAGAAGCGCAAGGTGCACAAGCACACGAAGCGATGTTAGCTGTTACTGAGCTCATCGAAAATAAGTTTTTAGAAGAAGAATAATACTAGGGGCAAGTATGCTGGAAAACACTAAAGTTGATAATACCCAGCTACGACTTCAAGAAGTAAAAAAAGCACTTGAACACGGTATGTTTGTTTTAGCACGCAGCATTTTAGATAAAATGCCAGCTTGTGATGTCGCCTTTTTATTAGAATCCTCCCCTCCTGCAGATCGTAAAGTATTATGGAACTTAACAGACCATGATCAACACGGTGAAATCTTAGAAGAATTAAACGAAGATGCTAAAGATGGCATCATTAATTTAATGGGAACAGATAACCTTGTCGCAGCAACTGAAGGCATGGAAACCGATGGTTTAGCTTATGTATTAAGAGGCATCCCTGACAGTGTCTATAGAGCTGTATTAGAACAAATGGATACGCAGGACAGGCAAAGAGTTGAACTGGCTTTAGCATATCCTGAAGACACTGCTGGCTCGATGATGAATACCGATACAGTTACGGTTCGTCCTGATGTAACCATTGAAGTCGTTCTGCGCTATTTACGCTTAAAAGGTTCGTTACCCGATACGACTGATGCATTATATGTTGTTGATACTGATAATAAGTTACTCGGTGACGTTTCTTTATCAACTTTATTAACAGTAGAAACCACTTCTATCATCAGCGATGTAATGAAGCATGATACAGAACCGCTTCAAGTATTAATGGAAGAAAATGAAATAGCCAAACTATTTGAACGACATGACTGGATTTCAGCCCCTGTTATTGACGATAACAAACAATTATTGGGCCGTATAACGATTGATGATGTCGTAGACATTATTCGAGAAAATGCAGAACACTCGATGATGGGTATGGCAGGTATGGATGATGACGAAGACACCTTTGCCCCTATTTTGCCTAGTGCTAAACGTCGTACGGTATGGTTATCTGTTAATTTAGTTGCCGCTTTTATTGCAGCCTCTGTTTCCAATATGTTCGAAGCTACTCTAGAGCAAGTAGCAACATTAGCCGTATTAATGACCATCGTGCCGAGTATGGGCGGTATTGCCGGTAACCAAACATTAGCCTTAGTTATTCGAGGTATTGCAGTTGGCCATATCAGCAGCAGTAATACACGTTGGTTAATTGGTAAAGAAGCGGCCATTGGCCTGCTAAACGGCATGATTTGGGCTGTTTTAGTCGCCACTGCCGTCGTCTTGTGGAAAGGAGATATGCAAGTTGGTTATATCATTGCAGGTGCGATGTTTATTAACCTTTCTATTGCAGGTGTTGCAGGTGTTTGTATCCCACTGTTAATGCACAAATATAAAATAGATCCTGCGCTTGCGGGTGGTATGGCATTAACAACCGTTACTGACGTTATTGGTCTATTTTCATTTTTAGGAATGGCAACACTAGTCCTACGTCATTAAACCTTAAATATGAATATCATAACTAATCATTTACTTTATATTATTACTAAAGATAGATGGTTAGTTTGCTATTACCCAATGAACTCTAACCATGACTCCAATAAATTCAAGAAGTCCTCTAAACCACACTCAGATTGAATCTCTTGATCATAAAAACTTAAATCGTTAGCATCTTCTAAATCAGATTCAGATTGATGCAAGCTATGGTTACTAATAATAGCTTCTTCGGTATTTAAGTCTAAAGCAAACTCATCGCCGACTAATTTATATTCAGTGATCTCACGTTGTTGTAACTGACCGATAACCGTAAGCAAAGCTTCAACCCAGCTCTTTTTTTGACCTTCTTGCTCTAACCAAGTACCAAAAGCTTCATGTCCCATTGATAGTTTTACCGTTGCTTTATCGCTGAAATAATCTTTTTTAAAGTCAAATTCCATTACATTCTTCTCTATTATTGAATTATGTCCGCAGTATAAACAGGTTTTAATATTATACCAATTGACTAGGGAGAAAGAATTGAGGCTCTGCAGAAAAGACTAAAAAGAATCAGTGTTAATAAGGTGATAAACGATAAACTATTTTTTAATTTTCAATTATTAGTTCGTTAACTAAAATGACTTATAGGCAAGTTTAGATAAAAAATCCCTAATAAATTTCAAGTATAAAAAATAACTAATAGATAGGAATAGGATAAAAGAAAATAAAAAAGCCCTTATATAAAGATATAAGAGCTTTCTACTAGTCAAGTCAGTTATTAATTAAGAATTAACTGCTACTTTTAGTTCAGCAGTAGCAACAACGTTCGTTGGTACTAATTCATAAGCTGCTTGTGGTTTTAATACCACATTAGATTTACTTGCAACCATCAACATTTGTTTAAGACGATTTGATTCGAAAGGTTTTAGTAGCAAACCTTGAACATCTAATAAACTATTTAAACCTAATAATTCACGTTGCACATCGTGATGAGAGTTTAAAATACTGATATCAGCTGACGCTGATGTTTGACCTGTACGGATTGATTTAATCAGCTCAATACCTGAACATTCAGGTAATAAAGCATCAACGATAATTAAGTCAAAATCTTGTAGTGCAATTGAGCGCTCCGCTTCAAGTGTTGTAGCAACACCTTCAACGTAAGAAACGTTTAACGCTTCTAATTGGTCAATTAACTGTATACGGCCTTCAGCAGAACCTTCAACAATTAACACCTTCATATTAGTAATTGCATTAGTAATGATTTCACCCTGTGCCATTGGTGAAACAGTATTTTCAGAAACAGTTAAACCTTCCATACGTGCGATGTAACCACGTTTAGGAATAGTAGATATATTTAAGCCATGAAGACTTAATGTACCTACGCTTTTGCGTAACTGAGAGATATGTTGATTGATTGTATGGTCCGTTACTAAACGACCCCAAACGTGTTGTGCAAGATCTTCACGTGTAACAACAGTATTTACATTTTTGCATAAAAAGTGCAAAAGTGAAGTACGTAAAGGACCTAAATAAACTTTACGGCTGCCATGAATTAAACTATTTTGGCTCGTATCAATGTGGAATTCGCCCACAACTAAACTTTTTTCTAACATAATAATAGTACCCATTTTTGTTTTAATATAAGTGCCAGTTCCAATGGATAGGCAATTTTTTATTTTAATTTTCGGACTACTTAGGCAGTCTCTTATATATTTTCGCAATCATATTATCAAATTAACATAAAAACACAAACGTATTCCTACTCAGTCATTAATTTGTAAAAATAAAATCACTATTCATTACTATAGAGTAGTTTTTTTATCATGCAAAGAAAAATAGACAGAAAATATATTTAATAATAGATATTTTTACTTATTTACTTGGAATTCAGAGTTAAATAAATAATAACAATAATCATTGCTAAAAAGTAAGCTTAGTCTTTTTAAAATATCACCATCGATATTGTGCTAAGTATTTCCATATGTTTAATAACCAAAGACAACCTCTGTAATAAGTTCTAAACAATTTTACCTATTTTAAATTCCACTACTTTATAAAGTTATCTTATAAAAATAATATGAAGAATATCGTTTTTACATACTAGGGGCTGTTGATCTTTGCCGTTCGAATTTTGTTCAATCCAGCACGTTTTGATCACGGCCAGTAAGGTGTAGCTTAGTGATTCTAAGCAAATCTTGCCTAACGAAGAGCATAATAATCCTGAGGACAGTATTTTTTGACAATTTATAATGCTTTTTCGCTTATTTATGTGGAACAACCACATTACATAAGCTCAGATCTGTATAAATAGTCAACAAATTGCTGTAAAAACGAACTCGAAAGATCAACAGACCCTAGACAGGATCATAGTAGATTAAATATTTAATAACGCTTTATATCCTCCCATGTTATTAATGAAAAGCTCTATCCGATAATTAACCCAATGAGGAGCTATTGGGAGATAATTGAATATAATAACGGAAGAAAATAGCGATCTAGTATTTCTTATGGTACTTGATTGGCAGTAGATTTTATAACGAATAAATCAATTTTAGGCAGAGTAGATACAAAAAAGGCAACTCAATGAGTTGCCTTAACATTAACAATTAACTCGTTAAATTATTTACGTTTTACCGCTTTTGCATTTGGTAAGTCAGTAATTGAACCTTCATAAATCTCAGCAGCTAAACCAACTGATTCATGTAATGTTGGATGAGCATGAATTGTTAATGCAATATCTTCAGCATCACAACCCATTTCAATTGCTAGGCCGATTTCACCTAGTAATTCACCAGCATTAGTACCAACAACAGAACCACCAAGAATACGATGCGTATCTTTATCAAAGATAAGCTTAGTCATACCATCTGAACAATCAGATGCAATTGCACGACCAGAAGCAGCCCAAGGGAATACTGATTTTTCGTAGTTAAGACCTTGCGCTTTCGCTTCTTTCTCTGTCACACCAACCCAAGCCATTTCTGGCTCAGTGTAAGCGATTGAAGGAATAGTTTTAGGATCAAAGTAATGTTTTTTACCAGCAATAACTTCAGCAGCGACATGCGCTTCATGCACACCTTTATGCGCAAGCATTGGTTGGCCAACGATATCACCTACTGCGTGGATATGCGGTACGTTAGTATGCATTTGCTTATCAACTTCGATAAAGCCACGTTCAGTTACCGTAATACCTGCTTTTTCAGCATCTAACGATAAGCCATTTGGCACACGACCAACAGCCACTAAAACTGCATCGTAAGCTTTTGCTTCTGCAGGTGCATTTTTACCTTCAAAAGAAACGTATAACGCATCTTCTTTAGCTTCAACGCCAGTCACTTTAGTTTCAAGCATGATATTGAATTTGTTTTTTACTTTCTTAGTATAAACTTGCACGATATCTTTATCGGCAGCAGGTACTAATTGGTCAGCAAACTCAACAACATCAACATCTGAACCTAGAGATTTGTACACTGTACCCATTTCTAGACCGATGATACCACCACCTAATACAAGTAAACGTTTTGGTACAGATTTAAGTTCTAATGCATCTGTAGAATCCCAAACACGTGGGTCATCATGTGGAATGAATGGTAATTTGATAGGACGAGAACCAGCAGCGATAACTGCATTGTCAAACGTAATAGTTGTTACTTCACCGTCAAGATCTGTTGCTTCAATTGTATTTGGACCAGTGAAACGCCCCATGCCAGTAACAGATGTTACTTTACGCATTTTAGCCATGCCTTGTAGGCCACCAGTTAACTGTGAAACTACTTTTTCTTTCCAGATACGGATTTTATCGATATCTGTAGAAGGTTCACCAAATAATACACCGTGTTCAGAAAGCGCTTTTGCTTCTTCAATTACTTTAGAAACGTGTAGAAGTGCTTTTGATGGGATACAACCTACGTTTAAACAAACACCGCCTAATGTGCTGTATTTTTCGATTAGAACTGTTTCTAACCCTAAATCTGCTGCACGAAATGCTGCAGAATACCCTGCAGGGCCAGAACCTAATACAACAACCTGCGTTTTAATTTCTTTACTCATGACGACCTCTATAAATAAGAACACTCGAATAGGATTTGTAGTCTATTCAAATGTTAATAGAATGTAAATAAATGGTCGACATAACTGCCGACCTGCTTAACAAAGATTATAGGATTAACGTACGTAAATCAGATAAGTGCTTATTAACGGCAGTAATAAAGCGTGCACCGTCAGCACCATCAATTACACGATGGTCATATGAAAGAGCAAGAGGAACCATCATACGAGGTTCAAATTCTTTACCATTCCACTGTGGTTTAATTGCTGATTTAGACACACCTAAAATAGCAACTTCTGGCGCGTTCACGATTGGTGTAAATTGAGTACCACCGATACCACCAAGGCTAGAGATAGTCATACTACCACCTTGCATATCTTTAGATGTTAATTTACCAGCACGTGCTTTCTTAGAAATTTCAGCGATGTCACGACAGATATCAAAAATACCTTTGTTTAGTACATCTTTAACTACTGGTACAACTAGACCGTTTGGTGTGTCTACTGCGATACCAATATTGAAGTATTTCTTAAGAATCAAGCTTTGACCATCTTCAGATAGAGATGAATTAAAGTTAGGGTATTGTTGTAATGCTTTAGCTACTGCTTTCATCATAAACACTAATGGGCTAATTTTAACACCCAGATCTTGTTTAAGCGCAATTGCATTTTGTTCCTTACGGAACTCTTCTAATTCAGTGATATCAGCTTCATCGAATTGCGTAACGTGTGGGATAGTTACCCAGTTACGGTGTAGAGCAGGACCAGATATTTTTTGGATGCGAGAAAGTTCTTTCACTTCCACTTCACCAAATTTAGCAAAATCTACTTTAGGTGAAGCTGCTACAGCTAGACCGCCAGCGCCACCAGATTTAGCCGCTTGTAATTGAGCTTTAACGTATTTTTGTACGTCATCTTTTGTTGTGCGTCCTTTAGGACCAGTAGAAGCAATTACATTTAAGTCTAAATCGAATTCACGTGCAATACGACGAACTGATGGTGAAGCTTTAACGTCTTTGTTTACAGCAACTTCAGCTTTAGTTGCTTTTGCAGGAGCTGGAGCCGCTGCAGGTGCTGCTTTAGGTGCTTCTGCTGCTGGAGCAGTTGCCGCTACAGGTGCCGCAGTGCCTTGAGCTTCAATCAATAAAATTAATGTGCCTTCAGACACTTTATCGCCAGTCGCGATTTTAATTTCTTTAACAACACCACCGAATGGAGCAGGTACGTCCATTGATGCTTTATCGCCTTCAACAGTGATGATATCTTGGTCTTCAGTGATCGTATCGCCAACAGCAACTAGAATGTCAGTCACTTCAACTTCATCACCACCGATATCTGGAACGCATAGTTCTTTAACTGCAGTCGCTGCTTGTGCAACTGGCGCGGCAGCTTCAACTGGTGCAGCTGGTGTTTCAGCAGCTGGAGCTTCTGTAGGCGCGGCAGCTGAGCCAGCTACTTCAACGATTAATACTAAGTTACCTTCAGAAACGCTGTCACCAACATTTACTTTGATTTCTTTAACAACACCAGCAACTGATGAAGGTACGTCCATTGACGCTTTATCGCCTTCAATCGTTAATACATCTTGGTCTTCAGCGATAGTATCGCCGACTGCAACTAAGATATCAGTAATATCAGCCGCATCAGCACCAATATCAGGTAGTAAAAATTCTTTTAATTCAGACATAATAATTTTCCTAATCAATAAAAGTCGGTGTTAGCTTCTACTAACACCGAGACTGATTTATGCAAATAATGGGTTGATTTTGTTTACATCGATATCAAACTTAGCAATCGCTTCAGTAACGACTTTACGTTCAACATCACCACGTTTTGCTAACTCAGTTAGCGCAGCTACAACAACGTAACCCGCATTAACTTCGAAGTGACGACGTAAGTTTTCACGGCTATCACTACGGCCGAAACCATCAGTACCAAGTACTTTGTATGAATCAGCAGGAATAAACGCACGTACTTGCTCAGCATAGTTTTTCATGTAATCCGTTGCAGCAATTGTTGGCTCATCACCTAATACAGACGTAATGTATGGTGTTTTTTGCTCTGCTTCAGGGTTTAACATGTTGTAACGTTCAACGTCTTGACCATCGCGTGTTAATTCATTGAATGAAGTAACAGAGAAGATGTCAGAAGCAACGCCATATTCTTCACTTAGTATCGTCGCAGCAGCACGTACTTCATTCATAATAGTACCTGAACTTAGTAGTTGTACTTTGCTCTTACCTGGTAGTGAAGCAAACTTGTAAATACCTTTACGAATACCTTCTTCAACACCTTCAGGCATTGCTGGCATTGCATAGTTTTCATTCATTACTGTTAAGTAATAGAACACATTTTCTTGTTTCTCACCATACATACGCTCAATACCATGTTGAACGATAACTGCTAGCTCGTAAGCAAATGTTGGATCGTAAGAAATACAGTTAGGAATAGTATTTGCTTGAATATGACTGTGGCCATCTTCATGCTGTAAACCTTCACCATTTAGCGTAGTACGACCAGCAGTCGCACCTAATAGGAAACCACGTGCTTGTTGGTCACCTGCCATCCATGCCATATCACCAATACGTTGGAAACCAAACATAGAGTAATAGATATAGAATGGAATCATTGGTAAGTCATTAGTACTGTAAGATGTTGCAGCAGCAACCCAAGAAGACATTGAACCAAGTTCATTAATACCTTCTTGTAATACTTGACCTGATGTTGCTTCTTTGTAGTAAGAAACGACGCCGCGATCTTCTGGTGTGTATTCTTGACCATGTGGGTTGTAAATACCAACTTGACGGAATAGACCTTCCATACCAAATGTACGCGCTTCATCGGCAATAATTGGTACGATGTTTTTGCCAATACCTTTATCTTTCAACAATACATTTAGGATACGTACGTAAGCCATAGTTGTTGAAATTTCACGTTTTTGCTCACCTAATAGTGCTGAGAATTTATCTAATTCTGGCACGGCTAGTTTTTCAGTAAACTTAGGTAGGCGTTTAGGTGTGTAACCTAATAACGCTTCACGATGCCCATGCAGATATTTGTACTCTTCAGAACCTTCTTCAAGCGTTAAGTAAGGCAGTGTTGCAGCTTGCTCATCACTTAATAAGTCTTGTAGGCCTAAACGATCACGTAAGCTTTCGATATGCTCTTCAGTCATTTTTTTCACGCCGTGAGCAATGTTTTTACCCTCAGCAGCTGCACCCATACCGTAACCTTTAACAGTTTTAGCAAGGATGACAGTCGGTTTACCCGCTGTATCTTCTGCGTTTTTAAATGCAGCGTACAGTTTAGATGAATCATGACCACCACGCTTAAGTGCGAAGATTTGTTCATCTGTCATGTCTGCAACTAGTGCAGCTGTTTCAGGGTATTTACCGAAGAAATGCTCACGAACATAAGCACCGTCTTTAGATTTGAATGTTTGGTAATCACCATCAACAGTTTCTTCCATTAATTGTAATAATTTACCAGACGTATCTTTAGCGATTAGGGAATCCCAATTGCCACCCCAGATAACTTTAACAACATTCCAACCAGCACCTGTAAATAGGCCTTCTAGTTCTTGAATGATGCTACCGTTACCCATTACAGGTCCATCAAGACGTTGTAAGTTACAGTTAACTAAGAAACATAAGTTATCTAGTTTTTCACGTGAAGCAAATGATAATGAACCACGAGATTCTGGCTCATCCATCTCACCATCACCTAAGAAAGCGTAGACACGTTGTGCAGAAGTTGGTTTTAAACCACGACCGTCAAGATATTTTAAGAAACGTGCTTGGTAAATAGCAGCGATTGGACCAAGCCCCATCGATACCGTAGGGAACTGCCAAAATTCAGGAAGTAGTTTTGGATGCGGGTAAGATGGTAAACCTTTACCGTCTACTTCTTGGCGGAAGTTATCTAACTGCTCAGCAGTTAAACGACCTTCAAGAAATGCACGAGCATAAATACCAGGAGAAATGTGGCCTTGGTAATAAACTAAATCACCACCATCTGTTTCATTGGATGCACGGAAGAAGTGGTTAAAACATACTTCGTAAAATGCAGCAGCTGACTGATAAGAAGCCATGTGGCCACCCAAATCTAAATCTTTCTTAGAAGCGCGCATAACAATCATGATCGCATTCCAACGAATAATTGAACGAATACGTTGTTCTATTTTCAGATCGCCAGGATAAGCAGGTTGCTCACTTGTAGGAATAGTATTCACGTAGTTAGTGTTAATGCCAGTTGGCAAGTTAACACCTTCAACGCGTGCTTTTTCAATCACTTGTTCAAGGACAAATTGAGCACGTTCAGAGCCCTCATCTTCAAGAATGGTTGTTAATGCTTCAAGCCATTCAGAAGTTTCTTGTGCATCAATATCTTTTAAGATGTCAGTCATGACACTTTCCTTCTATATCACTAGATAATCTCAGCTCGAAAGCTAAGCGTTTTGTTATAATTATTTACATTAACCACTACCTGCTTTACAGCACGTTTGCATGCCATTTCGGCAATAAGTAATCTAAATAGTTATGTATATAAGTATGTTTCACATTGTTGATTGTGTCCGTCACACTATAAAACGGAGGTTACTTTTAAAAGCCGCCTAACTCACGTTTAAAGGCACTTTCTTCGCGCAACATAACCAAGCGCGTTTCTTCAATATAATTAAGATGCTTATCTGACGCTTCTTTCGCTTTCATTGGTTGCTTAGATAAAATAGCATCCACCAACTGTAATCGATGTTCATGTATTTTTTTCGCGACTTCTGGATACAAATACAACTGTTTAACGTTGTCTGAAATATTCTTTTGTAACAGAGGTTTAATGCCGCGCGCTAAATGTAAAAAGACAACATTATGCGATGCTTCGATGACGGCTAAATAAAACTCCGCAACAGATGCTATTTCAAGTTCAATATTACCAGTTGTGTTTGCCATATCAATAGCACTGAAACTTGTTTTTATTTTTTTGAAATCTTCTGAAGTTCCACGTAAAGCAGCGTAATAAGCAGAGAATCCTTCAATAGCATGACGAAATTCTAATAGGTCATATTTAGATTCAGGGTGTGAATTTAATAATTCAAATAAAGGATCAGTCAATTGCTCACGCAATTCTTCTTTAACGTACGTTCCACCACCTTGGCGACGTGTTAATAGTCCTTTTGACTCTAAACGTTGAATGGCTTCGCGTAATGAAGGACGTGAAACATCGAACTGTTTCGCTAATTCACGCTCTGGTAATAACTTTTCGCCAAGCTCTAAACTACCTTCTAAAATCATGCTCTCGAGTTGTGATTCGATCACATCGGCAAGCTTAGGTTGTTTAATTTTTGCGTAAGTCATAACAGCCTTAATTTAGTTAAACTTTATACTCTTATTGCAGTGAACAAATCACAACAAATGTAAAATGGTATTACCAATTTAATATTTAGCTATAGAAATTAACAAAATTAACAATTTATGTCTAGATTTTTATCGTTTTAAATGACCTCATTAAGTTGATGGTTATTGCCTTAATAAGGGATAAAGACTGTTTATGTATTGATAAAAATCTTTGTTTCTTAAAAGCTATCATTTCGACTATTTAATATGTATGACTTATTGACCAATTTTTTATTTAATTAAATAATAAATTTATTTGTTAGATGTTTTAACATCATAAAAATAACACTAATCAATTAACAACTTTAAATAATGGTCCCAATTAAAGCCACTACCAGGGTCTGTTTTACGGCCAGGCGCAATATCACTATGCCCGACAATGCGATCCTTTGTAATTAAAGGATAACGAACTTGAATGTGCTTAGTGGTATCAGCTAACGCTAGATATTGTGCTTCAGTATAAGCCGTACAATCAGTTCCTTCCAATTCAATACCGATAGAGAAGTCATTACATCCATCTACACCTTGAAAAGAAGATACACCTGCATGCCATGCACGTTGCTCAAAGGGAACATACTGTTCTATTGCGCCATTTCGACGAATCACACAGTGAGCAGACACTTCTAAACCTTGTAAGTCGGCAAAACTAGGGTCAGCGGAGCAATCTAGACACCCAGTGAATAAGTTTTTAATATGCTCTGTTGCAAACTGCCCTTCTGGCAAACTAATACAATGGATCGCCAGTAAACTAATTTCAGCCTGATTTGGTCGTTGATTATAAAAAGGACTTTTAATAAAAGTAGCATTGCTCAGCAAACCAAATGTATCGATCATTATTTTTCCTTATCAAAACTTAAGAAGTTAAAAACAAAAAAGGCGGCTAATAAGCCACCTTTTATATTAAACCACTGCTTTAATTTAAACAGTCATTATTTATTGATGATTATTCCCATTCAATAGTAGCAGGTGGTTTACCCGACACATCGTACACAACACGTGAGATACCATCAATTTCATTGATAATACGGTTAGAAACGTGACCGATTAACTCATATGGTAAGTGAGACCAACGTGCTGTCATAAAGTCGATAGTTTCAACACAACGAAGTGAAACAACCCAATCATATTTACGGCAATCACCCATTACACCGACAGAGCGTACCGGTAAGAACACAACAAATGCTTGGCTTACTTTATGGTATAAATCAGCTTTGTGTAACTCTTCAATGAAGATAGCATCTGCACGACGTAATAAATCACAGTATTCTTTCTTCACTTCACCTAAAACACGCACACCTAAACCAGGCCCAGGGAACGGGTGACGGTATAACATGTTATATGGCAAACCAAGCTCTAAACCAATTTTACGTACTTCATCTTTAAAAAGCTCACGAAGAGGTTCAACTAATCCCATTTCCATATCATCAGGTAAACCACCTACGTTATGGTGAGATTTGATAACATGCGCTTTACCATTTTTAGAAGCAGCAGATTCAATAACATCGGGGTAAATAGTCCCTTGTGCTAACCATTTTGCATTAGCTAGTTTTTTAGATTCTTCATCGAAGATTTCAACAAAAACACGACCGATTATTTTACGCTTAGCTTCTGGATCGTTTTCACCAGCCATTTGCTCAAGAAAACGGTGCTCAGCATTAACATGGATAATGTTTAATCCAAATTTATCACCAAACATTTCCATTACTTGCGCACCTTCGTTCAAACGTAATAAACCGTTATCAACAAATACACATGTTAACTTATCACCAATAGCACGTTGTAATAACATCGCAACAACAGATGAATCTACACCGCCAGATAGACCAAGGATAACTTCATCATCACCTACTTGCTCTTTCATTCGAGCAACGGCATCGTCAATAATTGATGCAGGTGTCCATAATGTTTCACAACCACAAATATCTACAACAAAGTTGCGTAACATACCTTCGCCTTGCGCGGTATGCGTTACTTCTGGGTGAAATTGAACACCATAGAAGCGTTTTTCTTCATTAGCAATAACAGCATATTGACACGTAGCCGTGTTAGCAACGGTAGTGAAATCAGCAGGAATAGCTGACACTTTATCGCCATGACTCATCCATACATCTAATAATGGTTTTCCGTCTGCAGATAATGCGTCTTGGATACCTTTAAGGAATGCAGATTTAGTTTGCACTTCAACTTTGGCATAACCAAACTCGCCTTCGCCTTCACCTTTGATGACTGCACCACCTAATTGGTGAGACATAGTTTGCATGCCGTAACAAATACCTAACACTGGCACGCCAGCAGTAAATACGTATTCAGATGCGCGTGGAGAACCTTCTGCTATAACGCTTTCAGGGCCACCAGCAAGAATAATACCGTTAGGATTAAACTCTTTGATGTCCTCTTCATTAACATCCCAGCTCCAAAGTTCACAATAAACACCAATTTCACGGATACGACGCGCGATTAATTGTGTGTATTGAGAACCAAAATCTAATATTAGAATACGCTGTTCATGAATGTTCTTACTCATTATATTGTCCTTTAATTTCTTTTTATTCAGTTTCTAAAAATAATAAAAGACGATATATATCGTCTTTTATTTATAACTTAAGGAAGCAGAGCTAAGTGCTTATTTACAAAAAGATTTATCAATAAAACTTTTTATTCTCAATAGATAGCTACATTGCTATTTGCACATTAGACTCATTATTTACTTAGCTACCACTACGGTAGTTAGGTGCTTCTTTAGTAATAGCAACGTCATGTACGTGGCTTTCACCCATACCTGCGCTTGTGATTTTCACAAACATTGCTTTTGTATTCATTTCTTTAATCGTTGCACAACCCGTTAGGCCCATAGATGAACGTACGCCACCCATTTGCTGATGGATAATTTCTTTTACTTTACCTTTATAAGCAACGCGACCTTCAATACCTTCAGGTACTAATTTGTCTGCTGCATTATCAGATTGGAAGTAACGATCAGATGATCCTTGAGACATCGCACCTAAAGATCCCATACCACGGTATGATTTGTATGAACGACCTTGGAATAAAATGATTTCACCAGGAGATTCTTCCGTACCAGCAAACATACTACCCATCATGACACATGATGCGCCAGCTGCTAATGCTTTTGCGATATCACCAGAGAAACGAATACCGCCATCAGCTATAACAGGAATACCGGTCCCTTCTAATGCATCAACCGCATCAGAAATAGCAGTGATCTGTGGTACACCAACACCTGTTACGATACGAGTCGTACAGATTGAACCAGGGCCGATACCGACTTTAACAGCACTACAACCAGCTGCAACCAATGCTTTAGCACCATCACCTGTTGCGATATTACCACCGATAATTTCTAGGTTTGGATATGCTGCACGTGTTGCTTTAATTCTATCTAACACACCTTGAGAATGACCATGTGATGAATCAATTAATAATACATCAACACCTGCTTCTACTAATGCATCAACACGTTCTTCATTACCAGCACCCGCGCCAACAGCGGCACCTACACGTAAACGACCTAACTCGTCTTTACATGCATTAGGTTTTTGTTCTGCTTTACGGAAATCTTTAACGGTGATCATACCTTTCAATTTAAAGTTATCATCTGTTAATAATACTTTTTCGATGCGGTGCTTGTGCATTAACGCTTCAATTTCATCTCGCGGTGTATTTGATTTAGCAGTCACTAATTCAGCTTTTGGTGTCATTACCGCAGAGGCAGGTCGCGACATATCTGTTTCAAATAAAACATCACGTCCAGTAATGATACCCACTAATTCTCCTGATGTTTCAACAACAGGATAACCTGCAAAACCATGTTGCTCAGTTAATTCTTTGATTTCACCTAAGGTAGTAGATGGTGAAACAGTCACAGGCGTAGCGACAACACCGCTTTCATGGATTTTTACTAAACGAACTTGTTCTGCTTGCACTTCAATAGACATGTTTTTATGAATAAAACCAATACCGCCTTCTTGAGCCAAAGCAATAGCAAAACGCGCCTCTGTTACTGTATCCATAGCAGCGGATACAACAGGGATATTTAACGATATGTTTTCTGTTAATTGGGTTCTTAGATCGGCAGTGTTTGGTAGTACAGTCGAATGGGCTGGTACTAATAATACATCGTCAAATGTTAACGCATCTTTTGCGATTCTTAGCATTGCAATATCTCACTTATAGTTGGGAGCATTTTTAGATATACCCAAAATAGCTTGGGTATGATATTGCGGTGGGATTTTAATCGTAATCAGCAATAAGTACAATACTATTTATGTTTTTATACTGAGTTTTTACTGTGTTAATATTTAGGCCCCGATTTATTTGGTAAAAAACTCTGTTATGGCGACTCAAAACAAAAATATATACAGCGTAAGTTCACTTAACCGTGCCGCAAAATCCTTACTTGAAACTGGATTAGGTGTTATTTGGTTATCCGGTGAAATTTCAAATTTGACCATCGCGGTTTCAGGGCATTGGTACTTCACACTCAAGGATCATAATGCACAAATCAAATGTGCGATGTTTCGAGGCAATAATAGCCGAGCAGGATTTACACCTAAACACGGCCAACAAGTATTAGTACGAGCAAAACTCAGCTTGTATGAAGCACGTGGCGATTATCAACTGATTGTCGAAACAATGGCGCCAGAGGGTGATGGTTTATTAAAGCAGCAATTCGAAGAGTTAAAATGCCAATTAGCGGCACAAGGTTTGTTTTCTGAATCTTTAAAAAAGCCATTGCCTGAAATAATCAAACGTGTCGGTATCATTACCTCTTCAACGGGCGCGGCTTTACATGACATATTGAGTGTATTACAGCGTCGAGATCCGCGTTTACAAGTTATTATCTACCCAAGCCAAGTTCAGGGGCAAGGTAGTGCTTTATCAGTTGCATCACAAATAGCATTAGCAAATGCTCGCCATGAATGTGATGTGTTAATTGTAGGGCGTGGTGGCGGCTCTTTAGAAGATTTGTGGTGTTTTAATGAACCTGAAGTGGCTTATGCTATCCATCATAGTCAATTACCAGTAATCAGTGCCGTAGGCCATGAAATAGATGTGACTATTAGTGACTTTGTTGCCGACGTGCGAGCAGCAACCCCTTCTGCAGCAGCTGAACTCGTTAGCCAACACAAAACCTTTGTTTCTACTCAGTTAACAACATTAGTTAATCGCCTTAAACAATCTATGCTTAATACCATGCAACATAAAACCCACCAGCAAAGTGTATTAAAGCAAACCTTATTACAACACGATCCAAAACATAAGTTACAACAACAAGCTCAACACCTAGATGAATTAAGTTTGCGCTTACAATACGCAATGCAGCAAAAAATGCAGCTTCAGAATAACTTAACCACGCAACTGAAAAATCGGTTGCAGCAAGCCAGTCCAGGTCATCACATTAATATTGAATTACAAAAACAACAGCAATTAAGTCGACAATTAACTCAAGCAATGGCGGCGAAGTTAACTCATTCAGAACAAAATCTACATCATCAAATACAACAGCTTAATGCCTTTAGTCCATTAGCAACGCTGGCTCGTGGTTACGCAATTGTTAAAGATGAAAGTGGTAAAGTCAGCACTGACCCGACAACGCTTAAAGTGGGCGAAACGATTCAAGTAACATTAGATAAAGGTCTGTTTAATGCGCAGGTTATTTAATAATCAATAATAGTAAAATGCTTAATCATTCTCTAATGTACGGGCTATAAATTCCCCCCCCCCCTAAATTAATAAGCATAAAAAAGTAATAAGCATAAAAAAGAGCTTGATACGACATGTATCAAGCCCTTTTTAGTATTTTAACTTGTTAAGCTAGTTAACTAAAACAATTAGTAACTAGTTATTAGCTTAAGAACGAATTAAGTTATCGCCTATACCAATCCATTTATAAGTGGTTAGCTCAGGCAACCCCATTGGCCCACGTGCATGTAATTTCTGAGTTGATACCGCTACTTCAGCACCTAAACCAAATTGGCTACCATCAGTAAAGCGCGTACTTGTATTGACATAAACCGCAGCAGAGTTAACAGCATTGATGAATTTGTTTGCGATTGTAAAGTCATTAGTCAAAATACCATCAGAGTGCTCTGAACTATGTTCACGTATATGTGATAACGCTTCACTTAAATCTGCAACGACTTTTACACCTAAATTTAAAGATAACCATTCGCGAGAAAAGTCACCTTCTTGTGCAAGTTGTGCGTCATCACCTAATATTGCTTTTGCTTTTTCTTCCGCTACTAACGTGACACCTAATGGTAATAAGTGTGCAGCTAGTTTAGGTAAAAATATTTCAGCAATGTCAGCATCAACTAACAATGTATCTAAAGCATTACAAACACTTGGACGTTGTACTTTTGCATTTTCAATAATCACTAATGCTTTTTCAACATTTACGGTTTTTTCAGCAAATAGATGACAAATACCAATGCCACCAATAATCACAGGAATAGTACTATTTTCTTTACAGAATTTTTGTAAGCCAGAGTTACCACGAGGAATAATCATATCCACGTATTTATCTAGTTTTAATAACTCACCGACTAAGGCACGATCTGTATTTTCTATGTACTGTACTGATGTTGTTGGTAAACCTACTTTTTCTAATGCTGCTTGAATCAATTTAACTAGCACAAGGTTAGAATTAATAGTTTCTTTACCGCCACGTAAGATACTTGCATTACCTGTTTTTAAACTTAATGCTGCGATGTCGATGGTTACATTTGGACGAGCTTCATAAATAACACCCAATACACCTACCGGTACACGGCGTTTACAAAGTTTTAAGCCGTTTTCTAATACTTTACCATCGAATTCTTCACCGACAGGGTCTGCAAGACCTATTACGCTGCGTAAATCAGCGATCACACCCGCTAAACGTTCTTCGTTTAATAACAGGCGGTCTAATAACGCATCAGTTAAGCCCGCTGCTTTACCTGCTTCGATATCTTTATTATTTGCTGCAACAATTTCCGCAACATTAACTTCTAGTTCAATTGCAATTGCCTCAAGTGCGGCATTTTTTGTAGTCGTATCAGTGATCGCCAACTCGTAACTTGCATCTTTCGCTTGTTGACCTATTTGTTGTAAATTCATTTCTACTCCTTTGAACAGATCCTACAGTAGATAGGATCTTAATTATAAAATAACTAGGTCATCTCGATGTATTACCACCGTGCCATGTTCATAACCTAATATTTCTTCAATTTTATCTGAGTGCTGACCTTTTATTTTTTCGATATCTGCGCTTTTATAACGAACGATACCACGTGCGATCTCTTTACCTCTTTGATTATTAACTGAAACAACATAACCACGTAAAAAGTGAGATTCAATAGATAGAATACCTTTAGCGAGTAAACTACTACCATCATTAAGAATGGCTTTCTCTGCACCTTGATCAACCACTAAAACACCTGCAGAACGAGATCCTGCAAATATCCAATTTTTCCTAGCTTCTAAACGGTTATTTTCAGACACAAATCGTGTACCAACCGACATGCCGTTTACAGCATCGATGATAACATCTTTACGCTGTCCTGAAGCGATCACCACTTCAATACCAGCTCGGTTAGCGACGGTAGCAGACTCTATTTTTGTCGCCATACCACCAGTGCCTAAACCACCAACACTTCCACCTGCAAGGTTATGAATCGCATCGGTTATCTCTGTGACTTCTGTAATTAATTTAGCATCAGGGTTATTGCGTGGATCAGCTGTAAATAAACCTTGCTGATCGGTCAATAATATAAGCTGGTCGGCATCGGCTAATAACGCAACCAACGCCGACAAATTATCATTGTCGCCCACTTTTATTTCACGGGTAGCAACGGCATCATTCTCATTTATTAATGGAATAATACGGTGCTTTAACAATGTATTAAGTGTGTCACGAGCATTAAGAAAACGCCCTTTGTCACCTAAATCAGCTCGTGTTAATAACATTTGACCAACATGCAAACCGTATATCTTAAACAGATTTTCCCATTCTCTTATTAACTGCCCTTGACCAACAGCTGCTAACATTTGTTTATTAGCAACGGTAGGTTCAATATCAGGCATATTGAGGTGTTCTTTACCTGCAGCAATTGCACCAGAGGTAACAACGATAATGGGATGACCTTGTTTATGCAACATTGCACACTGTCTAACGATTTCGAGCATTTGAGCTCGGTCGAGCTTAGTGGTACCACTAGTTAAAACACTAGTGCCTAATTTAACTACAATTGTTTTTTTATTCGCATTCATTCGTTTATGCTTCGTTTCAAAAAATAAAAAAGGCTCAATTTATCAAGAGATGTATTAATAATAACCGTTATTGAGCTCAAAAAAAAACAGCAACTAAGTGAGTTGCTGTTTCTAGTATACCATTATTGCAGTAATGAAAGAGTCAAAATAAATATTCACCTATAATCAAGAATCAAGTTGAACATTATAAAATAAATAGCTTAACTAGTTTTTAGTTTGCAACCTACTTCCACATCAATTAAATCAGTTAACTTTACGATAAAAGCCTCGAAAGATTCATCGAGCTGTTTCATTTGCTTTTTATTTATTTTTTGAGCAACCCAATTCCCTTCAATATCATATAAGCCATTAAAACGTTGGTAAGTAAATTCATTGTCGTTACGCGTTACAATCATCCACCAGCCTAAAAATATTCTATTTTCAGGCTCTTCCTCTGCATCAACACATATTTCTAAACAATCGAAGAAGAATTTATTCTCATCAGACTGTAATTTACGAAAGTAAGGGCCCATATCAGTAAATAACTTAAACAAACGACCACGCGATGGCCCTTTTATTAGGGTCTCAGGCATATCAAAAGGCTCCTTTAGTATTTTTATGAGTAGTATATCTTCTAGCCTATCATTTACTCTTGTAAATGTTTTGTCAACCATTTAGCAGAGTATTCTAAAGATTCCAAGTAAGAATCAAAAATAGGCGGTTTACTAATAATCTTAGATTCGCTTTCCCAACTCGCTCTTGCAATCAATTTCAAATCCTGTTCATTACACATAAGATCTTCTGCGTGGCCAATACTCAATAATGGTGTTTGAATACGTTTTCGCCCAAGCAACCCTTGTTTAACTAATGAAAATGGAACACAAAGTTGATATAAATTATTCACATCTGAGTTATTTAATTGCATTCGACTCGCTAAACAATCTAAGGTCATCACAGGTAGTTTTTTGAAATTATTAATATCATCAAAAATACTCCCTACGGCAGCTCCAACACTAACCCCAGCTCTGACTAATTTAGGTTCAACATAAGCAAGGCGAGTAAGGGCATTTCCACCCATACGCATTCCCATCAAAGCAACACGAGACTGATCTACCCAAGGTACTTCACTCATATACTTTAAAACGGCTTGATGTAAACGAGAGGTATCTTGCTCTAATTTTAAGTGATTAGAAAACCCTACGCCAGGCATATCAACGGTTAGCATTGCAATGTTCGCTGGTTTTAGTTGTTTTTCAAACAAAGGTAAAACATCACATTGCAAAGCATCAAGACCTGAACTAACAATCACAACAGGGTGAATTACATGATCATTAGGTAGGTGTAAATAACAACGAATGCTTTTACCTTCAAAAGGGACATGAATTTCTTTTAATAAAGCATGGTCATCATGTTCAAATGCATTTCGATAATTACTATAAGCCAACGTTTGAGCTTGAATACTATTCTCATCACCTTTTAAATGTGGGTAACTCGCTACGCTGTAATATTGTGATGCCAGGTAATAATATTTTTTAGCTTTTTCTTTATTACCATTGCTCGCAAATTGATTTGCTTGCTTCTGGTATCGCATGGCTTTGTTTGACCATTCATAGCTCCAATTGCCTGAACGGAATCCAATCACTGTATCTAACAATTCAGGATCACTCCGCTGGTTAGTGGAAGCGCTTATTTTTGCTAAGACTTCATAGCAATCAATGATATCTAAACCTTGCCAAGCCCACTGCAATAATTTAAGCAATCGATACCAACCAGCTTGCTCCCCACCGTCCATTGTTGAGTTATGTAATTTTTTGTTCTTTTTAGAACAACTATTAGCAATTAGGGTAGAGGTTTCTTGAATATTATATTTTTCAGAAAAGAGAACTTCAGATAGGTTTTTCGACATAAGTTCCTCGTTTAATAATAGGGTTTAACTTATCATTTCAATCTAATCGATATAAGTCAGTTCAGTAAGGTAGAGAATAACATGATCCAGATAAGCGACAATGCTAAAGAACAACAATTAATACCTGTATTTAGATTAGGTTTTAGACCTTTTTTTTTAGCAGGAACAATTTTCAGTGTTATTAGTGCATTGTTATGGGTTTTATTATTAACAGGAAAAATGGCTTTACCTTCACAAATATCAATCAGTTTTTGGCACGCACATGAAATGTTATTTGGTTTTACAGGGGCAATCATACTCGGTTTCTTACTAACCGCAGTGCAGAACTGGACTGGTTCGCCTGGCTTAAAAGGTAAAAAATTAGCAATACTATTTACAATATGGTTACTTTCACGCTTAGCTTTATTTTTCCTTCCCCCATCATTATTTTGGATCACCTTTATACTGGAAGTAAGCTGGATGCCACTCGCAACGATTGCCTTAGCAACATCTGTTATTTCAGCCAAGCAATGGAAAAACTTATTTTTTGTACCGCTACTGATTATTATGAGTATATTAAATGCCGTTAGCTTACTAGCCGTGCACTCTTATCAATATATAACATCACAACAAGCAATATGGTGTATGTTCTTTTTAGTGTTATTTATTATTGCGGTGATGGGTGGGCGAGTGATTCCATTTTTTACAGCCAAAGGAACTAATACTGAAAAACCTGTGGCTATACTTGGCTTAGAGTATTTATGCCTTGCTCCTTTATTATTGCTAGCAATTATAATTTGGTTTCCCTCATTAACCGCCTTCTCTGTCCCGTTAGCCTTAATATGTGGACTTGCTCACTTAATGAGATTATTACGCTGGAAGCCATTAACCACTTTACCAGTCCCTTTATTATGGTCATTACATCTAAGTTACTTCCTACTTGCCATTGGTTTGATTTTTTATCCTTTAGGCATATTACTACCCGGATTAGATAGCACGAGTATGATTCACCTATCTGCTATTGGCGGTATTGGCGGAATAATACTAGCAATGATAAGTCGCGTTTCTTTAGGCCATACAGGCAGACCTTTAAACCCATCTAAATGGATGAATATAGCTTTTATTGCTACAGCTCTCTCTGCATTAGCACGTGGTTTTTTACCGTATTTCTTACCTGATTTACCCTTAATGGCTTATGCCATAAGTGCTCTTTTTTGGTGTAGTGCATTTATATTATTTATTATTTTTTATGCAAAAATGTTACTTTCTGCTCGTCTTGATAAACGACCTGGTTAAAATAAATTAACGTCAGGATTATTTTCTAAATATCAGTCTTTTATTTATTATTTTCCCCTTTAAACACAATAAAATTGTTATTAAAGGGGCTATTGGTATTCAAGGTGCCATCTAATCATAAAAAACAAATAAGTAGAAAACCTCTCCCTATTAACAAATAAATTATAAAAATATACTTCAAACTTATGATTCCATTATTTATTTTAAATATCGGCAAAAAAAACCTTTTCTAAATTAGATTGAAATGACTTTTCTATTCCAAAATTGGCACGAATATAGCTTAATTGTGAATAGATACTCACAAAAGCCAAATTACTGTCATCAACGTAATAAAAAAGGAAATCATATGGAAACCATCCATAATAATAAACACAGTAACTTAGGACACCGTACACCGGTTTTCACTGTTTTTTCCAATGAACCTTTATTAAGCGTTAAAGATAAATTGCTCACACTAGAAACATTACAGCAAAGTTTAGACTTAAAAGAGATGATGGACAATTTTGCCACCCTTGTGGCAACATTTAACCGCCCTTTTAATATTCGTTTTCAATCTGCTTTTGGTTTCTTTAGCTTGCCTAAATTACAACACAACAATTTCACTAAAAACTTTAATTTAGGATCTTCAGGGCAGTCGCCAAGATTGGGAACAATGACATATCAAAGCGAAACACCATTTACAGTGAATGAAGACAAATTATTAACTGAATTACATGCGTTATTGATACCCAATTTAAAGCACGCTTTAAAGTTTTCTGAATTAAATGCAATGGTCTACAAAGATCATTTAACTAATATAGGCAACCGAGCATACTACGAAGAAACTATCTTTCATGCGATCGAACAAAGTAATCGAGCTAATTTAGGCTTGTCATTAATGGTACTAGACATCAATCACTTCAAAGTGATTAATGATACTTATGGCCACTTAAAAGGCGACCAAGTGCTAAATCAGTTTGCACAAGTTTTAACAAAAAGTATTCGTACATCAGATATCGTATTTCGATTAGGCGGTGACGAATTTGTGGTTATTTTACAACCATCAGCACCTTGCTCAATTGATAAGGTTCATCAGCGTATTAAAGAAGAAATAGGCAATAATATAAGTTTAAAAGAAATTAACTTTTCAGCAAGCATTGGTTATAGCCATTGGGAAATAGGAACCAGTGCAACGCAGTTATTTGAGTTAGCAGATCAAAACCTTTATGAAAATAAAGCCTTAGCGAGAATACAACGATAAGTCCATTATAGGGATATTTGATACATTAGAGGCATTAGGTTGGCAACGCCATAAACCAATAGCCTCAATTAACCGATTATCCACCAAGATAAACACAACTTGGTCTCGTAACCATGGCGGCACTTGGTATTCATGTAGCAACTTTTTAATGCTTCTTGTTTTATTACGCCCTTCAGGTAAACACATTAACTTTGCGTCAAGGTGTTGACGAAAACAACACTGTATTTGATGTTGTTTAGCCACAGCAGGATCTACCTGAGAAAAATCAACTCCTAATCGATCTTTATCTAACCATAAAAAAGACTCGCCTGACCAAGTTAAAGGCTCCTCAAGTGTTTTTATCGATTGTATAGGAACAATGTAAAGCGCCTCTTGATAACGACAAATCGTATTCGATTCTAACTGTAGCTTAGGTTGTTTATCGGCGTCAGCAAGCGCAACTTCCTGCCATAATATAGTCAGCTGTTTACTACTTGGGTATTGTAATCCATTAGACTTAAGCCAAAAGCGGATAACATTATTACGTCTTACGCTACTAAATGCAGCAAGCGAAGCAATATCAAGTGTTTGACAAGATAGACGCTTAACCATACATTGACCTAAATCTTGCTGTGCAACTTCGTTTAATAACGTTTGCTGATCTTGGCATAATTGTGCGGTTCTAGAAGCTGATTGAGCCATTGCAGGCCAACGCTGTATTAATAGAGGTGATATTTGATGGCGAATAAAGTTACGATCAAAATCTATATCTTGATTACTTTCATCTTCAATCCATTGTAGTTGATAAAACTCAGCATAATCGGTTAATGCTTGACGAGAAAAAATTAATAATGGCCTAACTAAGTGCCCATTAAAAAAAGGCTGAGTACTTCTAATGCCTTGCAATCCAGTACTGCCTGAACCTCTTTTTAGTGCTAATAATAAGGTTTCAAGTTGGTCGTCTTGATGATGCCCTGTCAAAATAATATCGTTTTCTAACATGTTATCTTTAAAACATTGATAACGAGCATCCCGTGCAAGTGCTTCTAGACTGCTTCTTGATTTTTTTTCAATTTTAACAGTAGAGCTTATAAACGGAACCTTTAATTTTTGACAAAGTTCAGCACAAAATATTCCCCAATGATCTGCATTATCACTCAGTCCATGATTAACATTATGTGCTATAACACTATAAGCAGGATGACATTTTTTAAAGTTTACTAATAAATGTAATAGCACAACTGAATCAACCCCGCCACTCAGTGCAACCACAAGTCGTGGAGTTTCATTTACTGGTTTTTCTGATAATAGTGTCTCAGATGAAGAAACTGGAAAGTGCTCCGATACTGAAGCATTTTCAGGTAAGAGATCTAATAACGCCTTCAAATGTAGATTAAATTTAGCCTCCATCTTATTGTGCATTGTTCACTTAACCTTGATCAAAATGTAAGACTACGTTTTCTTCGCCTAATAGACGTCCAAGCTCAAATAACAAATCGTCACTAGGCGTAATAGACCACTCAATACCAAGTTCAATTTCTGTCTGTGCTTGATGATTTTGATAATTAATAAACACAGGACATAAACCACCAGAAGCAGGCGTTAAAATATTTTTTAAACGAGACTCAAATTCTGGCATTGATTGATGTTGTAAGATATTTGATGAAATATTCAAACGTAATTTACTCGCAAAGCGCTCCCTTGCTTGATCGATACTCATTACTTCACGCGCATTCATTTTCAAACCGCCATTGAAATAATCTTCACTAACTTGCCCTTGTAATACCACGATATTATCAGTAAATAATAACGCTTCATGTTGGTCTAATAGATCAGCAAAAACGGTCACATCCATTCGTGCGCTTTTATCGTCGAGAGTCAAAATCCCCATACGTTTCCCGGCTTTTGTTACCATGACTCGCATTGCTAAGACGAGTCCGCAAACTCGGCTATTTTGACCTCGTCCGTTTACTGCTAAATTAACTAGCTTAAGGCAGTTAATGGCGCGTAAGTGAGGTTCATATTGATTGATAGGATGACCGGTTAAATATAATCCAAGTGTATCTTTTTCGCCTTTTAACCATTGTTTTTCAGGCCACTTTTCTACTACCGAAAATTTATTCTCTATTTCATCATCATCGGTTGTTAATACACCGAATAAATCAGTTTGGCCCGATGACTCAGCTTTTTTATATTGTGCAGCAGCGGTTAATGCATCACTTAAGTTAGCCATTAAGGCCGCACGATGTGGCCCTAAATTATCTAAAGCCCCCGCTAGAATGAGTTTTTCAATAATACGTTTTCCACAACGTTTTAAATCAACACGGGTACAAAAATCAAATAAGTCTTTAAATTTTCCGCCTTCAGTTCTGGCTTCAATAATGGCATCTATTGGGCCTTCGCCAACACCTTTAATCGCACCGATACCGTAAATAATACGTAGATCTTTATCTACGTTAAATTTAAATAAGCCTTCATTCACATCAGGTGGACATAGCGTTAATCCCATGTTCTGACATTCATCGACTAAGATAACCACTTTATCAGTGTTATCCATATCAGCAGACATAACCGCTGCCATGAAGTAAGACGGATAAAAAGTTTTCATCCATAGAGTTTGGTAAGATACGAGTGCATAAGCAGCAGAGTGAGATTTATTAAACCCATAGCCAGCAAATTTCTCTACCAAATCAAAGATCTTCATGGCGAGCTCGCCACCAATACCATTTTCAATCGCTCCAGATTCAAAAGTAGCACGTTGTTTTGCCATCTCTTCTGGTTTTTTCTTCCCCATTGCACGACGTAACATATCCGCGCCACCTAATGTATAGCCAGATAATACCTGTGCAATCTGCATAACTTGTTCTTGGTATAAAATAATACCGTAAGTGGGTGACAGAATTTCTTTTAGTGACTCATGCTGCCATTTTTCATCTGGATACGATACTACCTCTCGACCATGCTTACGTTCGATGAAGTTATCTACCATGCCTGATTGAAGTGGGCCCGGACGGAATAATGCCACTAATGCGATCATATCTTCAAAACAATCAGGTTGTAGGCGACGGATTAGATCCTTCATACCACGAGACTCTAACTGGAAAACAGCCGTTGTTTCATAACGCTTTAGCAGTTCAAAACAAGCTGGTTCAGTAAGATCTATTTTTTCGATATAAATAGGTTCTTCACCACGTTCATGTTTGTGTGCATTAGCCATATCTAATGCCCACTGAACGATGGTCAATGTTCTTAAACCTAAGAAGTCAAACTTAACTAAACCAGCGGTTTCGACATCATTTTTATCAAATTGTGTTACTGGGTTATTACCTTCATCGTCACAATATAATGGTGCAAAGTCTGTAATGGTGGTTGGTGATATAACCACACCACCAGCATGCTTACCTGCATTACGGATAGTCCCTTCAAGTGTGCGACACATATCAATTAAAGCGCGAACATCTTCACTTGAGTCGTAACGCTCTTGTAAACGAGGCTCTTCTTCAAACGCTTTGGTTAGTGTCATGCCTGGCGTTGGCGGCACTAATTTAGAAATGCTATCAACAAAGCCATAAGCGTGACCTAACACTCGCCCTACATCTCGAATAACCGCTTTAGCAGCCATCGTACCGAAGGTAATGATTTGCGATACCGCATCACGCCCATACAATTGTGCAACGTGATCGATTACTTCATCACGTCTATCCATGCAGAAATCGATATCAAAATCGGGCATAGAAACACGCTCAGGGTTTAAAAATCGTTCAAAAAGTAATTCGAATTCTAATGGGTCTAAATCGGTAATTTTTAAAGCATAAGCCACCAGTGAACCAGCACCTGAACCACGGCCGGGTCCAACAGGAATATTGTTATCTTTACTCCATTGAATAAATTCCATTACGATCAAGAAGTAACCAGGGAATCCCATCTTATTAATAACGCCTAATTCAATCTCTAAACGTTCATCGTAAGGCTTTCTTATTGCAGCAAACTCTGGGCTGTTTTTATCGAACAGAAATTCTAGACGCGCTTCTAGCCCCTCTCGTGATGCTTCACAGAAGAATTCATCCATTGGCATGCCGTTGGTTGGAAAGTCAGGTAAAAAATACTCTCCTAAGCGTAAAGTAACGTTACAACGTTTGGCTACTTCAACACTATTTTGTAGGGCTTCAGGAATATCAGAAAAGAGTTCACACATCTCTTCTTCACTACGTAAATATTGCTCTGGGCTGTAATCTTTAGGACGTTTCTCATCACCTAATGCATAACCTTGGTTAATACAGACACGAATATCATGCGCATCAAACAATGATTTTTCAGCAAAGATAACTTCATTAGTGGCAACAACAGGCAATCCTTGTTGGGCCGCCAGATCAATGGCTAAATGCAAATAATCTTCTTCTTGAGCTCGATTAGTGCGAATCAGCTCTAAATAATAACGATTTGGAAAATGTGTTTTATAAAATGCAGTAATTTCAGCAACGGCAACTTGGTTCCCTTTTAATAGCATTTTACCTAGGTCACCGTCTTTGGCTCCCGATAATAAAATAACACCTTTTTGATGATCTATTAACCAAGATTGTTCTATTACCGCTCGCCCTTTAACATGCCCGCGTAAATAAGCTTTAGAGATAAGCTCAGTCACGTTTTTATAGCCTTCGGCATTCATTGCTAATGCAGTTAAACGAAACTGTTGGTCGCCTAACAACTCACTTTTAACCCAAAAATCAGCACCAATAATAGGTTTAACACCAGCACTATGCGCAGCACTATAAAACTTTACTAAACCACAAAAATTAGTTTGATCGGTTATCGCAAGCGCAGGCATTTTTAGTGCTGCCGTTTTTGCAACGAGTGGTTTAACTTTAGTTAAACCATCCACCATTGAAAAGTCACTATGTACTCGTAGATGTACAAATTTAGGTGAGTTTTCCGATGTAGTTATTATAGATACTTCATTGCTCATTTCTGGCATAACACTCTACTTTGAAGTCAAAGCTAAAATAGCTTTAACTGGTTTAAAACTTTGTCGATATTCAGCAGTGACACCATGAGTTTCTATCGCCTCAAAATGTGCTTTTGTTGGATAACCTTTATGCTTCGCAAAACCATATTGAGGGTAAAGCTTATCTAACTCAACCATTTCACGGTCACGTGTCACTTTAGCAATAATAGAAGCAGCACTTATTTCAGCGACGCGTAAATCACCTTTAACAATAGCTTCACTTGGCATTGCCAAAGCTGGACAACGGTTTCCATCAATAAAGACAAAATCAGGCGTAACGGAAAGACCTTCTACTGCCCTTTGCATTGCTAACATAGTGGCATGTAGAATATTTAACTGATCTATTTCTGATGGAGAAGCTCGTCCGACACTAACAGCTAATGCATTTTCATTAATAGCATCAAATAATAACGCTAACTTTTTTTCACTTAATTTCTTTGAATCCGTTAAGCCTATAATCGGTTTATTAGGATCTAAAATAACAGCTGCCGTAACAACATCGCCTACTAATGGACCACGTCCTACTTCATCGACTCCAGCAATATACTGCAAGTCAGGATAAATAACGTCAGGAAAATCTACTTTCATTTCTAGTTATCTCAATTTTTAGGGCAAATATTTATTAAAAGATTAACGATTTAATAGCTTAATGACAGCATTAGCAGCTTGTGTATCTGCGTCACAGCGAATTAACTGATGTAATTCAGTAAAAGTTTCAATCATCTTCTGTGCATCATGATCAATTAAACGTTGTAGCTCCTCTACAATTTTATCAACAGTACAGTCATGTTGATTCAGTTCTTTTACCACTTCTCTATCAGCGATTAAATTAGGTAGTGACGTATATTTAATATTAGACAATGATTTAGCAATTAAATACGTAATAGGTTTTACCTTATAAGCCACAACCATTGGTGCCTTCGCTAACATCGCTTCTAACGCAGCCGTGCCAGAGGCTAATAAAACCATATCCGCTGATTGTAAAATAGCACTAGATTGACCATCTAATAAAGTAATTGGCAATGAAGGTGCAAGCTCGTCTATTTGTGTTTGAAACTGTACTTTACGACGATCATTGACCATTGGTACTATAAAGCGGTAATCAGGATATTTTTGATGAATAATATCTGCAGCTTGTAAAAATATAGGTCCAAGCATTTCTACTTCTGCTTTTCGGCTACCAGGTAAAATTGCTAAAATTTTATCATTTTCTGGAATATTAAGTTGTTTTCGTGCACCTGATTTATCACGAATTAGAGGTAACTGATCCGCAAGCGTATGCCCAATGAACTGACATGGTACATCGAATTTATCATAGAAGGCTTTTTCAAAGGGCAAAAATGCTAATACTAAATCAGTCGCTTTAGCTATTTTATGAATACGCCATTGCTTCCAAGCCCAAACAGAGGGACTAACGTAATGGATAGTTTTAATGCCCTGTTGTTTTAATTTAAGTTCAACCGTTAAATTAAAATCAGGCGCATCAATACCAATAAAAATATCTGGAGGATTATTAATAAAATGTTGCGTAATTGATTTTCGAATACGCAAAATACTCCGTAATTTACCTAACACTTCAACAAAGCCCATCACAGATAGAGCTTCAAGAGGATGTAAAGCAATACAGCCTTGAGCAATCATACGAGGCCCAGCAATACCTTCAAAAATAGCATCTGGATATTGCTTTTTGAGTGCTTTAATTAAGCCTTCACCCAGAATATCACCGGATGTTTCACCTGCTATTAATCCAATACGTAATGGTTTAGTCATTATTTTCTTCTTTGTATAAGTAATGCAACAATGCATTTTTTTATGTAATTAACTAAAAATTTTAGATAAAAAAAAAGGCTCAAAAGAGCCTAGTTTTTTAGACGCTATAAGCAAATGCTTTAACGAACAATACCGCGATTTTCATCTGAAATAAAATCCAACAATATTTTTAACTCAGGGCAATCAGCAACATTTTCTGCTATTTCAGCTTTTGCTTCCGCTAACGTATTACCATTACGACATAGTGATTTATATGCACGTTTGATTTCCATAATCGTCGCGCTACTAAATCCATGACGCTTCAAACCAACAGAGTTAATCCCTTGAGCTTGTACGTAATTACCTGAAGCCATAAAGTAAGGAGGAATATCTTTATTCACAGCAGAACAACCGCCGATCATTGCATACTCACCTACACGAGTGAATTGATGCAACGCAGTTAGTCCACCAATAATAACATTATTAGCTAGTTTACTATGCCCCGCTAACGTTGCATTATTTGACAAGATAATGTTATTACCAAGTATGCAATCATGGGCGACGTGTACGTAAGCCATTAACAAACAATTATTACCAATTTTAGTCAGACTTTCATCTTGAGCAGTACCACGATGAATAGTACAACTTTCACGAAAAACATTATTATCGCCAATTTCTAAAAAAGTTGTTTCGCCGTTATATTTTAAATCTTGGCAATCTTCGCCCACTGAAGCAAACTGGTAAATTTTATTACCTTTACCCATTTTAGTGGTGCCTTTAACAACAACATGTGGACCAATCCAGCAATCATCACCAATTTCAACATTATCGCCGATGATACTATAAGGACCGACCTCTACGTTCTTTCCAATAATCGCATTCTCATGAATTATTGCAGTTGGATGAATTTTTGCTGTTGAATCAATCATTAAATCTCTCTTCTTGCGCACATAATCATTGCTTGGCAGACTATATCACCATCAACTTTTGCAACACATTCAAATTTACCCATTCCACGTCGTTCTTTAAGGTAAATAATTTCTAAGTCAAGCCTATCACCAGGTACAACTGGTTTTCTAAAGCGTACTTTATCAATAGATGCTAAAAAATATAGTTCATTCTCGGCAGGTTTTCCATATGTAGCAAATGCTAAAACACCGGTTGCTTGTGCTAAAGCTTCTAAGATCATAACACCAGGAAAAACTGGCGTACCTGGAAAATGTCCTGTGAACTGAGGTTCATTAAAAGAGACATTTTTGTAACCAGATAATGTTTCACCAGGTACATAATCAACTACGCGATCGATTAATAAAAATGGGTAACGATGCGGTAGAAGATCCATGATCTCCTTAATATCAAGACTATTTAATTCGTTAGACACGATTGATTTCCTTAGTTTTTATCTTCAATTTGTTTCTCAAGCGATTTAACTCGTTTGAATAACTCTTCGATTTTTAATGTATAAGCCGCCGTTTTACGCCACGCTTTATTTTCTTGAGTAGGAATACCTGAAGAGTAAATTCCTGCTTTCTTAATGCTACGCATGACCATACTGTCACCAGTAATGATAACATTGTCAACGATAGATATATGACCATTCATTGCCACACTGCCACCAATAATACAATGTTTACCAATAGTGGTACTACCTGCGATATTACTACCGCCTGCAATAGCTGTGTGTTCACCAATTTGTACGTTATGTGCAATTTGACATTGATTATCAATCCTCACACCACTACCAATGATTGTATTTGATAATGCACCTCTATCAATGGAGGTACACGAACCAATCTCAACATCATCGCCGATAATCACTTTACCAATTTGTGGAATTTTAACCCAAGTCCCCTGATACGGTGCATTACCGAAACCATCAGAACCGATTACCGTATTGGCATGGATAATAACATCGTTGCCAATTTGGCTATTATGATAAATAGTAACATTAGGATAAATTTTACAAGCTTTACCTAGCTCAGTCCCTTGTGCAATCACAGTATTAGCAAAGATTTGACTATTATCACCAACTTTAACATTTTCTCCAATCACTACATTTTCGGCAATCGCGACATTTTCACCGATAATCGCTGATTCATGTATTTGAGCTGAATCTGCAATCATAGCCGAAAGATTTGGTGTGGTGTCAAATAAACGCGCTAATAACGCATACCCAACATAAGGATTATCCATGAATAATGCATTACCTTGATACGACTCTTTTAATGCAGTAGGTAATACAATTGCACTTGCTTGACACTCACTTAGGCGTGTCAGTAGTTTTTTATCCGAGACAAAAGTAATGTCTCCTTGCTTAGCTCCATCAAAGGTAGCTAAACGCAGTATTTGCAATTCTCCGTCGCCGCCTAATTGAGCAGATAACTGAGTTGCTAAACTTGCTAATGAATAAGCCATAATTAAACCTATTTAGTACTGATTTCTTGAATAACTTTGTCTGAAATATCTAAACCAGGTTTTGAAAACACAATTTGTTCACCATTTAAAATAAGATCGTATTGACCTTCTTTAGCAATAGTATTGATAACATCGCGAACGACTGCTAATGATTTTTGCTGCTCTTCACTTTGACGACGGCGCTGGTCTTCTTCAAATGCTTTACGGCTTAATTTATATTCAGATACTTTAACTTCAATTTGGCGTTGTAACCCAGTTACTTCATTCTTACCTAATAACTCACCATCTTTTTTAATTTTAGTTTGTAGATTTTTTATTTCTTTTTCTAAAGACTGAAGTTTTTCATAACGACCTTTAAATTCAGACTCTAATTTTTTAATGATACGTTCACGTTGTGGAGACTCTTGCATCACTTTTGATGGAAATACCACACCAATTTTTTGTACATCAGCAGCATTAGCCGCAGATATTGTACCCATTGCAGTTGCTAATGTAATAACTTTAAAAAAGGTCTTCATGTTGTAACTCCGTATTAATAAAATTGTTATTTAAATAAAAAGAAGTGTGCAATAAAGCACACTATTTGAGCTTACAGCTAGCCAAGAATATAACTAGAACGTATCACCAATATTGAATGAGAATACTTCAGTTGTATCACCTGCATAGTCTTTTAATGGAACCGCTAAAGTAAATACAAGTGGTCCTAAAGGAGAAACCCAAGTTAACTGGGTACCCAATGATGCTCGAATACGACCAGGCTTAGAAAAATCACCTGCAAAATCACAATTGAATGAACAAATGTCTTTAAATGCATCATAATCAAACTCTGTATCCCATACTTCACCAGCATCAACAAACAAACTACTTCTCACTTGGCGAGAATAAGCTTCATCTAAGAACGGCACTGGGAAGATAAGTTCCGCACTTAATGTATATTTTGCATTTCCGCCTATCGAGCTATCGGTGTAACTTGCAGTAGCATTACCGCTATCTGTGCCAGTATTAATCGCACGAGGTCCGATACTATTGCTTGCAAAACCACGCACTGTTCGATAACCACCAACATAATAGTTTTCAAAAAAGGGTAAAATTTGGTCACTACCCTCAAATTTACCATAACCATTCCCGTAGCCTAAACTACCTCTTAATAAGGTTGTCCAATCACCATCATCACTCAAGCGTTGATAATTACGAATATCGAAATTAAGTTTAAAGTATTGAAGATCAGAACCAGGCACAGTTACTTTAGCGCGTAATGTATGTGACATACCTTGCGTTGCAAGCTGGCCTCTATCGAGATTATTACGGGACCAAGTTCCGGTTAAATCAAAGTTTTTAAAGTTTGCACTGCCGTCAGAGTCTTGTAATGAACCGTAGATATCCCAAAATTTATCTAATTGTGCAAAACCATTTACTTGTGAAATCCCGTTATTTTCCCACCCGACACTAAGGCCCAATCGATTAATTTCATTGATAGGAAAGCCAGAGCTAAGACGCAGCCCATAAGTTGTATTAGTAAAGTCTACGATATTAGCGTCGGCAGCTTCAAACTTATCATAATAGAGACGAATACCGCCACTTACACCATCTTTAGTTAAGTAAGGTGTATCATAGCTAAGATCCGTACTGACACTAAAGTCATTAAATTTAGTTTGTAATGAAACCTTATCACCACTGCCTAAAAAGTTACTTTGTTGAATTCCACCACTTAAACTAATTCCAGAATCAGTACCAAAACCAACACCAGCATTAAAACTACCAGAAGATTGTTCTTCAACATTTACATTAACATCCACAAGATCATCACTAACACGATCAGTTTTGATATCTACATTTGAAAAGAAACCCAAACGATTTAAACGTGCACGAGATGTCTCAAGTGCTTCGCTAGATAACCATCCTCCTTCCATTTGACGCATTTCACGGCGTAAAACAACATCTTTTGTCGTTGTATTACCGGAAATATTAATATAACGCACGTAACCTCTTTGACCAGGGTCAACAGAAAAGTTAACCACTACCGTATTGGTTTCATCATCAATCTCAGGATAAGCATTAATTTCTGGGAAAGCGTAACCTAAACGGCCAAAATATTTACGAATACTTTGCTCTGAAGCTGACACATCTGATGCGGCATAAATATCTCCTTTTGAGAATGCAACCAAGCTCTTAATATCTTCATCATGGCCAAGTAGATCACCAATAAAAGTAACATCATTAACTTTATAAATATCACCTTCGTTGACGTTTACTGTTACATAAACACCTTTTTTGTTTGGTCTTAAAGACACTTGTGTTTCATCAATTTTAAAGCGAATATAACCGCGATCTAAGTAATAACTTTTAATGACTTCTAAATCGCCAGCTAACTTTTGTTTTTGGTAATTATCATCTGCAAAGAGATCCCACCAGCCACCAGAATCACTTAAAGTTAGTCGTTTTAATAACTGAGTATCTGAATAAACGTTATTACCAACAATATTAATTTGTTCTATTTTTGCTGTTAAACCTTCACGAAACACAAATTGCACTGAAACACGGTTTCTTGGTAAAGAGGTAATAATTGTTTCAACCTGTGCGCTGTATTTACCAACACTGTGGTAGAAATCTTCTAAACTTTTTTCAATACTCGTTAATGTTGTTCTATCGAGCGTGTCACCCACCTTAATAGAAGAAGACTTAAGTGAATCTAATATTTGTTCTTCAGATAATTTATCATTACCTGTTAATTCTATTGCACTGATCGTTGGACGTTCTTTTACTTTAAAAATAAGAACTGAATCATCTCTGAATAATTGTATGGATTCAAAGTAGCTAGTGCTATATAGCTTTTTAATGGATTGTGACAAATCATAATCATCAACTACATCACCTTCACGTATCGGTAAGCTTAATAAGGCAGCACCAATAGTCACACGTTGAAGTCCTTTGAACTGTAAATCAGAGACAGTAAATTCTTCTGCCGAAGCTAGACTCGTAAAGCACCCTGTAACAGTTAGCGTTATAACCAATAAATATTTCTTAAACATTATCTACAAAATCCTTTAGTGCACTTTGTGCAAAAATAGTTTAAATGCACTCGTAATCGAGCTAATAACAACATAATTAAATGATAACAGCTATCATTAAAATTCTATTCGTATTTTATAATAAATTAAAGTCGTTCAGTATCGCGATTGACATAAATGTCATTAATACAGCTGCACCTATTTTAAAACCAACTTCTTGTATTTTTTCAGACACAGGTTTACCCGTTATCGCTTCGATAAAGTAGTACATTAAATGCCCACCATCTAACACGGGTAATGGAATCAAATTCATTATGCCTAAATTAACGCTGATTAGGGCAATAAACCCAAGGAAGTAAGCTACCCCATAATCAGCACTCATTCCAGCACCTTTTGCAATACCAACCGGACCACTTAAATTTTTAACAGACAAATCACCTGTTACCAACTTAATGAGGGTAGAAAAAGTTAATTCCGTTAACTGCCATGTTTTATCGAGCCCTTTAGTAAACGCTTCGACTAAACCGTATTTTAAGCTTACTCTAAACTCATCAGGATATACGTCTACCTTAGGAGCAAGACCAATATAACCTTGAATTTGACCATCAGATACTTCACGAGAGTCTGGTACGAGCGTTAATACTTTATTACTACTATTTCTTTCAATCGTCAGTTGCAGTGGATTGTTTGCATTTTTCTGAATGATTTTAACAAATTGTTGCCAGTCATTTAGTTTAATACCGTCAATTGAAATAAGTTTATCTCCAACCGTTAAACCACTACGTTGGGATGCACTATCATCAGCAACAGAATCAGCGACTAGATACACTTTAGGAGAATAAGGTACAAAACCTAAGCTCCTAATAACCGATTCTTTTTTAGGATCAAACTTCCAATTGTCTAATGAGACTGTATAAGTTTGGCTTGGTTCATTAACTATTTGTGAATTTGTACTCATAAATGGGGTAATACTTAAATCAAAATTAGACTCACCTATTTGAGCCACAAGCATTAGATTTAAAGCTTCCCAGTCGTTAACGTCTTGACCATTTACAGCTGTAATTTGGAATTTCTTTTGTTCTGAGATAACACTTGCAGGAGAGTTTTCAGCGACATCACTGATAATTGGTTTAGCACTGTTTACACCTATCGTATACATCAAGAAGAATGCAACAATCGCCAATAAGAAGTTTGCAATCGGTCCTGCAGCAACAATCGCAATGCGTTGCCACACTGTTTTTTTATCAAAGGCAAACTCAGATAATTCTTCAGGTACTTCTTCAACACGACCATCAAGCATTTTAACGTAACCGCCTAACGGGATAGCAGCAATAACAAACTCAGTACCTTGTTTATCTACTTTTTTAAAAAGTACTTTGCCAAAACCAATGGAAAAACGATGCACTTTAACGTTACAACGACGGGCTACCCAGAAATGACCATATTCATGAATGGCAACTAAAATACTTAAAGCAATAATAAATGAAGCAGTATTCCAAATAAAATCTAACAAATGATACCTCTATTAATCAATTCAACCGCTGAGTCTCTTGCCATTTTATCTATAACTAATAACTCGTCAATTGACGATACAGCTTGATGTGTTAATTGATTCAACACATGCTCAACGATCGTAGAAATATTAGTAAATTTAATGCGTTCATCTAAAAAAGCTTGTACTGCAATCTCATTAGCAGCATTAAGTGTGGTTGTTGCATGTTGGCCTTCATAACAAGCTTGTATTGCTAATTTCAAACAAGGATAGCGATTATAATCTGGCTCCACAAAAGTAAAGTTTGCACTGCTGAAGAAATCAAACCCTTCTGCACCACTGATAATTCGCTTTTCGCCCCCCATCACATGCGCAATAGGAATACGCATATCAGCATTACCCATTTGAGAAATAACACTACCGTCTTTGTATTGAACCATTGAATGGATAACTGATTGAGGGTGTATGATAACTTTGAGCTGATCTTTATTGGTGTTAAATAACCATCTTGCTTCAATGTACTCAAGGCCTTTATTCATCATTGTAGCCGAGTCAATTGAGATCTTAGGTCCCATCGACCAGTTAGGATGTTTAATGGCCGCATCGGGCGTAATACTAGTAAATTCATTTAATGCTTTATTTAAGAAAGGCCCGCCAGATCCGGTTAGTAAGATTTTTGACACGCCACCAGTGTCTAAATCACAATGTCCGATATTTTCTTGCAACATTGGTGACATTGATTGATATATTGCATTGTGCTCGCTATCTACTGGCCATAATTTTGCTCCAGATTGCTTAACGGCATCAATGAATAACGCACCAGACATCACTAATGACTCTTTATTTGCTAAGAAAATTTCTTTTCCTGCATAAACTGCTGCAAGTGTCGTTTTTAAACCAGCAGCACCGACTATCGCAGCCATCACAGAATCTATTTCAGCACTACCTAATAAAGAAAGTACTTCAGTTTCAGGTAACACCTGGCAATTTAGTTTGTGATCTTTTAATTGTTGTTTTAACTTTAAAGAAGCTAGATCATTAGATAAGGCAACATAAGTTGGTTCAAATTCAATACACAGCGCTAACATCTTATCGACATTAGTTGCTGCATATAAAAATTCAACATTGTATAAGCCAGGGTTATGGCGACATACACTTAACGTACTATCTCCAATAGACCCTGTCGCACCTAATACTGCTAATTTCTTCATGGTTAAATTAACCAATAGATATATATAAAGGCAAATACTGGAACAGCAGCGGTTAAACTATCAATACGGTCTAATATCCCACCATGTCCCGGTAATAAGTTACTACTATCTTTTAAGCCTGCTTCACGCTTAAACACACTTTCAGTTAAATCACCTAAAGCAGAGACTAAAGTCGTTATTATTGAAGCAGCAAAAAACAAGGCCATTTTGTCAGCCGATATAGCAAAGAAAGAACTGGCAAAGTAAGCAACAATCATTGCACTTAATAAACCACCAACAAGTCCTTCAATAGTCTTACCTGGGCTTACGTTAGGGGCTAATTTATGTTTACCAAACTGTTTCCCAGCAAAGTAAGCGCCAGAATCAGCAGCCCACACCAACAAACAAACATACATCACCAACTGTGCTCCAAAGTAAAAGTCATGGTGCATATTCATTGAGCGTAATACAACGAGTCCCCAAAAAAACGGAATTAACGTTAATAAGCCAAAAATACTTTTGATCACTTTATTTGATCGCCAAAGCGTCGCAGAAGTTGGATAACGAACAACCATGACTAAAGCAACACACCACCAAACGGCAGCAATCGAAAGTCCATAAATAATATATTGGTTTGGCAATTCGCCAGCCCAAATAGCGCTTACCGGCATTAACATTAATGTAATACCCAGTATTAATCCAAAAATATAAAGAATGGCAGAAGAAGGTTCTTTACTTACAAAACCAGCCCATTCTTTACTTGCAAGTAAAAACACACCAGCGGCAAATAACATAAAGAATTTAAGTGGTAAAAAGAAAATAGCCGCAATGGCCAATGGCGCTAATACAAGCGCAGTTATAATTCGTTGCTTCACAGAAAATTCCCGTTTTTTATCTGTAGGCTATAAAGTTGCTTCCGGTAAAATTAGCAGTTCACTTGTGCGCTAGTTTGTCCAAAACGTCGCTCTTTACCTGAAAATACATCTAATGCTAATTGGAAGGCTTCGCCGTCAAAATCTGGCCATAATACGTCAGTAAAATACATTTCTGCATAAGCAAGTTGCCACAATAAAAAATTACTAATACGATAATCGCCGCCAGTACGAATCATTAAATCAACATCGGGTAAGTCACCTAATGTTAATGTCTGACCAACTAACTCTTCATCGATATCATCAATATTTAATTCGCCACTTTGAACCTGAGTTGCAATTTTTCTAGTCGCATTGGTCATATCCCAACGACCACCATAATTCGCAGCAACATTTAATGCTAAACCAGTATTATTTTTTGTTAACTCTTGGCCTTCATGTACTTTTTTTTGTAATCGGTCACTAAAACCAGATATATCACCAATAATGTTTAGCTTGATATTACTTTTATGCAGTTTTTTTATTTCGCGCCCTAGCACAATAAAAAACAACTCCATTAACATACTGACTTCTTGTTCAGGACGTTTCCAATTTTCACTACTAAAAGCAAAAATAGTCAATGCTTCAAGTTTATTATCTCTTGCGAAAGTAATTGTTTTACGCAGCGCTTTTACACCGTGTTTGTGACCAAAAATACGGTGTTTTCCTTGTCTTTCAGACCAACGGCCATTGCCATCCATAATGATCGCAACATGCTTAGGGAAATTATTTTCAAACGTCACAGTAATCCTTTACAAAAAATAAAATGCACCAAATACTTAGTAGGAGGTGCATTAATTGAATATGAGTTAAAATTAAACTTCTAACAATTCAGCTTCTTTAACCGCTAATACTTCATCTACTTTCTTGATGCTTTCATTAGTGACTTTTTGTACTAATTCTTCACCTTGACGCTGCTGATCTTCACTGATTTCTTTTTCTTTTTCTAGATCTTTAAAATCGCCATTTGCATCACGACGAATATTGCGAATAGCTACACGAGTACTTTCTGCTTCACCACGAACAACTTTAATAAGGTCTTTACGACGTTCTTCAGTTAACGGTGGTAAAGGAATACGAATAACTGTACCAGCAGACATCGGATTCAAACCTAAGTTAGAGCCCATGATCGCTTTTTCTACAGCTGCAATTAATGTTGCATCAAATACTGTGATTGTTAATGTACGTGCATCTTCAGTAGATACATTACCTACTTGACGTAATGGTGTATTTGAACCGTAATATGGCACCATAATACCATCAAGTAAACTCGGGTGAGCTCGACCAGTACGTACTTTCGCTAATTGGCTTTTAAATGACTCGATGCTTTTATTCATTCGTGTTTGTGCATCATCTTTGATTTCATTAATCATATCTACTTTCCTAACTTATTGGTTCATTATCAAACTTTGTTACTCAATATGGCAACAAGAATTATTAATAGTTACATATCTTAATTATTAGTTACTCGAATAAGAATATATTTAATTAAATATTTTCTTCAGCATGAGTGATAGTTGTACCTTCATCACCACCTAATACCACACGACTTAATGCGCCTGGCTTATTCATGTTAAATACTCGAATAGGTAAACTATGGTCTCTTGCTAATGTAAAGGCAGCTAAATCCATTACTTGTAATTCTTTTTCTAAAACTGTTTGGTAATCTAAAACACTGTATAATTTAGCATCTGGATTTTTAACAGGATCTGCGTCATAAACACCATCTACTTTTGTACCTTTCAGTACGGCATCAGCCTCTATCTCAATACCACGTAAACAAGCTGCTGAGTCAGTAGTAAAAAATGGGTTACCTGTACCTGCAGCAAAAATAACTACCGTACCTAACTTCAAATACTTAATCGCTTCAGCCCAGTTGTAATCATCACACACACCATTTAACGGTATTGCAGACATTAAACGAGAATTCACATGTGAACGGTGTAATGCATCACGCATTGCTAACCCATTCATTACGGTTGCTAGCATTCCCATATGATCGCCAACAACGCGGTTCATACCAGCTTGTGCTAGCCCTGCTCCACGGAAAATATTACCACCACCAATTACTAAACCAACTTGTACACCAGATTCGATCAGAGATTTAATCTCTAATGCCATACGATCCAATACTTTAGGATCAATACCGAACCCCTCTTCACCAACGAGTGCTTCGCCACTCAATTTTAATAAAATACGACGATAAGCAGATTTAGGGTTAGTGCTCATAATTTCATTCCTTAAGTTGAAATAATACCGATTTTTTAAAAAAATTATAAAAATAAATTTAAAAAATAGGTCTTAAATTGGCCATTTAACAGACTAATTATCTTACTTTTTAATATAAAAGAACCGCAGCTATGCCGCGGTTCTTTTTACAATGGAGTAATGCTAAAACATCACCTATTGCGCCTGAATAAAATTACTTAGCAGCAGCCATTGTTGCAGCAACTTCAGCAGCAAAATCTTCAGTTTTCTTTTCAATACCTTCACCAACTTCTAAACGGATGAAAGAGACAACGTCTGCACTCGCACCTTTAAGAAGTTTAGCAACAGAGATTGATGGGTCTTTAATGAAAGATTGACCAGTTAAACTTACTTCACCAGTAAATTTAGCCATACGACCATTAACCATCTTCTCTGCGATCTCAGCAGGTTTACCGCTTTCGATTGCAATTTGTAATTGAATTTCTTTTTCTTTAGCAACTACGTCTGCAGGTACATCTTCAGGTTTAACAAACTGAGGAGATGCAGCAGCAACGTGCATTGCGATATCTTTAGCTAGGTCAGCGTCGCCACCAGTTAGCACAGAAACAACACCGATTTTACGGCCATGTACGTAAGCGCCTAGGTTTTCACCTTCAACGATTTGTAAACGACGTACAGAAATGTTTTCGCCAATTTTAGCAACTAAAAGTTCACGCGCTTCTTCAACAGTTGTTTCGTCGTAAGCTTGTGAGCTAAGTGCTTCAACAGTATCAATTTTGTTTGCAAGTGCGATATCAGCTACTTTTTCAGCAAATGCTAAGAAGCTTTTATCCATAGCAACGAAGTCTGTTTCACAGTTTACTTCGATGATTAATGCTGTAGTACCATTAGTTTTTGCAAAAATTGCACCTTCAGCAGCAATACGGCCTGCTTTTTTAGCGGCTTTAATTGCACCTGATTTACGCATGTTTTCAATTGCAAGCTCGATGTCGCCATCTGCTTCAACTAATGCTTTTTTACAATCCATCATACCCGCAGCTGTGCGGTCACGAAGTTCTTTAACTTGCTGAGCTGTAATAGCCATTGTTTGATTTCCTATTTTAATTCTATAAAAAAGGGGCCATATAGACCCCTGATAACCAACCAATGATTGGTTAATAAGAGCTTCTATTATTAGAAGAACTTATTTTTCAGCTGTTTCTTCTTCAACGAAGCCTTCAGCTACTACTACTTCTGCAGTACGGCCTTCTTTAACAGCTTCAGCAGCTGCATTTAAGTAAAGCTTAACTGCACGGATAGCATCATCATTACCAGGTACGATGTAATCGATGTTATCAGGACAAGAGTTAGTATCTACAACAGCGATAACAGGAATTCCTAGGTTATTCGCTTCTTTAATTGCAATGTGCTCGTGATCTGCATCGATTACGAAGATTACATCTGGGATACCGCCCATGTTTTTGATACCACCAAGTGTTTTTTCAAGTTTCTCTAATTCACGAGTACGCATAAGCGCTTCTTTCTTAGTTAACTTGTCAAAAGTACCGTCTTGGCTTTGAACTTCAAGATCTTTCAAACGCTTGATTGATTGACGAACTGTTTTCCAGTTAGTCAACATACCACCTAACCAGCGGTGATCAACGTAAAATTGGTCACATGCGATTGCAGCTTCTTTAACAGCTTCTGAAGCTGCACGTTTAGTACCAACAAAAAGGATTTTACCTTTTTTAGATGCTTTAGCTTCTAGGAAGTTAAGCGCTTGGTTAAACATAGGAACTGTTTTTTCAAGGTTGATGATATGAACTTTATTACGAGCACCAAAAATGAATGGTTTCATTTTTGGGTTCCAGTAACGAGTTTGGTGACCGAAGTGAACGCCTGCTTGTAGCATATCGCGCATTGATACTGTTGCCATTTGAATTTCCTTTTAGGGGGTTAGGCCTCCACACATCCCATACACTCGACCATTAATTTCTTAAACAGAAAAAGGCACCCCGAGTGACGTGTCGATGCGTGTGTGTTATTTAAGTAATAATCCTTTAAATTCAACATATTAAATATGATGAATGGATTATTCTGATTATTTAAGAAAGCGACTAAAAAATTAATCTATCAATCTCGGAGCGCTTTATACCACAGCGAACCAAATATCTCAATAAATAGTGTATTAATTACCATATTTTTAAACATCCTTTCCTGAGATAAAATCCACGTCCGTGGTGAGGGTTTGTTAGTATTATTTTATCTAGCACCTAAGACTAAAACTCTTTATAGTTACGGTATAAACATTTTATTCAAAGTATAGAGATATGACATGTCTGGACTAATTAAAACTGCTCAAGAAATAGAAAAAATGCGTATTGCTGGCCAACAAGCTGCAGATGTATTAACCATGATTGAACCTTATGTTAAAAAAGGGGTTACCACTAACGAACTAAATCAACTATGCCATGATTTTATTGTTAATGAGCAAGGAGGGATTCCAGCTCCATTGAATTACCACGGTTTTCCTAAATCTATTTGTACTTCATTAAACTATGTCGTATGCCATGGCATTCCCAACGATAAACCTTTAAAAGAAGGTGATGTATTAAATATTGATATCACTGTTATTAAAGATGGTTATCACGGTGACACGTCTAAAATGTTTATGGTTGGAAAACCATCTATCTTAGCTGATCGTTTAGCGCGTGTAACACAAGAATGTTTGTACATCGGTATTAAAATGGTTAAGCCTGGTGCTCGTTTAGGCGATATCGGTGCGGCTATCCAAAAACACGCAGAAAATCACAACTATTCAATCGTACGTGAATATTGTGGACACGGTATTGGCGCTGGATTCCATGAAGAACCGCAAGTATTGCACTACGGTAAGAAAGGCACTGGCGAAGTATTAAAAGCAGGTCAATGTTTTACTATTGAACCAATGCTTAATGCTGGTAAACGTGATTGTAAAGTATTAAAAGATGAATGGACTGTTGTAACCAAAGATAAAAAATTATCTATGCAATGGGAGCATACATTATTAGTGACTGAAACAGGTGTTGAGATTTTGACACTGCGCCCAGAAGAAACAATTGAGCGTATCATTAACCCAGAATAAATATGAATTAAGCCTGCTTTCTTAACGTAAGTAATGCAGGCTTCAACATTGAGGCTTTAAATGGACTTTGAACAGTATTCCCCGCTACATATTCAGCAGCAAGATCTCACCATTTCTTTTATCAAACAACACCTACAACAATTTTCAGACTGGCAACTTGAACAATTCAAAGCTAAAAAGCACATTAATGATATCGTATCAATGCGTGCACTGTATGTGGACGAATTATTAAGCCGTTTATGGGATCTAGTTGGGTTAAATGAAAGCTTTGATTTAAGTCTACTTGCGGTTGGCGGATATGGTCGAGGTGAATTACATCCAAAGTCTGATATCGACTTATTAATTTTATCTGATCATGGTTTTAGTAAAGAGTCTGAAGAAAAAATAGGACAACTGATCACCCTACTATGGGATTTAAAACTTGATGTTGGTAATAGTGTTCGCACAATAAATGATTGCATAGAACAAGGTAAAGCAGACATTACCATCGCAACCAGCATGATCGAATCACGCTTAATTAAAGGTAATGAAAAAACCTTTGAAAAATTACAAAACGTCATTGGTGAAAGTGACTTCTGGCCATCAGCACAATTTTTTACCGTAAAAAAAGAAGAACAGTTTGGACGTCATAAAAACTGCCGAGGCGATGGTTACAATCTAGAACCTGATATTAAAAATGGCTGTGGTGGACTACGTGATATACAAACTATTGCGTGGGTTTCAAAACGTCATTTTGATGCACATAGCCTTTTAGAGTTAACGTCATACGGCTACATTACTCAGGGTGAATACCATGAAATAAGTGATTGTCAGTCGCAATTATGGACAATTCGATTTGCCCTTCACACAGTGACAAATCGCCCAGATAACCGCTTACTTTTTGATTTTCAAAGTGATGTAGCAAAATTATTAGGTTATACCGGTCAGCGAAACGAAGCCGTAGAACAAATGATGAAAATGTTCTATCAAACGATTCGTCGCGTGAAAGAGCTCAATGAAATGTTATTACAATATTTTGATGAAGCTATTTTAGGTAATGTCGCAACAGAGTTTCACGATATAGATGAACACTTTAGAATTCGTGGCAATAAAATAGAATTAACCTCTTCAGGTCATTTCCAAGATAATCCAGAGTCTATTTTACAATTATTTGTACACATTGCCGATGATAAACGCATTAAAGGAATTTACTCGAGCACTTTACGTGAGCTTCGAGAAGCAAGACGTTGTTTAACACACTGGCTACAAAATATTCCAGAGTGTCGCACTATTTTTATGGAAATTATTAAGCATCCTAGAGGCATGGGCATTCCTTTTACATTAATGTATGAATATGGTGTATTAGCCGCTTACATTCCACAGTGGAGCCGTATCGTTGGGCAAATGCAGTTTGACTTATTCCATGCTTATACTGTTGATGCACATACCCATAAACTTGCTAAATTTATCTATAACTATCCAAAAACTAAAAGTGATCATCCTTTAGCACATGAAATATTTCGATCGTTAGAAAAACCTGAGTTATTGTTTTTAGCGGCTATATTTCATGATATTGCCAAAGGACAACAAGGCGATCATTCAACTTTAGGTGCCGTCGATGCACTCGCCTTTTGTGGGTTGCATGGCCTTAGCCGTTATGAAAGTAAAGTCGTTGCTTGGTTAGTTGAACATCATTTAACCATGTCTGTTACTGCACAGCGTCGAGATATTAGTGATCCTAATGTGATCATTGAGTTTGCAAAAGTAGTGCGAGACGATAAGCATCTTAATTTATTATACTGCTTAACCGTGGCCGACATTTGTGCAACTAATGAAGATACTTGGAATAGTTGGAAAGCCTCTCTACTACGTGATTTATATTATAAAACACTGACTATGTTGCGCCGTGGTTTAGAAAATCCGCCAGATATTCGCGACCGTATTCGTGACCGTCAACTTAAAGCGCTTGGTATTTTAGCAGGGCTAGGTATTAGTGAAGATAAAGTTAAACCATTGTGGAAACGTTTTAGATTAAACTACTTTTTCCGTTACACATCGGCACAAATTTGTTGGCACACGCAACATTTATTAGAGCACAAAGACCATAATAAACCTTTGGTATTGATCAGCACTAAAAATGCACGAGGCGGTAGTGAAATCTTTGTTTACCATAAAGATATGCCGATCTTGTTCTCTTCTGTTGTGACTGAAATCGATAATAAAAAGCTCAGCGTTCATGATGCAAAAATTCTATCTAGTCGAGATAACTATGCGCTAAGCACTTTTACAGTATTGGAAGAAGATGGCGAACATATTGATGATGATAAAATCCAACGTTTACGTGAAGCCATTATTGATACGTTATTAAAACCCGATGTTATTAACTCAAACTTAATTAGATTAGAGCGCGTTAAACGTCCCTTTAAATTTGAACCTAAAATCACCTTCTTACCAACGCGTCGTAAACGTACACAAATCGAAGTTGTCGCATTTGATGCACCAGGTATTTTAGCCAATATTGGAACGGTTTTTGTAGATCATGGTTTAATGCTTGATACCGCGAAAATATCGACTATAGGGGAGCGAGCAGAGGATTTATTTATTGTATCTACAGCTGATGGCGATTCATTAACTAAAGAGCAAGAAGAAAGTTTAAAAGCGAGTTTGATGTATGAATTGAGTCCAAGCACTTAATTTTCTAAATAGCTTATTTAAATGAAAGCGTTTAGTTCAAATCACAAAAAAGCCCATTATGTTTTTCACATAACGGGCTTTTTAATGATGAATCATTTCATTAATATTATTCAGTATTAGTTTCAGATTCAAAGGTTACAAAGTCATGGTTTAAGACAGTTAAAGTGACTTTATCATCAACCTCAAACTGTAAACAATCATTACAGTGATTACTATGCTTAACAATGAAAATCTGTTGATTAAATTGAACAGTAATTTGTTGCAATGCCCCTTGAAAATCGACTTGTTTAACCATCGCTAAACCATTTAAGTCAGGCACAATATTAATATGCTCAGGACGAAGCAATAAACGCAGTTGCTTACCAATACTATGCTCAATGACACTATTACTGCCTAATAAACCAAAACAGCCCTGATAACTGAATTTATCAACGACAGTGACACCTATATAATTTGATTGCCCCATAAAGTCCGCAACGTAAGCTGAATTAGGTTGGCGATATAATTTTTGTGCCGTGTCTATTTGTACAATTTTTCCCGCTTGCATTAATGCAATACGATCCGCAAAAGCAAAACCTTCTTCTTTCGAGTGAGTGACAAATAATGCACTCATTTGATGTTGTTTGAATAGCTGGCGAATTTCATTGATAAGTTGAAAACGAACATGTTGATCTAGGTTAGAAAAGGGTTCGTCTAATAACATTAATTCAGGTTGATAAGCGAGAGCCCGTGCAATAGCAATACGTTGCTGTTGGCCGCCCGATAACTGATGCGGAAAACGCTTCGACATATCACTCAACTGTACTAATGATAAAACACTGTCAACACGCTGCTGTTTCTCTGTCTTAGAGAGCTTATTAGTCAGTGAGAAAGCCACATTATCAAATACATTCAAATGAGGGAAAAGTGCATAATCTTGAAAGATCAGCCCTATTTTTCTTTGCTCTGATGGTGTATAAGTTTTTTCATCGTTTAACACTTTTTGTCGAATACTAATTTTGCCTGTTAGTTCTGTTTGTAAGCCGGCAACAGCTCTTAGCAATGTTGTTTTCCCGCAGCCACTCTCACCCAGTAAACACACTATTTCATTATCATTTAAAGTTAAATCTAAGGCTTCTAAAACAGCTGTTTTTTGATATGAACAACTGAGGTTTTCAATTTTTAACGCACTCATTAACGCTTTTTCTCCAGCAAACGATTCACAACAATAAATGGAATTAAGCCTAATGCGATTATCATCAAAGCAGGCAATGCTGCGTATTCTATCATTTCGTCAGAAACAAATTGATAAACATAAGTTGCTAATGTTTCAAAATTAAATGGGCGTAAGAGTAACGCTGCAGGTAACTCTTTCATTGCTTCGATAAATACCAAAATAAATGCGGTTAACATACCTTTTTTAATTAAAGGAATATTAACTCGCCACAATGTTTTAATAGGCCCATTACCTAATGTTCTAGAAGCCAGTTCCAGAGAAGGTGAAACCTGCACTAAACTACTATCCACACTGCCTACCGCAATTGCGCTGAAGCGTACTAAATAACCAAGTACTAAAATAACTAATGAACCTGATAGTATTAAGCCTACGGGAGGTAAATCCCAACTTAATAAGAAATCGTTTAACAATAAATCAAAACTGGTTAACGGTATCAAAACACCAATCGCAACAACCGTGCCAGGTACGGCATAACCAAGAGAAGATAAGCGTATCGCTGATTTAGCAGCAAACCCGGGGCTTAAACGTTGATAAAAATTAACAATGAGTGCAACCGCTAACGCTAAGATAGCGACGAGAAAAGCGAGCCATAAACTGTTCATCGTATAATTAATTAAGTCATCATTTAACGACTCTGTAAAATAGTGAACGGCATAATATACTAAAGTAGCAATAGGAATAAACAGCGAAAAACTGACTAAAGACCAAGTAAAACCCAATACGCCCCACTTCTTCCAACCGGTTAGAGTAAAACGAAGGTCTACACTGCCATTACTATTACGTTGATAAACTTGTTGTTTACGGCGACTATAGTTTTCTAAAGAGATAAGAACCACAATAGCTAATAACATCATTGAAGATATTTTGGCAGCCGTAGTTAAACTTCCGAGTTCCAACCAAGTGTCGTATATTGCAGTGGTTAGAGTATGCACAGCAAAATAATTCACCGTCGCAAAATCACCTAAAGTTTCCATCGCAATTAATGAAACACCGACCGCCATAGCAGAACGAGAGAGAGGAATACTGACTCGCCAAAATGCTTTAATTGGAGATAAACCCAGTGTTCTAGCCGCTTGAAACAATCCCGCAGATTGCGTTAAAAAAGCACTACGTAATAACAAATATAAATATGGGAAAAGTGATAACGCTAGAATGACAGAAGCACCAAAAATGGTGCGAATATCAGGAAAGTAATAATCATCAATAGACTGCCAGCTAAACAACTCCCGTAAAGCAAGTTGTACTGGTCCGGTGAAGTCTAATAAATCGGTATAAACGATAGCAATAATATAAGGTGGCATCGCCAGAGGCAGCATTAACGCCCATTGGAGTTTTTCACGAGAAGGGAAATCACAACAAGCAACAAACCATGCACAAGGCATCGCAAATAAAATACTCAGTAAAACAACGAATAAAATAACGAGAATGGAATTGCTAATGTAGGTGAGTAAAACGGTATCAATAAGATGTGAAAAACTACCACTTTCATCGATGACAAAAGCACTTAAAAAAATAGCAATGATTGGACATAACAAAATACAAGTTACAGCCCAAGGCAGTAACTTGTATAAATATGAAGACTTAGAGATCAAATTTCACTTCATCCATTAACTTAATAGCCGTTTTATGTTGTGCAGCTATATCAGATAATTTGATATCGTCTTGCTTAAACTCGCCCCAAGATGCAACTAATTTAGAAGGTTTTACGTCTTCTTTAACAGGGTATTCGTAGTTAATTTCAGCATACATGCCTTGTGCTACATCACCCGATAAAAATTCTATCAGCTTAATTGCATTTTCTTTATTAGGAGCATACTTAGCTAAAGAAATACCACTTACATTTACGTGTGTACCTGTAGTTGCTTGATTAGGGAAGTTAATGTGAACGGCTTCAGCCCAAGAAACTTGTTTAGGATCGTTTAACATTTTACCTAAGTAGTAGCTGTTAGTTAATGCGTAATCGCATAAACCTTCTTTAACTGCTTTCACTTGAGCACGATCATTACCTTGTGGTTTACGTGCTAAGTTAGCTTTTAAACCTTCTAGCCATGTTTTTGCTTTAGCTTCGCCTTCATGAGCGATAATTGATGCTAATAGAGAAATATTGTAAGGATGTTTACCAGAACGCATACATACCTTGCCTTTAAAAGCAGGTGTTGCTAAATCTTGGTAAGTAATATTAGGTGTAGGGCCAACACGCTCAACTGAAGAGTAAATAGCACGAGCTCGGCTAGTTAATGCAAACCATTCTTTTGTCGCACCATGGAATTTACTTGGAATATTTTTATCTAATACATGGCTCTCAACTGGTTGTGCTAAGCCATCTTCAGTAAATAAAGCTAAACGGCTAAAATCTGACGTCAACATAAGATCAGCTTTAGATAACTCTCCTTCACGTTTAATGCGTTCAATTAAGCCTTTTTTAGCGAATAAAATATTTACTTTGACGCCTGTTTCAGCAGTGAACTCTTTCATCATTGGCTGAATTAAAAACGGTTGGCGGTAAGAGTAAACATTCACTTCTTCAGCAGCAAAAGACATTGAACTTGTTAGCACAGATGCACCTGCAAGTAAGATCGTTAAACCTTTTTGAATAGACATCAATTATTCCTTTAAATAGCATAATTATTAAGAATTGGCATTTTAATGATAGCAATTACTATTTACAAGTTTAATTTTTATAACTATTTACGATAAAAAATAAAATAAATCAACAGGAAATTCAAAAGACTGAAAATCAACAGCTTTGATGTCAATGTTTATAATTCCCCTTCAGGATTTACAATCTTTAATTAACAATAAAAAACTAAACAGGTAATGCGATACCTTGTTCTTTCATACGTGCAATTTTATAACGTAAAGTACGAGGGCTAATTCCTAATAATTCAGCGACATCTTTGCGTTTACCTCGGCAAGTTTGCAATGCATCTAAAATTATTTTTTGCTCTTGTTGTTTTAAGCCTTGTCCTAATGCTTCCTCAATAATGGGTTGAGTTGTCGGAGTGGGATCTATAGGGGTATTTTTTATTACGCCATCCACTACTGTCGTACTTTCAGTTGCATACTTAATAACGTCAGTAGTAAACGCAGAACTATCAGCTCCCCCCTTCTCATCAAAAGAAGTATCATCACTCACTGACTGTAAAATATGTTCAAATTGCTGATCTTCTAAAATCAATGCATCACAACCAATGGTTTGACTGCTCGATAAAATCAATGCGCGCTGCATGACATTATCAAGTTCACGTACATTACCAGGCCAAGCATAAGTGGATAAACGTTGCTTCGCTTGTTCAGATAACACAGGAATAGCCGATGATTGCTCCATTGCATGATGCGCTAATAAATGCTCTGCAAGTGGAAGAATATCACCTTTACGTTGTTGTAATGGTAACCACTGTAATGGGAATACATTAAGACGATAATATAAATCCTCACGAAAAGTGCCTGCCTCGACTGCTTTTTTTAGGTCTCGGTTACTTGTCGCTAAAACTCGTACATTTAATTTAATGGTTTTACGAGATCCTAAACGCTCGACTTCTTTTTCTTGTAAAACACGTAATAACTTCACCTGAAGCTCTAGTGGCATTTCAGTGATTTCATCTAATAAAATGGTCCCATTTTGTGCTTGTTCAAATTTACCAGGGCACGCTTGAATAGCACCGGTAAAAGCACCTTTTTCATAACCAAATAAAGTAGATTCGAGCATAGTATCTGGAATTGCACCACAGTTTATGGCAACAAAAGCTTCGTCTTTTCGCGATGATTTATCATGTAAATAGCGCGACAACACTTCTTTCCCTGACCCACTTGGACCAGTTATCATAACCGATGCATCAGTCGCAGCGACTTTATCAGCCACTTTAAATAAAGCCGCCGTACTCGAATCACCGAAAACAGGCGTGCATGACGACACCTTATAAACAGGTGCATAACGACTAACTTGATTTAATAATACTTCCGGTGAAAAGGGTTTCGCGAGGTAATCAATAGCCCCATCACGAATTGCTTTAACAGCGTCATCAATAGTTGCATAAGCCGTCATTAATAAGACAGGTATTTCAGGATACTTATTCTTAATATTTTTTAATAGCGTTAAACCACTCATGCCACCCATTTGAATATCACTAATTACTAAATCGTAGCAAGCGTTATTGACCATCGCATTATTAAGCTCAACTAGTGCAGACTCGGCGCTATCAACTTCTTGACAGTCATAACCCGCTAATAATAAAGTATCAATTAAAGCCTCACGTAAACCAGCATCATCTTCAACCACTAACAATTTACCCTGAGATTTAGCATTCAACATATTAAGCTCCTATCACTTTATTCATTTGAGCATTAAATTGATTAGTTTCACTACCAATACGGTGTAATGGTAAAACGAGTGTGAAACAGCTACCTTTGCCCACTTCAGATTTCACCTCTACGCTACCTTTATGTGACTGAATAACCCCTTGTACAACAGCTAAACCTAATCCAGTGCCCTGTGACTTGGTGGTATAAAAAGCTTCCATCACTTTGGCTAGACGTTGTTTTTCAATTCCTGGACCATTATCCATAACAGATATTTCTAATTTATCGTGCCCTCTCTGAACGGCACTAATGTAAAGTTGAGCGCCTTTACCCGTTGCTTCAACGGCATTGGATATTAAATTAGTCATCGCACTAGTTAAGGCATTTTTATTCGCTAGAATGAATAAATCAGGATCAGGTAACTTGCATTGTAAATTACCTTCAACATTAGAGATCATCGCATCACTTGCCTCTTGCACTTGTTCTAACAATGTTGCGACAGAGACTTCCTCAACTATTTTTTGCTCACCACTTCGAGCAAATAACAACATGTCGTTCACCTGCGTTTCTAAATCTTGCAAACGATTCATTAACTTACCCTGAAATCGTAAACGAGAGCTTTCATTAAGTGTTTTATTGGCTAAATTTGCACCATACAACATAGCTGCAGATAGTGGTGTGCGGATTTGATGTGCTAATGAAGCCACCATTTTCCCTAAAGAAGATAAACGCTTTAAGGTTGCAACATGCTCTTGTAATTGACGGGTATGTGTTAAATCCGTTAATAAAATAAGCTGGCCAGGTTGGCCCTCTAAAGAAGAAATTGATAATTGAATACGGCGGCCATTTTTTAACGATATTTCATGACCATCATCATTTTTAGGGCTAAATGAGCGTTTAATGACATCACTCCAGCGCATATTTTCTAATGGTTCACCTAATAATTGCACAGCAACTCGATTTGCTTGACCAACAATACCGTTACCATCTATGACAATAAGCCCAGAAGGTAGCTCATTATACAATTGTCCCATGTAATTGGCTTGAGCACGTAACTGTTGAAGCTCACCGACATAGCTCTCTGTTTCTAATGATGGATTGTTTGTTGATTGATGAACTGTCATAGCAACACCTAAAAATGAGTATAGATATCACTACTAAGCACTTATTATGCCAATCAAAAAATACTATTACTTAACAGTAAGATAACAGAAAAATAAAAGTAATCCGCCATAAAAATGACAGTAAAAAGCCGTGTAATCTATTAACATTACACGGCTTTTTAGAGTTCAAGAAAAACGAACTACCCCTCCTTGTTTAATCCATATTTTTTCATCTTTTCAACTAATGTCGTGCGGCGCATAGATAACAACTCAGCGGCATGAGATACCACGCCATCTTGTGAATCAATTGCTTGGCGAATCATTTCCATTTCAAACTCAACCAATTTATTTTTTAAATTCATCCCTTCAGCAGGTAAGTTCCCTAAAAAACCTTGTGACTCTTCATCACTTTCGTCAGATAAAATAGGCGTATCTCCAAACATACCCGATAAAGCATCACGTTCCAGTAGTGCTTCTTCTTCTGGGTTATATTGAATATGCTCAACCATTTCGCCTTGTTCATCAAGGTAACGATATTTAACAGGTAACTCATTAATATCAATAATTTTATTACTATGTAATATCAACAGACGCTCTAATAAGTTAGATAATTCACGTATATTACCAGGCCAGCTATGCTGCATTAATGACTCTAACGCACGCTGAGTAAAACGCAGTGTTGCTTTGTGCTCAACTTCTAAGCGAGATAGCAACTCTTGTAAAAGAAGTGGAATATCTTCTTGGCGATCGCGTAATGCAGGCTTTTCTATTGGGAATACATTTAAGCGATAGAATAAATCCTCGCGGAATGTCCCAGCGATGATCATATCTTCTAAGTGACGATGTGTAGCCGCAATAATACGGACATCAGCTTGTAATGATTTAGTTCCACCAACGCGTTCGAAGGTTCTTTCTTGTAACACTCGTAATAATTTAACTTGCATTGGCATTGGCATATCACCAATTTCATCCAGAAACAGAGTACCGCCTTCGGCTAGCTCAAAGCGACCTTTTCTAGCAGAAAAAGCACCGGTAAAGGCCCCTTTTTCATGTCCAAATAATTCACTCTCTAAAAGTTCAGCTGGTATAGCACCGCAGTTAACGGGTACAAAAGGTCCTTTACTACGGTTAGAAACTTCATGGATAGCACGTGCGACAACTTCTTTACCCGTTCCCGATTCACCTAAAACCAACACATTGGCATTACTTTCAGCAACTTGTTCTACTAAGTAACGAATTTCTTGAATGCGCAATCCTTTACCAACTAAAGAAGAAATGAGGTATTTATTTGCTTTATTCAACTGATGTTGAGGGTTCTGAAAGGTTTGACAGTAATGCAATAATTGCGTTAATTCTGAATAAACAATAGGTAAATTAAGCATACCTATATGGTTACTATGAATATTATCAACTTCTCCTGATAAGCTAATAAATGGCACCTTCGGAAAATCGTTTGCAATTGCAGAGAGATTATTATCTTGATTACTGAAAATAACAGCCAAAGGCAATGATTGATTTACATGTGTGCTTAGATCATCAATATTAACAGTTAGATAAGATTCACCAACAAAGTGTAAAACCGTTTGTAATATTTCTGTTTGTTGTGCTGTCATATCAACTAAATAAATCGGTGGTCTTTGCTGCATAATCAATATCCATAAAAATTAAACTAACTTGAGTGTAGAGTGTTTTTTTATATTTGCATTTAAAATCGTCAAAAATATGACAATGACTATAAAATGGCGCTTTAATTTTAGCATTTAACAAAATACTTCTAAAGTAATAGGAGAAATAACCGATAAAAAATAGTAGGCTCAAATATTGCTTAGTTATTAATATTGCTATTTATATAGCCATAAAAATGACGATGTTGAGTTATTAAATAAGCTAGAGACAAAGAATCTCAATAAGACAAAAAGCAATAACAAATAAAAGTGCATTTACAAACTGTAAAAGCATGCTGATAACAATAGATTCAATTTTTGCAAGGAAAGTACTATGCGCGGCTCGGTCCAAAAATACCAAAACTCAAACTTAAATAATATCGAACAAGCAGATCCACATACTTTAATTTCCTTAATAATGCAGCATATACAAGGAAATTTAGCAGGTGCTAAAGGTGCTATTGAGCGTAAAGATATAGAAAGTAGAAATAAGATGTTAACGAGAGTTATCGGCTTAATTGGTGAACTACAAAACAGTTTAGACATGAAAAAAGGTGGCGATATATCTACTAATCTTTATGATCTATACGCTTATATGATACGACAAGTTAACCAAGCAACACGACAAAATAGTGCAGATCCTTTAACCGAGGTCCTTAAACTAATCACAGAAATAAAGTCGGGTTGGGATGGTATTCCTCTGGATATACGTCAACAATATAGTCGTTAACAGTAACATCGTTAAAAAGAATCATCGCTAACAAAGCGCGTTAGTAGAGGTAACAATGACGAATATCCAAGCCAAAATTGAAATCTTATTCGAGTTTGATAAAAAGCTAAATCAACTACTTGATGATGAAGAGCATGAACTTTTTTTACAACAGCAAAATCTTTTTGGAGATCAAGTTAAAGACTGTTTAAATAGCTACTCAGAAGAAGACTTGTTAACCGTCATTGAGTCATTAAAACGTTTAAAAGTAATGGTAAAAGAGTTACAAAATAGAGCAGACCAATGTACCAAGCAACTTAAAGAAAAATCATTAACGTTGCAACGCAACAAAAAGAAGATAAAGGCTTATAAATAGCATTGTTTTACTGTGTTTTTAATATATTAAAAATCTTCAAAATCCAATGTTAGTTTTAACATTCAATACGAGTAAAGGGAATGAATCAATATTTATTGCCCCTATAAATAATTGTCTTTACTCGTTTTATCTAATTCGCCAAAAAGACGATTAGTTATTATTTGTATAGCCAGGTAATGAGTCTAAGGCAGAATCTAAGTAATCCATCAACGAGTTTAAATTAGACACCGCAATATCCATGGCATTAAACTGCGTATATAAACGTTCTTCTAAGTTATCCATTCTATAATTTAAGGTGACCTCTTGCTCTTCCAATGAGGTAATTTCTTTGTATAACGAATCTAACTTACTATCAATAGTCGACCCACTATTACTGATATCACCATCGGTTGCACTGACATTAGAGTCAATAATGCCATCTAACGTATTGTCTAATAATGAACTTATTCCTTGAGAATAAGAGACAGTCCCTCTATCACCTAAGCCGCCACCAGTAATAACAGCTTTAAGACCTTTTGAATCCCCTATATCAGATAACAGCGACTGGCCATCACCTAATGCAACATTTCCATCAATTAACCCTTCTACATCCTCACCATTAATGCCTCCAGTAACGGATAAACCTAATGCTGAAGCAAAAAAGCTAGCATCTTCAATTTCGGTTATTGCAACTGTTGAAGAGGAGCCGTAACTATTGGAGGTCATTGACAACATACCTGCACTTTCAAGAATGCTTGCATTGAGCCCATTCTCTACAAAATTAGTATCTGAATTAATTTTAGATTGAAGCTCAGTAGTAAACTCTTCAATAGTGTTATACGTCTTCGACGTTAACGTAATATCATCAGATAAAAAGCCATCTAAACGCATTTTAAAAGTATCATTACTTGAATCTATCGTTAATGGCACAGAGAAAGAAGATGACCCCGTTAATGCACCTTGAGTCGCTAATTTAGTAACCTCGATATCGTAGGCGCCTGGTATCGTAAAGCTACTTTTACTTTCATAATCAATAAATGAATCTGATGCGCCACCTGACGCAGTAAAGAATTCGGCAAGGCTTTCCATATCAGAAGCCATCACATTACTTAATGTTTCCGAATCGATTGATAACGTTCCATCTCGATTGGTTAGCATACCGATATCGGCAAAACTACGCACCGCACCATCAAGGTGAGATATAGAAGTATTTAAAATACCACGCATTTGATTTTTAATATTACGTACCGTTGAATCGCCACTTAGTATGCCATTGCTTTCTGAGTCCGCACCATAGGCGCTCAAGGTATTCATTTGTGCGATCGTGCTATTATAGTTTTCAACAAATGCATTAATTTGCTCTTCAACGGTACTGTTATCTGGGCTAATAGTTAAAGAAACAGTGCTTCCCACTTCAGTTTTACCGCCAACATTGAGGGTCACCCCTTCGATCACGTTTGCTATATCATTGGTTGGTCGAGTAATTTCAATGCCATTCATCATGATTTTAGCATCTTGAGCGACAGTGGTTTCGTCCATATGCTTGACACTACTAGAGTAAGTCAACGAAGAAAGACCTGAGGCATCTACATTATCACCATCATCATCAGCAACGGTTATTTGCAAAGCGTTCTCTGCGCCGGTTTCTTTATTTGTTAATATTAAACGGTAATTAGTACCATCATTAATAATAGAAGCTGACACACTATAGTCCCCCTCGTTAATCGCATCTCGCATTTTATCAAGCGAGTTATTAGCAGGATCAATCGTTAAGGTTTCAACCGCTTTATCTGGATTAATTGAGAAAGAACCATCATTTTCATAAGTGCCATAGCTAAAGCTAATGGTGCCCGTACCAATTTCAGACGTTGCTTCAGAATAAGAATTGGCAGACGAGGAAACAATACTTTGTGCTTGAGCTTGTTGTTCAACCTCAAAACTCCAGCTACCCGTTGCAGCACCGATACCGAGTGTTGCACTTATAATAGACTCATCACTACTCGTTGAACTAGTAGCAGAAAAAGTGGACGCTCGAGACAGGTCTGAATAGGAATCTTGAAAATCAGACAACGCGCTGTTAATAGTACCAAAAGCTGAAATCATTTCGGTCGCTTCAGTGGCATCCGCTAATAAAGAAGCGGCAGCGGGATCTTGCTCGGCGGCAACAATGGCTGTGACAATACTATTGATATCAAGTCCAGAGCCTAAACCTGTTGATGTAATTGAAGTCATTGTTGTTCCTTAATCATTCACTGAATCTAATGTATTATTTCTTTGTGCGTTATTGATGTTATTAACTCTTTATTGTTTATGCTTATAAAGCAGTTAAGTTATTAACTTGATATGAAATGCAAAAAACAAGCCACCTTACTAACTGTAAAGTCAATTTAACTTAGTTCAGTAACCTAATTAACGAATTAACGAATTAACGAATTAACGAATTAACGAATTAATATGAACGCTTAATATAGGTAGTTAATATAGCTACTTAATATAGCGCTGTAATATCAAACCAAGGTAAAAACTAAAATCTATCGCATAAAATAACTAAGAGAAATGAAAGCTAAAACGTAAAGATAGAAGTCATACTTTAGTATCAAATAAAATACCGGCAACATCATCCATTTTTTTACGTAATACCATTAAATCTTCTGATGGAATCTGGCGAATAACTTCATCATTTTCAGTGTCTTTAACCGTAATAACATTTTTACCTAAATCCTCATCCACCGAAAAAGATAAATTTCGTTTCATTTCCTGCAAAAAACTATTCATCTCTTCTACTGTTTCAGATATTTCATCTGCAGTGAGCGCCTTGGTTTCTTCATTATTTTCACTCTGCTCAGAAGCAGCAGCCGCTTTTTCTATTTTATCTACATCATTACCTATTGTTAAAACGGAAGATGCAGCAGATTCTTTTGTCAAAGATGTTATGGGTTGTATTGCTACGTCTATTGGCTTTTCTGTGTTTACCGCTTGATTTCCCATGACTGGATTAGTGATATTGAGCTCTGACATAATCAACCTCTTTCAGTATCTCTATTAAGCAAAAAAAGCCCCCTATCACTAGGGAGCTTTAAATCAATTACTTAGCACCCCTAGTGGTTTAACCAAGTAGTGAAAGTACACTTTGAGCTGATGAGTTAGCTTGTGAAAGAATTGACGTACCCGCTTGTTGTAAGATTTGTGCTTTACTCATGTTAGAAGTTTCAGCAGCAAAATCGGCATCTTGAATACGTGAATTAGATGCCGATAAGTTTTGAGACACGTTTTCTAAGTTAGAAATTGTTGAGTCTAAACGGTTTTGTATCGCACCTAAGCCCGCACGTGACGCACTAATTTTAGCTAATGCATCATCTACTTTAGTAATAGTACTTGAAGCGCCGTCCATCGTTGATACGTTTGTGCCTAATGAATCGATAACTTTACCACCCATTTCACTTTGCATACCTAATGCTGTTAAAGCGGCAGTTCGCCCAGCTTGAGTATCTGCACTAGAAGAAATTTGAACACCAACCCCTTCTTCAGCAGAGAACTGGTATCCAGCAGCAGCTGTGCCTGAAATAGTGACACCCGTTTCATCAGAAAATGAATTAATATGCGCGATTACTTCTGCATCTGAAGTTAACGTTGCAGCATCAATATCGACCCCATTAATTTGTAACTGGTCAGCTTCTGTAATACTAGCAATAGTAGCTACACCACCAGTAACTGAATCAGCACCATTAGCAACAGTGAAACCAGCATTTGCAGTTGCTGTACCAGTTACTGCAATGGGAGTATCATCTGCACTATCTAACGCTATGTACCCACTATATGTACCATCAGCAACACCCGATCCTGCTTGAGTTCCTCCAACAGTAATATCTTCTCCTGTATCATTAGTCATGATTAACTCTCCTTTGTCACCTAAAGAAGCAGTTACACCATCAACATCACGGTTAATCGTTTCTACTAAGTTGTCCATTGAAGAAGTTGCACCTAATGTGACAGCAGCCCCAGTACCTACAGCAATTGTCATACCACTTGTTACACCGTCAACGGTAGTACTTTCATCATCACCTTGTATGACATTATATGCAGTCGCACTAACACCACTTTCAGCTGTTCCTAAATTTATAGCTTTAGCAATATCAGTTGCAGACGCACTGTCAGATGCTGCTATATCAACACCATTAATTAACGCTTCACCTGCTGTTCCAGTAGTGGCTAATGTAACTCGACCACCATTTAATTCATCTTTGTTTAAACCACCATTTAAACCAAGATCATTCGTTGTTACTGAATCAATTGAAAAGCTTAATGTTTGTCCTTCGTTGGCACCGATTTGTAAGGTAGTTGACCCCATAGTACCATCTAGTAATTTCTTGCCATTAAACTCTGTTGTATCTGCAATACGGTCAAGTTCTTGGTGTAGTTGATCGACCTCTTCTTGAATTGCACCACGGTTTTCTGCAGAGTTTGTATCATTGGCAGATTGAACCGATAGTTCACGCATACGTTGTAGGATATTGGTCATTTCATCCATCGCACCCTCGGCAGTTTGTGCCATTGAAATACCATCATTTGAGTTACGTACTGCTTGATTCAAACCTGTGATTTGAGAGTTCATGCTGGTTGAAATCGCAAGGCCGGCTGCATCATCTTTTGCGCTGTTAATACGCAAACCAGAAGATAGACGTTCCATTGCTTCGTTAGACGCCATTTGTGTTTTGCCTAATTGACGTTGTGCATTAAGCGACATTACATTTGTGTTTACTACTGATGCCATGATGAGCTCCTTGGTTTATTTGTTACCTAACTTCGCTGAGTGAAGTTAGTATTAAGTGTTTATTAGTGTCTTATAATATTTATCGACCGCTTAAAAAATAACTTTAATGTTTTTAACTATTTTTTAAATTATGTTTTTATTTGGCTTACTTTCTGTTGTTGATATTAATGAAGTAAAGTAACGGTTCATTTTTAAAACAGTCGATGTTCAGACTTAATAACTATATCGACCGCTAAAAAAATAGCTTTAGGGCTTTTTGGAAATAAAGTGGTATTTTTTAAAAGAAATAAAAAAGGCGTTAGATCTTTTTAGATCTAACGCCTTTTTTCAAGTTCAGTGGCTTATAAGAAACAAACCCTAACTTATTGAATTTAAAAATAAACTCGAACAACGGAAACAGCAACACAACCAGGGCGACGGGTTCCTTGGATTTCTACAGAGATCTCTTTTTCAATCTCTAAACCACGTTTGATAGGTGAAACTTTAATTAAACGACTGTGCGCACGTATCACACTACCTGTTTTAACTGGGTATGGGAAACGTACTTGGTTAAGGCCATAGTTAACGGTCATTTTAGCATTCGCATAAGCGGGACGGCTTGCATCAACACTGTCGGTTAAGTAAGGCAATAAAGACAACGTTAAAAATCCATGCGCAATAGTGGTTTTAAAAGGCGATTCTTTTTCAGCGCGTTCAACATCATTATGTAACCATTGGTGATCTCGAGTGACATTTGCAAACTGGTCAACACAATTCTGGCTGATCGTTAACCACTCACCCACGTGTACTTCATCACCAATTCTTGATTGAAGACATAAATAGAGTTCACGTGCTTCCGATGAAACTTGAATGGGTTTTTGAGCAACTTTAACTGAACGACCATTTTCTAAAACTGAATATTCTTTTACCCATGACAATAAATGAGCACGTTTATAATGCGCATTTTTAAGAAAAAGAGAGTAATAATCACGAATAGCAGGAGACATCCACTGCTTAAAATCAAAAGCAAACTTTTGCATAAAGTCCGCTTTGTATTTAGTTATATCTAGTTTTTTCATAAAAAAAAATCTTTCCTTAACTCACTAGCATTAACTGAGTGATGCGTTAATGTCGTTTAATACTGCAACAGGATCTGCTGCTTGTGTTATAGGGCGACCAATCACTAAATAATCAGAACCACTATCAATTGCTTGTTTTGGTGTTTTAATACGACGTTGGTCACCTGCATCTGATCCTGCAGGTCGAATACCAGGTGTAATTAATTTAAATGAGGCACCTAATAACACTTTAAGTTCTTCAGCTTCATGTGAAGAACAAACAACACCATCTAAGCCTGATGACTTAGTTAATGTAGCAAGACGCTTGACTTGCTCTGCAGGAGTCAGATTGATACCTAATTCCGTTAAGTCACTTTGATCCATGCTCGTTAAAACGGTTACCGCGATTAATAAAGGTGCTTTATCACCATAGGGTTCTAAAATTGCTTTAGCGGCTTCCATCATGCGGCGCCCACCACTGGCATGTACGTTAACCATCCACACACCAAGATCAGCAGCCGCTTTAACCGCTTTAGCCACTGTATTTGGAATATCATGAAATTTTAAATCTAAAAATACGTCAAATCCTTTTGCGACAACCTGCTGTACAAATTCAGGTCCAAAATGTGTAAACATTTCTTTACCGATTTTTAGGCGACATGTAGCAGGATCTAATTGCTCTATAAAAGCCAATGCTTGTTGTTTATCATCATAATCTAATGCAATAACAACTTTAGGATCAGTTAGCTGATTCATTTTTTTTCCTATCTAAACAGTTTGTAAGCGATGTTAGGTTTTGTAAGTAATGTTGCTTTTTATAATAAATATTACGTTTTATAGTAGATGTTGCGCTTTATAATAAATGTTACGTTTTACAATCGATATCACGTTAAAGTATTTTATTCGCCGTCTAAGCCCCTGATCGGCTTAATTCTTCCCCAGCTTTTACAGGATGGGCATTGCCAAAATAATTTTTTAGTTGAATAACCGCATTTTTGACAACGATATTGTGGCCTCAATGTAATTTGTTCACTTACTAACTTATGTAAAAATACTAAACTTTCTTTTTCATTATCAGACTGTGCTAGTTGCAAATGATAGGTCATTAAATGATTAAAGCCTTTCATGGTCGGATTACGACGTAATTCTTGTAACATAAAGTTTTGTGCTTTTTCGACACTATTAAACTCAGCAATTAATTTTGCCAATAGGATAACTGCGCTGGCTCCAGCCCCTAAATTAACAATACGTTGTAAATAGGTAATTAATTCTTGTTCTGTCTTCAGTTGTTTATGTAGCGCATATAAGTTTTCTAAAATGACTTCTGTAAAGTCAATATCTAACTCAGGTACTTGTTCCAGGATACTAAGTGCTTTTTCTGGTTGCTGGTTTTGTTCATAATATTCAGCCATCGCTAAACAGGCTCGAATACATTTAGGGAAAGTCACTAATGCTTTTTGATATAACTTAATGGCTTGTTTTTGTTGCTCTGGCTTTTTCATTTCACAAGCCAAACTGCAGTACAAATAAGATAGCGTTCTAGGTTTCGCTTTTGATTTATCGATCTTATTCATTAATTCAGTGCAATTAATTGCTTCTTGCCAATCTTTTAACTGTTGGTAAATAAGCAATAAATTCTCTAATGCCGCTTGTTTATATTCAGGAGACTCTTTAAGTTGAATGAAAATTTCTTCACTGCGATCAAACAATCCCGATTGATAAAAGTCTTTACCCAATTGAAACATTGCTAAATCACGCTGCTCCAATGTTAGAGAAGGACGAGCAATAAGATTTTGATGAATACGAATGGCACGGTCTACTTCACCGCTTTGACGAAATAGGTTACCTAATGCAAGGTGCGTTTCAATAGTTTCATCATCTACATCTAACAATGCAATAAAATGATCCACCGCTTTATCGGGTTGCTCATTTAATAAAAAGTTTAAACCTTGGACATAATCTCGGCTTAATTGATTGCCTTTTTTTTGCTTTTTTTGATAAACACTGCGCACACCCATATACCAACCATAAAAGGCTGCAACGGGCAGTAATAGGAAAAAAATCTCTTGCACTAAGAATTAATCTTTTTCGATGCTATCACGCAGATCATTAAGCTCTCTACGTTGCTTTACATTCAATTTTGTTAATTGACGAATTTTCATTTTCTGCGCTAGGTAAAAATAGCTAGCGAAGCATAATGCAATAGCAAATCCCACGGAAAATATAATCGCCATCAAAGTAGATAGACGTAATTCATTTTGCGCAATGAGATAATTTATTGTTACGAGTTGTTGGTTTTGTAATCCCAATACAATCACGATAATAAAAAATACCACTGTGATTAATATAGCTAGAAAACGTTTCATACTGATACCTACACAAGAATAAGAAGTGATGAGTGTATTATAAATCAATCAGGGAATAAATCATTGATATGAATCGTTTAACATTATCGACTCAGATAGTGATCAAATTAATATAGTTAACAGATAAATACTCAGAAAAGAGTAGATAGAAATTAAAATTAAAAAAATGGTGCTTTTCAGCACCATTTGTATTTAGACATTTAACGCATTAACACGTTCTCTCAATGCTTTACCCGGTTTGAAGTGAGGAACATATTTCCCGCCCAGTTCAACCTTGTCCCCTGTTTTAGGGTTACGGCCAACGCGTGGGGCACGATAATGTAGTGAAAAACTACCAAAACCTCTAACTTCGATTCTTTCGCCAGAAGCGAGTGAATTAGTCATCAGCGTTAACGTTTCTTTCACGCTATCTTCAACTTCTTTAACCGACAATTGAAAGTGTTTGCTGGTTAGTCTTTCGATCAAATCAGACTTAGTCATAACTTACCTCGTATTATGTGAATACAAATTAAAAAGACTCCAGTTAATGCTTTAAATGTGGCTGCGACCAGCCACATTTAATTATTTGCCTTTAGCAGCGTTAAACGCGTCAAGCATTGCATTACCCATGCTTGCTTCGTCTTGTTGCTTCAAGCTATCGATAGCATCTTTCTCATCTGCTTCATCTTTAGCTTTGATAGACAGGCTAATTACGCGGTTTTTACGATCAACACCAACGTATTTAGCTTCAACAGGCTCACCAGCTTTTAATACTGTAGATGCATCTTCGATACGATCACGTGAAATATCAGCAACACGGATGTAACCTTCAACGCCTTCAGTAAGAGTAACAGTTGCACCCTTAGCATCAACTTCAGAAATAGTACCATTAACAATAGTACCTTTCTTGAATTCTGCTAGGTAGTTGTTGAATGGGTCAGCAGCAATTTGCTTGATACCTAGAGAGATACGTTCGCGCTCTGGGTCAACTTGTAATACAACAGCTTCGATTTCGTCGCCTTTTTTGTAATCAAGTACTGCTTTTTCGCCTTCAACTTCCCAGCTAATGTCAGAAAGGTGAACTAGACCGTCGATGTTGCCATCAAGACCGATGAAGATACCGAAGTCAGTGATAGATTTAATCTTACCAGAAACTTTTTGACCTTTATCGTGTGTTGAAGAGAACTCTTCCCACGGGTTAGCTTTACACTGTTTAAGACCTAGAGAGATACGACGACGTTCTTCGTCGATGTCTAGAACCATAACTTCAGCCATATCACCTAAGTTAACAACTTTAGATGGGTGGATGTTTTTGTTAGTCCAATCCATTTCAGAAACGTGAACAAGACCTTCTACGCCTTCTTCAATTTCTACGAAACAACCGTAATCAGTTAAGTTTGTCACTTTACCAGTTAGACGAGTTGATTCTGGGTAACGCTTAGCGATTGCAACCCATGGATCTTCACCTAATTGCTTAAGACCTAGAGATACACGAGTGCGCTCACGGTCAAACTTAAGGATTTTAACGTTGATTTCTTCACCAACAGTTACGATTTCACTTGGGTGTTTAACACGCTTCCAAGCCATATCAGTGATATGTAATAGGCCGTCTACGCCGCCTAAGTCTACGAATGCACCGTAGTCAGTTAGGTTTTTAACGATACCTTTAACTTCTTGACCTTCTTGAAGATTTTCAAGAAGCTCATCACGTTCAACACTGTTTTCAGTTTCGATAACAGCACGACGAGATACAACAACGTTGTTGCGTTTTTGGTCTAGCTTGATCACTTTGAATTCAATATCTTTGTTTTCAAGGTGAGCAGTGTCACGTACCGGACGTACGTCAACTAATGAGCCAGGTAGGAAAGCACGGATACCGTTTAATTCAACAGTAAAACCACCTTTAACTTTACCGTTGATAACACCGATAACAGTTTCTTGGTCTTCGTACGCTTTTTCTAACTGGATCCAAGCTTCGTGACGTTTAGCTTTTTCGCGAGAAAGTTTAGTTTCACCGAAACCATCTTCTACAGCGTCTAGAGCTACATCACAAACATCGCCAACTTCAACTTCAATTTCGCCAGCAGCGTTCTTGAATTCTTCAACTGGGATAGCAGCTTCAGATTTAAGACCAGCATCAACGAATACTAAATTATTGCTAATACGTACGATTGTACCTTTAACAATTGTTCCTGGGCGAGTTTCTACTTGTTGAAGAGATTCTTCAAATAGTTCAGCAAAAGATTCCATCATCTATTTATTCACACTTATTTTATACAACCACATACAATCCATTCGTACGGGAGGCAAGAAAGATTACCACTTCATCCTTGAAGCAGCTTTATTCACAACTGATTATTCAGTTGAAATTTTTAATTTAAGTTCAGTTAAAGTCAGGATTTGTTCGACCACTTCATTAATGGTTAATTCAGTAGAATCGATAACAAATGCATCATCTGCAGGCTGTAATGGAGCAATTGCTCGATTACGGTCTCGATAATCACGTTCTTTAATCTCGCTTAAAATTTGCGCGATGCTAACATTAAAGCCCTTATCTTGCAACTGATTAAAACGGCGCTGGGCGCGCTCTTCGGCGCTCGCATCTAGGAAAATTTTAACTTTAGCCTCAGGAAACACAACGGTTCCCATATCTCTGCCATCGGCAATTAAACCCGGTTTTTGCAAGAATGCTTTTTGTCTTGCCAGTAATGCAGATCGTACCAGCTCAATCGAAGCGACTTCAGATGCTGCGGTGCCAACGATTTCAGTACGTAATTTATCACCGATATTCTTCCCCGCTAATAAGGTATCGACGCCAGTGCCGTTAGAGACAAAAGAGACGTCAAGCGTTAAGGCTAAATCAGCTAACTTTTTTGAGTCATTTAACAGTATATTTTTTTGTAATGCAGCGTAAGCCAGAATACGATAAAGCGCACCACTATCTAACAGATGCCATTGTAACTTTTTAGCTAAGATATGGCATACTGTGCCTTTGCCTGAACCACTTGGGCCATCGATAGTTATTAAATTTGAAACTGACATGGTCACTCCGAATCTGAGATTAAATATTTTATTGTTGTATCATAAGGCTAGTGTCTTAATCAATTTCATCTAAGAAATCACTAAGGTTTTCGTCGGTTTTTTTCTGAGACTCTTGTTGTTTTAACAAAATAAACTCATCGGTGCCTTGCCCATTAGCATTAAACTTAAATGCTTCAAACTGCATATAAGCTTCTTTTACAAAAGTATAAGGGTCTAATGATTGCTCAAGTAATATTTCTTGGCCTAATAAACCTTCACGAACATCTAAACCATTAAGTCCCATGACAACGCCTGTTTGCCACAGTTCAAAATAACTGTAAGGGAAATATAAACTATCAACAACACTACCGACTAAAATACGCGTACTACGAGGCCCTATAAAAGGCACCATTAAATAAGGTCCATGTGGAACAGACCAACGACCTAATACGTTACTAAAACTTTCTCTACGTCGCTCTACACCACCATACTTTGCAACATCAAACAAACCTAACAAACCAAAGGTTGAATTAAATGTAAAACGGAAGAAAGCATCTGTTGCTCGTCCGAACTCTAGTTGTAATAGGTTATTCACAATAGTGGAAGGTTCGTCTAGATTTAACACCATGTTATTAATAGCAACTCGCCCTGCTTTAGGCACCCAATCAACATAGGTTTCTGTGACGGGTTTATAGATATAACCATCTAACACATAATAGTTAAAGTCCCAAACTAAACGATTCACAGGTTCTATTGGGTCGCTCATATAAGTTGAATCATTACCCTGAATGGTTTGGGCAGAAACACTCAAGCTAGCAAACAGTAAAAAAATAGAGAATAAATGTCGTGTAAGCATATCAAGTATCCAAATAGTGTTTTTAATAATTAATTGTCAATATTGTTTAATGTCATTATTAATTTATTTTTAACTAATATTAAAACTATAAACAAAGCTAACGTAGAATAATAAAAGTTTAAGCCAACAGTACCTATTTAACAGAAATGCTGTTGGCTATTTATTAACGAGATTTGTTAATTATCCATTAACAAATCTAAATAGAATTTAAGATTGCTGATCAATTTCAATATTAATAGCGCTCTTTTCTCCGGCGTTAATAACGGTACTTGTACCAATCCATTGGCTAGCCTCTTTATTTACTGAGCCATCTGCAGAGATACGCGCTTTAATGATAAATTGAGAATGATCACTTAATTTAATGCCTTTAACCATCTCATTGGCATCTGATAAAATCACCTTAACGGGAAATGTGCTAATAGGTAATTTAATGGCTGCAATCGGCATGGAAGACCCACTGACAGGTTGTGCATAGACAAACAAAGTACTGTTTTGTGTATAATTGACCTGATCAGATAAAGTAATATTCACTTCGTACGCTGGCCCTACAATAGCAGGTTTATCAGTGTTTTGATCAGGCGAACTTTGTTCAACCATTGCTGTTTTTGTTTCAGGTTGTTTTTGCAGTGCTAATTGTTCTTGAGCATAAGCAATACTGTTTTTTAACATGCTTGCTTTTTCACTATTTTGACCAACTAATGCTAACATTTTTTGCCAACGTTCAATTGCCCCTAAAAAGTTCTCTTGTTGCAATGCCATAAAACCATACATTGACCAACCTTCATAATTGTCAGGGTATCTCTGTAAAAATCGATTTAACATCAATTCAGCTGTTGCTTGCGAATGTTCATCACCGATTTTCATTTTTAGTTCGATATATTCGAGTTCAATTTCAGCATTATTAGGAGCGGCTTCAATCGCTTTTTTAATCGCACCTAACGCTAACTCTTTATCTTTAAATACTCGTCCTAACCGACTGTATAAAACCCAGCCTTGAGCATCACCAGGTTCACTTGCTAAATGAGTACGTAAACCTAACATCAAATCTTCCAATTCTTTTTCATTAGGCGTGGCATCATTGTCTTCAAATAATTTTTTATGGATTTCAGGATAACGTTGCAATGTTCCCTGCCAGTCATTTACTTCTTTAAATGCACCTACTGACCAATATAAAGCAATGGTTGCTAGTATTAAAAAGATAACACCAGGTATCCAAATTCGTGGTGAATTATTTTGCTTAGTTTCTGTACTTGAATTCTTATCTTCAACATCGTCAATGTCATCAAGTAAGTTATATTGAAGCTCCGCAATCATGGTTTCTTTATCAAGCACCACACCTTGTTGAATATCATCCTCAACTTCTTTAACTCGAATATCATAAAGCTCGTGATTAAGCTGATTACGGCGTTCTTGAGTCGTATTTTTATTCGCTTTATCACGAATAAAATGAATGGCTACCACGACACTGAAAATAACCAACAATAACAAAGCGGCAATAACAAACTGTAAAATCATGATTTTGTATCCTTAACATGCTGCTTTAATAATTTCTGTAATTTTTCCTGCTCTTGCGCATCTAACTGAGAGCCTTTAGCTGGTTGTTTTTTAATTTGTCTCAATAATACTAATAAGCCAAACACAATAAACAATAAAGGACCTAGCCATAAAAAAATGGTTAGAGGCGTCACAGGGGGATCATAACGAACAAAATTACCAAAGCGCGCAACCATATAATCAATAACTTGTTCTTTGGTCTGTCCCTGAGTCACTAACTCGTAGGTTTTATTACGTAAGTCTTTTGCTAATTCGGCATTAGAGTCAGCGATATTATTGTTTTGACATTTAGGGCAACGTAATAGCTTGGTCAACTCATGAAAGGTCTGCTCTTGCTGAGCATTATCAAATTCGAAGGTCTCTATTGCTGCTTGGCTGTTATGGCTAAATAACATTAGGCTGGTAGCAATCATTAGCGCGATTAATAGATTGCTTTTATTAAAGGTTATCATTCCATCCCCTCATAAATCGCAAGTAATTTGTTATTCCAAACTTTGTCATTCAAATCACCTACATGACGATATTGAATAATACCTTTACTATCAATTAAAAACGTCTCGGGAGCACCGTAAACGCCTAGATCCATACCTAACATACCATTTTGATCAAATAAGCTGATTTGATAAGGGTCATTCAGATCATTTAGCCAACGAATGGCTTTTTTACGATCATCTTTATAATTCATACCAACAATATACAAACCTTGTTTAGCCAATTTATTAAGATACGTGTGCTCTGCATAACAAGTAGGGCACCATGTAGCCCAGACGTTCAACAACATTTTTTGACCTTTAAAAATACTTGCGTCATATTGTTTATTTTCGTCGTAAATATCTTGCAAAGTAAAAGCTGGAACCGCTTGCCCCACTAATGCAGAATCCAATTTACTTGGGTCACTGCCTTTTAATAGTGGTGTTGCCAATAACACAGCACCAATGATAAAAATAATAAAAGGAACTAACAGTGTTAATACTCGACGTTTGTTAAGCATTCTGCGCTCCTTCTTTTTCAGTCGTAGGGACACTTTCATTACCATTTTCTTTTTTACTACGGTAACGTCTATCGCAAATCATCAATAAACCACCAAAGGCCATAATTAATGGACCTAACCAAATCCAACGAATAAAGGGTTTATAATAAATTCGTACCGCCCATGCGCCGTCGGGTAATTGTTCACCCATTGCAATATATAAATCACGAGTGATACCGGCATCAATCGCCGCTTCTGTCATTGGCATACGCTGTACTGTATAAATTCGTTTTTCAGCATGCATTACAGCAATTTGTTTTTGATCTTGCTTAACCGTAAAGATACCTACTGATCCCGTATAGTTTGGACCATTAAGTGGTTTAACTTGATCGAAATGGAAGTCATAGTGCTCGAAGGTAATATGGTCTCCTACCGCTAACTTAATATCTTTTTCGATAGAAAAATTTTGTGTCATGGTGATCCCAATGATCATTACCGCCAAACCAAGGTGACCGAAGCTCATTGCCCAATGACTATTACCTAATTTCATCACTCCCTTACTAAATGCATGGCGATGCGTTGAGCGTAAATAAATTTCGTAAGCAACTGCTACGATGATCCAAAAACCTAAGAAGGTACCTAATACCGCTAACCAAGTAAGGAATGGTGCAAATATAAATAAGAAAAGTACCGTCGATAACACACTTAAAATCAAAATAAGTGTTAAAGGCTTTTTTAAATCATTTAATTGTTGACGCTTCCAACGGAACAATGAACCGACACCTAGAAATAATGCAAATGGCACAATTAAAATGGTAAACATACGATTAAAAAACGGTTCACCGATAGAGATACTGCCTAAGCCAATTTCTTTATGTACAAGCGGTAATAAAGTGCCAAGTAGCACCACGATCAACGCGGCAATTAACAAGATGTTATTGATCAACAACATGCTTTCTCTTGATGCTAATTCATAACGTCCACGGCTTTTCACTTTTGAAGCTTGTATTGCGTACAATAATAATGAACCGCCAATAACCAGCACTAAGAAACCTAAAATAAATAGACCACGTGTTGGATCACTAGCAAACGCATGTACTGAAACCAATACACCAGAACGAACGAGGAAAGTACCTAATAAACTTAATGAAAAAGCACTAAGCGCTAGTAATACAGTCCAAGATTTAAAGACGCCACGCTTCTCACTCACCGCTAATGAGTGAATTAAAGCCGTTCCTGCTAACCAAGGCATAAATGAAGCATTTTCAACAGGATCCCAGAACCACCATCCACCCCAACCTAATTCGTAATAAGCCCACCAACTGCCAAGAGCAATACCAACAGTTAAGAACATCCATGCCGCCATTGTCCAAGGACGTGACCATTTAGCCCAAGCACTATCTAAACGACCTTCAAGCAATGCAGCAATGGCAAATGCAAATGCAACAGAAAAACCTACGTATCCCATGTAAAGCATAGGAGGATGAATAACCAAGCCAAAATCTTGCAATAACGGATTTAAGTCACGACCATCGATAGGGAAATACGGCAAAGTACGTTCGAAAGGATTAGACGTTAAAATAACAAACAAATAAAACCCAAAAGATAATAAACCTAATACAGCAAGTACCCGAGCCACTGATTCAATAGGCAAACGCTTACTCATTAAGGCAACGGCAATACTCCACCCAGCTAAAAGAAAAACCCACAGTAGTAATGACCCTTCATGCGCCCCCCATACCGCAGACAATCGAAAATACCAAGGCATTGCAGAGTTTGAGTTAGTCGCAATATAACCAACCGTAAAATCATTAATTAGAAAGGAATAAGCTAAAATTGCAAAAGACGAAGCAACCGCTATGAATTGTAAAATCGTAAGAATTCTAGCACTACGAATAGCACCTTGGTGACCAGTTTGTACTCCATATAATGGATAAACCATTTGTAAAAATGACAGAATACACGCCAAAATCAACGTAAATTGACCAATTTCAGGAAGCATTAATTTAACCCTTTTTTATGAATTAAGTGGTATTAGCTTTATTTTGCTAATTCACTTTCTGTTTTTAAATGTTCCATACCTTTCAGTGCATCAGCAACTTCTGGTGGCATATATTCTTCATCGTGTTTAGCAAGCACTTCAAATGCATCAATGGCGTTTTCTGATTTTAAAACACCTTGCGCAACGATCCCCTGACCTTCACGAAATAAATCTGGCAAAATACCATCAAAGTAGACCGTGACTTGCCCTGCTTTATTGTCTATTAAATCAAAACTTACTTTAAGACTTTCAGGATCACGTTGAACAGAGCCATTTAACACCATGCCACCAATACGCAAACGTTGACCGATTTCAGGCTTAGCACCTGTTTCATTTTTACCATTAAGAATCTCATTAGGAGTGTAAAACAAATCAATATTTTGCTGTAAAGCATATAGCGTTAAACCAATTGCTAATGACAATCCTGCAATTAATGAAGAAGTGATTAATAAACGTTTTTTACGTCTTGGATTCATAAAATATCTTCTCTATTTTCAGCGGCTTTAATACGTTGTTCACGTTGTATACGTTGTTCAACTTGATGGAATATTTTTTTACGTTTAACGATGCTATTAGTGATGAGTAAAATCACACTCAAAGACGACACACCATAAGCTAACCAAACATAAAAACTATAACCGCCCATGGCGATAAAATCTGACAGTGATGTAAATGCCATATTAACCTCTCTTATTCGTTTTCAAGGATTGCTTCACTAATGTAATCACCCATGGACGATGACTTTCCCGTTGTAATATTTCATTACGAAAACGATATAAAATCATAAAACCTAAGAAACTCGCAAAACTCACAATCATAATCAACAAAGGAATAAGCATTTCCATCGCCATTGAAGGTTGATCAAACTTAGTGATCGTTGCACCTTGATGTAGGGTATTCCACCATACAACCGAAAAGTGAATAATAGGTAAATTAATCACTCCAACTAACGTCAAAATAGAAGCCGCACGACCTGCTAATATTTTATCCGAGAAAGCATTATATAAAGCGATAATCCCTAAATAAACAAATAATAAAATCAATTCAGAGGTTAGCCGAGCATCCCAAACCCACCAAGCTCCCCACATTGGTTTTCCCCATGCAGCGCCAGTAAATAAAGCAATAAAAGTATAAACAGCACCAATCGGAGCAGTCGCTGCTACCGTCATTTCAGCTAAACGAATTTGCCAAACTAAACCAATAAAAGCAGCAACCGCCATTGTTGAGTATGCTCCCATCGCCATCATTGCAGCGGGGACATGTATATAGATAATACGAAAACTATCACCTTGCTGGTAATCAGCAGGTGCGAAAGCGAGGCCCCATACAATACCGACAAGGAATGTTGGTATTGCAATGACTAAAAACCAAGGCATTAATTTCCCAGATAGCGCATAGCTTTTCTCTGCCTTTGCATAGGGGTGTAACCATTTCCACATAATTGTATCTCTATTTATATCTTTATTTTCAATAAGTAAGAATAGCTTAAACGAATTAACTGACACTAACTCGTAAAGAAGCAGCAATTGCAAAAGGCGCTAACGTAATCGCGCCGACTAACATAGCACCCAATAACGCCAATAAACCAAGGTAAGGTTGCCCAAATGAAGCAGCATCAATCGCCATGGTTGAAAAAATTAAAATCGGAATACTCAGAGGCAGCATAATTAAACTTAATAAGACACCGCCCTTACGTAAACCAATTGTCAGTGCGACGCCAATAGCACCTAACAAGCTTAAGATTGGGGTACCAATTAAAAGCGTTAAAAATAATGCCCAAAACGTATTTTCTTCAAGTGATAAAAAAACAGCTAATAAAGGAGACACTAATAAAATAGGTAAGCCTGTTAGTAACCAATGAGTGAACACTTTGGCACAAACTAACCAGGTTAAAGAATGAGGTGCAAGCATCATTTGTTCTAACGAGCCATCGATATAATCATCTTTAAATAAGCGCTCAAAAGATAACAATGCCGCTAGCAATGCTGCTACCCAAATAATGCCAGGGGCAATACGCGCTAATAAAGCAGGGTCAGTTCCTATCCCTAAAGGAAATAAAGTCACCACAATAACAAAAAACCAAATCGGATTTAAAATATCACTTTGTTGACGAAATGCGCCTAATAAATCTTTACGTACAATTTGCCCAAAAGCATCAAACATATTGTTCTCCAACAGCAGGCTTTTGTAGTACAAGTTTTTTATAGAGTTCAATAGGAAGTGATAAATCTTGATGAGTGGTTAAAATTACCATTCCACCATTTTGAGCATGTTTAATTAATAAATTCTCGATGACTTTAACGCCGTGTTTATCGATAGCAGTAAAAGGTTCATCCAAAATCCATAAAGGACAATCACTAAACCACATTCTTGCTAATGCAACTCGTCTCTGTTGACCTGCAGAAAGTTGTGCCGTTGGTATATTTTCATAACCAACAAGCCCAACTAAGGTAAGGATATCCAACAGATCTAATTCAACACTAGGATTATATAATTGATGAAAAAATTGTAGATTTTCAAGTGCTGTCAGCTCTGGTTTTACACCTGATTTGTGACCAAGGTAAAGCATATTTTGATAATAATATTCACGCTCTGACATTATATTTTGTTGTTGCCAATAAATATCGCCGGAATAAGGGGAAGACAAACCAACAAGTAAGCGAAATAAACTGGTTTTTCCGATGCCATTAGGACCTTCGACATGCAAAATTTCACCTGGGGAAAGTACAAAGTTTAGATTATTGAACAAAACTCGCTCTTCACGCACACAAGTTAAGTTTTTGCACTCAAGCATTCAGACTTACCTTTACTAATAAATAACACACAACAAAGTAGAATCGTCATATTATGCCATTTAATGTCATAAAATGTGAGCGGATCCTAACATAGAAAAAGCTTATGAGTAACTATCAGGAAGAGACAACAGGTGAAAATCAAATACAAAAGTCAAAATACTTTGTTTAAACTCAAGTTCTGTTGTCTTATTTATCTGTAAATAACGAATATTATTTACGATGTAAATTCAGTAAAAGCTCTGCTTCAGCACGAGGTAACTCACACTCAGACATAAGCTCCTCAATACTTGCACCTAATTCGACCATTTTTGTCGCACGTGTATAAAGTCTATTTTCAGGTGCAGATGCCACTAAATTAACTTGGTTTTCTTGCGTTTTTTTCACTTCAGCATCTAATTTCTGTAACTTTTTACCTAAGCCTACAGCACCAGAATGAACTTCTGTAAATTGTTTTTTCGTTGTTTCTTGCTGTACCAATAATGATTTAATCAATACTTCAAGACTATGATTTTTTTTATTCACTCTCTTTAAGAAAACAAGCGTAGTGATAAAAAAACCAATGGTTAACACTAAGGCTAACCAAGCGATATATTCTGTAAACATGTTCGACTCGATACTAATAATGAGAATAAATTACAGTAGATTTAGTTCATCCCATTCGTCGTCACTTAATAACTTGTTTAAATCCACTAAAATTAATAAGCCATCATCACGATTACACACTCCTTGGATGAACTGCGAACTTTCTTCTGTACCAACATGTGGTGCAGGCTCGATTTCTGATTTTTTCAAATAAACGACTTCAGCAACACTGTCGACTAAAATACCAATAACTTGTTTTTCAGACTCAATGATCACGATACGACTATTATCTGTTATATCAGCGGGCATTAAACCAAAACGAGTACGCGTATCTATCACTGTAACAACATTGCCACGTAAATTGATAATGCCTAATACATATTCCGGTGCACCAGGCACAGCAGCAATTTCACTATATCGCAAAATTTCTTGTACTTGCATTACGTTAATACCGTAAGTTTCATTGTCTAATAAAAAAGTAACACGTTGTAATATTTCATCATTAGACGCTTTCTTTGAAGAATTAGTTTCTCTATTCATTTTATCCCTACTTAAATTATTGGTTATTTTAAATTCAGCCTAATTAGCCGCGAATATCCATTCCTTGATCTAATAGCTTCACGAGTTCTTTTGCATGGATCAAAGCACACATCTTTTGCTTAACCATACCCGCCAGCCATGGGCGAGATCCTTTTTTATCACGCCATCTAATTTGATCTCTGTTGAGGTTTTCAGTGCCTAATAACTTTTCACAAGACAATCCCCAAGCAGTATCACCTAATAAAATAAAATGAGTATAATTAAGATCGGTAGCATTACGACCCAGTTGTAACCATGATGAAGTATCTACAATATTATATAACCGCTCATTATAGCTCATTACACCACGAAACCATTCTGGTTTACCCATTAAAAAGTTAAGTGAATCTGTTAAATGATAAATACCGCCCAGATCAGTTAATGGTATGGCAAAGGTAATATGGTTGAGTTCAAAGAACAATACTTGAAACTGATCTGCAACAACCAAATTTTCCCATTCATCATCTTTTTCAACTGGCTCTATTTCAAGCTCTTTTTGAATATTAATTGTCGGGCTAGAAAATACTAACTGTTCATTTAATTCACTAGGCTCTGCAAATTCAGGTGACTCTTCATTCGGTTTATCATCATTACGCAGCATTGAGTCAAAATAGTTTTTCATTGCGTCGTTGTTATTGTTTTTCATTTAATTGTGCTCAGTTTGTAGCAAATAATTTAACAATGTTTCATAAGCAAAGGAACCTCTAGAACTCTTAATATAAAGAGAGATAGGTAAATGCGCCAAGCTTGCATCCCTAAATTTAGTATCGATAGGAATAACGCCATTCCAAACTTTACCTTTATAAGTATTTTTTAACTCTTCTAAAGTGTTAATTGAAGCTCTTGTCCTTTTGTCAAACATAGTAGGGATAATACAATAATTAAAATCATCACCTCTAGAGTGCTGCATAATGCCAAGCGTTTGCACCATTCTTTGTAAGCCTTTAGAAGCTAAGAACTCTGTTTGTACTGGAATTAAAATTCGTTCGCAAGCTGCTAATGCATTCACCATCATTACACCTAATACCGGTGGACAGTCAATAAGTACAAAATCATAATCATCTTTTACTAATTTTAGCTGCTTATGTAAAAAAAGCCCCATGCCTTCTTGATTTCCTAATACTCTATCTAATGTTGCTAAAGACATAGAAGCAGGGATCAACGATAAATTAGCAATTTCTGTAGGTAGTATAACTTGATCTAGTTCCGCTTTAGTTGTTGCAGGATCTTGAAACAAATCGTATAGACTAACAGGCAAATGGTCTGAATCGTACTGTAAGTAACTCGTTAAAGACGCATGTGGATCTGTATCAATTAATAAGACACGAAAGCCTCGATCGACTAAAAGACCCGCCATTGAAATTACAGTTGTGGTTTTTCCAACACCCCCCTTCTGATTTGAAATAGTCCAAATTTTCACCGTCACTCCTGCCTTGTTGTAATGATGACTCGCCCATCTGGGTGATATATTTCGCGTATTTCATCACTATCAGGTTTTGGCGTACGCGGTACGTCCGTTGTTTCTTTTTTTATTGGTTTTATGCTACTTGAATTCTCATTAGATTGTTGAGCTTCGAACACCGCAAATTTAGAGATAGCAATAACAACTCGTCGACTTTTTAATTTATCTCCTTTGCCATCACTATTTAGTATAGGTTGAAACTTTCCATAACCTTCTATAACCATGCGCTCACCAGCAATGCCAAGCTTATTAAAAGCATGTAATACACTAATAGCCCGTAATGCAGAGAGTTCCCAATTTGACTTGTATATTTCATTAGCAACAGTATCTACATCAGTATAACCACGTAATCGGAGCATGTTGTTGACTGGTTTTAAAACAGCAGCGATTTGCTCTATTTGATGTTTGGCGCCATTTAATAAAGTATGGCTCTCACCAGCAAATAATAAAGGCCCACTCATTTTAATCGTTAACCAATCACCATCTAAATCAACACTAAAAGCGCCTGTTTCTAATTCGGGCTGCAATGCAGATTGTAAAGATAATTGTATCTCTTCTAATGACTTTCCGGTGTAGCTTTGATCTGGATCAGATAGTTTTTCACTTTCTAATTCACTAACATACCCCAAGTTATGGCTCTCTCCATCACTTATTAATGCAGGCCCTGTCTGGTCTTTAATATCATTGCTACGCTTAGTTAATATACCTTTTGCATCTGAACCACTATTATTGGCTCGTACAAACTGGCTAGCGCTTTGAATTACTTCAATCACTTCTTGGTATTTTTCTTCATTATTTAGTGACACAGCATAAAGCACCACAAACAACGCAAACATCAAAGTCATATAATCAGCATAAGACACTGTCCAACGATGAACATGGTTATTATGTGGATTATGAGTATGACGACGATTATAAATTGGCATTAAAAAGCAGCTCTAGATAAATACCCATTTAGACGTCGCTCTAATAATAAACTGTTTTCACCATGTGCAATGGCAATAATACCTACCATGGACATCTCTTCAAACAACGCTTGATGTTGATAATTTAAACGAATTTTGTTGGCGATAGGTAAAAAAATAAAATTAGCAAAAGCGACACCATATATCGTAGCCACAAAAGCAATAGCAATACCTTGCCCTAATAACTCTGGTTGATCTAAAAATGCCATCGCTTGTATTAAACCTAATACAGCACCAATAATCCCGATCGTAGGGCTATAACCCCCCATGGCATCAAAAACTTGTGCACCGCGTTCATTTTTATCTATTTCTAATTCAATTTCCTGCTGTAAAATGTCTTGTAAAGTAACTGGATCGCATCCATCTACGAGCATAGATAATGACTTTTCGGTAAAACTATCTAAATTTTCTACATTTTCTTTTTCTAAGCTTAGTAAACCATCTTGACGAGAGATGACAGACCATCGTTTAATCAATGATATTTGTTCTTCTAATTGATACCGAGGCTTAGCAAATAAACAGACTAATTGCTTACATGCATGGCCAAGTTGTTTACTTGAAGACTGAATTAAAATCGTACCAACAGTCCCACCAAAAACAATTAAAAAAGCAGAAAAATCTAATAAACCGCTGAGAGGCGCATTATGATAAAGCTGTGCAGAAATAATACTTACAGCAATAATAACAAAGCCAATCAGCCCAATTTTACTCATGCTTTAATTCCACCAAGATGCGTTTAGCAACTTGATCAAGAGCGATTGATTCTGTCGCAATTCCAGCTTTGGTCACTGCTTGCGGCATACCATAAACGACACAACTTGCTTCATCTTGAGCCCATATTTCAGAGCCTTTACTTTTTAATAAACGAGCGCCATCACGACCATCTGCGCCCATTCCCGTTAATATGATAGCCAATACTTTATTGGTATAAGATTTAGCAAGTGATGCAAAAGTAATATCAACGCTTGGTTTATAGTTCAAGGCTTCATTGCCTTCATGTATTTTTATTTGACCATTCGCAGCAATTAACATTTGTTTACCACCAGGTGCTAAATAAGCACAACCAGGTTTTAATATATCGCCTGTTTCTGCTTCTTTAACAGTGATCTTACAATTGCTGTTTAGACGTTCAGAGAAAGCTTTAGTGAAAGTACCAGGCATATGCTGCACTAATACGATTGGTAATTTAAAGTTTTGAGGTAATGCAGTTAATATTTTTTGCAATGCAACGGGGCCACCTGTTGAAGTCCCAATTGCCAGTACATTATAAGACTTTCCAGAAGCTTTATTGCGATGAGTTGCCGTAGATTTAATCGCCACTTCATGACCGTCATTTTTTGGCTGTAATCTCGATAAAGTAGGATTTATTGTTGTTGCTACATTAGCGACAGGTTTAACTAGTCCAGATTTTTTTTCTGGTACTCTCTGTACGCGTCGTCTAGCGATCATTTGAATACGTTGTTGTAATAAAGTGATTGCTTCTTGTTTGTCACGAGCAATATCTTCAAACTTCTTAGGTAAAAAGTCACATGCTCCAGCATCTAATGCATCTAACGTTGCACTAGCACCTTGATGAGTTAATGATGAAAACATTAAAATAGGTGTTGGCACGAGATCCATTATCTTTTGAACTGCTGTAATGCCATCCATTACTGGCATTTCAACATCCATAGTAATCACATCAGGTTTATGTTTGACCACCATATCAATGGCTTCTTTACCATTATTTGCTGTAGCAATTACCTCTAAGTATGGCGATGCATTGATTATTTCACTAACTCGACGACGAAAAAAATTCGAATCATCAACCACTAATACTTTAATCGTCATCTACTTTCCTTTATGCGTAATGTTTTAATAAGCTTGGTAAATCTAAAATTAAAGCAATGCCACCATCACTTGTGATGGTCGCACCTGCCATTCCAGGTGTACCAGAAAGTAATTTATCTAATGCTTTAATAACAACTTCTTCTTGGCCAAGTAAACCATCAACAACAAAGCCGACTTGTTGCGTACCAAGCTGAACAATAACAACGTGCCCTTTCCCCTTACCTTTATCAGATAAAGGCGATTTAGGTGCTAACCACTCCCGTAGATAAAATAATGGGATAGCATGGTCACGAATAACCACCGTTAATTGTCCATTAACAATATTGGTTTTAGCTAAGTCAAAATGGAATATCTCATTAACATTGGTTAGCGGCAATGCAAATGTTTGCTTAGCAACAACTATCATTAAGGTTGGTAAAATAGCTAACGTTAACGGTACCTTAATTTCTAAACGAGTCCCTTTACCAATTGCAGAATCGATGGAGATGGTGCCATTTAGTTTAGTAATACTAGTTTTAACAACATCCATACCAACGCCACGACCAGAGATATCAGAAATTTCAACTTTAGTTGAGAAACCAGGAGCAAAAATTAATGAGTAGGCTTCAGTATCTGTCATGCGATCTGCACCATCTTGATCTAAGATGCCTTTATTCATCGCTATTTGTTTTAATTTTTCTGCATCCATACCTGCGCCATCATCTTCAATGACTAACAAAATATGGTCTCCCTCTTGAGCAGCAGATAATAAAACACGCCCTTGTGTTTCTTTCCCAGCTTGCATTCGAATATCAGGCATTTCAATACCATGATCTACCGAATTACGGACTAAATGGACTAATGGGTCAGCTAAGGCTTCCACTAGGTTTTTATCTAAATCAGTTTCTTCACCGACCAATTCTAAACGAATATCTTTACCAAGCTGACGAGCTAAATCCCTGACTACACGAGGAAATTTGCCAAAGACTTTCTTAATAGGCTGCATCCGAGTTTTCATAACAGAGCCTTGCAAGTCGCTTGTTACAATCGCCAAATTAGCAACTGCACGAGAAATTTCTTCATTTTCTGAAGTTGACTCTAAACTGACTAAACGATTACGTACTAAAACTAACTCTCCGACCATGTTCATAATTTCATCAAGTGTACTCGTGTCAACTCTGACACTTTGCTCCGCTTGATTTACTTTATTAGGTGTCGTTTTTGCTGGTGCAGTGGTAGCAGCCTTTTGTACTGGATTCGCATGCTGTTTAACAGGCTCAGCTTGAGATGACGGAGCTTTTATAGGTTGATCACTTTTCACTTCTGGAGTACTAACAGAGGAAATTGAATTCACGACTTTGTCTGTAGCAGCTTTTGTACTAACTTTTCCTACGCCATGTAATTCATCTAGTAATGATTCAAATTCGTCATCTGTAATATCATCTGAAGGTTTTTTATCTGCAGAAAGGTCATTCTTATGTATACCTTTACCATGAAGATCATCCAACAAACTTTCAAATTCGTCATCAGTTATTTCATCACTAGCAACTTCATTGCTAGCAGTCGTTACGGCCACAGGAGATAAAGAATGCTTTCCAGCACCATGTAAGTCATCTAATAGCGATTCAAATTCATCTTCACTAATTTCATCACTAGCAACTGCATTATCAGTAACAGAATCGATCTCAGTAGTAGATAAGGAATGTTTACCAACACCGTGCAAGCCATCTAATAACGATTCAAATTCATCTTCACTGATTTCATCACTTTCTGCTTCCATAGAAGCGTCCTCAGTAACGGGAAGTTTGCTTGGAGAATCTGAATTTGCATGTAACTCATCTAATAACGCATCAAATTCAAGTGCATCTATATCATCAATAGTTTTAGCTTGTGGTTGAACAACAGACTCCGGAGGTTGTTCAATGACAGGTTCAGGAAGTTGTTCGATAACAGGTTCATCTGTGACCGCAGGTTTACTCAAACGATGTAATGCATCTAAAATATGATCAGGTGCTTTGACACCTTGCTCACCATTTTGAACAGCTGAAAATTGTTCATTAATAATATCTAATGTCGCTAAAATAGTATCCATGAGTTCAGAGTCAACGAGCCGAGCTCCTTGACGTAAACCATCAAAGACATTCTCAGCACCATGACATGTTTCAACAAGTTCATTTAGGGATAAAAAACCTCCACCGCCTTTAACGGTATGAAAGCCTCTAAAAATTGCATTTAGTAATTCGGAATCATTAGGATTATTTTCTAACTCTACAAGTTGTTCAGATAATAATTCTAAAATTTCTCCCGCTTCGACTAAAAAGTCCTGCAAGATTTCATCATCTATTTCAAATGTCATTCCAGGTTCCCTTTAAAATCCTAAGCTCGAAAGCAAATCATCCACTTCATCTTGTCCATTAACTACATCTAAACGGGATTCCGCATCTATGATTGGACCTTCTGCAACAGTACTTTTTTGTTCTTTTTTCTCTTCTTTTACAACAGAAGCATCTAACTCTGTTTGCTTACTGCAAACAGTCAATATAACAACTAGTTTAGATTCAATTTCTTGCACTAAGGCAATAACTCTATTGATAATTTGCCCAGTTATGTCTTGAAACTCTTGAGCCATTAATATTTCAGTTAATTTGTCGCGTAACTGCACCGAACTGCCTTTAGAGTAAGTAAAAAACTCATCAATGGAGTGACACAATACTTTAAATTCACCAAGTTCTAAGTTGCGAGTCATCAAGCTTTCCCAGCTCGGCATAACTTCGTCTAAATCATGAATTAACTTATCAGCAATAGGTAAGCAATGATCTACAGCATCCATCGTGGTATTAGCGGCTTTATCTGTCATTTCAATAACATAATTTAAGCGATTTTTAGCATCGGGTAAATCATGCCCAGCGAGGTCCATTAAACGGGTATCATTATTAAAGCTTAATAAAGCCTCATGCAATTCACGTGTTAATTCACCGACTTGGCCAAAGAGAAGATGTTCCTTTGATACAGAAAAATCAACGCTCTCTACAATCTTATTAGCTTCATTAATTTGCTCGGCTTCTAAATGAGCCACTAGCGCTTTAGCTTGAGAAAGTGAGAGGTGTGGCGTAACTTTATTAGCCATACTGTACTCCTTAAATTAAGCTAAACGCTCAAATATTTTGTCTAATTTTTCTTTCAATGTCCCTGCTGTAAAAGGTTTAATAATATAACCATTAACACCACATTGAGCTGCTTCAACGATCTGTTCTCGTTTTGCTTCGGCTGTTACCATTAATACTGGTAAATGCTTTAATTTAGGATCTTTTCTAATCTCTTTTAATAGATCAATCCCTTCCATTATCGGCATATTCCAGTCGGTAACCACGAACTCAAAGTCACCGTTTTGTAACAACGGCAATGCAGTATGGCCATCATCAGCTTCAAATGTATTAGTGAAGCCTAAATCCCTTAATAAGTTCTTAATTATTCTTCTCATTGTTGAGAAATCATCAACAATTAATATTTTCATATTTTTATTCAAAACATTCCCTTAAGGCAAAAAAGTCGGCCTATTTTATATCTATGTTATATATAGGTAAAAACTGCAAAAACGCATTATTCTTTTACATTATTCTTTAGATTATTAACAATATTGTGAGCTACCACAAATTATTACCTCTTATTGGTTATATTCTATCAGAATTAATTTTAGATTTCAGCTTGTGAATAGCTTGACTGAGAATTTGGCTAACACGTGATTCACTTACTTCTAAAATTAGACCAATCTCCTTTAAGTTCATCTCTTCGTCGTAATAAAGTGATAAAACTAAAGCTTCTCTTTGTGGTAACTGTTCAATCATTCGTGCTAATTGTTGGGTAAACTGATTATCTGCAACATCATCAAAAGTACTATCAAATGTTTTACTTGATTGCGCAAACATATCATCTGGATTTGGTAGGTCTTCATAGGCGATAAGTTTGCCGCAATTAACGTCTTGAAGCATTTTTTGATATTCAGTAAGTGAAATTTGAAGATAATTAGCAACATCAATCTCCTTTGCATCCTCTCCACTTTGTTTTTCGACTGCATCAATTGCACTAGCAATCGTTCTACTATTTTTATGTACCGAACGTGGAACCCAATCACCTTTGCGCATTTCATCTAACATTGCACCACGTATTCGAATACCTGCAAACGTTTCAAAGCTAGCGCCTTTAGAAGCATCAAAATTACGAGCTGCTTCTAATAAACCAATCATGCCTGATTGCACTAAATCATCTGCTAATACACTAGCAGGTAACCTAGCCATCAAATGATAAGCTATTTTATGTACTAGTTCTAAGTGCCGTGTTATCAGCTCTGATGTATCAGTTTGATATCCCTGCGCTTTAATCACTTATAGAGTTCCCCTCTTTATCAACACTTATAAAAGCTCTTTAATATTTTCGTCATTATCATTGAGTAATAGCTTTTCAATAAAGAACTCTAGATGGCCACCAGGTTGATGTGGAATAGGCCAATCACAAGCACGGTTAGCTAATGCTTTAAAGGCAAGTGAAGCAGGTGTTTTTGGGAACGCATCCACTACTGTTTTTTGTTTTCTCACTGCTTGGCGAACATTACCATCAAAAGGAATACAGGCGACAAGCTCTAAAGAAACGTCTAAAAAACGATCCGTTACACGTGTTAACTTTGTAAATAGATCTTGCCCTTCACGTAAACTACGCACCATATTAGCGACGATTTTAAAGCGATAAACGCCATTTTGTTTACTAAGTATTTTGATTAAAGCATAAGCATCAGTAATTGATGTAGGCTCATCACACACCACCATTAATACATCCTGTGCCGCTTGAGCGAAGCTGACTACCATATTTGAAATACCAGCAGCGGTATCAATTAATAAAATATCAATGGGTGTTTGTAATGAGCTAAAAGCTTGAATTAAACCTGCATGTTCAACATCGGTTAATTCAACCATTGATTGAGTACCTGATGTTGCAGGAATGATCATAACGCCCTCTGGGCCATGAACGATAACCTCATCCAAAGTACATTCACCAGATAAAACATGTGATAAATTTTTAATAACACGAATGCCTAATAACACATCTACATTAGCAAGCCCTAAATCAGCATCAAGCACCATCACTCGTTTACCCATTTTAGCAAGTGAGACAGCCATATTAAGGGTAACATTAGTTTTACCAACACCGCCTTTACCGCCAGTGACTGCAATCACTTTAACTTGGTGATTGGTCATTTTTCTTAAACCACTTGCTTGATCTGCCATCATCTTACTTACTCATTTTTTGAATTAATTAAACTACTACTATAGTATGTATACTATAACATCGATATTAATCGTCAGTACTGCTATACCATTGATGTTTATCTTCTTGTTCTTGGCTATCCATCATTGCTAAAGTACTACTGATTAAGTTTTCTACTTTAGCAATTTCAATATCTTCAGGTACACGTTGCCCTGTCGTAATATAACTAATCGGTAATGCATGTTTCATGGTGACACTTAATACTTCGCCTAAACCGATACTTTCATCAATTTTAGTTAAAATACAACCCGATAACCGAATACGTTTAAAATGCTGTAATGCTTCTTCAACCACCCTACGCTGCGCAGTAGAAGGAACTACTAAATAACTTCTAATATTGACTCCACTACTACTCATTAATGTCTCTAACTGCTCAGACAGACGAACATCTCGTTGTCCCATACCAGCGGTATCAATTAAGACTAATCGCTTTTCTCTGAACTGATATAGGATTTGTGATAATTCGTCAGCATCCTTAGCAACTCGTACAGCACAACCCATTATTTTTCCATAAGTTGCTAATTGCTCATGCGCGCCTATACGGTAAGTATCAGTAGTAATTAAAGCAACTTGCTCGGGGCCATATTTAATAGCAAATTGTGCAGCCAATTTAGCAATTGTGGTTGTTTTGCCTACTCCGGTTGGTCCTAATAATGCTATTGCTCCACCTTTTAGCAGGATTTCATTATTACCAATGGATATTTTATCTTGCAATAAAGCTTGTATGTATTGCTGCACCTCGCTTGATGAAGCATCTTCAGGAACATAACTTGCTAAGTTATCGGCAATTTCATCTGAAAATCCAGCACTGTTTAACCATTTAATAATCATTGCTCGAACGGGTTCTTTACGCTCCATTTCTTGCCACATTAAGCCTGAAACTTGATGTTCTAATAACTTACGTAAAGAGGCAACTTCCTCACTGATTTTAGCAATATCTTTATTTTCACTACTACGATTTGCTTGTGAAGCACTTTTTAATGTTGAAGTACGACGATCTGGACCATTATTCCAACTTTGCTGCTCAGCTAATGTCGCTGGTTGTGAAGATGCAAAAGGTTTTGGCCCCTTTTCAGCTTGCTCTTGAAATGAAAAAGCAGGCAACTCTTCACGTTTTTTTAAAACAGGTTTTTTATTTTGGTGGGCATTAACTTTACCAAAAAATGAATTCAATGATTTAGCGAAATCTTCACCACTTTCTTTACGATTACTGCGAATACTATTGGGCAATTTTATTTTTGGTGTTTTTTCAGTACTTTTTGAAGACAACTGCACACTGTCTTCCTTAAGCTGAGACAGTGCATCTGATTTATCTGATTTTGGTTCAGTCGTTGGTTTTGATTGATAATCAACTGCCGCAACAATCTCAATGCCACCCACTACTTTTTTATTAGACATGATCACAGCATCTGGGCCTAACACCTCTTTAACTTCAACCATTGCTGTACGCATGTCTTTTGCAAAAAATCGCTTAATTTTCATTCATTACAACCGTTATTGCCCTATTGAGCTAATTATTTTAATCTGTTTATCATCTGGTATTTCTTGATAAGACAGTATGTGTAAACTCGGTATTGTATTTTTAACAAATCGAGCTAAGGTACCGCGTAATACACCTGATGTTAATAAGACTGCTGGCTGACCTAACAACTCTTGTTGTTGTGATGCTTCGATCAATGAGTTCTGAATTCGCTCAGCTAGTCCAGGTTCGATACCTGCACCGTCTGCTCCACCAGCCTGTATAGACTTATGCAATATCTGCTCCAACTCTGAAGATAGCGTAATAACAGGTATCTCAGGCTCATTACCAATAATTTCTTGAACGATCATACGTTTTAATGAAATTCGGCATGCTGCCGTCAAAACTTCGGCATCTTGACTACGCGGACCGTAATCGACTAGTGTTTGTACAATTGAACGAATATCTCTAATAGCAACATTTTCATTTAATAAGCTTTGCAGTACTTTCACTACGGTACTCAGCGACAAGATTTCGGGAATTAAACCTTCGACCAGCTTTGGATGTTTTTTAGCCAACATATCTAATAGATTTTGAGCTTCTTCATGCCCTAATAACTGCGCAGCATGATTACTTAGTATTTGGCTGAGATGTGTTGCAACCACTGTTGCTGTATCAACAACGGTGTAACCTAATGCTTGTGCTTGCTCTCGTTGAGCTTCTTCGATCCATACCGCTTCTAGCCCAAACGCAGGATCGATACCCGTAACACCATCAATAGGACCAAAAACTTGTCCTGGATTGATAGCCATGTCTTTATCATGATAGATATCAGCATGACCACAGGTAACCCCCATCAAAGAGATAGAATAATTATTCGGTGCCAGATCTAAATTGTCACGAATATGAACAGGCGGAATTAAAAAACCCATTTGTTGAGAGAGCTTTTTACGCACCCCTTTAATGCGATCTAATAATTGCCCCCCCTGCGCTTTATCCACTAGCGGAATTAATCGATATCCCACTTCTAATCCAATAGTGTCAACACTACGAACATCGTCCCAACCTAATTCTTTGACTTCAGCAGGACCTTCATTTGTAATACCGCCATTTTCTTTAATCGCTAATGCCGTTTCTTCTTTGTTTTTTAAACGATATAACTGCCAATAAGCACCACCAGCAGCGATTCCACCTAACGTTAAAAAGGCAAGATGTGGCATGCCAGGAACAATCCCCATGACTAATAAAATACCTGCGGTGATCATTAATGCTTTAGGGTCATAGAACATTTGTCCAAGCATGCGACTACCCATATCTGCTGAGGTATTTTCACGCGTCACAGTGATTGCAGCAGCAATAGATAATAATAACGAAGGAATTTGTGCAACTAAACCATCACCAATCGTTAATAAGGTATAAATTTCAGCAGCCTGTGAAAAAGGTAAATCGTATTGCACCATACCAATAACAAAACCACCGATGATATTAATGAATAGGATCATGATTCCAGCAATCGCATCACCTTTAACAAATTTACTCGCACCATCCATTGACCCGTAAAAATCGGCTTCCATGGTCACTTCTTGTCGACGTAAGCGGGCTTCTTCTTGATTAATTAAGCCTGCATTCAAATCGGCATCAATCGCCATTTGTTTACCTGGCATTGCATCTAAGGTAAAACGCGCACTCACTTCTGAAATACGTCCAGCACCTTTTGTGATAACTACAAAGTTAATAATCATTAAGATGATAAATACAATTAAACCAACAGCTAAGTTACCACCAATCACCACCGAACCAAATGCTTCGATAACGTTACCAGCAGCATCACCGCCCTCATGGCCTTCCAATAGAACCACTCGAGTTGATGCTACGTTTAAAGCAAGACGTAATAATGTAGCAATTAAAAGAACGGTAGGGAAAGCGGCAAAGTCTAATGGACGCTTAGTATAAATAGAGACAAGTAACACAACTAATGCAAGTGCAATATTAAATGTGAATAAAATATCCAGTAGCAGGGTCGGCATAGGTAAAATAACCATACCTAATGCAGCTAACACTATAATTGGGGTGCCTAAACCACCGAGTACAACGGAGCGTTTAGACCATAGCGATGTTAAAATACTGTTGATAGAGTCACCTAAAAATGAATGTGATAACGTTTATTTAGCGATAATTATATTTTTCTAATCCATATCTAATTAGTTTAACTTATTAATATAAAGATAATTGCAATCAATTACTAACCACAAAGTAATAAAAGCTAAATAATAGTAAAAAATAAAATTATCCGTTAATACTTTTGATACTTATTCAATTAATCCTTATTAATCAAACATATTAGTTGAATTTTCTACTTATATTTTAGTGTTTAAACATCAACAATACTACACAGTAAATGAAAATACCTTAGTTAGGATAAATAAACCCTTCAGGGACAGGTATTTCTGTTGGTAAGGCTTTAGGCCGCCCTGACTTACCTTTCCTAAATTGTTCTAATTGATAGATGTAAGCTAATATTTTTGCAATTGCGATAAATAGTTCTTCAGGAACATCTTCGCCTATTTCAGTAGTGTGATAAACCGCACGGCACAGTTGTGGTGACTGCATCACAGGGATTTCATTCTCACGGCCAACTTCACGAATTTTAAGCGCCATAAAATCGACACCTTTAGCAACAACATATGGAGGCCTATCGCCTTCTTTATCATATTTTAATGCAACCGAATAATGAGTTGGATTTGTCACGATAACATCAGCATCTGGAACATCCTGCATCATAGTTCGTTGTGACATCTCATATTGTAATTGACGGATACGCTGCTTAACTTCGGGTTTCCCTTCAGAGTTACGATATTCATCTTTAACTTCTTGTTTTGTCATTTTCAATTCATCACTATGCTTATAGATCTGGTAAGGCACATCCACGGCCACAATAATTAATAATGATAAACACAATAAAAGAAACATCCATCTCAACATATCTAATGCCTCAAATGCACTCCCTGGCAATTGACTAACAGATAAATGTAATATGTGTTCAAAAGTCGCCGCTAAAATGGCCCAAGCACCACAAATAACAACTGCAACTTTTAAAATAGACTTTAATAACTCAACCCAGGCTTGCATCCCAAACATTCGCTTAAAACCGGCTTTAGGGCTCATGCGACTGAACTTAGGCATCATTGCTTTAGTACTAAAAATCATGCCTCCTAATAATGAACTCCCTAGTATTGAAATAATAAACAACATCAATAGAATGAAGAACATTGGCATGCCTAATCCACTAAAGCCATCCACTAAGGCGTGCCACATCTGTTCAGGGGAAAATATATCAGCACGCTCAAATGTAAAGGCACGTTTCATCATGATAGATAATTCGTAAGCTAACCTATCACCAAATATAAAAATAGAAAGTGCAGCTGCAATTAAAACTGAAGCGGTTGCTAATTCTTTAGATCTTGCAACCTGCCCCTTATCTTTAGATTTACGTAGCTTGTCGGGTGTGGCTTCCTCAGTCTTTTCACTACCGTTTTCATTTTCAGCCATCGATTAACCTTTTAATGTCGCGTTAGCAGAAATCATCGCTATTATGGTTTTACACAAGGGTTGTTGAGTACTTCACACATAGTAGTAATTCCTTTAATCCACTGGTTTTCAAAATGGAATGGCACATTTAATAACGTAATCCATAGAACAAATAAACCAAATACCATGCTAATTGAAAAACCTAAGCTGAAAATATTCAACTGAGGAGCTGCTTTGGTCATGATTCCAAAAGATAAATTAACCAATAACATAGCGACCATTGAAGCGATAGAAAATGCCAGAGCAGCATGAAACATAATTGAAAACCAACCAGCCACTTTATAATAATCTAAAGCAAGTAAACCACTTTCAGAAATCGGTAACGTTTCAAAGCTATTAATAATCATTTCTATCATTAATAAATGCCCATCTACACCTAAAAACAATAAAGTCACTAACAATACATAGAATTGACCTACAACAGGTGATGTTTGACCACTCATAGGATCTGCCATAGAAGCAAAGCCTAAACTGGTTTGCATTGCAATGATTTGACCTGCGATTACAAATGTTTGCACCACAAAAACTGAAATAGTACCAATCGCGACACCAATCAATATTTGCTGCATCACTACGATGAAGCTTCCGAGTGAAAACAGCTCTATATTATCAGGGGCTGGCGGTAACGAAGGTAAAGCAAGAAGGGTGACACTTAACGCATAAAATAAACGGATGCGAGTAGGTACTGTATTGGAACCAACCGCGACCATAACCATTAACATCGCCGCAATACGACTGAATGCCCATAAATAACTGGCAATAAAATCTAATATAAGATCAGCCGAAAAAAACATCACCCCACCACTTGTGGGATTTGACTAATCATGGCTATAAAAAATTCCATTAACTTACCAAATCCCCAATGGGCTCCGAAAGCTAATGCAAATAAAGTCATGATTAAACGCGGTAAAAAGCTCAATGTTTGTTCATTAATAGAAGTTGCCGCTTGAAATACAGCGACGACTAGTCCAATTAATAAACTAGGAATAATAACCGCTGAGACTAGAATCATCACTAGCCATAAAGCTTGTCTAAAAATATTTACAAAAACTTCCGGTTCCATAAGTCCCCTTATAACCCGAAACTATTAGCTAAACTGCCCATTACTAAGTTCCAGCCATCGACTAATACAAATAACATGAGTTTAAAAGGTAATGAAATAATCATTGGCGATAACATCATCATACCCATCGCCATTAAAATACTTGCGACAACTAAATCAATAATAAGGAAAGGGATAAATAGCATGAAACCAATTTGAAAAGCAGTTTTTAATTCACTCGTTACAAAAGCAGGTATTAACACAGTAATAGGCACTTCTTCAGGCGTATCCACTTGGATATCAGCAATTTCCATGAAGGTTTCTAAGTCTTTTAAACGTGTTTGCGACAACATAAATTTCATCATCGGCTTTTTGCCCTGCTCAAGTGCTTGAACGATGGTCATCTCTTCATTCAAATACGGCTGTAATGCCGTTTCATTAACACGGTCAAATACGGGGGCCATAATAAAAAAAGTAAGAAATAAAGCGATACCATTAATCACTTGATTTGAAGGAGAACTTTGTAGGCCAAGTGCTTGTCGTAAAATTGACATAACAATCACAATACGTGTGAAAGAAGTCATTAAAATCAACATCGCAGGCAAGAAACTCAGCGCAGTCATAAACGCAAGTACTTGTAGCGTCACACTGTATTCTTGATCACCAGAAGCATTGGTTGTAACAGTAACTGCTGATAAAGCGCTAGGTTCTGCAATCGCATTAGAGGCAAAAAGGAATAAGCCTGTACATAATAAAAGGAGCAGTTTATTCATCATTTTTTCTTCCCTGCTTTCGATAATACACTAGCAAAAGCAGCTGTGAATGAAGGTGCACTTTGAACTTCCATGGCAGATTCGTTATCGATGATAGGCGTTTCTAATCGATCGAGTAAATTAACCGACTGCTCACTTACACCTAATAAATACTGTTTACCATGCACTTCAATAATTTGAACTCTACTTTTATTGGTTAGTGGCTGCGTTGCAATGATCTTTATTGGATTTTTATGACCAGCATGACGCAATAAATTACTTTTTTTCATTAAAAATGCAAATAAGAAAATACAAGCAAGTACCAATATTAAAGAGCCAAGCATGGTACCAATTTCTAGCTCAGGCCGTTTGCTTGTTTCTTCTAGCGCCATCACAGGTAGGCTTAGTGTGCTGATAAACAGCAGCTTCATTAACTTAGCTATTATTTGACTCATTTTAATTTTTTAATACGTTCAGTTTGACTAATAACATCAGTTAAACGAATACCAAATTTATCATTTACAACCACGACTTCACCGTGAGCAATCAACGTGCCATTAACTAATACATCTAAAGGCTCGCCAGCAATTCGCTCTAATTCAACAACAGAGCCTTGGTTAAGCTGCAATAAGTTACGAATATTAATTTTACTACGCCCCACTTCCATAGAAATGGTAACGGGGATATCTAAGATGCTGTCTAAGCGAGATAACTCTTCTTCACTCATTGGTTTTGCAGTATCTTTTAATTCATCAAGATCAATTGTTTTAGCACTTGAATCTGCATCTCCTGATTCTTCTAATGCTGCGGCCCAATCATCCGCCATATCTTGTTCTGTGCTCATACTTTAATTCCTATCTATTTGGATAACTAATAATTTAGATAACGAGTCATTTGAATAACTAGTCATTTAATAATAGCAACTACTTGGTTGTTTCTTTTAAATCTTCTAAATGAATTTGTGTTTTTTGCATTTCAGGGCGTTTAATTTTTTCAGTTATTTTTAATGCATAGTTATCACTGGTTTTACCTAGTGTTGCTCTAAACGAAGGTAAGCCCTCTACTGAAACTAATAAACTATCAGGTAGATCAATAGGGATGATATCGCCCGCTTTAAAGTCCATCATATCTCGTAGCTTCATTTGTTTTTCAACTAAGCGAGCTTCAATTTCAACTTCTACATCCATAATTTCGTCTTCAAGCGCTTGAGACCAACGTTGATCTGTATCTTCTTTATCGCTTTGAACACCCGCATCTAATAACTCTCGAATAGGTTCTAGCATTGAATACGGCATTGCGATATGGAAATCGCCACCACCACCATCAAGTTCAATATGAAAAGAATTAACTACAATAACTTCTGTTGGACTGACAATGTTAGCCATTGCAGGATTTACTTCAGAATCTAAATACTCAAATTCAGCATCCATTACTGGAGCCCAAGCATTATGGTAATCTTCAAAGACTATTTTTAATAACATTTGAATAATACGTCGCTCTGTAGGCGTGAATTCTCTACCTTCGATTTTAGAGTGATAGCGGCCATCCCCACCAAAGAAATTCTCAACAAGAATAAAAACTAAGCGTGCTTCCATGGTAATCAGCGCAGTGCCTTTTAATGGGCGGAAACGTACCATGTTAAGACTAGTGGGAACAAACAAAGTATGGACGTACTCTCCAAATTTAAGCATTTGAACGCCATTGATCGAAACCTCAGCAGTATGACGTAACATATTAAATAAACTAATCCGTAAATGACGAGCGAAACGTTCATTCACCAACTCTAAAGTTGGCATACGTCCACGTACAATACGGTCTTGTGATGAAAAATCGAAATGCGCATGAGAATCGCCCGAACTCATTTCATTATTTTCAATCATCTCCTCATCAACGTCATCAACACCATGCAATAGCGCGTCAATTTCATCTTGAGATAATAAATCCATGCTTAACCCTTATCGATTACTGTAATACAAAACCGGTGAATAATACCGTATGGATAAGTGCACGATTTTCAACCATAGTTGTTGCTTTATTAAGTGCTTCAAGTGCCGTTTCTCGTAATTCATTTTTACCCTGTGGACTACGTAATTGTTCGGCAGAAGCCTCTCCAAAAATGCTAACGAGCGTACTTTCTAATAAAGGAATATGTTTTCGGACTAAGGCTTCACTACTTTTATCAATGACCATTAACTGCACTTTAATTTGAGCAGTTCTATCACGATTACCTTCTAACACATTAAAAACTAAAGGTCTTGGCATAGGAACGTAGTTCGCTGACATAGCCGGAGCATCTGCCACAATCTCTTCATTTGTTTGCATCGCATTTTCATCTGCACTTGCATCGTCACCACTAAAAAAAATAAAGAAAACAGCGGCACCAATAATGGAAAGAATAAGTACTGCAGCCACAATTATAATAATCAACTTCTTTTTACCCGCTGGTTTGGGGTTGGTTCCGTCTAATGATTCATTTTCTTCAGGCATTTAAATTTACCTCCTTCATTACCTTATGATTAACTCGCGGCGTATTTATTTGAATAATACACTGATTTTAATTGTTATTTTGCCGTTAGCCAGTAACTATTAAAAATTTACGCATAATAATCAATTCCTTGATCTTTAGAAGCTATTTGTGAAGGCATCCACATTGCAGTTTGATTGTCTTCAACGGTCTCTAAATTATTAGGGCCTAGCCCTGACATAGTATTTATTTTACCGTTACTATTTTGTTGATGTTGTTGATGTTGTTGAGATTGCTGAGGTTGTTGCTCTACATTTGCTTCGCCAAGTTGAATCCCCTGTTGAGCTAGTTGTTCACGTAAACGAGGCATATTTTGTTCAATAATATCTTTACTCATTGCCGCTTGAGTTTGAATATTAAGTTGTACTTGATCTTGTTGAATTTGTACTTTAACAAACATAGAGCCTAATTCAGCCGGGTCTAAGCGAATTTGAACCTCTTGCTTACCCTGTGAAATCATCATCATGACTCGTTCACCCATTGCTGATGCAGCCTGTTTCGATTGGATATCTAAAGGTTGGTCTAATAAATTATTATTTGCTTGTGCTTGTTGATTTACAGCGACTAATTTATCTGTTTGCATAAAGTTCGTTTGAATCGGTTTTGCACCATTAACATCAACTACAGCTTGAGTAATAGAAGTATCGACTTTTAAGGTGTTAGGTAATCCTTCACTTTTTTCAGACTTCAACATTTGTATCACGTTATTGTCGTTTTCATCTGCAGTTAACAACTTAAGGTCGTCAGTATTATTGTTCGTATTATCGTTTTCTAAAATATTATTCTTTTCAATTGAATTATTTTGGTTAGCTTTATCTGTTAATATTTGTTCAGCTTTGTCTGCTAAAGCCAAATTATTGTTCGCATTATCGTTTTCTAAAATGTTATTCTTTTCAATTGAATTATTTTGGTTAGCTTTATTTGTTAATACTTGATCAGCTTTGTCTGCTAAAGCCAACGAGTTAACTTTATTTGTTTCATTACTCTTAACAAATTGTTGCGTTACTGTAGCTTTAGCGTTTATAGCGTCATTCTCTTCTGCGTTATCACTGGTATTTTTTACATTCGTATTAATTTGTTGTGCTGCTTGAATACTTGATAATAATTGCTCTTGTTGTAAGCTTGAACCTTGGATTTCTTGGATATTAATATCACTACTTTCAAAGTCAGAACTTGCTGTTTCTAACAAATAATCTTCACTAGTGATTGTATTATCAATCTCATTTATTTCCTGCTCAGGAGCGAGCTGTTGAGCTTCTATATCTGAACTAATATTATTGTCCGAATATACTACTTGCTCAATTAATGGCAGTTGTAAGCTTTCCTTCGATAATTTTTGCTCGTTTTCACTTAATAATCCCTGTGAGTTATCACTCTGTGCTTCCTCTACAGGTTCATCTAAAAGTAAAAGATCATTAAGTTCATTTTCAATATTTTCACTGGCAATACTTTCTTCAGTGCCCATTATAAGACTTTTGGTTTCTTTAATTGATGCTTCTTCTAGCGCTGAAATATTAGCCTTACTTTCTTTTTCAATACTTTCTTTTAATACTTCAGAAAAGTTCTGTTGTTTATCCGTAAGTTCATTTGGCTTTGTCTCACCTTCACTTTTCTTCACAATGACGTTATCTTTGTGTGTTTTCAATTCACTATTTTTCAAGCTTGTTGAATTATTTAGTAACAAGGACTGAACCATAAAATATTCTCTCTCATTTTTATGTTTACTTAATCATATTGATTACGTAACAAGATTAAGTAAGCAAAATGCTCATAAGCCTATTATTGAGTAACTGATAAGGCTTAATGTATAACTACATTTGAGATGTAAGTTATTGCCGCTTTTATAAAACTCAATGAATCACTTTAAATAAGCAATTTATAGTCCAAAAAATTAATTAAAAATTTTGTTCTGTTTGCTTTTTTCTAAAAAACTGGAAAGTGGAAAATTCATCTAATAATTGTTGTTCTTTTCTATCTGCTAATTTAATTTTTTCGTTTGCCTTTTTTTCTAATAATAACCCCATCGCTTTATGAGCTATTTGGCTATCTGTCCATTTACGTTTGGTATTACGTACAGCATACTCAAATTTAACTAAAGCAGATTGTTGATTGGATAAGCCTTGATCTATTTGTACAATAAATTGTTGGTATTTACTTAATGTAGAAATAGTTAATCCTTGGGACCCTTTTTCACTTAATTGGGCAATATATTGACGGCGATATTGATGTAAGTTTTGTAATTGATTACGCTGATCGAACAATTCTTTTTGAGCCTGCTGATAAGTATGCAAAGCTTGTTCAACCTGTTTTTCTCTTTGCTCATAAACAAGCTGTAATGCATTAACGGCCATGGCTTAACTCCTTTAACTATTTACAAACTCCTGCGTTAATACAGCAAGCTGTGTCAAACAATCGTTGTAACTAATACTGTCTTTCATTCCTTGTTGCAAGAAGTGATCCAACCTAGGCTTAATAAGAATTGCTTTGTCGATACGAGGATCACTGCCACGTGAATAAGCACCGATCGTTATTAGCTCTTTGTTTTCTTCATATAAAGAATATGCCTGTTTCAGTACACGTGCTAATGTTTGGTGTTCATCAGAAGTGACCATTGGCATAACTCGACTAATTGATTTACTAACATCAATAGCGGGGAAATGACCAGAGTCAGCTAACGGTCGAGATAATACGATATGTCCATCTAAAATAGCTCGCGATGCGTCAGCAATAGGGTCCTGAAGATCGTCTCCTTCAGTTAATACAGTAAAAAAAGCACTTATTGATCCTTGATTATCATTGCCATTACCTGCGCGTTCTACTAAAGCAGGCAATTTAGCAAACACTGATGGTGGGTATCCTTTGGTTGCCGGGGGCTCACCAATCGCTAATGCAATTTCACGTTGCGCTTGAGCAAAACGCGTTAACGAGTCCATTAGCAATAACACATTCATGCCTTGATCTCGGAAATATTCAGCGATCGTGAGTGAGGTTTCACATCCCTTTAAGCGCATTAATGGTGAAGCATCAGCAGGCGCAGCAATCACAACGGCACGAGCACGACCTTCTTCACCTAAAATTTCTTCAATGAATTCTTTTACTTCTCGCCCACGCTCACCAATTAAACCAACCACAACCACATCGGCATTAGTACCGCGAGTCATCATACCTAGCAAGACACTTTTACCCACACCAGAACCAGCAAATAAGCCCATACGCTGTCCTTGACCTACAGTGAGTAAGGCATTAATTGCTTTAATTCCAGTATCAAGTGGTTGTTTAATGGCTTTACGTGAAAGCGGATTAATACGTGTATTACTGTAACCACTCATGGAGTTAGTTTTAATTTCTCCTTTGCCATCAATAGGGTTACCCATACCATCTAAAACACGCCCTAATAACTCCATACCCACTGGAATACCTATCTCTGTTGTTTGAGGTATGACTTTAGCACCAGGTAATACTCCAGTTAGACGTTCACTAGGCATTAGAAATAACCGATCATTTGAAAAGCCAACGACTTCAGCATCAATATAGCCATCGTTAGTTTCTACTTTACACATGCTGCCCACCGCAGCGCTACAACCAACCGCTTCTAAAGTAAGACCAACTACACGCACCAACTTACCAGCGACAACGGGATGGGTAATGGATTCTCCAACTTGATATTGAGCAATACGTTGCGATAAGTTGTTCATGTTAACGTTTCACTGTATCAGTATCGGCAATAAGCCCTGTATCAATATCCGGTGTTTCTTCTGATTGATTTAACTCAGAAGGTATTGACTCTAAGGAGTCTGCTTCACCGTTATTTAGCCTATTTTCAGCCTTAGTCAAATCAGATTCAGAAGGTTCTGTTTTATTCGCTATATTTTCATCACTTGCAGCTTTTTCAGCTTCCAGTACCGCTTGTAACTCATCGTCTGTTTTCATTTCATAATCAAGTGGTTGATCATTATTGATATCACCATCATTACTAACTTCAGGCGTATTTTGATAATTTTCTTTAAGGAAGTTTTTTAATACTTGTTCAATTCGCATTGAGAAGGTGTAATCGATACTAGAAGCTTGTGTATTTATCTGACAATCACCACGCAACAAAGTAGGCTCGGTACGTAAGTCCCAACCTCTTTTTTTACATTCTTCTTCAGAAAAAGCATTTTGTACAAAAATAAGATCGTCTGGGTTAAGTGATATAACAATGATCTGTTCATTAACAGGTAATGCCTCAACGCCTTGTTTTAATGCTTGTAGAATAATTTTAGGGTTTACAGTCACTTCACATCTCGCTATTTGCTCAGCAAGATTTGTCGCTAATTTAATTAATTGAAACTCAACACTGTCATCTAATTTTTCAAGTGGGCTATGTAATCTAGAAACAAGCTGCTGCCAATGTAACGTTTGCGCCTCTACTTTTACCTTACCTTCCATTAAACCTTGTTCTACACCTTGAGCAAGTCCTTGCTCATGGCCTTCACTTAAGCCTTGTAGCTTTCCGTCTTCTATCCCTTTCACAAAACCAGATTCTTTACCTTCATTAAAGCCATCTTCATAAGCAGATGCTCGAATTGACTCTATATCTTCTAATGTTAATGGTTTTGGCGCTTCTTCATTTGATTCAATATTTTCTGGTTGTTGCTTGTGGTACCAACTAGCAGGCCGACCAAATAAATCAATTTCACCTTGATCTTGAGAGTCATTGTTTTCAAAATCAGGTAAAACCCATTCTTGAAATTCTTTATCTGTATCAGCGGCCATTCATATACCTTATGCCATTAAAGTGATGCTTTAAAAATAGTAATTCAATATTTATTAAAGCGTTAGATTATAAAAATTCATCTCCACCACCGCCGCTTAACATTAACTCTCCCGCATCAGATAACCGGCGAGCAATGGTGAGGATCTCTTTTTGTGCACCTTCCACTTCACTAATTCTAATGGGTCCCATTGCTTCAATATCATCGGCCAACATTTCAGCAGCACGTTTAGACATATTAGCCAATACTTTATTTTTAAGTAGCTCATCAGCCCCTTTCAATGCTAATTGCAATTGATCTGGTGGCACTTCTCGTAATAATGTTTGAATTCCTCGATCATCAACATCAATAAGATTATCAAATACAAACATAAGATCTTGTATTTGTTGGCTCATATCTTCATCAGACTCACGTATAGAGTCCATTAAAGGTCCTTCGATAGCCGTATCTAAATAGTTCATGATATTAGCAGCAGCTTTAGCACCACCCATTTTCGCAGCTTGTGCGCCAGCTTGCCCAGCAAATTGTTTTTCCATAATTTCATTTAGTTCTTGTAACGCGGCAGGTTGAACTTCTTCTAAATCAGCAATACGCATCATTAAGTCTAAACGTACTTTTTCTGGGAATTGCGTTAAAATTTCAGCAGATTGCTCTGGATCTAAATAAGATAAAACAATAGTTTGAATCTGTGGATGCTCATTAAGAATGATGCTGGCAACTTGACGAGCGTCCATCCATTTCAACGAATCTAGACCTTTAGAGCCACTACCAAGAATAATTTGATCGACTAAGTTACCCGCTTTATCTTCACCTAAAGCCTCAATCAATGAAGTACGAACAAAGTTTTCACTGTCTAAACCAATGTTGCTGAATTTTTGAATGTCCTCGATAAAAGCACGATGGACACTACTAACCTTAGCTTGTGATGAGTCTTCCAAAGATGCCATTTTCATACCTAATTTCTGTACTTGCTTAGGCTCTAAGTTTCTAAAAATTTGGGCTGCATCTGCAGGTGTTAAACTCAACATTAATAACGCAGATTTCTCTACTCCACTTAATTCAGTAACATCAAAGGTAACTACCTCAGTTGACTCTTTCTTTTTATCGTTATCACTCATCTTCTACCAACCATTCTCTAATAACTTGTGCTGACAACCCTGGCTCATTTGCAACTAAGGCTCTAACGGCTTTTAATAAATCTTCATCTTTATGCAAATCAGGTAATTGTATTTGCCCATTACTAATCCCGAAATCAAGACTTTCGTTATTTTCATCAGACAATAACTGTAAATTATCATTTCCTACTGAGCCAATTGCACCACCTAATTCATAATCTTCAGCTTTTTCAATCGCATCTGGATATAGTAGTTTTTTCATTATTGGACGAACAATTAATAACAAAGTCAAAATAATGACAAACAAGCTACCGCCAAATCTTACGTAACCTTGAAATGTTTCCGTCTCCCAAAAAGCTTCTTCAGCCACAGCTTCCATTTCAGGGCGATTAAAGCTAACAGAAGCCAGTGCCAAAATATCGCCACGCTCTACATTAATACCTAATCCACCTAACAATAATTGTTTAATATTTTCTACTTCTTCAACACTCCTTGGCGAATAAACGACTTCACCAGCATCATTGACTGATTTAATATAATCGAGCGCCACAGAAACAGCGAGGCGATCTACCTTTCCAACTTTATGTTTTGTATGCGTAATAGTCGTATCCACTTCATAGTTTCGTGTTGACTCAGTACGAGAGCTACCATTATTGTTATTATTCGTACTTTCTTGCGCAGCTTCCAACTCTTCAGGAATGGCACCATTAGCTGGTGGTTGGTTAGATAATGCACCTGGAACAGAGCCAAAAGACGATGATAATGATGAGGTATCCTCAATTAGCATTTCACTGCGTATTGCTTGGTTAGAAGGATTAAAGGTCTTTTTCGTTTCTTCAACAACAGTAAAATCCATGGCTAAATCAACTTCAGATGCATAATTTGCAATGCCTAAAACAGGGATTAAAATAGCGTCTATTTTTGATTTATACTCTTCTTCACGCTCACGTTGCATACTAAATTCTTTACTTGTTTGCGCAGAGTTTCCAGTACTACTTCCTGAATGCAATAAACGACCACGTTGATCGGTTACTGTTACACTATTTGGGGATAACCCTTGTACCGCTGAAGCAACTAAATCAACGATAGAATCAACTTCTTGACCTGATAATGCATACGATCGCGCTGTAGTAACAACAACAGTCGCACTGGCTTGACGTTCTTTTCGTGCAAATACACTTTCTTTTGGAATAGCTAATAAAACTTGAGCATTAGTGACATTTTTCATTTCTTTGATTGCTAATGCTAATTGGCGTTCACGACTTAGTTTTAATCTTTCCTTTTCAACGCGTTGACTTACACCAAACCCCATGTCTTGTAATAAAATATCATCGCCATTTTCAGTATTATCATTTACCAAGCCGGCTCGTGTCATTAGCAATTTAACTTTTTGATATTGATCTGACATAACCGAAATATTATTCCCTTCTAGCTTATAAGGGATTTTTTGTTGGTCTAAAAAATCTAACGTAGAAATAAGCTCATCTGTTTGGTAGGTTCCTAAAGGGCGATAATCCGCTTCTTTACCCCAAGACCAGATAATGACAACGATAGCTAACACAATCAATAAGCCAATAATCATACTGATTTGTCTCAACACATCCACATTAGAGAAAAACGTCGATATCGCTCCTTTTTGTGGTGCTGTTGAGGCACTATCATTATTATCTAACAATAAGTTTGCATTATTTTCTGTATCAGACACAGAGCTTCCTTTTGGCGATTATGTTTAAAGTCATAGGGGATTAAACTGGCATGCTCATTACTTCTTTATAGGCTTCAACCATTTTGTTACGAACTTGTACTGTCGCATCAAATGCTAAACCTGATTTGTTAGAAGCAATCATGACGTCTGATAAACTAACGTTCTGATCTCCCATCTCAAAACTATTACGCAGTGTTGACGAACTTTGCTGTAAGCCATTAACATTATCAATTGCTTGCTTAAGCATAGCAGAAAAGTCAGCAGGAGCAGGGTTGGTCGCTTTAGTGCTTAACTCATTATTTAAGCCTTTTGCTTCTAGGCTTTGTGTTTGTAACTCTTGAAACATTGATGCAGCATTGATATTCATTGTATTTAACCTATTTTTGACACTGATAGTAATAAATAGCAATAACTATGCCAGAAATAGCAATAACTATGCCAGTTGACTTTTTTCAGACTTGAATGAGTCTATTACAAAAAATACATCAATACCTCTAAAGTGGTACCTTGTATTTTATCTGAAAAATAATTAAAAAAAGACATTAACAACTGTTAATGCCTTTTGAAAAATACAGTGGTTATAAAGAATATTTATTTTGCGTTAACTTTTTCTAATTCTTTATCAAGTTGAAGATCTGCACGTTGTGCTTTGAATTCCTGATATAAAAAATCTTTTTGACCTGAATTCATAGGGCGTCCAGAAGCGTTAACTAAACCTTCAAAAATAGCTTTAGTCGACTCTTGGCCAACACCAACTAATACACATAAGTTATTTTTGTCTGCGATTTTAACGATATCTGTTTTAAGTGGACTTGTACCAATTAGTGTTTGTTGCGTAACCTGCTTAGATACACTAGAAAAAGAGGAACCAGATTCAGACCCTGAAGTCACTTCTATTTTATCTCGATACGTTTTGTCCATTCCATTAACTCGTATTTCGATACGCTGCGCTAATGATGTACGGGCATTGGCAATAGCTTGTTGCTTATCAATAGACATATTACCAGACCATAAAACACACTCAGAGACTGCAATACCATCTTCAACTTGGGGGTTTAGTATCCAGCTTGGGATGTCACCAACAACTGTTTCTTGCATTGGTTCGCTGCTAGAACACGCACTCAACAATACGATCGTAGAAAGACTTAATAAATGAAACTTTTTAGACATAATCATTCCTTAATTAAAATAAAAGTACGCACTCAACAAAACCAGTTTAGATTGATTCATAAAAATTTAATATAAAAAAATCCCTACCTTAATGAATAAGATAGGGATTTTTATTTGATTTACAATTTACTCACACTGTTAAGGTATGAGTTATAAGTTGTAATTAGTCTTTAAATTCAGGGTAAGCTTCAACACCACAATCGTGTAAATCCATACCTGCGTCTTCTTGTTCAGCAGTAACACGGATACCCATTGTTACTTTAATTACATACCAAACAATCCAAGATGCTGCGAATACGAATCCGAAGATGACTGCTGCACCGTATAACTGAGCTGATAATGATGCACCGTCATTTGACATTGGAACAACTAACAAACCAAATAGACCACATACACCGTGTACAGATAAAGCACCTACTGGATCATCAATTTTCAATTTATCAAAAGTAATGATGCTGTAAACAACAATCACACCAGCAACTGCGCCAATCAATGCTGCAAATAGTGGCGATGGAGATAGAGGATCTGCTGTGATAGCAACTAAACCTGCTAATGCACCATTAAGAATCATTGTTAAATCTGCTTTACCCCATTTGAATTTACTTACTAACAATGCTGCGATTGCACCTGTTGCTGCTGCCGCGTTAGTGTTAAGGAAGATAAGGCCTACAGCTGATGCGTTTTCAGCGTCAGAAATTAGTAGTTGAGAACCACCGTTGAAACCAAACCAACCCATCCATAGAATAAATGTACCTAATGTAGCAAGAGGCATGTTTGAACCAGGAATTGGATGAACACTACCGTCTTTACCGTATTTACCGCGACGTGCGCCTAGTAATAGTACCGCTGCTAATGCTGCTGCAGCACCTGCCATATGAACAATACCTGAACCAGCGAAATCACTAAAACCAGCTTCGCTTAAGAAACCACCACCCCAAGTCCAGTAACCTTCCATTGGGTAAATAAAGCCAGTTAGGAATACTGTAAACACTAAGAATGCCCATAGCTTCATACGTTCAGCCACTGCACCAGATACAATAGACATTGCCGTTGCAACGAATACCACTTGGAAAAAGAAATCAGACTCTAAAGAATGATCTGCACCTTCAGCTTGTGTACCGATTAAAGAACCTAAAGAAGGTAACCAACCGCCTGCACTGTTATCAACATACATAATGTTATAACCCACTAATAAAAACATCGTACAAGCGATTGCATATAATACGATATTTTTAGTTAGTATTTCAGTGGTATTTTTAGAGCGAACTAAACCTGCTTCTAACATGGCAAAACCTGCTGCCATCCACATAACAAGGACACCTGATATTAAAAAATAAAAGGTATCCAACGCAAATCGTAGTTCTGTAACTGTTGTTTCCATAATAGTAATCCTTAACTTATTAAATTTGGTTTAAAGTGCTTCTTCGTCGAATTCGCCAGTACGAATACGAACAACTTGCTCTAATGGCTGAATGAAAATTTTACCATCACCTACTTTCCCTGTATTAGCTGCGCTGATAATAGCTTCAACTAAACGTTCGATATCGTCATCTTTAACCGCAATTTCTAATTTTACTTTTGGTAAAAAATCAACTTGGTACTCAGCACCACGGTATAACTCAGTGTGCCCTTTTTGACGACCAAAACCTTTAACTTCAGAAACCGTCACACCCGCTATGCCGATACTCATTACAGCTTCGCGTACTTCATCTAATTTAAATGGTTTAATAATTGCGGTTAACATTTTCATCATATATTCCTTCAAGGTGTAATTAACGTTAGTTTATGTGTATCTATTAACAACTAACGTGCCAAAAAATATAAACTTTAAATAACAATAGCTTACATTTAAATTTATAATTTACATTAATTTTATCGCACCAACTTGGTGCGAAGTTCATAATTAGAACGCACTGATATGTAACAATTAAATGTTCTTCTCCCAAACTAAGATAGAACTTAATCAATATTTGTTTGCCTAAACCTGTTATGCCAATAAAAATGACCAAACAATTATTTAAAAATATAAAAGGCATTAAAATTAACCAACTAATCTACTTAGCCCCTTAGCAAATAAAGCTTCATCTGCTATAGTGCGTAACAATTTTTCGACTTAACAACCTTGAAGGTATGTAACATGAAAAAAATAAGCCTACTGCTTATCACTTTCCTATTTAGCATTAATGTGTTTGCCGCTCCGATGATCATCCCTAAAGCCCCATCAATTGCAGCAAAAGGGTATTTACTGATCGACTTTGACTCTGGAAAAGTACTATCTGAAAATAATAGTGAAGAAACACTAGAGCCTGCCTCATTAACTAAAATGATGACTAGCTATATCATTGGACAAGAGCTGAAATCAGGAAACCTCAAACTGACTGATAAAGTCACTATTTCTAATAATGCATGGTCAAAGAATTTTCCTGATTCTTCAAAAATGTTTATCGAAATTGGTAAAGAAGTAACAGTCGAAGATTTAAACCGCGGCATTATTATCCAATCAGGTAATGACGCATGTGTTGCAATGGCTGAACATATTGCTGGTAGTGAGCCTGCTTTCGCAGATTTAATGAATTCTTGGGCATTACAGCTAGGCATGAATGATACGCACTTTGTAAATAGCCACGGTTTACACGCAGATGGACACCATACCACTGCGAAAGACATGGCGACATTAGCCAAAGCAATTATTACTGACGTCCCAAACGAGTATAAAATTTATAGCGAAAAATCATTTAAATACAATGGTATCGTACAATACAACCGTAACGGTTTATTATGGGACAAAAGTTTAAATGTAGATGGTATGAAAACAGGTCACACTAGTGCCGCAGGTTACAGCTTAGTATCATCTGCAACAAAAGATGGTATGCGTTTGATCAGTGTTGTTATGGGTACTCGTTCTGATGACTCACGTAAAGTGGAAAGTAAAAAATTACTTAACTGGGGTTTCCGTTTTTTCGAAACAATTACGCCATATAAAGCAAATGATCAATTAGCGAGTGAGCGCATCTGGATGGGTACACAAGCAAATATTCGTTTAGGTGTTCCTGTAGATACACCATTAACCTTACCGCGTAATCAATCTCAAAATTTAAAAGCTGACTTCGTTATTAACAATGAACTACGCGCCCCTATTCAAAAAGGCGATAAAGTTGGTCAAGTAAATTATACTTTAGGTGATGAAGCTATTGCTACTTACGACTTAATTGCACTAGAAACAGTAGAAGAAGGTGGGATTTTTAGTCGTATTATTGATTATGTTAAATTATTATTTATTGGTTGGTTTGGTTAAAAAAGTCCCCATATATACCTATAGTGTTTATGGTATAGCATTAACCAAATAATCTGAAGTGAGGTTAAACCTCACTTTTTAGTTTCAAAGTCTATTTTGCTCAGGAGGCAAGCATGGCATTAAATACTAAATTTGATGAATTATTAGAATTTCCATGTAGTTTGTCATTTAAAGTAATGGGTGTAGCTCACCCACAACTGGTTCCTGACGTTATAAGCGTTATTCAGCTAATAGCGCCAGGTGATTACTCACCGACTATAAAGCCCAGTTCTAAAGGTACTTACCACTCTTTAGCTGTTCCAGTTATTGTAAATAGCAAAGAACATATAGAAGAGATTTATACCGAATTAAATAAACTTGAACATGTTCGTTTTATTTTATAAACCAGCATCTTTATAAGCCAACATAATGACAGCAATCCAAGATAAATTAATCATTCGCTATTTAGGGATTACTCCTTACCAAGACACGTGGCAAGCGATGAGTAATTTCACTGAACAACGTGATCAAAATACTATCGATGAAATATGGCTAGTTGAGCATTCACCTGTATTTACTCAAGGGTTAGCAGGAAAAGCTGAACATTTACTGACTAATAGCAACATACCTGTCGTAAAAAGTGATCGTGGAGGACAAATCACCTACCACGCTCCCGGCCAATTAATTGCATACTTACTGATTAATATTCGTCGCAAAGATTTTAATGTACGTAGCCTAGTGACCATTATCGAACAAGCAATTATTGATGTTTTATCCGATCACAATGTCACCGCAATTGCCAAGCCTGATGCGCCTGGTGTTTATGTTGATGGTAGAAAAATAGCTTCATTAGGATTAAAAATCCGTAAAGGCTGTTCATTTCATGGTTTAGCGTTAAATGTGGACATGGACCTTTCACCTTTTTTACAAATTAACCCATGTGGTTATGCTGGATTAGAAATGACCCAGTGTCGCGATCTAGGAATAACATCTTCTGTCGCAGAATTATCGCCGTTATTGATTGAAAAATTAAATCAGAATTTACAATACACACAGATAGAGAGCTTCATTAATGAACACTAAGCCAAGCCAATTAACAGCCGGCAACAAACTGCGTGATGCAGATAAAATGTCTCATATTCCAATTAAAGTAATTCCATCTGATAAAGGTACTATCTTAAAGAAACCATCTTGGATGAAGATAAAGCTGGCTGCGGATAACACTCGCGTTAACGAAATTAAAGCTGCGTTACGAAAGAATAAATTACATTCAGTATGTGAAGAAGCGTCTTGTCCTAACTTAAATGAGTGTTTTAACCACGGTACAGCGACCTTTATGATTTTAGGGGATATCTGTACACGTCGTTGCCCTTTCTGTGATGTTGGCCATGGTAAACCACTTGCTGTTGATGAAAATGAGCCTAAGAAATTAGCTGAAACAATAAAAGACATGAAGCTAAAATATGTGGTTATTACTTCAGTTGACCGTGATGATTTACGTGATGGTGGAGCGCAACATTTTGCTGACTGTATTCGTGAAATTCGTCTATTGAATCCTGCCATTAAAATTGAAATCCTAGTGCCTGACTTTAAAGGCCGTATGGATAAAGCATTAGCTTGTTTTGAAAAAGACGTACCAGATGTATTTAACCATAACTTAGAAACCGCACCACACTTGTACAAACAAGTACGTCCAGGCGCTGATTACAAATGGTCATTACAACTGTTACAAAAATTTAAAGAACAACATCCTACCATCCCGACTAAATCAGGTGTGATGATGGGGCTGGGTGAAACGAATGAACATATAGAAGTCGTGATCAAAGATTTAGCGGCTCACGGCGTGACGATGCTAACATTAGGTCAATATTTACAACCTAGCTTACAACATCTTGCTGTTGAACGTTACGTTCCACCAGCAGAGTTTGATGCCTTAGGTGAGATGGCAAAATCAGTGGGTTTTGAACATGCTGCTTGCGGTCCATTAGTACGTTCTTCATACCATGCTGACTTACAAGCATCAGGTAAAGAAGTAAAATAAGATAGATGAACGTATCATTATAAAAAGCCTGTTTTAGCCAGGCTTTTTTATTATTGACTCCTCATAAATATAAATGCTTTAACGCAATATCTTCCAATTTAAATAGTCCCTTCCAATAAAACATTTACGCAAATAACCTTAATGTTTTAGATGCTTAACTTATGATGCTTAGAGCCTTACTGTCAACCTCTCTACTAATACCAATCTAAGTAATTATCTAATCATTTATGCTTGTTAAAATGAAACCTAGCTTCGTTGTTAATTTTGTAATGAGAATAACTAGTTACTGTAATCAACGTCTTACTATCATCCATTTTTCCTAAAGCCTAAATAGACCATTTATTTATCCAGATTGATATAGTATCAATTACACGTATCCATAGGGTTACTATTAGGTTCAGCACATAGCGTTTAAGGCTACTATTGGTGGATAGACTTACAACTCTGATCAACGTTATAAAACGGTACTTAAAGGTATCATTAAGAATGTTCAGATAATGGCTTTATAGAAACATTTTATCAGTAGCCTTAGAAGTTGGCTTTAAAATAGACTTTAAAATATATTAAGAAAATATTTAATGAGAATAAATAAAGCCTCTGCGAGAGAGGCTTTATCAGTTATTAATAGATTATTGTGATCATAATCGCTTATGCATTAAATCCCTTTATACTTTAGTCAACTTCACCTTATTATTCGAAGCCATAAAAGCCTGGGAAAACAACAATTGAAGCTAATACTAATAACTGTAATCCAATGAACGGAATAACACCTTTGTAAATATCCATCGTTTTAACTTCGGGCGGGGCGACCCCTTTTAGATAAAAGAGACTAAAGCCAAAGGGGGGCGTTAAGAAAGATGTTTGTAGATTCATTGCGATTAAGATAGCAAACCACGTTAAATCAATGCCCATCATTTCAGCGATTGGGTACAACATAGGAACGACAATAAATGAAATCTCTACAAAATCGATAAAGAAACCAAGTACTAAAATAACCAACATGGTAATAATTAAAAAGCCCCATTTCTCACCAGGTAAACTAAACATTAACTCTTCAATTAACTCCTCACCACCCGTGTAAGAAAATACCATTGAAAAAGCAGTTGCCCCAATAAAGATAGCAAATACCATCGCAGTCACTTTGACAGTTTCAATCGAGGATTCCCACAAGATCTTCCATGAGCATTGTTTATATAAAAGAGCTAATAAAATAGCCCCCGCACCACCAATAGCAGACGACTCTGTTGGTGTAGCAATGCCGTAAAAGATTGAACCTAACACGGAGAAAATCAGCACTAAAGGTGGCGCAATAGCTTTAAACGCAACCAAATAAGGTGCAAATCCCCCAGGACCAGAAAACTCAGACTCTGGTAACGCAGGCGCAGCTTCTGGTTTAAAGTAAGCGTAAATTAGAACATATAATATAAACGCACCAACTAATATTGCCCCAGGTAACACCGCAGCTCTAAATAGATCACCAACAGGTACCCCCATTACATCGCCAAGAATAATTAAGATAATAGAAGGTGGTATGATTTGTCCTAATGTACCAGACGCACAAATAACCCCTGTCGCTAGTTTTTTATCATAATTGTATTTGAGCATAACAGGTAGAGAGATAACCCCCATTGCAACAACAGAGGCTCCAACAACACCCGTTGAGGCTGCTAATAAACAACCTACTAGAATAGTAGAAACAGCAACACCACCTCTAACGCGGCCAAATAACTGCCCCATTGCCTCTAACAATTGCTCGGCTAACTTGGTTTTTTGTAATACGTTCCCCATGAAAATAAACATAGGAACTGCCATCATGATTGAATTTTCCATGATGCTCATAATACGGTATGGCATAAAGGCAAATAATTCAAAACCTTCAGCAAACACACCAAAAATTAATGCAACACCTGCAAATACAAATGCGACGGGAAAACCTGTCAGTAATAGCACGAGTGCTACACCAAACATAATAATGCCAATCATAAAAACTCCCTTTTAAATATCTTTTTCAAAAATACAGCGCAGATTTTTTATCAACATACCTAAACCACTAAAAATAAGTGCAAGGGCAGAAAGAGGGATCATTGCTTTAATTAGCCAGCGATGCGATAAACCACCAGGGTCACCACTCACTTCATTCAAACTATAAGATTCCAGAGTAAAGTCATAGCCATACCAAATGACAAGACCACAGAAAGGTAAAAGGAAGAAAATACAACCGAGACTATTAATCCAAGCTTTATTTTTATCACTGAGCTTTTCATAAAGAATATCAACACGCACGTGCCCTTCTTCTTTTAATGTATAAGCGATACCCAGTAAAAACATAGAGGCAAATATATGCCATTCCAATTCTTGAAAAGCGATAGAGCTAGATTTGAAAAAGTAACGTGCAACCACATCATAAAAAACATTGATTAATAATAAAATCATCAATGTAGCGGTTATTTTACCTATAACATCAGAAAAGCGATCGAAGACGTTTTGCAGACTTTCCATTTAAGATAATTCCTTCTAGTAGACAGGCGAGAAAAGAAAAAGGCTACGATAAGTAGCCTTTGTATTGCTATTTAGCTAGCTCTTTGGTGCTTTTAATATAACCATATTCAGATATATCGGTCCAAACTCGTACTAGTTTTAAATAGTCTTGTTGTGACTTGATGATCTTGGCTGCCATTGGGTCGTTACTTGCTTTCTCTTCAAGAATTTCATCATTGGCTTTTTTCATCGCACTTAACACAGCAGGCGGGAATGTTTTAACTTGAATATCAGGGAATTCAGTTTTCATTACAGCCCAGTTTTCAGCACTTAATGCATAAGACTGCACATACATATCGTATGACGCTTTACGCATTGCTACTTTTAAGATTGCTTGTAAATCGGCAGGAAGTGTTTCTAGTTTCTTTTTATTAACAATGAACATTAACTCTGTTGCAGGTTCATGCCACCCCATGTAATAAATAGGTGCTATTTTATGAAAGCCCATACGTAAATCTAATGATGGACCTACCCACTCTAATGCATCGATTGTATTACGTTCTAGTGAAGTATAGAGCTCACCTGGTGGAATATTTACCGGTGTAGCACCTAATTTAGCTAACACTTCCCCAGCAAAACCAGGTATACGCATTTTTAAGTTTTTAAGGTCTTCGACAGTATTAATTTCTTTTCGGAACCAACCACCCATTTGTACGCCAGTGTTACCGCCAGGAAAAGGGACTAGATTATGAGCGCTATACACTTCATCCATTAACTCTTGACCACCACCATATTGGAACCAAGCATATTGCTCACTAGCGGTCATACCGAATGGCATCGTTGTAAAATATAAAGTATTAGGTACTTTGCCGTTATAATAATAACTTGCAGAATGCCCGATATCGTATTGCCCGATTTTAACCATATCAAACACACCAAAAGGTGATTTATGTTTGTTAGCTGAATCAACGCGAATTTTTAAACGGCCATTAGACATTTCTTCAGCCATTTTGACCATATTTTTAACAGAATCACCAAACACTGGGAAATTTGGCCCCCACGTTTCAGCTAGTTTTAATCGGTAAACTTTATCGGCTGCAAAAGCGTTAGCACTTGTCACCATGACTACAGCGGCTATTAAGGTACTTTTATAAAAGGACTTCAGCATTTTAAACTCCATGTAAGGTTAGGATTGAATGATTTGTTATCTAAGCAATAAACTAAGAGGTGAAACGACCAATTAAATAAGTCAAATAAGTTTCAAATACTTACTTTTTGTTGTTGCTAAGTTGTTAACAGACTGCCATACACGCAAAAATAAAAATTTCTTTAATTATTAATTTGTAACTTACATCACAAGCTCTCTTTTTTTTTAATCATTAAAGTGTGGTTGCGCAATAAAAAAGAAAAAAGGTCCATTAATATTTAAAGGTAAAAGTGAGGTGGCATGATGTTCTAAGCGCATAAAACATAAATTAAAAATGAAAATAAATACCTATTTATCAACTGAGCGATTATATATTTACAATATAATCGAGGAGGTCTTACAAAAGTGCGAGGAAATAATTAGCGGGTAATCAAAAGTAAAAATGACGATAAAAAGATCCAAATACCGTTAAATTTTTAACGAACTCTTAACGTCAAATATGAAATTAAATAAATGAACAATACTTATTCTTTTGCTAAGAGATCATTACAAACCTCTTTCAACCATTTCTTTAATAACCTTCGCTTTAACAAAATGATCTAATTTATGGGTTTGAATCCACCATGTTGCAGCCTCCATCAACAAATCAGGATCATCATTTTTATTTGCAAAGAAAGCGTAAAATGAAACGCCAACGCCATCACCTTTGACGCTTATCTTTTTATCACAGACATCAATTATTTTCGTTCTTAATTGCTCTCTCACTCTGTACTCCTAATTATCTCTATGAACTTTTTGGTGCAAACATAATAATAGCCATGCCTATAAGCGCAATCGATGCACCTACCATGTCCCATAAAGTAGGTTTAACGCCATCAACAGCCCAAAGCCATACCATCGCAACAAATATATAAACACCACCGTATGCCGCATAGACCCGGCCAGAAGCTGCTGGATGTAAGGATAATAACCAAGCAAATAAAGCGAGACTGAAGGCAGCAGGGATCAAAAGCAAAATACTTTTTTCTTGCTTAAGCCAAAGGTAAGGTAAATAACACCCCACTATTTCAGCAACGGCCGTCATTATAAATAATGCGATGGTTTTAAATTCAAACATAATATTCCTTAAGTATCGCTAAATGACACGCAGTTTAAATTTTTTAATTTTTTAATTTTTTAATTTTTTAATTTTTTAATTTTTTAATTTTTTAATTTTAAGCATTGTTACAAATTATAGTCTTAGTCTTAGTCTTAGTCTTAGTCTTTCATCATTGTTACAAGCTTAGCGTCTTACTTAAACAGCAATAACAAAATCGACTCTGAATAAATAAAAACTAACTATATTAAACTATAAGGTAAAATATAAGGAAAAATAGCCACTTTAAATACAGCAGGAAGAGAGATGAGTTTTATAGAAAGCACTTTATATCAAACAATGGGGCACAGTCCCTTGCAAGTACTTACTCACCCGCTGCTTACTGAAAAATCTATTACAGTCTCCGTTAAACGTGATGATTTATTACATCCAGATATTTCAGGGAACAAATGGCGAAAATTAAAATATAACTTACTTTATGCAGAAGCTAATAATAAAAACCACCTAGTTAGCTTTGGGGGGGCATTTTCAAATCACATTCACGCTTTAGCGGCAGCATGTAATCATTTTAAGTTTCAAGCAACAGGTATTATTAGAGGCGAGGTACATTATGCATCGAACCCTACTTTATCTCAGGTCCAAAAATGGGGTATGGAATTACAATTTATAGATAGAAAAACCTATCGATTAAAAGAACAAGATGAATATTTAGCTATGTTACAGAAACAGTACCCCACTGCTTATATTATCCCAGAAGGAGGCAGTAATAATTTAGCGATACCAGGCGTAGAAGAAGTCATAAAAGAATTAACGCAGCAATGCAAACAACCAATTGGTCATATTTTTACAGCAACAGGAAGCGCAGGAACTTTAGCAGGTCTTATTAGCGGGGCACTTAAATACAGCCCGATGACGATTGTTCATGGTATTGCGGTACTCAAAAATGCACAATATTTAGAAGAAACGGTTAAAGGTTTTGTACAAGAAGAGAGTCAAATAAATTGGCATTTACATACTGGCTTTCATGAGGGTGGTTATGGAAAAGTATCGTTAACATTAGCTGAATTTTGTCGACAATTTACATTAGATACCAACATTCCTATTGAGCCGATTTATAGCGGTAAAATGTTTTATGCATTATGGAAATTAATCAAGCAAGACTATTTCCCAGCTGGTACCCACATTGTTGCGTTACATACAGGCGGTTTACAAGGCTTGGCTGGGTTAAAAGAGCAAAAAAAATTTTAACACGCCTTGAGCTATCAATGACTACTTTTTAGATAACATTTCTATTGTGCCCCCCTTAGCACGGTTCATTTAAACTTTCATTTGTTTTGGCGTTGAGAACAAAGTCCCTTGCCCCCCACAAATGCCCAAGCGAAGTAAACACTTCCATTCCTCTTCGGTTTCAATACCAACAGCAATAACTTGAGCATGACTATTTAAACAACTTGCCATTAAACTTTGTATTGCTACTTGGTTAGTACTGCGAAGATGAATATCTCTAATTAAGCTTGCATGTAGCTTTAAATAATCAATATTAAAATCGAGTATATATTGAGTATTAACAACAGATTTACCAACATTATCGACCGCTATTTTGCAGCCTATTTTTTGTAAGGCAATCAAAGCAAAACGCATAGCTGAATAATGTTGATCAATTAAATGTTCAGATATTTCAATGACTAAGTTATTACGAATCTTTTTAGTTTTTTGCATTAATTCAAACATCAACCATTTACGATTTTCTTTATTCATTAAAAATCGAGAACCTAAATTAATACCAATGGGTTTACAAGACTCACCTCGAACCACTAACAATGCCAACACTTTTTCTAACATTTGCTTATCTATTTGACCACACAACCCACACTTTTCAGCCATTGGCATAAACGTACCTGCAGCAATAACTTCTTTATCATAGCCTATAATCCGAGACCATAACTCTGAATATAAGGTATTAGCAGGATCACGCTTTACAACATGTTGTCGATATAATAACAACGCGTCTTTGTTTAAAACATCTGTTAATAACCCTCGCCAATGAACGGTCCCCTTACTGATCACATTTTTCTTTAAGTTTTCCTCAGATAAATGCCATCCACTTATTTTTTGATGTTCAGCTACCAATAAAGCACGATTCGCATCATCAATAATATGACTTACCTCTTTGCCAAAGGGGAAATTAACTACTCCGATATGAAAAAAAGTATCAATAAGAGAGGGATCTGGGAGCTGTAATTGATATAAAGCTTTTGTTAATTGTTTTGCTACTACTTTTGTTTCTTCGTAGGCCATTTGTGGCAATAAAATAACAAATTCAGGCTTCTTAACACTGCCATAAAAACTATCATCATAGCGACTACAAAAACTTTTCAATAAATCAACCATTTGCTGAATGACTTTATCGGCTTGTTCAGCACCAAACTGGTACTTCAAAGTACTTAATTCAGTCAAGCTGATTAATATTAATGTATTTGAGGCATAACTTTCATCGTTCGTCACTGTATCTAACATATTATCAAATGCTAAACGGTTACCAAGCCCAGTATCTTCGTCTAAAAAAGCCTTTCCTCTGATATGGATATCAAAAATACTACGCTCTTTAAGGCTGTTTTCTAATCGCTCTGATAGTACATCCAGAGCTTGGCTTGCCGCTTTAGGCCACTCTCCTTTTTGGGCAAAGCGTGCTGTCGGGTTGTTTTGTAATAAATAATGAGCACGGCGCTCTAATAGTTCGGCACCATAAAACGATTTTTTTATCCAACGTAATGCAAAATACAACAAACTTAAACTCAACAAGATGGCAGTACCAACCCCTGCGAGAGGCCAAAAGGTGAATTTCAGTTCAGAAAAAGGCTGGCGGGTGTGCAGTATCAAGCGAACATCGGGGTATTTATCTAATTCGTAGGAGTAACGAAGCAACAATCTCATTGGATAATATTGGCGACTGGCATAATAGTTTTGATATACCGTCACATCACCACGCTTAACTTGTAAACGAACAATACCTGATGCATCAAGTAAATCGGGTAACCAAGAGTCAAATTGAGTTTCAACAGTTTGCTTATCAATTTGCTTTTCAATCACTTCAATAACACTGTCAATAAGCTGTTGGTGATGTTTTAATGATAGTGATCGCAAACTTACCATACCACCGATTAATACCAAAGTAATACAGGTCAACACAATAGCACTAGTAATAAACGTAAATTTATTAGTGAACTTCATAACATCCTTGTGACAAACTATTTTTCATGTGTAGGTGAGTAATCGCTAAAATAACAATATAATACCTATCGAAATATTAGCTCATATACTAATTACGATTGGTATAATGCTTTTCCTTGCACTTTGCATCATCATTTAAGCTTCGAATAATAAGCTGTAACAGGAATTTATAATGGCACTTAATCAAGTATTTTCAAATCCGAGCCAAGTTTTACAGCGTAATGAAGCGTTATTTACAGGAAAGTCTATCTTAGTCGCAGGTAATATCGACGACAGTTATCCAATTAACCTTGAAAGAATAGCATCATCAAGCTGCTTTTGTTTTAATGATTTTCGTTATTACGACAAACTAAAAGATAAATTAACGTCATCTGATGTTCACTTCACAGCAGATTACCAAGGAAAAGAAAACCAAGAAAAATTCGACTTATTATTAGTTTATATCCCTAAAGCAAAAAACGAAATTGAATATTTACTTGCCAACCTCACCCCTCACCTTAAAGAAAATGCAGATATCATTCTAGTCGGTGAAAAAAAATGTGGTATCAAAAGCGTTGCACCGTTATTAGTCCCTTACTCAGAATATAGTAATGCGATCGACTCAGCTCGACATTGCAGTGTTATTTATGCTCAATTAAGTAAACCTGTGGCGACTTTTAACCAACAACAATGGATAAAAGACTATCAGCTTAATATTAATGACATTTCACTTACAATTCGTTCCTTACCTGGTGTATTTAGTTTTGGCGAATTAGATAAAGGTAGCGAGTTATTATTAAACAATTTACCTGATGATCTAAGTGGACAAGGTTTAGATTTTGGTTGTGGCGCAGGAGTGCTTTCTTGTTACCTCCTGAAAAAACATCAACAATTACAACTAGATTTAATTGATGTAAATGTCTATGCTTTAGAAAGCGCAAAACTCACTTTGGAAAAAAATGCACTACAGGCAAATGTGTTTGCATCGGACGTGTTCTCTAATGTAAATAAAGAATATGATTTATTACTTTCAAACCCTCCATTTCATTCTGGTCAAAAAACGAACTATGATGCTGCAGAAGAGTTCATCAGCAAGTCAGTTAACTTTTTGAAGAAAAAAGGGAAATTAACAATTGTGGCTAATAAGTTTTTACGTTATGAACCACTTTTAACGGTTACTTATAAAAAATTCTTTGAAGATGCTCAAAACAATAAGTTTAAAGTATTGAGCTGCCTCAAATAACCATCAAGTAAACGTGTCATAATTTTCACTTTATTGTTAGGGTCAAAGGAAGGTATTTAAAAATCAACTCATCAATGGAATAAAAGCTATGTAACGTAAACATAGCTTTCTAATATAAAAATGTGGAGGCTCTATGTCTGGTATTTTAGCTATGATTCTTGCGGGAGGTGAAGGGTCTCGGCTTTTTCCGTTAACCCAGAACCGAACCAAACCCGCAGTTCCTTTTGGTGGTAATTATAGATTAGTAGATTTTGCATTAAATAACTTCGTCAATGCAGACTTAATGAAAATTTATGTTCTGACCCAATTCAAATCCCAATCCCTCAATATTCATTTACGTCGCGCATGGCGTTTATCAGGCATTTCAGATCGCTTTATTGAAGCTATTCCAGCACAACAACGCGTCAACAAAAATTGGTACTCAGGTACGGCTGATGCAATTTATCAAAATTATCGTTTTATTGAAAAAAGCAAAGCGGATCACGTATGCATTTTTGGTAGTGACCACATCTATAAAATGGATGTTCAACAAATGGTTGATTACCATAAAAAAATGGGTGGAGCATTAACAGTTGCAGCGATTAGAGTACAAAAAAGCCAAGCTCACCACTTCGGTATTATAGAAATCAATGAAACAGGCCACATGATTGGCTTTACCGAAAAACCTTCTATTGAAGAAGCTAAAACCATTCCAGGTGACCCAGAACATGTGCTTGCTTCTATGGGGAACTACATTTTTAAAGCAGATACATTAATCGAAGAACTAGAAAAAGATGCCTTCGAAGAAAATTCTAGTCATGATTTTGGTAAAGATATCATCCCTAAACTATTTCCGCAGGGAAAAGTCTATGTATACAACTTTAGTGAAAATAAAATACCAGGCGAACCAGAACATGCATATTGGCGTGATGTAGGAACAATCGATTCTTATTGGGAAGCGCATATGGATTTATTAAATGATGACCAACCTATTTCTTTATATAACAAACATTGGCCATTACACACTTACCATCCACCGCTCCCGCCAGCAACCTTTAGAGATCAAGGTGACTCAGAAACCAGTGTGTCTAAATCTCATATTGGGGCAGGCTCTTATATTAACGGCGCGACTATAGAAAACTCTATTTTAGGTTTTAGAAGTCATCTATGTACTCATGTAAAAGTGAAAGGCTGTGTATTTTTAGGCAATGCAAAGGTTGGTAAAGGTTCACGTTTAACCAATGTCATTCTCGATAAAAATGTTGAAATTGCACCGAATACTATTATTGGTGAAAATTTAGAAGAAGATCGCAAACACTTTACCGTTTCAGAAAAAGGTATTGTTGTCATTGCAAAAGGAAGTCGAGTGGGGTTTGAGTAAACTTTTTAACGGTTACTAATGATGAGTTTTCATATTATTTAGGTGGGTTTTTATAATGGCAAAAGTTCTCTCTATGATTTTAGCAGGTGGTGAAGGTTCACGCCTTTACCCCTTAACACAGTCTCGTACCAAACCTTCTGTTCCATTTGGGGGAAGTTACCGTCTTATCGACTGTGTACTTAATAACTTTGTTAACTCTGATTTATTGAGGATTTATGTATTAACACAGTTTAAATCTCAATCGCTCAACTCTCATTTACGCCAAGCTTGGGAATTAAACAGCTTCACTGATACTTTTATTGATGCTATTCCTGCGCAAATGCGTACAGGGAAACATTGGTATAGTGGCACTGCCGATGCAATTTATCAAAACTTACAATTTATTGAAGCTGATGATGCTCCAATAGTGTGTATTTTTGGTAGTGATCATATATACAAAATGGACATACGTCAGAAGATTAGCTACCACAAAGAAAAAGACGCTATTTTAACGGTATCAGCTATTCGTTTGCCTAAAGAACAAGCTTACCATTTTGGCATTATTGAAGTAGATACTGACGGACGTATGATCGGTTTTGTTGAAAAGCCTTCAGTAGAAGACGCAAAGACGATTCCAGGTGATCCTGATAATGTATTAGCGTCAATGGGTAACTATGTTTTTAATTCTCAAGAGCTACAAAGAGAATTAATTCGAGATGCAGCCGATGAAGCATCAAGTCATGATTTCGGTAAAGATATTATTCCGCACCTAATGCCAACGGGTAAAGTGTTTGTATATGACTTCACTACTAATAAAATACTAAATGAAGATGGTGAGGCTTATTGGCGTGATGTGGGCACTATAGAGTCGTATTGGGAAGCTAATATGGATCTAATCAAATCAGCTCCTCCAATCTCTTTTTATAATAGAGCATGGCCGATGCATACCCACTACCCTGCGTTACCAGCAGCAAACTTTCAGAATGATGGTGATATCACTTGTTCAATCAGACGCTCCCTCATCTCCGACGGTGCTTTAATCATTGGCGCTACAATCAAAAAATCAGTATTAGGCTTTAATTGCTTTGTTGGTCAACGTAGTAATGTTTATAAATCTGTTCTATTAGGTGATACTAAAATCGGTAAAGATTGTGAAATAATCAAAACAATTATTGATAAAGATGTTGAAATAGCCGATGGTGTAAAGATTGGCGTTAATCTAGAAAATGATAAAAAACGGTTTACTGTTTCTGATGAAGGAATAGTCGTTATACCCAAAGGTTCCAGAATCGGCTTCTAATTATTAACTTAATTTTAAAAGCTACTGCATTAAGTAGCTTTTTTGTTGCTCATATTCTTAGTCAAAGGAGTTTCCAATGGATTCTCATAAATTGAAAATTTTATTTATCTCATCTGAAGTTGAGGGTTTCTCTAAAACAGGTGGTCTTGCGGATGTAGCAAAGTCTCTTCCACTTGAGCTTCGTAATTTAGGTCACGAAATAGTTATTGTGACTCCATTTTATCGAACACTTAATCACAGAGAACACGCCCAACAAACTCATTTATTAAACTTGCATACCGATAGCTCACGCCCAGATATTCAATTTTCAGTACAAGAACTCTCATTAGATGGTATCAAAGTATTAGGCATTGATAACGCACATTATTTTGATCGTCCTGGTCTATATGGTGAAGACAACAATGCTTATCCTGATAACGGTGAACGTTTTGCATTTTTTAGTTTAGCCGCTTTACTGACCACTTTAGCTGAAGATTTTTCACCAGATATTATCCATTGTAATGATTGGCATACTGGATTAGTTCCCTATTTATTAAAAACGCGTTTTTATAACAACTCTTTCTTTACTAACAGCAAAACAGTTATCACTAGTCATAACTCAGCGTTTCAAGGTATTTTTGAAAAATCTCAATTAAACCTTATTCCTGAAGTAAGCGCATGTATGGATGAACGTGTATTAGAAAATTATAGCTATATTAACTTTTTAAAAGTAGGCGTTCTTTATGCAGATAAAGTCAATACTGTAAGTCCAAACTATGCCAGTGAGTTACTAACAACCTTAGGCTCTCACGGTATGTCAAATCACTTTATTGAACGCATTCATGACTTTCAAGGAATATTAAATGGCTGTGATTATAACGATTGGAGTCCTGAGACAGATAAATTAATACCATTTAATTTCGATAGTAATGATCTTTCAGGTAAAGATAAATGTAAAGCAGCATTACAAAAAGAAGTTGGACTGGAAGCGATAGATGTTCCTGTATATGGGATGGTTTGTCGTTTAACAGATCAAAAAGGCTTTGGCTTAATTATTCCTATCCTAGATCGTTTTTTGAAACATAACGTACAATTGATCATTGTTGGATCTGGAGATCCTAGCATTACAGGCCATTTAACAGCACTAGCTAGCCATTATAAAGATAAATTTAAATTCATTGATGCTTACAGTAATGAATTATCACATTTGATTGAAGCAGGCTCAGACTTCTTTATGATGCCATCTATATTCGAACCTTGTGGTTTGAACCAACTCTATAGTTTAGCTTATGGTACCTTGCCTATTGTACGTGCAGTGGGAGGATTAAAAGATACCGTCATTGACTACGACCAAGATCCAGATAATGCCAATGGCTTTATGTTTTATGATCCTAATCCCAACCAGTTATTAAATATACTTCGTCGCGCTTTATTACTTTATATTGAGCAACCAGAAGAAATGTTGCGCTTACAAAAACAAGCAATGAAATCTCACTTCTATTGGTCTGACTCTGCTAAGCACTATGAACGTTTATATCAAGATGCATTACACTTAGACCAACATTGGGAAAATTAAGCTTTCCACTTAAAAAATAGGTTTAAAAGCGATCTTTAAAAACGACACCTAACAATATAGTTTAAATGCTTAAAAACTAAAAAGCCTGATGATAAATCAGGCTTTTTTATTGGTAGAATATTTGGAGGTTATAAATAATCTAAGATAAGTTAACTAAAAACGGGTCACGTGATAGTTTCTTATTATTCTCACCTTTAAACCAAGCAAGCTTAGAGGATAGATGAACCACTTCACCAATAATCATTATCGTCGGCCCTTCTAAGCCACCACCTAATGTAGATAACTCAGATAATGTCCCAGTAATAACTTGCTGCTCATTTGTTGTGCCTTTATTGATTAACGCGACAGGTGTATTTTGATCTCGTCCATTAATTAATAAATTAGTTTGGATCTCTTGTGCCCGCATCAGCCCCATATAAACAACTAATGTTTGGTGTGGTGTAGCTAAGGATTTCCAATCTAATGCTTTACCGTCTTGTTTTCTATGGCCAGTGACAAAGGTGACTGATTGAGCATAATCTCTATGCGTTAATGGTATACCTGCATAAGTACTACAGCCTGAAGCCGATGTAATACCAGGAACAACTTGGAAAGCAACACCCGCTTCAACTAGCTCCTCAAGCTCTTCACCACCACGGCCAAAGATAAAAGAATCACCGCCTTTTAGACGCACCACTTTTTTACCTTGCTGTGCTAATTCAACCAGCATTTGGTTGGTACGAGACTGCTCAACTTCATGTTTACCAGCCGCTTTACCCACCGAAATTAAATCTGCATCACGACGTACTAAGTCTAATATATCTTTAGAGACTAAGCGGTCATATAAAACAACATCTGCTTGTTGCATCAGTTGCAATGCTTTTAACGTCAATAAAGAGGGGTCTCCAGGACCTGCTCCAACCAGAGCAACATCCCCTTGAGCAACTTCTTCAGTTAAGTTATCTTCCATGAACTGTTGCGCTTGTTCAATTTGTCCTTTCTGTAATAGACTTGCTAAATCTCCATTACCAAACAACTTTTCCCAGTATCGGCGACGTAAAGACTCTTTAGTAATCACTTGTTTGACGCGGTGTCTAAACTCACCTGAAATTTTTGCCAAACGTCCGAGATGCATTGGTAATAAGGCTTCTAAACGCTCACGTATTAAACGCGCTAGTACAGGTGCTTTACCGCCACTAGAGATAGCAACGACGATTGGAGAGCGATCAACAATTGAAGGCATAATGAAACTACATAACTTAGGCTCATCAACTACATTAACTAGAATCTGTTTTTGTTCAGCTAGTTGTGCAATATGTTCATTAATATGATGTTGATTAGTTGCAGCAACAACTAACCATTTACCTTCGATCAATTCATCACTAAACGCTTCATTAATGATTGTAAGCTGATTATTTTTAGCTTTTTCTAATAATGAATCACAAATATCAGGAGCACAAATAGTGATTGATGCATTTGCTTTTAATAATAAATGTACTTTACGTGCAGCAATATCACCACCACCAACCACAAGGCAATGACGATTTTTTAATTTGGTAAAAATAGGAAGATAATCCATATATATCTCAGTTTAACTAGTCTAGGTCGACACTATAAAGAATAACAGGTGCAATATAAAAGATTTAAAGCACATTATTTATCACGTTTATGCATATCAATCCTGTCTATTTTATTCATTAAACAATCCTTTTTAACAAATAAAATGAGGCAGTAATAAAATAGGGGGCACAAAGGATAGCAATATCATCAATGTATTTAACGAAGATATTGGAGTAATTATACGCTAGTTCTTATTAAATAAGCGACCTTACTCCATCATGAATAGTAAATATACCAACAATATTATCGCCATCGAGCACAGGTAAACAACTAATATCATGCGTCAACATTAAGGTTAATGCATCTTTAACTAAAGTATTTGGCTCTATGGTAATGGGAGACCGGGTCATTATTTGATGAGCGGGTCGTTGTGCAGTTTCTGAATCACGTACAGATTCTGTTTCTGTATTTAAAAAAGGGCTTAATGTCCGTAATAAATCACGATCACTAATAACACCTTGTAACTTCCCCTCCTCCACCACCAATAAATGATGGAAACCAGCTTGTGATAAAATATTTTGAAGAACTGGCATGCGGTCATCCATATCAACGGTGACAACTCTTGAAGTCATTGCCTCTAATACTTTCATATCACTCCCTATACACAAAATGAATTCATGTTTTATTATAGACACAAAAAAGGTCAGCATAGCTGACCTTATCAATAATTTACAAAAAAACTAAAAGTAGATTAGCTATTTATAAAATCGACACCTTCTTGGATGTCTTTGTTAAGTGTTACTAACATATCGTTTTTAGCTTTTTCTTCAAAAGCTGATAATTTACCGTATGATAAAATTTCAACTACACCGTTAACACCCAAGCGTACCGGATGAGCGAAGTAAGGAGCATCGCCACCATCAATATCAACGTATGCGTAATCTACAACGTCTTCGCCTTGTAAACCTTTAACTAAAGATAAACAAAAACGAGCAGCAGCAGCACCCATAGATAAAGTAGCAGAACCGCCACCAGCTTTAGCATTTACAACTTCAGTACCGGCATTTTGGATACGTGGTGTTAATGCAGCCACTTCTTCTTCAGTGAATGTTACACCTTCAACTTGAGAAAGAAGTGGTAAAATAGTTGTACCTGAGTGACCACCAATGACTGGCACTTTAACGTCAGCAACGTTGAGCCCTTTAAGTTCAGCAACAAATGCTTCACTACGGATAACATCAAGCGTTGTTACACCAAATATACGGTTTTTATCGTAAACGCCCGCTTTTTTGAACACTTCAGCAACGATTGGAACAGTACCGTTTACTGGGTTAGTGATAACACCAACTAATGCTTTAGGACAGTTAGCAACAATGCCTTCAGCTAACGTTTTGATAATACCAGCATTAACTGCGAATAAATCAGCACGATCCATGCCCGGCTTACGTGGCATACCCGCTGGGATGATTACGATATCAGCACCAGTTAATGCAGCACCTAACGCGTCAGCACCAAAACCTTCAACTTTAACAGCGGTTGGGATGTGAGATAAATCAACAGCAACACCAGGAACAACTGGAGCAACGTCATATAATGCTAATTCAGAACCAGCTGGTAGTTGAGTTTTTAATAATAATGACAACGCTTGACCAATACCACCTGCAGCACCAAGAACAGCAACTTTCATATTTTTCTCCAATGAAATAAAATTTTAAGTATTTAAGAATAACCGTATGCATTCTAAAGTGAATAAATACGCATGTGTGAAAAATGTTAAATAATTGTGATGAATGTAAAATAGTAGCTTATTTTAAGGAATGATTACCACTACTTTGTGAGTCGTTTTAAGAACTATTTTAAGGGAAATATTCCTGAAAAATCTTTGCATAGGTACCATTTTCAACAATCCGCTTCAAACCGAGGTTTAAACGTTGACGTAAAATGTGATTATTTTTCTTAACGGCAATACCATAGCCTTTAGAAAACTGCTCAATAAAGACAGCTTCAGTTCTACTAATCACCAACGAGTTATCTTGTTTCTGCTTACTTAAAAAGTCATTTACAACAGCAAAATCAGCAAACACCGCATCAATTCTTTGTAGTTTCAAATCCTTAAAAGCCGCCTGGGATGAATAGTAAGGCACGATATAACTGTTTTCTTTTGCAAATTGAATAAGATAACTTTGATTCGACGTATTTGCCTGAACGCCAATAAATTTACCTGCTAATGAAAACTCCCCTTGTAATTGCTCTTTACTGATAAAAACCGGCGGTGCTTTATAGTAGCTATCACTGAAGTCGACTTTCTCTAATCGCTCACTGGTAATATCTAATGCTGCAATGACTGCATCATAACGCCCAAAAGGTAAGGTAAGTAACAAACCATCAAAACGATGATGTTCAAAGCTACACTTTAAATTGGCTTGCTCACAGATCGCTTTAGCAATATCAATGTCAAAGCCTTGAATTTCTTTCTTCTCAGACAAATATTCAAAAGGGAAATAATTAGCATCAGTCGCAAACTTAACTTGCAGTTGTTTTAGAGTGTTTGCACTCAATGAAGTTGATAATAAGAGAAATATAAGTGCGAGGTGACGAGAAAAAGAAATCATAATGAATCATCCTGATAATATTAATTTCTCTAAAATTTTACCAGAACTGCATTAAAGAAAGTAGCGATGCTTATACAAATACACTTATTTATAAAAAAACGAATAAATATGCAAAAAAAGTGACATTTAATCTATTAACGTAACGATGATTTAGATTAAGATACGAGCTTTATAATAATTTATCTATGGGATCACCAATGCGACAGACTTCTGAACTAATGGACTTTTTTAAATGCCTTCTTAAAGAAGAGCATTTGAGCTCACAAAGTGAGATTGTCGATGCTTTAATAGAAGCTGGATTTACGCATATCAACCAATCTAAAGTGTCACGCATGTTAAGTAAAACAGGCGCAGTTAGAACACGAAATGCCACAGGTGAAATGGTTTATTGTTTACCTGCCGAGTTAGGTATACCAGCAACCACCAGCCCGCTTAAAAACTTAGTGGTAGATATAGATAGAAATGATAGTTTAATCGTCATACGTACCAGCCCTGGAGCGGCGCAATTGATAGCTCGCTTATTAGATTCGATGGGTAAAGCAGAAGGAATTTTAGGTACTATCGCAGGAGATGATACTATTTATATTGCCCCCAGTAATACTCAAGAAATTGAAGCAACACTAGCAGTTGTGCATAAACTATTTGATTAACCTCCCTCAAGTTCCGTCCCTTCCAAATTAATCTAATATATCAGTGATATGAGAGCGAATGATAATGCTCTCTTACTGATGAACTTAATGTAATACATTCCTAATGGCTATAGATCCTTCATACACGTAAGCAATATCATTTAATTAGAAATAATGAAATTTAGAAATGCTTTTCTATACTTAATAACGCTCTCATTAAATAACTAACCTCAATTCTGGTTAATGAAAGTGGAATTACATTTAAAATCATAAGGTTATATTTTTTACTCTACAGTGCCGTTAGTTTTGCATCGTTCAAGGCGAATTATTGAAGCAATAACTGGTTATTGAGAGATAATTTAACGCAGAAATCCGCAGAAATAGCGGTGTTGTATCGCTTTGCTTATCCAGAACTGAGGTTAACTAATTAATCGAACAGGTTACAGGTTAAAGCAAGCGACCATTTCACCAATATTTGATTACATATTTAATGAGTTAAATTGAATATAAAGTTAAATAGATGAGGCTGATATGAATAAACTAGACTTTAGAGAGAATAAACTTCACGGTTTTACTTTAATTGAATTGCTTGTTTGTCTTGTAGTTATTGGGATATTAGCCGGTATTGCTTACCCCTCTTACCAAAGTTTTGTGATAACAACACGACGAGGAGATGCACAAACTGAATTAATAAAGGCTCAAATGGAGCAAAGCAGCTACCGTATTCTACAGCCAATTTACATTAGTAACCCAGCCTCTGCAGGCTTACCGGTAAATAGCGAATATTATACATTTAGTATTGTTTCAGCGGCCGCACATACCTATGTTATGAAGGCAGTCGCTAAAATAAGTAGTTCTCAAAATAATGATAAAGCCGCATGTAAGGCACTATTTATTGATCAGAATAATGTTAAAACCAGTGATGGTAGTCAAGACAATGCTTTTTGTTGGCATCAATAGTTAGTCTTTGTAAAACAAAGCTATCTACAATTCACAACAAAAAGCTTGTCCATCATTGACTAGCATACCGATAGATATAGTCAACAGAGCTAATCATTATTTCTTAAATAGAAATAAAGGTTTAATAATCGCCTAAAAGCTCTTCATTTTTAAGAAACTGTAAAGGTTTACCTAAAACATGCTGATAAATAACATTGTAAGCTAATACATTTTGTACATAAGCACGTGTTTCATAAAAAGGAATAGTGTCTACCCAACTATCAATTTCGATACCTTTATTACCTTTCTTCTTCCCAGCACTAACCCATCTGTCTACTCGATGAGGCCCTGCATTATAAGCAGCCGTTGCTAGAACACGATTACCATCGTAACGCTCTAATAATTCATTAAAGTAACCAGCTCCTAACTGAACATTAATTTTACCTTGGTCAAGTTGAGAAATATCTTTGTACGACGTTAGCCCAATTTTTTTAGCCGTTTCTTCTGCAGTTTTAGGCATTAATTGCATATAACCACTTGCGCCTACAGGAGATTTAGCATGTTGATCAAAACTACTTTCTCTACGCGTAATGGCATAAATATACGTTTCTTCTATATTATATTGCTTAGCTGCACCAACAAATAATTCTTTTTTAGCATTAGGGAAACGGATACCCAGTGCATTCCAACTTTTAGAGCTAATACTTGCTAATACAGATAAATACGGCCAGTTATTATTAAAAGCATACAACCCTAATTGCTGTTGTTTTGCTACGCTTTGCTTACTAAGAATACGGTACCACTGCCCTTTCGCTTGTTTATTTAGGTTGTGAAATAACATCTCTTTAATAACGGCTAAATCACCTTTTAAAGCAGTTAAACCATTAACTTCCTCTTTAATAACTTGTTCATTAAGTGAGAAATTAACACCTAACTTTTGAGAGGCCATAAATCCATGAAAGTTACGATTCTTCGCGACTTGTTGATATAACACTTTAGCTTTATCTGTTTCTCCTGATTGCTCTAAAACACGTGCTTGCCAGTATTTCCATGCAGATGAATTACGTTCTGATTTAGGTAATTGAGAAATCCAAAACTCGATATTTTTCCAATCTCCACGTTTAATAGCATAACGAATACGTTGTTCGATTAACGAAACATTACCTAACGCGCCTAATTCTTTATCTAACCATGAAAAATATTTGCTTTTATTACGTTGCACAACAACACTAGCAAATTGAGTTTTAATGCGTTTATTCTCAGCAGCAGTGAAAGGTACTTGTTTATCAAATTTAGCATAAGCTTGCATCGCTAAATCAATATCGATCTTCGCTAAACGTTGAATTGTTGGCACCAAGAAACCAAAACTAGCCTCTTTACGAGAAGAGAATAGTTGGCTATTTAATACATTTTTTGGATTTTGTTGAAGTTCGTATAATTCAGTAGCCACTGCTGCCGTTTTTTTATCCATTCGGGCGATTAAAAAACGCATTAAACCTTGCTTGTTTTTCACATAGGCTAATTGAAAACGCTGCCATATATGTTGTTTAGTTAATTGCTTATCATTCTGGTAAAACACAAACACATCATCACAAGCATTAGGTAATGAAGTACTAGACAGCCAATATTGTTGAGCATCAGACCAAGCTTGCTGGCTTTTGCCTGTTGCGATAGAAGCTTGTAAATAATGGCATTTCAACGTTTTATTATTTGGCATTCTAGGGAAAGCAGTTAAGAATTGTGACCAATTTTTCTGTTTAGAAAGAGAAAACAAATAACTACGTTGTAAATCATCAGTAACGACTTTACCTTTATTATTTTTGATGAAACTTAATACTTCTTGATCGCTAACTTCGTCAATATTCGCTTTTAAATAATTATATTCTGCAATATAAGCAAGTGGATAATCAGTTATTTTCTCAATATTTTGGTTGGCTTTTTGCCATTCTTTTTTTTCTTGTAAATCTAAAGTATCAGTAAAAATTTCACGCTGAACATCTAAACTTAATGCACTACTCATGCCTGATGCAGAAAACAGCAAGCAGCCTAAAATTAATTTTCTCATAAGTTCCTAATGTAAATAATAGATAATTTAAACATCATTTCACAAAATGGTCGATGATAGCAACTCTTGTGTATAAGGATGTTGTGCATTTTCAAATATAGCTGAGGTAAAACCTTGTTCAACTATTTCACCCGCCTTCATTACCAGCACTCGATGACTCACCGCTTTAACCACTGATAGGTCATGGCTGATAAATAAATAGCTTAATGAAAATTCTTTTTGTAATGCTTTTAATAATTCAATAATTTGTTTTTGAATACTTCTATCTAAGGCAGATGTTGGTTCATCTAATACAATAAGCTTTGGTTTTAATATCAAGGCTCTTGCAATAGCAATTCGCTGACGCTGCCCGCCTGAAAATTGGTGCGGGTATCGATTAGCGGCACTTTCATCTAAACCAACTTTAATCAGTACCTGTGAAACTTGCTCATTAATATCTTGGTCACTTAAGGCTCTATCGGTATTAAATACATGTACACCTTCTGCAATGATATCTTGCACTGACATTCTCGGGCTCAAGCTGGCGTAAGGATCTTGAAATACAATTTGCAACTCCTGACGAAGTGCTTGTAAATCATCTTTTGCCAATGTGTTAATACTTTGACCTAGATAGACAACCTGACCAGTATGCTTATTCAAATATAATAATGCTTGGGCTAAAGTACTTTTACCTGAACCACTTTCACCCACTAACGCTAATGTTTCTGCTTCATGTATTTTTAATGAAACATTTTTAACCACATCTAATGATTTTGTTGTTTTCCCCCAAAAATTCTTTTTGACAGGAAAGCTTACATTCATATTTTCTGCTTCAAGAATCACTTTAGGATCAACGAGAGAAGCCATTTTCCCTGTTGGAACCGCGTTTAACAATTTCTTAGTATATTGGTGGTCAGGTGAATCAAAAAGCGCCTGTGTTGCTTGATACTCCACTTGCTGACCTTTACACATCACTAATACATGATCCGAAAATTGCTGAACAATATTAAGGTCATGAGTGATCAACAAAATCGCCATATTTAAACGTTGCTGTAATGATCTTAATAACGTTAGAATTTGTTTTTGAATCGTTGCATCTAAAGCCGTTGTTGGTTCGTCAGCAATTAATAGATTAGGTTCATTAGCAAGTGCCATCGCAATCATGACACGTTGACGTTGCCCTCCAGATAATTCATGAGGATAAGCTTTTAAACGTGAAGCAGGATTGTCTATCCCCACTAACTCTAATAACTCAAGGGTACGTAATTGTGCCTTTTTACCCGTTAACCCTTTATGTAATAACAACGTCTCTTCGATCTGTTTCTCAATACTATGTAATGGATTTAACGACGTCATTGGTTCTTGAAAAATCATACTTATTTTATTACCGCGAACCGCTTCTAAGACAGCATCTGACTTCGCCATCAGAGACTCACCTTCAAAGATAATATCGCCACTAGGATGATGTGCATGTGGGTAAGGTAATAATTGCAGTATTGAGAGTGCCGTCAATGATTTTCCAGATCCACTTTCACCAACAATAGCTAATGTTTTACCTTGCTCTAAACTAAAGCTAACACCAGATAAGATATTTTGATCTGCAAAGCTAACCGCTAAATTATCGACTTTTAAAAGACACGATTGTTCACTCATAATGTTTTCCTCGGGTCAAAAGCATCACGCGCGGCTTCACCAATAAAGACTAATAACACTAAAATACTCGATAAAGAGATAAAAGCAGTAATCGCTAACCAAGGCGCATGTAAGTTTTCTTTACCTTGGGAAATCATTTCACCTAAAGAAGCTGAGCCCAGCGGTAACCCAAATCCTAAAAAGTCCAATGATGTTAACGTGGTTAATGCACCAGTAAATAAATAAGGCATGAAGGTTAAGGTTGCAATCATTGCGTTAGGGAGAATATGTTTGAACATAATTTTACTGTCTTTTACACCTAACGCTTTTGCCGCTTTTACATATTCTAAATGGCGCCCACGCAAAAACTCAGCACGCACCACGCTCACTAAACTAGGCCAGCTAAAGAGAATCATTAACCCTAATAACCAAGTGAAGGTAGGCTCTACAAAGCTTGCTAAAATAATCAACATAAAGAGCATTGGCAGCCCTTCCCATATTTCTAGTAAACGTTGCCCAATTAAATCGATTTTACCGCCATAATAACCTTGTATGGCGCCGACAATGACGCCAATAATTGAACTTACTATGGTGAGCGATAATGCAAAAACAACTGAAATACGAAACCCATAGACTAAACGAGCAACTACATCTCGCCCTTGGTCATCTGTACCGAGCCAATTCACTGCATCTGGCGCCGAAGGTGCGGCACTGGTTAATTCATAATTAATGGAGTCGTAATAAAATGGAATGAGCGGCCAAATCATCCACCCGTCTTTATTAATTTGTTGCACCATATAAGGGTCTCGATAATCCGTATTGATATCAAAATCACCACCCAATTGATCTTCCGGAATATCTTGTATAATTGGGAAATACCAATTCGATTGATAAGACACCATAATCGGCTTGTCATTTACCCATACTTCCCCGATTAAACTGAGTAAAAATAAAATGCTAAAAATCCATAACGAATAATAACCGCGTTTATTCGCTTTAAACTGTGCCCATCGTTGATGGTTGCTTGGATTTTTTTTGATGCGTTGCCAAGTAAGTAATAACGACATTATTGACCCTCGAATGTAATGCGTGGATCGATTAAGGTATAGGTAACATCACTGATTAACTTAAGCACTAAACCAACTAACGTAAAGATATAAAGAGAACCAAAAATAACCGGGTAGTCTCGCGTAATTACTGATTCAAAACTCAGTAAACCTAATCCATCTAATGAGAAAATAACTTCAATCAACATCGAGCCAGTAAAGAAAATACCAATTAATGCCGCAGGCAAACCAGCTAAAACTAATAACATTGCATTACGGAAAATATGACCATATAAAACACGATTTTTTGAACAACCTTTAGCCCGAGCAGTAATGACGTATTGTTTATTGATTTCATCTAGAAAGGAGTTTTTAGTTAACATGGTGAGTGTTGCAAAGCTTGCTAATACACTTGCTAATATCGGTAAAACTAAATGCCAAAAATAATCTTTTATTTGCCCAAATAAAGATAATTGGTCAAAGTTGTCAGACGTTAATCCTCGTAATGGAAACCAACTAACATAAGATCCACCAGCAAATAACACCACTAAAATAATCGCAAAAATAAAGGCAGGTATCGCATAACCTATGGTGACAATGGTACTAGTCCAAACATCAAATTTAGTACCATGCGCCGTGGCTTTTTTGATGCCTAACGGAATAGAAATTAAATAGGCGAGTAACGTCGTCCATAAACCTAAAGAAATAGACACAGGCATTTTTTCGTAAATCAAATCAATTACGCTCTTATCTCGGTAAAAACTATCACCAAAATCAAAGTTAATATAACGCCATAGCATTGAAAAGTAACGTTCTACGAGGGGTTTATCAAAGCCATATAACTTTTCTAATCTGGCGATATATTCAGGGTCGACTCCCTGTGCACCACGATATTGACTACCACTATTTGAGCCTTGTTTTATCTCACTACTCGTACTCGACGTCACTCGAGACGTCGCTTCAGAATCAATACCTTGATATTTGGCAATGGCTTGTTCAACAGGGCCACCTGGTGCGACTTGGACAATAAAAAAGTTGAGCGTCATGATGCCAATTAAGGTTGGAATAATCAGTAACAGCCTCTTTAAAATATATTGATGCATTATTGACTCTCTTGTTCAGTAACTGATTTTTCTGGTTGTTTACTCCACCAAGTATCTAAGCCTATATCATAATAAGGCGATACTTTAGGTCGAGAGAACTTATCCCAATACGCAATACGATAAGCGGGTAAGTACCATTGAGGGATCACTATATGTTCAGATAATAAAACACGATCTAATGCTTTAGTTACATTCACTAACTGCTCTCGCGTTGATGCGGTTATTAATTGTTTCGTTAATTCATCAATAACCGGAGAACAAATCCCAGCCCAATTTGAAGTGCCGACCTGATTGGCAGTATCACACCCCCAAAAAGAAGCTTGCTCATTGCCAGGTGAAATAGACTGACCTTTACGTAATGACAACATATCGAACTCAAAATTGTTTAATCGATTAATAAATTGAGACACATCGACCAAACGAATATCAGTTTTAATGCCTATCCGTTGAAGGTTACGACGAAATGGATGAATAACCCGTTCAAAGTCTTTGCTATACAATAAAAATTCAAAGTTTAATTGCTCACCCTGTTTATTTTGCATTTTACTGTCTTTTAACTCGTATCCTGCCTCTGATAATAGTGTAACCGCTTGTCGCATTTGTTCTCTTACATTGCCATTACCCGATGTTTTATTACTTTCTATCGGTTTAAAAACAGATGCTGGAAGCCGATCTTTATAAGGTAATAATATTTCTTTTTCTGCTTCGCTGATATTTGCTTCAGTTGATAATTCAGATCCAGAATAAAAACTATCTATGCGTGTATAAGCGCCATAAAACAAAGTTTTGTTAGCCCACTCAAAATCAAACAATAATGAGATCGCTTCACGTACTTTAGGGTCTTTAAATTTATCTCGACGTAAATTAAACCAAAAGCCTTGCATACCTTGAGGATTTTTATCCGCAATGGTCTCTAATATAATGTCATTAGTCTTAAATTGATCGCCAACATAACCGGTCGACCAACGCTTTGAGGAGCTTTCGAATCGGTAATCAAAAGCACCGGATTTAAACGCTTCAAATGCAACAGCATCATCACGATAATAATCAATAATGATCTGATCAAAATTATGGCGTCCTTTATTCACCCCAAGATCTTTTGCCCAATAATCAGCTACTCGCTCATATATAATTTGCTTACCTGCATCAAAGCTTTTTACTTGGTATGGACCAGAACCTAATGGAACCACCAAACCACTTTTAGCAAACTCTTTTCCCTTCCAAAAGTGCTTTGGTAAAATAGGGATTTGCCCAATAATTAAAGGTAATTCACGATTACCGATTTCTTTAAAATGAAAAGTCACTTTCAGTAATGAGTCTACCGTGACTTCTTCAACCCCTGAATAATATGAGCGAAAGTGCGGTGCACCTTCATCTACCAACAAATCAAAACTAAACTTAACATCATCAGCCGTTATCGCTACACCATCATGAAATTTAGCATCTGGATTAATTAAAAAACTAACTGCACTATAGTCATCTGCAACTTTTACTTTTTCAGCAATCAATGCATATAAACTAAAAGGCTCATCAGTAGATTGTTCTAATAACGTATCGTAAATACGTGTAATACCAGTCGCTGCATTACCCTTTACAATAAAAGGGTTTAGTGAGTCAAAACTCCCTATACTCGCTTGTTTGAAAGCCCCTCCTTTAGGTGCATCTGGGTTCGCATATTCAAAATATTTAAAATTATTTTTATATTTGAGATCACCATACATACTAATAGCATCACGCCAAGATTCACTATTAGCAAAGAAACTTATTGGCAATAGAGCGCAAAATATCAAAATGCGTATACACTTAATTATATTCATAATAATAAAACTCAAGTCAGACTTAAAAAATAGAAGAGAAGTAAAGATAACAAATGCTTAAGTTAATAAAAGGTTTTTAAATATAAAAAGGAGATATAAAGAAGAAGTAATAAAAAGCACGGAACTTATCACCACTAAAATGGACTAATTAGTAGCATTCAACAAGTAAAAGTTGAAATATTTTTAAGAAAATATAGCTAGTTCAAAAAATAAATCTGTTTATCTAAAAGGCTTAATTAATGTGATCTAGATCACTTGTAAATCACTTCGAAAAGCCTAGTCTATTAATGAACACGATAAAGTGTATAACAAAAAGGTGTCCTATATGAGAATTGAAATTACTAGCAAACAAATTACTATCACAGACACAATGCGCGCAAAAGTAGAAGAACGTTTCGAGAAACTACAGAAACTTCAAATTTCATTAATCAATCCCCATTTCATTATCACTAAAGAACCTAAAGGCGTAAAAATAGAAGGTACTATTGGCGTTCCAAACGGTAAAGTTTTTGCTCATGCTGAGCATGATGACTTATATGTGGGAATCAATCAGTTATTCTCAAAAATCGAACGTCAGCTAAATAAACATACCCATAAAGATGAAGCAAACCGTGCCAAGAATAATGGTAAAGACTTATGTCGTAACGGAGAAATTTCAGGAGAGGCTATTGAAGAGCCAGAAATTGAAATTGAATCAGATGCTGAGATCAAATTAAATAAAGAGTTTGTGGCTTAGCCATTTGCTACTCACTAGAGCACTTAGATAACGGTTCATAAATAACTGCTCGTAAAGAAAAAAGGAGGTTAATAACCTCCTTTTTTGATCCTGCCTTTTACGAAAACCTGCCTTTGAGAAAGTAGTTATTTAGTGCCCTTCACAAAGCACTAAATAACTAGATTACTTCTCTTCGTAATGGCGATTGTCATGCACTTGTTGCAACATTACTCGACTTTCATTTAAGAATAACTCCGAGTAATCTCCCATCCAATTCGTCACAGACTTAAAGCGAGCAATAAACTCTTCACGATTGTTGTTTTCTAACAGTTCAATCGCATCAGCAAAGTGTTTATGGTAACGCTTTATCATGGTTAGGTTATTTTTTTGCGATAAGATAATGTCAGCATATAAAGCAGGCTCTTGTGCAAATAAACGCCCTACCATTGCTAGTTCTAAGCGATAAATAGGCGAGCTTAGGTCTAACAACTGTTCTAAGTCTGCATCGACTTCTTGTAAATGCACACCGTAAACAAAGCTCGTAAAGTGACGTAATGCTTGAATCAAGGTCATTGACTCATCATGCGTTGGTGCTGCCACAGGGTATAAATGGGCGCCCCAAATTTTCATTTGATCAATTAACCATTGGTACTTTTCAGGATTACGTCCATCACAGTAAACAATAACTTGTTTTGCAAAGCTTGAGATATCAGGACCAAACATAGGGTGTAAACCGACGACAGGACCTTTATGTACCGCTAACATCTCAGTTAAAGGAGCGTCTTTGATGCTAGTAATATCCGTTAAAATACAATCTTCAGGTAAGAAAGTAAGTTGCTTAATCACATCAACAGTCACATCAATTGGCGAACCAACAATAACTAATCCAGCTTTACTACAAATAGCTTCAGCTTGGTCCCAGTTTGCACGACCTAAAATATCGACGTCATAACCAGATAATTTAAACATTTCAACAAAACGCTGACCTAATAAACCATTACCACCAATAATAACAATACGTTTCATCGCAGGGTTAACTGTTTTGAAACCTGTCTCATTTTCACTAGCATAAGATTCACGCATAGTACGACGTAAGATATCTTCAATCAGGTTTGCAGGTACGCCTTTCTTTTCAGCTTCTTCACGGCGCTTAGCTAACATCGCAGCTTCACGTTCAGGCACATAAATAGGCAAGCCATGCTTAGTTTTCACTTCGCCAACTTCACCTACTAGGCGTAAACGCTCTGCTAATAAATCAATTATTTGCTGGTCTACAGCATCAATCTGATCTCTTAATTTACTTAAAGGCATAATTTACTTCTTATTTGTTCTGGACAGTATCTTTTAATAATACGGCCGCTTGCTCTAATAATTCACAGGTCGTTTGCCAATCAATACACGCATCCGTTACTGATACACCGTATTGCAGTTTATCAGCAGGTAATGACGCAGGTTGATTACCCGCATTAATATGACTTTCTAGCATAATACCGATGATAGATGTATTGCCATCAACTACTTGGCGGAATACATTTTTTGCTACTAATGGTTGTAGTTCATGATTCTTATTAGAGTTCTCATGACTACAATCAACAATAAGAATGCTTTCCATTTTAGCTTTAACTAAAGCTTGCTCAGCTAATGCGACATTGATTGAATCGTAGTTTGGTTTACCACCACCGCCACGTAAAATAACGTGACCATCTTTATTACCAGCAGTTTGTAATAAAGCACTTTGCCCAGCTTGGTTAATGCCCATAAAACGATGTGGTGCAGAAGCTGATTGCATTGCATTAACTGCAGTAGATAGGCTACCGTCAGTACCATTTTTAAAGCCAACTGGCATTGATAAGCCACTCGCCATTTCACGGTGTGTTTGAGATTCTGTCGTACGAGCACCAATCGCTGCCCAACTAAATAAATCACCGATGTATTGTGGGCTAATTGGGTCTAATGCTTCAGTAGCAATAGGTAAGCCTAATTCAGCAATCCATAACAATAATTCACGTGCTCTTTTAAGACCTGTTTCGATATCGAATGAATCATCCATATGAGGGTCATTAATTAAACCTTTCCAACCAACAGTGGTACGTGGTTTTTCAAAATAAACTCGCATTACAATATATAAAGTATCTTTATATTGATCACGTAACTCTTTCAAACGCGTTGCATAATCTTTAGCAGCTTCGATATCATGAATTGAACAAGGACCGCAGATCACTAAAAAACGAGGGTCTTTTTTGTGCACGATATTAGATATAGTTTGACGAGATTCGTTAATGAATTGATACACACTATCAGAAGCGGGCAAAGACGCTTTAAGCTCTGCAGGTGTGATTAAAACGGTTTCTGATTCGATGTGGATATTTTCATTTGTTTGCGTAGTCATTTTACTCTCATTGACAATTAATAGTGAAAACATAATAGCATAGCAAAATAATAGATCATGCGATTAAGCGATAGTGGTTAAATAAATGCAGTTTTAATCAAATTAACACCTAAATTATCGCGCTTTGTTTTACAATAAAGCACAGAAATCGTTTATTTAGTTATCTCTACTAACGTTCATAACCAAAGGTGTTTAATATCAAGATGCAGACAATTACTCCCCATATTATGACGTCATGGTCTGAAATAGAAAAACTAAAGGAAGATTGGAACCCGTTATTACAACAATCTGATGCAGATAATATTTTCTTAACATGGCAATGGATAGAGAGTTGGAAGAAGACTTGCTCACCTAATACCAAGCCATTTTTTGTGGTACTAAAACAAGCACAGCAAGTTGTCGCTATTGCTCCCTTTTATATTCAGCCTTATCGTTTATTCAAATTTTTTACTTATCAAGTATTAAGGTTTGCTGGAGATCAAGGTATCGGCTCTGAATATTCTAATTTCATCGTCAAACAAGAACAGACAATTCAATTAAAAGCTTTATTGTGGTCAACCTTATTAACTAGCGTTCAAGCATCACAGTGGGATCTTATTTGGTATAGTAACGTAGCCAGCTGGACTAAAGGAGGAGAAACGTTACTGACTTCACTGCAAAAGACGCCACAGCTAAATATGAAATCTCGCGTTGTAGAATTTGCGAATACTGAACTCAAAAACGTATCAGAACAAGTATTACCTTCGCTATCTAAAAGCTTACGCACCAACATAAAACAAACACAAAATTATTTAAGTCGACAAGGTGATTGGCAGGTGAGCTTTTGTGATGATCCGTCATTACTTGAAAAAGAGTTAAATCGACTATTTGAATTGCATAATTTACGTTGGCAAAATGCAGGCTTACAAGGTTCATTTGAAAGACGCCCTGAGATGGCCGCTTTTTATCAAGACTTTGCAGTTAAAGCACTACAGCAAGGTTGGTTACGATTAGCCAAATTACAATGTGAAGGTGTCACGCAAGCAATGCAAATCGGTTACGTTTATCAAAGTCAGTTTTTTGCATTACAAGAAGGGTTTAATGCTGATTTTCAGAATGGTATCGGGCAAGTTTTACGTTATCATGTTTTTCAGCAATGTTTAAAAGAACAACTCAGCGATTATGACTTTTTAGGCGTGTATACTAATCATAAAAGACGTTGGTTAGCACAAAAACGAGAAGGGCAAAATTTACTTATTTGGCCAAATAAAATCAAAAACGTATTGTTTAAATTAATGACTATTTGGCCAACCGGTAAATATTTTAAACCTCAAAAAATATAGTATTTGAAAGGCACTTTTAGCCACTTTATTAATATTTAACGTTTAAAAATATCTAACCTTTCAAATTAGCTTTCAAATTAGCTTTCACAGTTATAAATAAACACTAACTCCAAGAGATAGCGGTAATGAACTCTTTATCTTCACTGATATGTGCAGATAACGCTAAGGTAATAATCGGCACTTTTTGATGATATCCGCGACTCAACCATCCTAATGATGGGGTTTGTTGATCATCTGATACTTCACCTTTGATTAACGTAGCTTGCATTTTTTCAGGCAATTTAATAACCACTAAATTTTCAGCTAACGTTAAAGTACAAATCCCTTCTTTGATTTCTATATTTTGACAATCTTCTGAAAAGTGGAAATAAATAACAGCATCATGCTGACCTTGTGTTGCTAATGAATCTACAATATTAATTTGTTTTTTCTGCACATCTAAATCGATACTACGTTGATGATTTACTGGAGAACCTAAACGTTTGTAACCATCATGTTCGGCGACAATTTTACCGCCAAATTCAGTAGGAGACCAAATTGAACACACTGACTGTGCATGTGACTCCCACATAAAAGGCCCTGTCATTACAGATTGGTCAAGGCCATCAATCTCGATAGTATTATGCGCTCTTGTTTTTCGGAAATGGTTACGCCATTGTGGAAAGCTAAAGTAATCATAAGTGCCCGTATCAACAAATAAATCCTGTTGATTAATACGAACAACACAACTCAATGCATCTGCATGTCCATGAGCAGCTATTGCTGTATAACCTAGTTCAGCGACATCCATTAAAATGCTGGCCTGGTTTTTATCACTCAATTTACCAGCTTGTAACAAATAATACCCAGAGTCTGTAAAGGCGACGGGGCTTAATTCTCTTTCATTTGGGTTAATCTGATTAATAGGTTGTTGTCTGTTATTAAACAGCCAAAATGAAGACTCACTTGCTTGCTTTAAACCTTGTGTAAAGATGGTGTCATCATATAAATGACTCACAACATCACACAGTGCATTGATATCATGCACATGGTCACCAAGATCTAAAACATAACCATCATCTTGATCGCCTAACATAGGGTAATGTTGGCCACCTTCTGCAATCGTTGCAATAAAATGACTTAAACGATTAAGCGTTTGCCAATAAGCAGGAGAAAACGAATCATCACTCCACTTCCCGGTTAAACCAGTTAATAAGTAAAATTGAAATACAAAAAACTGATAACTAAAGGCATGTTCTTTAGTACAACCATCAGCAAAGGTTTGTGCTTGTATCTCTTTTTCTAATACTTTCTTACTTTGCTCTTGCCATTGCTTGGCATCTTTAAGCATTGAAAAGTAACAAGCAGCAATATAAACGCCTGCGGCTTCGCCCACTAAATGATTATTTGCAGAAGTACCTTGTGAAAACTTCCCACTCACGTCACGACAATGTAAAAAAACACTTTCTAATAATCGTTGTTTAAAATCACCAGTAAATAATCCAGAATCTTTGATTAAATCGATTGTCCATACCCAGCTAATTAAACGAATAGCCAATTCTAATGGGCTACGCCAATTCATCCCTTTACCGTATGGATTTTCATCTAACCAATGCGTCATTTGTTCTACGGCTGCTTGTGCGTACTTAATATCATCAGATACTTTATATGCTCGCGCTAACACCACCATTTGATGATGACGATTTGGTTCCCATACTAATTTACAATCACCGTTATTTTTAAAATCTCGGTAATTAACTGAAAGTATATGACCAAGTTTTGAATAGATACCTGCACTATGATCTTTATGCCAATTAATAGGTGATTCTAAGTGGTGATCTTTTAAATCAAAATAACTAAGCTTATGCTCCATAATAGACTCAGCATGAGTTAATAAAGGCGTTAACCATTGCTCATTATAATGTTCGACTTGCCCTTCAAAAACACTAAACCCAGGTTCAAAGCTAGATTCAGCATCATAGGTATCAACAAATTCAGCTTTAGGCACTTTATTAAATTGAACGCGTGCTCGTTCAGCCCAGGCATCACTTAATGAAGTCACTCGCCATTTTATCTCACTGACAGACATCATTTGAATTCGTTTAATATACCAAGTAAGGGATTGCATAATTATTTAGTCTCGTAAATTGTTATTCAGATGGATGAAGGTAAGCATAAATAAATTTACTTAACTGCATTTCAGCGACAGCTATAGCTTTACCATCAAAATCAAGGCTAATAGCAATTAATGTTGCCCCAGGTTGCCCTTGTAATGCAGATTTCACTTCGGCCAGTTTAGCTATTTTTTTATCACTTGTTAGTACACCATTAATGACATACCAAGAAGCAATCATTCGATATCGATGAGAAGATTTTTTTAAGAGTAAAAAATTAGTTTCTTGTAGGTTTCGACTATTTAGCAGTGCTAATTTTTTATCTTCAATTCGATCCCAAAATTGCTTATCAAAAAGATAATTTTCCACATAAATCATCTCACTTGCTTGTTCCTGTTTAATATAGTCAGCAAGATAAACTTGAAAGCCTAATGCGTCCTTAGTGTAATAAAAGAAGCGCTCTTTAGTGACTCCTTGTGAATAAGGCTTCCAATTGGGGCTATTACTTTTATTACTACTCACCATCTCATAGTTTTTTACATTAGGTACTGTTAATGCGTAGTTTTCGTCATATCGAGAAGGGATCCAATGTGAAGCACCAACGAATAAAATTAAAATAGAAAAAGTCGCTATAGTTTGAGGTTTATTAATTTTGTTAATCGGGGAAGATGCAGCATCTAATATCTCATTCGTTCCATTAGCAATGCTTTGATTCGGCTCTTTTTGAGAGTCATCAAAATAGGTGCGTGCGATATAAATAAGCGGCAATAAACAAATAGCAAAAACAATCCAACCGAAGGTTAGATGATCATGCACAATAAAGTGATTCATTTCAGTGTAAGTACCCACCACAATGATAATAATGATACGTAACCAATTGGCTATAATGGCAATAGCCAAACAAATGAACAAAAACCAAAGTGTTTTTTTAGTACTTAATTTATTGAAATACCCAACGCAAAAAGCCAACAGAGCAGATACCATAAAAAAGCCTAAACCAGAACAAGCAGGCTCAACATCAAACATCCCACCAGCGGTAGATAATCTAAAATGATCGCGATCTACAGCAATACCAATTAACTCAGGCCCCCACTGCCCTGCTTGTGTCGATAGCTCTCGTAAAGGAAACTGTAAAACGTTCCAAACAGGTAAAATAAGTAGCAACATCAATAAAGGCACAAAGAAAGACTTAACAACACTCCAGCCATAAAAACAGAAAATTAAAGAGAGCATTGAGCTGAAAAAAGCCAACTGTTGTAACTGTTGAATACTAGATAGTTGAGCAACTAATGCAATCAGGAGACACGCCACTAAACAACATAAACCAAAACCATATTGTTGTTTTGATAAAGTGGTAGCAGTTAGATTTTTACGCTGTAAATAAAAGACATAACAAACAACTAGAATGCCTAAAAAACCGTGACTGTAAGGTCCATCACTATTCCATTCATCAAAAATGCTCAATAATACTGATACGTTAACCGTTGACAGTAAAATCAAAGAAGCAATAAATAAAAAATGGCCTGAAATACGCTTAAACAAAATACTATCCTTTTAGCCAATTAGTGACTGTAATACTGCATCAAACTACATCAATATTTCTTTATAGACTGCAACTGTTCTTTCTGCGACACGCTCAGAGTGATACAGATCAAGCGCTAATTTTTTAGCTTTATCATGCATCTTTTTCGACAAGTCAGAGTTTGTTAAAATACCAATATTAATTAAATAATTGAAAAATATCAGGTTAGAAGAAAAATATTGTCATAAGCACAAAACTAATGAACTAGATTAGCTATAAATTTAAAATAGGATTCTATATTTTTTAACAGCAATGTCTAAGCTAAAATCTTAAACATTGTGAATTTAATGATAAAAAGATATTATTTTCATCATTAACTAAATAAAAGGGGCTGTTAGTACAGCTAACAAAAAATGCCTATACTAAAGACTATAATTCTAAGGCTTATTTTTAATCTTGGTATTTTTTCATTCTTCCATTACATTCATCGCAAAAAGATCACCATTCTTTATGCTCATAGTATCGTAAAAAGCAGCGATATTAATTCAAGTTTATGGCAACCTCTACGAACTCAACATAACACCGATGAACTAACGTTTACACTCTCAACGTTAAGCAAAAGATACCAATTTATATCTTTATCAACAGCGATTAAAATACTTAAAAAAGAAATAAAACCTATTAATAATGCACTAGTAATCACCTTAGACGATGGGTATTTAAATAATATCAAAGCTTCAGGGCCTATTTTTTCAAAGTTTAATATTCATCCGGCTATTTTTGTTTCTTCTGAACATACAGAAAAAAACATCCCCTTTTGGTTCGATAGGCTAGATTATGCATTACAACAAATTAAAGAAGATGGTTTTTCAACTCAAATTCTTGGAGAATCGTTTATGTTTGATTGTACTTCTCGTAAAAGGCTAACTACAAGTTATAGCGACTTTCGTCGTCGGATAAAATTGCAATTCAATGACGATCAAATAATGCGCAATTATTTGGATACATTATCAACATCGATAGAGATGCACACTGGTAAAGCCTTAAAAGACGTTATTAATGACGATATTTATGCACAAATAGCATCATGGAAAGAACTTAAAAGCGCGACTGAAAGATTTAATTTCGAAATAGGTAGCCATACAATTAACCATGCTCGTATAGGACTGCTAAATGAGAATGACATAGACATTGAATTATCCCATTCAAAACGAACAATAGAATATAAATTACAGCTAGCCTGCAACACATTTTGCTACCCAGATAACAGTTATAAAGATACAGCAGAAACCTTAGTAAAAAAATACTATCAATGTGCTTTAACCACCGACCCTGGACTTAATAAAGTTGGTGACAACATGATACAATTCAAACGCATGAATCTCCCAACAGGTACAAATCAATATAAGATTTTGTATAAGATATCTGCACTTAAACTGTCTCTTCAAAATACTATTTTAGGATAATTATTGTTTTATGAAAATATGCATCGTTGCACATTATGCTTATGGGGCTTTAACTGGCGAAGGTTCAGGACATATTGGTGGAGTTGAAAGGCAAACTGCTTTATTAAGTGAATGGTTAGTTAATAATGGCCATGACGTCACTGTTATAACTTGGGATGAAGGAGGAGAAAAAGTTCAAGTCGTCAATAAAATAAAAATAATAAAACTTTGTAATGTAGAAGATGGCTTTCCGATTTTACGATTTTTTACTCCACGTTGGAGCTCTTTAGTTAAAGCACTGAAACAAGCGGATGCAGAGCTTTACTATCATAACTGTGCTGAATATGTAACAGGGCAGGTGGCATTTTGGGCAAAAAACAATAATAAAGCGTTTATTTATACTGTAGCAAGTGATGCTGATTGCGAGAAAAGTTTTCCTAAATTACAAACTAAAAGAGATAGGTTTCTGTTTTTATATGGGTTGAAAAATGCGAATCAAATTATATGTCAAACTTATAAACAATTAGAATTATTAAAAAACAATTTCCAATTAGACTCTAAAGTCATTCCAATGCCTTCAACCCCCCCACAAGGCCAAGCAATCCCCGAACAACAATTTTCAGCAAAGAAAATAATCTGGGTAGGAAGAATTCAGCAAGTAAAGCGCATAGAATGGCTAATTGATATTGCAGAGGCTTTGCCTGATATTTCCTTTGAAGTTGTCGGCCCTGATAATCATAATGCTAAATATACCGATAATATTCTTCCAAGGGCTGATGTTCTAAAAAACATTAAGTTCCTAGGAAAAATAAGCCGAGAAAATATGCCAAGTGTTTATAAAGGAGCTTCAGCTTTATTAAACACATCTTTCTACGAAGGTTTCCCAAATACTTTTTTAGAAGCTTGGAGTTATGGAGTCCCAGTTATTAGCACAGTCGATCCAGATAATGTCATAACCAACAATAAACTGGGATTTTCATCCTCAGAACAACAGCAATTAATAGCAGCCATTAAAGACTTACTAGAAGATCAAAATTATTGGTTACAATGCTCTCAAAATAGCTACCAGTATTATTTAAAAAACCATGAAATGGAAATGGTACAAAAGCAATTTGAAAAAGAATTTTTAAAGTTATCGTATAACGCAAGAACACAACAACATTTTAATGAAATGAGTATAAATTGGGCTGATTATTATAATCACGAAGGATCTTCTATATCCCATTTAGATTTACAAGTAAGATCTAAGTTTGCTAGTCAATATCTAGATTCAATACAATTATGCAAAGAAAATACATTGATAGACGTAGGATGCGGGACGGGCGATGCAACACGTATATTTCAAAAAATAACAGGAGCAAAAATCCTTGGGGTTGATTTTGCTGAAGAAATGATAAACCACGCTAAGAATCTAGGCTCTCATAACATAAATTTCCAGGTCGCAGACGCAACATCTTTACCATTTTATAGCGAATCTGCAGAAGCACTTGTCTCCTTAGGTACAGTGGAATATATTCCGCAATATCAAAGAGCATTTTCAGAATTTAACAGAGTAATAAAAGTCGATGGTAAATTAATATTATCTGTACCAAACCAACACTCTATTTTCAGAAAACTACGAACTTTTGGTAAAAAAATTGTCAGGCCTATAAAGAGAGTTTTCAGTACTCCAAACCACATCACTGAGCAAGAATATCATAAGCAATGGAAAATGGATGAGTTGTTTAATGATTTAGAAAAAAACGGTTTTTTAATTCAAAATATCAACTACTTTAGTTACGGTTTTTTAAACCCTAAATTAGTTAATATGCGTCTCAACATTTCATTATGTGAAAAGTTAAATGAAAAAATAATGTCACAAAGTTTCTTAGCTAAGTATTTAGCTCATTCAACAATAGTTCTAGCAAATAAAATAGAAAACAAGAGCCAGTAAATGGAAAAAATAAAAGTATTAATTGTCATCAGTAATATGGAATTTGGTGGTGCACAACGTCAGATCGTTGAATTAGTCAATAATGTAGATAGGAATAAATTTGAATTACACGTTTGTTCTTTATCTAATTACGCTCCACTTGCTGAACAATTCAAGCAAGGAACGTCTTTGCATATCATACATAAGAAGAGTAAGTTTGACTTTTCTGTCGTTTGTAAATTGACTAAATTAATCAGAAAGCAACGTTTTGATGTTATCCATAGTTATTTATTTGATGCTGAAATTGCATCCCGATTAGCGGCCAAGCTTTCTAATACAGGAGTTACAGTGATTGGCTCAGAAAGAAATGCCAATTATACTTTAAAACCAATACAGAAAAAGGCTTACTTTCTTACCAAAAACTTAGTTTCAAATATTATAGCGAACTCTCAAAGTGGCGCAGATTATAATGCCAGTCAGACACAACAACCTAAAAATAAGTACCATGTGGTTTATAACGGGGTTGATACAACTAGATTTAATATAAGTGATAAAAAGCATATCAGAGAGAACTTAGGCATTGATATAAACACTAAATTAATAGGGATGTTTGCGAGCTTTAAACTACAAAAGAATCATCCTTTTTTAATTGCAGCTTTAGAACAACTAAAACAACAAGGTAATCACTTTAAGCTGTTATTAGTTGGTGATATGTTACATGGAGGGTTACATGGTTCAGATGACTATACTGAGCGCGTTAAAAATGAAATTGCTAACTCGAGTTTTGCTGAAGATGTTATTTTTTTAGGCAATAAAGATAATATTGAAGACATATACCCTGCGTGTGACTTTACTGTATTGCCATCGCTGTTTGAAGGTACACCTAATGTAGTACTCGAATCAATGGCATGTGGTATTCCATGCATTGCAACTAACGTATCAGATAATAACCGAATTATCGAACATGGGCATTCAGGTTATATTGTGGAGCTTGATGATATAAAAGCACTAACAGCCTATATGCATCAGCTTCTAAATGATCCAGTTCAGTTACAGATTTTCTCTCAGAATGCGCGAGATGTTATGATTAATAAGTTCTCTTCAGTAAAACTAGCAGAAAACATGTGTAATATTTACAAAAATGCGATGTGCAGGTAATAAGTATGGCAAAGAAAAAAATTGCATTTTTTAAAATGGGAAGTTTTTCTCATACAAATAACAAAGTAAAAGACATTTTAATCAATAATTTCCCAGAATATGAACTAGAAGTTATTGATATATGGGAGGACTTGATTAATATCAAAAATCCTATGCTTTGGTTATCTTGTGCAAAAGATTATTTGATTCCTGATTTACTTAAAAGACGAACCTTTATAGATAGTGTTTACCGAACTAAGTTTTTCTTTAATTTAGTAAGAAAAAGAGCACATCAATTAATTCAAGAAAAAAAATATATTTTTACATTTCAAACTCAATCGTTTTTTGATGTAAGCTTTCCTGGTATTCCTAATTTCCTGTACACAGATCATACGCATTTAGCCAATAAATATTACCCCGCATTTAATCCTAATAAGCTTTATCCCAATAAGTGGATTGAGCTTGAAAAAAGTGTTTACGCTAATGCAACTATCAATTTCACAATGAGTAACCATGTCTCTCGCTCTATGGCAGAACATTATAATTGTCCTCCACAACAAATAAAAAATGTATACGTAGGCAGCAACTCAAAAGTAACTGAAAACAAGTACAATGACTCACGTTATAACCGACAGAATATTTTATTTTTAGGGGTTGCATGGGAAAGAAAAGGAGGTCCTCAATTAGTTGAGGCATTTAAAATAGTAAGACGCAGTTTACCTAATGCGACATTAACAATTGTAGGATGTACTCCTAAAATAAACATAGAAAATTGTACTATTGTAGGACGTGTTTCCTTAAATGAGGTGAATCAATTTTATAGCCAAGCAAGCGTATTTTGTTTACCAACCAGATTAGAGCCATTTGGCATTGTTTTTATTGAAGCCTTTAGCAATAAGTTACCTGTAATTGCTTCCAATATTGGCGCGATTCCGGACTTTGTTAGCGAAGGAAAAAGTGGATATACAGTTAACCCTGATGATATAAAGAGTCTTGCCTCTCGCCTTATCGAATTATTATCTTCCCCAGAAAAATGCAAACAGTATGGAGAAGCCGGTTACAACTTAATTAAAGATAATTATACGTGGGAAAACACAGGTAAGATGATGCATGAAGAAATCATACATCATTTAAATAAGGTCAATTTGCGATAAAAGGACAACTTTCCATCAATAAGTCTAAATCTATTTTTATTTCATCACCGTTCGCCTGATCAACTATATTATTTATTGTCGTTTCTCTTTCGACAATAAACGGACCAGAATAACGTTTATTTATTGATTGGTAGTAATCATAAAATTTAAATTGAGTATGAGGAACAAACCCATTAAAATTAACATGAACATTAGGTATATTATAACTATCAGCAATTATAATTCCATGCAATGAACTCGATGCAATATAATCACATTCATTAATATGGTGAATAACATTATCAACAGAATCCGCCACACTAATAATTTTAACATCATCAAGATGATTCACTTGGGCCATTAACCATTCTTTAAAAAAGACATTTTTAGCTTCTGCATAATGAGCAATGATACCTAGTTTATATTTTTTAGTGGCCGACACATTAAACAAACGTTTATGTAACAAAGCAGGATCACCATAAACCTCTGGGCATTTCAATCCTGACTTTATTAGCTCTTGCCTTGATAATGGCCCTCTTACTGCATGAATACCTAACGGTGGAGTAATAACTTTACTACCTTCTGTAGCAAAACCAGCTCCCCAAACAAGCGTATTTCCATCAGCCCAATGTAAAATACTACCAACAACTAGATGACAAGGCTTATGATTTTTTTTAGGTATTTTATCTAAACGAACAGCCTTTTTCCCTGATATTTTTTCAATTAATACAGGGTTTAAATCATCACCAAAATTTTTAGGCTTAATACCAAATAATGCTAATTTACTTTTTCTTTGAAACCATTTTACATATATTTCTTTCATCGCACATTAGTACAGATAAATTTAAATTATCTGCATTCTCCTTGTTTATTCATTATTTGTATTAATTACTTTAATATCAAGAATTTCAGCTGCGTTTGGCAATCCAACTCCTGCATCTTTTATTTCCGATGAAAACTGATTTTCTACAGCACCTACGTCTATGCTACCTACAAACCTGTTATTATTATATATATCCTTATTTAAAACAGTTTCAAAAACGTCTTGGTATTGATCTAAGTAACTTTGCATATCATAACCGGATGCAAGTGCAGCTGAATCAGAAGAAAGAGCTTCATCTACTAACAAATCAGAAAAATCAGGGTTTTGATATAAGCATAACAAGCAATTAACATTATTTTCTTTTAATGAGCTTGATTCTGAAAAAACCAAATTACTTTTAACTAAAACATCATTATCAGTGGACTCTACAAACAAATCATTTCCAGCTTCATTATTTCGATTAAACAGTATGTTATTTAAGAACACATATTCACCCGATGCAGCTTCTATTCCTTTATCATAATTTATAATGGTATTATTGATTGCGCCGCCTGAGGATCCTCCTCGGAAATGAATAGCACTTCCACTATCATATAAGCCTCCAGCCCAATCTGTATCCCACTCAGGATGTTGTATATTCTTAATTACATTACCAATTACCCAAGTGTTCAATGAACTATCTGTAGCAGCAATACCACCGGCACTATTAAATATCTCATTATTTACAACCCAAGTATTAGATGCTTTACTATGAATAATAATCCCACCGCCTGATGAGCTATTATTCTTGTGTCTCACAAAGCCCCATATGCGATTATTAATAATTAAAGTATCATCAGCAGCTTTAATATCAACACCATTTTCTAAATTTTCATAAAAATCATTATCGGTAATATAGACGCCCTTACTTCTTTCTCCATCATTTACTGTTGCATTACCTATTTGAACAGAATCACCACCAAGGTTATAGATCTCATTTTTTACAACCCAAATTCGATCGGAATTTTTAGTCACTTTTACACCATGATAATCATTTTCAATACTTTCTCCAAGTGAAGGGTCTGAATCTATAAAACTTTTCCCATAACTATGTATAGTATTGTTATATATAATAATATCATGAAATCTTTTGTCTTTACGCCCCTCTACAGCAATAACTGCAGATGAACTATTTGCTACTTCACCTGTACCTTCAAAGAAGCTATTTCTTATTGTTGCATGATGTACATAGCTACTATTATTAGAACGGAATCCTAGTTTTTGTTTTATAAAATTTAAATTCTCTAAAATAACATATTGTCCTTTAACGATCATTTCACCAGATATATTACCGAGCTCACTAGAAGATAGACCTCGTATCCAAATAGGTTTTTCAGGAGCCCCATTTGCATTAAATATGATTTGTCCTCCCCCGTTATAAGGACCTCCGTGTATTTCAATATATGAACCAGCTTCATAAGTTATTTCAGGAATAGTACTGCGTGGTTTGTCTGGGCTACCATAAGTATTATTAGAGTTTGTCGCATTAGAAGAACTAGAATCAATATAATAAGCAGGTAAACCTGACTCACTAGCTACCTCCCAAGACTCTGGTGCTTCACCTGATATAGGATTGACAATTTCTCCAGTGTCGCTTGTCCCCCAATTATCAATAGGATTTGGCACACCATTTGGTAATTCATACGCACAAACAGTAAAGCTTGTACTTACAAAAATAAAAGACATCATTTTTATGATGTTTAGACAATTAAGAACACGCATTATATTTATCCTTTTTAATATTTATATCGTATCTATTTGAGTAGCAGTCTCCAAAACCACTACATATTCCCTAAATAATTTACTTAAAAACAAAATATTTACTTTTATACTTATCATTAGGGGTAATTAAATCACTTATCAAACCTTTATTTACTTTATCTCTTTCTAATTTAACTCTTAGCATTAAAAACATAGCAACCCACATTCCAACTGCGCCTTCTCGTGGGTAAAAAGTTTGGCTCCCCATCCCTGCAATTAAAAAAGCAAGTATTAAGGCTAAAGACATGCCACCAGTTACGACATAAATGCGTTCAGTATTATCTCTATATAAATTCCATGAATATTTAACCATTAAAAAATAAAATATAAAAACAGGGAGGGCTCCAATAAAACCATTATCTTGCAACCACTGTAAATATAAATTATGAGGGTGGGGAAAAGTCTCACCAATTCCATGTTCGATCATGATTTGTTGTGTAATACCAATATTTTTCATTGCCTCTCGACCATAACCTAAAAAAGGTGCGTTCTTTATAGATTCCCATACAAGAGGCCAAGCAATTACTCGCCCTGACGTTACCGATTGAAGATCGACATCATCACTGGTAGAAAAATCAATTTGTTCATTTACAATCTCATTATCGGGCTGAGATACAATACCTTGAGTTAACCGCTCAATAGCGGAAGGTGCTATAACTAAAACTAAGCCTAGTACTAAAGGTGCAAACCACAAATACTTTTTCCATTTAAATAAACAATAAACAACACCAAGTATTGCCCATGTTGCATAACCAGTTCTTCCTCCTGTCATTGCCATCGCTAATAATATGCTAATGCATGAAGGTATTATTATATAAAAATGAACTTTATTGCTAACAAACTCTTTCAAACAAAATACTAACCAAAATGCTCCACTCATCATCATTGACATATTCACACGATGATAACCAACACTTCGAGAAATAACCTTCAATGCTCGCCTTTGTAGCTGTTCACCACTCATTCCTAATGAGCCAAATTTCATTGATTTAATCACTTGTAAAGCTAACAAAACAAACATTAAGGCAAGCATCACAACGGAAAAATTATATTGCTTCCGAGTCTTACAACCATCGAAAACAATTAAAGCAGGAAGCACCCATTTAAAACAATTAATTAAATATTCATTGATTGCAGAGACCCCAAGGTCATAAGAAACACCAAAAGTGGCATCTAACTCAAGCACTCCAGACGGGTCACTTAAATATCGAATAACGCTTAATACAATAAAAAAGGCATAAAAAAACAATAAAAAATTCAAATGTTTAGGCATTTCCCAAGTTAGTTGTTCTTTTTTACGATTAACAAGCCAAGACATTACGACATTTAAAAATAAAAAATTCCAATGATTTAAACCAGGTACCCCTGCGATTGATTTTGGCGTATCAGGATGTTGAAAAATAGCCATTAATAACACTAGCCAACAGGCAGCCTTAAACCAGTCTTTCCAAGCAAAAGCAGATAAATACATAATAAGTAGTGTTAATAAAGTAATTCGAATCAATGGTTTTCTCCATTTTTTGACAAAATGTGCTCCACCAAAGTAAAGATGAAAACACTTTTTGGTTTAAAATTCATGCTTAATTAAATCAGTTACAAAAGATTTTAAAAACACTTAATATTGATTTAAATAAAAAACATTAGATGTCGCATTAAAAATCAAAGTAACAAGTAAATATTTGTATTAAATCGATATTCATCGACAGAAATATAAGGCAAACCGGCATGCTAAAAAACATGAAAAAATAATATTCCTACATATCTATTTAATTTCCAATTATATACCACACTAAAACCAATTTATTAACTTAAATGACTGAACGTTCAAACATCTGCTTTTTATAAAAATAAAAAATCACATCACAAAAAGCCCTAAAAAATTATTTGAGATAACTCCCCCTTAAAAAACATTAGAAATCACTTTTAATTTTTTGTTAATGTCGTCACTTTACAATAAAATTTCATCTTACTTACTAGGGCGTGTTGATCTTTGATGCTCAATAATTACTCAGCATGTATAGGGGGCCAC
>NZ_JBAKBA010000002.1:0-192811 GCF_038155225.1 Psychromonas arctica | reverse complement strand
CACAAATACTCGTAAGTTAGAGAATGATCGTTAAGTCAAAAGGTTAATCGTATAATTATGTTTGAATTTTTAAGATTTTGGGGCGCTGGCTTTAGCCTGCAGTTTTTTGTGTGTTGTTTATGCTTTGCATGAAGGAGTTGATAAGGTTAAATATTTATAAGCTGTAGAGTGTGGCAAAGGACAAAATATAAAAAGAGTTAACAAAAAAACTCTGTAAGCTGAAAATAGGACTTACCACACTAGGCTTTGCCTAATTCGTCATGCGCACCGAGCTCAAAACATAAAATGATTCACACCAACACTCGTAAGTTAGAGAGTGACGGTTAAGTCAAAAGGTTAATCGTATAATTATGTTTGAATTTTTAAGGTTTTGGGGCGCTGGCTTTCGCCTGCAGTTTTTTGTGTGTTAGTAAAGACAGTCATATGAAGTAGAAGCGTGTAGTTAGTAATCAAAACATAAAATAATTAATACAAATAACGGTAAATGTAAAAACAAAACGAACTAAACCATATACAAGATGAAAGTAGAAGTGGCATTTATACAAATACTCTCAACTATACTTCAACTATATTTTAACTATGCTATAAATAAGCATTAATCTTTTTTAGGTCTTTTTATGTATTCTACCCTGCAGCAATATTTTGGATTCGATCAATTCAGACCCGGCCAAGAGCCGGTGATTCAAGCGTTGCTTGATGGCCATAGCGCAGCTGCTATTTTCCCTACGGGTTCAGGGAAGTCTCTTTGTTATCAACTTCCTGCATTGCATTTACCGCACCTGACTTTAGTAGTTTCTCCACTGCTCGCGCTGATACAAGACCAATTAGAATTTTTGCAAAGTAAAGGGATTAAAGCGGCGAGTATTCAGTCTATGCAAAGCCCTGCAGAGTCTGCGCAAGTTTATAAAAGTGTTGCAAATGGTGAGATCAAGATTCTATTTATCTCGGTAGAACGTCTTAACAGCGAACGTTTCAGAGCCTTTTTGAAGAAAGTACCCATTTCATTATTAGTGGTTGATGAAGCCCATTGTATTAGTGAATGGGGACATAATTTCCGTCCTGATTATCTAAAGTTAGCAAGCTATCGTGAAGAGTTTGCTATCCAGCAAGTGCTTTTATTGACAGCGACTGCGACATCAAAAGTAATTCACGATATGGCCGCTAAATTCCATATTGATATTAACAATATTACGTTGACAGGATCTTATCGTAGCAACCTAAACCTATCTGTTGTCGGTGTTGATGAAGCGAGTAAGTTACCCTCCTTATTGCCTTGGTTAAAAGACCGACAGCATCGTGCTGGCATTATTTATGTGACGCTACAGAAAACGGCAGAGCAAGTGGCGGAGTCTTTATTACGACAAGGTGTACAAGCTACAGCTTACCATGCAGGTTTAGATTCTGAAGTTAGACAAGGTATCCAACAACAATTTATGAGTGGGAAAATACCGTTAATTGTTGCCACTATTGCCTTTGGTATGGGCATTGATAAAAGCGATATCCGCTTTGTTGTGCATTATGATTTACCAAAATCTATTGAAAACTATGCGCAAGAAATTGGTAGAGCAGGGCGCGATGGTCAACCTTCAGATTGTTTAGTGTTAGCAAACAAAAACAACTTAAATGTATTAGAAAATTTTGTGTATGCCGATACACCGGAAGGCTCTGCTATTGATTTCATCATTAATGAAATCTACCAAACCCAAGGGCATTGGGAAGTGGTAATGAACAGTCTTTCCACTCAATCTAATATTCGTTTATTAGCCTTAAAAACCTTATTGGTTTATTTAGAATTAGAGCAAGTGATTGAACCTGCTTATAGTTATTATGCGGAATATAAATACAAATTTTTAGTCCCTGAAAATGAGTTGGTTTCACGTTTTAATGGCGAACGTGCACAGTTTGTACAAACTATACTTGCTACATCGGACAGAGCACGTACTTGGAGCACGCTTAATTTTGAAAAAATGCAGCAAACTTATCAATGTGAAAGAAGTCGTGTATTAACCGCTATCGATTATTTGGATCAACAGGGGTTGATTGAGCTACAAACAAAGCAAATGACACAAGTCTATAAAGTAGATAAATCTAAAATAACAGGGGATTTATTAGGCGAGTTAACGCAACGATTTTCACAGAAAGAAAGCAGTGAAATTCAACGTATTCATCATTTATTAGCTTTTTTTGCGAGTGATGAATGCCTTAATTTACAATTAGCACAGTACTTCTCAGACACTAATTTACAAGGCGCCTGTGGGCATTGCTCTGTTTGTGCAGGGCATCCAGCGGTCATGCCTGTCGTTGCTAGTTTACGACCATTACAACAATACGATGCAGCACAACAGTGTATTGAAATCTCAGAAAAGTTAGGTGTTCATGATAGTGCAGTGTTGAGAGCGCGCTTTTTTTGTGGATTAACAACACCTATTTTCACGCGTTTAAAAGTTCGTCAATTAACAGGTTTTGCATCACTGGAAAATTATCGCTTTTCAGATGTGTTAGCGTGGATAGAGAAAGGGTGCTTTAAATAAGGTTCAGATAGGTTAGGCATTTTTTGCTTCGTTTTGTTAGCTCTTTTAGTCCTTAACTTTAGTTCTGGATAATGGAAGCATAATGCTATTAAACACCAATATGTTAGGTTTTTATCTTATACGGTATCGTTAGTTTCTTGCTTTATTTTTTAATTGGAATAGTTATGTAACGTACTGTAACTTAATGTAAATTGTTACAGTATTCGTGATTTTTGTCATTTAAATAAAGTAAGCTCGTTATATAAGAAACTTAATGAACAATGTTTGTTAATAATTAATGTTTATTGATAACAATAAGAGAGAATAATCACTTTATTGTCTGGTATTCAAAACATTCAAATAAAATATTAAAAGGTATGTCGTACACCTTAATTAAATAGTGGAGTCAGTATGTACAAACTAATTGCCTTAGATATAGATGGCACATTACTCAATTCAGATAAAAAAATATCGGATGAAAACAAAGCTTCAATTTCAGCTGCTCGTGCAAAAGGTGTACGAGTTGTATTAGTGTCAGGACGTCCTACAAGCGGTATGAGACCGTCATTAAAAGAATTAAGTATGGATTCAGATGATGATTATGTTTTAAGTTTCAACGCTTCTGTAGTGCAAAAAGTAAAAAGTGAAACAATCATTCGTAGTCAAATTTTAACGGGTGTAGATGCAAAGAAGTTGGCTAAAGTAGCTCAACAATACGATGTTGATATTCATGCTTTCTCACATGAAAAAGGATTAATTACACCTGCGCATAATGAATATACTGATCTTGAATCCAGAGTGAATGGTGAGCCCATTACTTTGATTGATTTTGAAGAATTAGCGGATGATGAATTGATATTTAAAGTAATGTTAGTTGATAAACCAGAGAAGCTGACCGCTGCTATTAAACAGCTACCTGCTAGCTTGCATGAAGAGTTTACTATTATGCAAAGTGCTCCTTTTTTCTTAGAATTTTTGAATTTAAACAGTAATAAGGGGATTGGCGTTAAAGCGCTTGCTGAGCATCTATCAATTCCTATGGAACAAGTTATTTGTATGGGTGATGCCGGCAATGATTACCACATGATAAAATACGCGGGTTTAGGTGTTGCAATGGGCAATGCAACCGATGATATAAAAGCCATCGCAGACTATATTACAGCGAGTAATAATGAACATGGTGTTGCAAAAGCCATTCAAAAATTTGTATTAGATGTTTAGTTAACACAGGGGCTTTATTTAGGCTTTAGGTTGCCTATTGTAAGTTTAATTATTGAAGGGCCTGATTTTTAGATATGTAATGTCCATGACGGAGAGTTATTAATGAAGTTTTTAGTATTTTTAGGAACCGTTCGCGATAGCACTCCTCCGAGACCCGCACGTCTTGGTGAACGAGTAGCTAAAGCGTGTATTGAATGTTTAACTGATCGCTTTGGTGATAATGAATTTGAATTGGTTGATGCTTTAGATTATCCATTAGACACTGTTTTTAAACCGCATTTTTCCTATTCAAAAAAACAAGTGCCAGCAGCATTAAATCAACTCGCTAAGAAAATTCAAGATAGCGATGGTTATATCATGATTAGCCCTGAATATAATCACTCGATGAGTCCTGCTTTAACTAACCTATTAAACCATTTTGGTAGTTCTTTATTTTCCTATAAACCGAGTGCGATTGTTACTTACTCTGCTGGTCAATGGGGTGGAATGCGTGCCGCCGTTGGGTTGCGATCTTTCCTTTCTGAGTTAGGTTGTTTGTCAGTTTCATCGATGATCCATGTGCCTAAAGCACAAGATGTTTTTACTGAAGCGGGCGAAATGAAAGAAGGGCAAGTGGAAAGTGCTTGGTTTGATTATTTCTCTCAAACATTTAGTCAATTAGTTTGGTGGGCTGAAGCAACTCATCAACACAGAACGAAGGTCGATCCACATACAATAAATAAAACGTTTAAAACAACACCTGCTGAGCGAAATGCTCCTTCATAACTGTTCCCTGCCTGTACCATTTTAAGAGAGTCTATCCCGTTACCGTTCAAGGTGCTTTGTTCAGCCGTTAGCTTGGACTGCAAATCAAGGCGTAACATGATGGCAATGGCGAGTCGTTATCGAAGGTTGCAACGTTGAGTTAGTTTTCAATCTAACGATCCCAGAGGCAAAATGGTGATGTAAACACCTTGAATAGCCACGGGGATATATTGTTGCTCTAGTGTATTCACTTTCTGGTACAACTTTTAACTATATTAAAGTCACGGTAAGAGGATTGTTTATTAACATTGATCTGCTCTCTATGAAAAGGCTACTTAAATATCATAAAATCATTATAGAAACTCCATAAAATTGCCTAGTCGATTCGGATTATCATCGTCTTTATACTATAATCAAAATCATACAACTGTTTGATTAAAATACTGCTTTTCATGTGGGTTTTTATTGCCACTTTAAAATAAAGAGGTAAATATTCAAAACAGGTTTAAATGAATAAGCGTGGTTAATAGGGCAATATGACATTCTACGATAGCCAATTAGATATAACAGAATTCACACGCTTTTACTTAGCGGCTTTTTATACCTTTGTGGCTGTTTTTTACATCGTTAAAGTTCTTGTTAATAAGCACCAGAACAATAGGCCGTCTAGCGAACAGGCTGGTATTCAACTTAGTACTCGACATGACAGTCAACTTAGCACTCAACATGACAGTCAACTTAATACTCAACATAACCGTCTACGTGAAAATCAAAAAGAGTTAATATTTACCGGAGAGCGTTTTTGTTCTACATGGTGGAATCACATGACATTTCGTGTGTTTAGATCCACTATCTGGGTGGTGTGTTTAGCTAGATTGTTTTTTCCTAACGTTGATGATTATTTAGGTCTGTTATTCCTTTCAGAGTCTTTCAGTATCGTACTTTTAGGTAATATATTGCTCACACTAGGGTTCATGATGACTGTTATTATTCATTTTAAAATGGGTAAGCAATGGCGTTCAGGTATCGACCCATCTGGCCCTAAAAAACTTATTACTGATGGCTTTTATAAATTTTCACGTAATCCTATGTTTTTGAGCATTGCACTCTCTCAGTTTGCTTTTTTTCTTGCGCTACCTTCTTTATTTTCATTACTTTGTTTTATCATTGGTGTAATCGCGTTATACCGTCAAATTCAGTCCGAAGAAACGCACTTGTTACAGCAGTTTCCAGAACAATATAATATATATTCAACAAAAGTACGAAGATGGTTGTGAGCTTCTTGAAAGTTTAGGTGCACATGCTTTAGCCTACAGTCTTTTGTGTGTTGTTATGCTTTACATGAAAGAGTATGTCAAAGGTCAAAACATAAAAATAATTAACGCATAATGAGTAAGTTCGAAAGTGGCTGCTAAGTTAAGAAAATTAGCTGTGTAATGATGTTTGGTTTTTAAGGTTTTGGGGCGCTGGCTTTAGCCTGCAGTATTTTGTGTGTATTTGTATTTTTTGTCTTTTGAGGTGAAAAAATTAGATTGCTTCAGTTTTTTTAAACTGAAGATTGAGTTAAAGGTCAAAGGCTAAAAAAGAACTAATACAGAAAGCCTGAAAGCTGAAGTGTGCGGCCCGAGGCCAAAACATAAAAGGATCAACACAAAACTCCTGCAAGCTGAAGCATGCGCCCCGAATTCAAAACATAAAAGGATCAACACAAAACTCCTGCAAGCTGAAAACAGGACTCGCAGAGCTCTTCCGCTCATAACACTAGGCTTTGCCTAATTCGCCATGCGCCGCGAAGTCAAAGCCTTAAAAGGATTAACATTCACTTAACGACTTTAAATACAGAGTGTTTTTAAATATTGTTGGGTTGGTGATTTTTTCTAACATGACTTCATCGGGTAAACAATCATCATCCACATAGTCGACAAAGTCACCTTCTGAATCAAAAATTAATGTATCGAACGCTAAACGATCTAAGCCGTATAAACCTCGGTGAATCATATCTGCGGAAAATACTAATAAATCACCTGCTTTTAATGGTATTTTTTTCCCTGTTGATAGCTCGTCACTGCTAAATTTTCTTTTTCTTGCCAGACGAACATCTAATTCTTCCTGAGTGTCCCAACGTTTGTGAGAACCAGGAACTAACTCCATACCGGGTTCATCGAATAATGGAACGCGAAAATGCACAACTTGTGTTTCTTGAATCGCTTTTTTTTGACCTTCAATATGATGATCGTATTGGCAATCACGGTGCCAGAAATTTTCTTGTTGTGGGCGTTGCGGGTTGAAAAATAATTGAGTATTCATGAAAGCTGGATCGTTAGGAATAATGGCATTAATGATGTCTGTCATCTTTTTTGAACAGATGAAGTTAAATAATTTTAAACGATCTTGGCTTTGTAAATACTGAGTGCCGGTTATTAAGGAAGAGTTAAACGCTTCTTTTTGGAAGAAGGTTTCATTGTCAGCTTTCCATGTTTCATGGAAAGTCTGTACTGTTTCTCTTAATGCTGACATTTCAGTTTCAGTAAAGTAGTTTTGAATAACAAAGTAACCTTGTTGATCATATTCGTTTTTTAAGTGATTTAAATTACTAACCATTTACCGTTGCTACCCTTGTTCTCATTTTAAATTGAATGCTTCTAGCTACTCAGTTTACATTTTCTTTTATCTGTTTTTCGATATACGTTTTTAGTTATTTTATGGCTAATTTGGGGACTGTTTTGGGAACCATGTTTAGGACTCGGTTTCAGCTTTTTTCAAAATAGGTTCCATCAAATTTAAAATAAGCATGATGTTTTATTTAAGTGATAGCCTTATTATTTGAATCTAATCATTTTTAAATAGCCTTAAAAAAGTCGTTTAATGATCAACAAAATACTCTGTTATTTTTGGTCATGCATAATAGCGGAATATCAGTAAAACACCCATTAAGTTTATTGGTTATTTTTCGATTTGTTGCTCGATATAAAATCCTAATTTACCAATAGCTTGCTCACGCTCTATTTCTGTTTTTTCACTAAAGTTTAAGCGCATACAATGTCGATATTTCCCGGTAGCAGAAAAGAGGGTGCCAGGTGCAATACTGACATCACCCTTTTTGCATTGGGCTGCTAGTTTTACAGCATCAAACTTCTTGTTGAGTTCCACCCATAAAACATAACCACCTTGTGGAAAACTGATACGTGTATCTTGTGGAAAATATTGTTTAATGCATTTTATAAGGTGGTCTCGGCCTTGTTTGTAAAGTAAACGTACTTTACGTGTATGGCGGTTATAAGCCCCTGTTTCGATAAAATCTGCGATGGCGAGTTGTGGTAATGTTGGGCACATTGAACTACTGACGTATTTAACATGGGTTACTTTATCGCGGTAGCGGCCAGGCGCAATCCAACCAACGCGTATTCCTGGTGCGACGGTTTTTGAAAATGAGCTACATAATAAAACACGACCGTCTTCATCAAAGGACTTTATTGTCTTAGGCCGCGGTGATTGGTAACTAATATCGCCATAAATGTCATCTTCAATAATACTGATGTCATAACTTTGCGCTAGCTGATAAAGCCGTTTTTTATCAGCTTCAGGCATGCTATATCCCATTGGGTTGTTGGCTGTTGGGGTGACTAAAATAGCTTTAATCGGCCATTGTTCTAGTGCTAGTTCTAATGCTGCTAGGCTTAAGCCATTTTCTGCATTGGTTGGGATTTCAATGGCTTTTAAGTTAGCCGTTTTAATTGCTTGCATTGAACCATAAAAACTTGGTGATTCAATGGCCACTATGTCGCCAGGCTCTGTAACGGAACGTAAGCAGACAGATAAACCTTCTTGGCAACCCGAGGTAATAACGAGATCGTCTGGATGCAATACACAACCGGAATTAGTCGCTAATTTAGCAATTTGTTCGCGCAGTTGTAATGTGCCTTTAATATTGCCATAGGGGAGGCTGAGCGCTACTTGATGGCGCATTAATGATGACATCTTTTTTAATAATGGGTTTAAACTCGGCACACTCATATTCGGCATTGCATGTTGTAATTGGGTAGTCGATACGTTTTCCTTGGCCAGTAACACTTCTAATACATCTTGCCACTGTGATACATCAATTGGACGCTGGGCTGGACGAGAGGTGATAGGCAAGGTCGGTGTTGTAGTTTTATGTGCAACAAAATAACCGGATTTAGGCCGTGCTTCTATTAAACCTTCCATTTCAAGTTGGTGGTAAGCTTGTTGGACGGTTGAGATACTAACGTTATGTTCAGCTACTAATTGACGAATCGACGGTAATTTATCCCTTTCTACAAAGAAACCGCTGTGTATATTTTCACGTAAACTATTTGCTACTTTATCGTATAGCTTCATTTTCAGATCTCCCTTTTAGCACTATCCCCTCGAAGCCTTCGAGTTTCTTTTGTACGTACCTTTTAAAAAATATTTAGGTTATTCTATTTTTAATACAGATTTATATTACATGTGTTTTATTTATTTTAACCATACAGATAGGTCATAAAATAAACATACAGGGTGTAATTTTACTTTTCTGTATCTAAAAACTAAATAAAATTGAGTCTGTATTGAAAATTAAGCTTATCTACAATGGCTTCTAGTTGCTTAGTTCAAGCATCAACTAAGTAAATTAAATAATTATTTAATAAAAAGGATGATTGTTATGAAGGCTAAAAGCACGATAAGTAGATTAATAAGGCAATACCAAACTCGACAGCAATTAAGCGATTTACCTTCCTATTTGATTGACGATATTGGAAAAACGCCTGAAGAAATTAAACAAGAATTAAGTAAAAACTCAGTGACATTCGTTTTGAGTAAAACGTTAGCACTATTAATAATGGCTACTCAGACAAAGTTGAAGATGACTATTTTAAGTCAGCCACTAAATACGTTATTTAATCAGCTATTAAGGAGGGCTTAATATGGATATTTCATTACTGTTAGCGATCTCTTTATTCGCTTTTGTTATGTCAGTGACGCCGGGACCCAATAACATTATGTTATTAGCATCGGGCGCTCAGTTTGGTTATCAAAAAACATTACCGCATGTCTTTGGTATTTTATTGGGTATTGCTAGTTTATTGGCGTCAGTTTTACTGGGGGTAGGCGCGGTACTTGAACGCTATCCTGATATTTATAATGTATTAAAAGTCTTAGGTAGCCTTTATCTGTTTTGGCTCGCTTGGAAAATCACCACTGCATCGACAGATCCCGGTTCAATCAATAACGCACAAACAAAAACCAAACCTATGTCTATATTCGCCGCCGCTTGCTTTCAGTTTGTAAACCCTAAAGCGTGGGCAATGTGTGTCGGGAGTATCAGTACTTTTACGTTAGCTGGTGAACAATACCTTGAGTCAGGTTTATGGATCATGTTGTGTTTTGCTTTAAACGGGTTTATTGCGATCAGTTTATGGGCTTACCTTGGTGTCGGTATTGCACAACGGTTAACCACGATTAAGCGTAAAAAAGTGTTTAATTATACGATGGGTGCAATGACGGTTGGTACATTATTTTTTATATTAAATTAGTTTGTTATATCCAATCAGCTTCTTGATATTGAATGAGGCCGTATTTGTAAAGTGACAGCGCAGCCATTGGTAATATTGAGCACTTCAGAGTTGAATCTACCGGTGAATAAAGTCACGTTAGCAAAAAGCTCATTAACTAAGGCTATGTAACTATTACCGCATAACCAAAAATTCATAATTAATAGTGGACAGTCAATATTACAAAAAATGAACATATTGATTAATCAACACATTAATTAGTCAAAGATACAGTTTAACTTACTTCAAAGAAGAGGATAGGGATTGAAATGAACAGTGAAATGAAATTAGTGATATTCATTGAAGTTCAGGCTGGACAAGCTGAACAACAAATTGCCCTATACAATAAAGTTAAGCCTTTAGTGCTAGCTGAAGCGGGTTGTTTACAATATGAAATGAGACGAGTCACAGGTAGTGATGTTCATTTTGTATTAATAGAGTTATGGACATCACAAGATGCATTAACGTTACATGAGCAAACATTGCACATGAAAGAAGCTGATGCTCTAAGCCTTTCATTTAGAGTTGGACCCGCTAAAGTGATTCAGCTATCTCGGCTTTAATTGCTAGTCTTTAACTCTTTTGCTTTTAACTAATTGGCCTTTGAATATTGAAGATTCATTATTAATTATGCTGTTTTTAATACTTATGCCTTAAATAAGTATTAAAAACAGGGAAAGGGCAGTTTTTTTAGAGCGCTAAATTTCCCTGTTAATTTATGTGTTTTTTATAATAATTATTGAGAAGGGTACTTGATGCGATTTATCTATTCTTTGTACTTATAAAGCTTTTCTTTAGGGATGTGACAATAGTCATCGGGGAAGTTTTGTAATCTGTCTTGATGCTCGTCTGCGCTTTTTATATAGTTTGTTAATGGTTGAACTTCTACTGCAATTTTTTCATGATCACTTCTACTGCTAATTATCTCATTAACATCAGCTAAATGAAGTAATGAAATAGAGTAAATACCAGTACGATATTTTTCGCCAACATCAATGCCTTGTTTATTAATACTGTATGGGTCAATGACTTCAAAATAGCAGGAAATTAATTGCTCTAAAGAAATGATACTTGGATCAAATTGAGTTCTAACACACTCGGCATAACCATCGTAATCGCCATCTAAGTGTTGAGTAGTACCATTTGCTCTACCCACTTCTGTAAACTGAATACCAGGTACGTGCCTCAAATATTCTTGGACTCCCCATAAACAGCCGCCAGCTAAGTATATTTCTTCCATTGTATTGTCCTAAGTCGATATCTGTAAAAGGTATTTATATATTGGCACTAAAACTAAAACTGAAACTAAAATTAAGATTATAAGTATAAATCATCAATCAACTTTTCAATTAAGTTATCAATTAAATCATTATATAGTCAGCACCTAGCCACTTAATAACATTAGTAACCTTGACAACATTGAAGTTTGAAAAAGTCAGTTTATTGAGCGTGATGACATAAATCAAGTCCCTGTACATTGCTAGATGCTTTATTAAACACATTGTTTAATTTAGTATTAAAGGATTTTAATATCCTTTATATTAGTAGGGATTAGAGCGTATATTTATTCAAATAAGCATAAACTACCTATGAATACATTGGCTTATTAAATATGTTAATCAAATGTTTTATGTTAATTTTTATCGGTACTGATAATGATAATCATGTGGTGAGTTTTGTGCCTCATTTTATTGAATTATATCGTTTTATCTGAGAGCTGAGTGGCTATCTATTATCCATGTTTATGGTATATAATGTTGCGTATGTTAAATTATTGTTATTATTAGAGGTATAAATGAGCCTGTATTTAGATTACTTAAATGAAATAGAAGATCGTAAAGTTGAAGGTCTACATCCACTACCAATTGATAAAGGTGACTTGTTAGCTGAGATCATCACTCAAATCAAAGATACTGGTAATGAGCATCGTGAAGCTTCACTTAATTTCTTCATCTATAACACTTTGCCTGGTACTACTAATGCAGCTAGTGTTAAATCGCAATTTTTAAAAGAAATCATTCTTGGTCAATCTGTTGTTGCTGAAATTACACCAGAATTTGCTTTTGAATTGTTATCTCACATGAAAGGTGGTCCTTCTGTTGAAGTACTGCTTGATTTAGCCCTTTCAGATGACGCTTCAGTAGCAACGCCCGCGGCAGAAGTATTAAAAACACAAGTATTCTTGTATGAAGCAGACACTGAACGTCTTGAAGCTTCATTTAAAGAAGGCAATGCGATTGCTAAAGATATTCTTGAAAGTTACGCTCGTGCGGACTTCTTCACTAAATTACCTGAAATTGCTGAAACAATTGATGTAGTGACTTATATTGCCGCTGAAGGCGATATTTCAACGGATTTACTCTCTCCTGGTAACCAAGCTCACTCTCGTTCAGATCGTGAATTACACGGTAAGTGTATGATCACACCTGAAGCGCAAGACGAAATTCAAGAGTTACAAAAACAATACCCTGGCAAAAAAGTCATGCTAATTGCTGAAAAAGGCACAATGGGTGTGGGTTCATCTCGTATGTCTGGCGTGAACAACGTGGCACTATGGGCAGGTGAGCAAGCAAGTCCTTATATTCCATTTGTTAACTTTGCACCGGTTGTTGCAGGTACAAATGGTATTTCACCCATCTTTTTAACAACGGTTGGTGTAACTGGTGGTATTGGTCTAGATCTTAAGAACTGGGTTAAGAAAGTAGATGCTGATGGCAAAACTATTTTAAATGAAAGCGGCGACCCAGTACTAGAGCAAACATATTCTGTTGATACAGGCACAGTGTTAACCATTAACACTAAAGAGAAAAAATTATACAACGGTGATAAAGAGCTAGCAGACGTTTCTTCTGCATTCTCTCCACAAGCTGTTGAGTTTATGAAAGCGGGCGGTTCTTACGCGATTGTATTTGGTAAAAAATTACAAACCTTTGCTGCTGAAACACTAGGTGTGCCACTAGAACTTGTTTACGCACCATCTCAAGAAATCTCTCATGAAGGCCAAGGCCTAACTGCTGTTGAAAAAATCTTTAACAAGAATGCAGTGGGCGTAATGTCTAAAGCCGCTTTACATGCTGGCTCTGATGTTCGTGTTCAAGTTAATATCGTTGGTTCACAAGATACAACGGGTTTAATGACTTCTCAAGAACTTGAGTCTATGGCTGCGACTGTTATTTCGCCTATCGTTGATGGCGCTTATCAATCAGGTTGTCATACAGCATCTGTTTGGGATAACAAAGCACAAGCAAACATTCCTAAATTAATGGCGTTCATGAATAAGTTTGGTCTTATTACTGCACGTGATCCTAAGGGCGTTTACCGTCCAATGACAGATGTTATTCATAAAGTACTTAATGATATCACTGTTGATGATTGGGCTATTATTATTGGTGGTGATTCACATACTCGTATGTCTAAAGGTGTTGCTTTCGGCGCCGATTCAGGAACAGTTGGCCTAGCGCTAGCAACAGGTGAAGCTACAATGCCTATTCCTGAGTCTGTTAAAGTTACTTTTAAAGGTGACTTAAAAGACTACATGGATTTCCGTGATGTTGTTCATGCAACGCAAGCGCAAATGCTTAAACAGTTTGGTGATAACGTATTCCAAGGTCGTGTTATTGAAGTACATATCGGTACTTTATTGGCTGACCAAGCGTTTACCTTTACCGATTGGACTGCTGAAATGAAAGCAAAAGCATCAATCTGTATTTCACAAGATGATACATTGGTTGAGTCTTTAGAAATCTCAAAAAGCCGTATCCAAATCATGATTGATAAAGGTATGGATAATCAAATTGAAACACTTAAAGGCTTAATTGCAATAGCTGATAAGCGTATCAATGAGATTAAGTCAGGTGAAAAAGCGGCACTTGCACCAGACAACAATGCTAAATACTTTGCTGAGCTAATCGTTGATTTAGACCAACTTGATGAGCCAATGATTGCTGACCCTGATGTTAATAATGCAGATGTTTCTAAGCGTTATACTCATGACACCATTCGTCCTGTTTCTTTCTATAAAGGTGAGAAGCAAGTAGACCTTGGATTTGTTGGGTCATGTATGGTTCATAAAGGTGACATGAAGATTATTTCTCAAATGCTGAGAAACTTAGAAGATCAAAATGGTAAAATCCACTTTAAAGCGCCATTAGTGATTGCGCCACCAACATACAACATTGTTGATGAGCTTAAAGCTGAAGGCGATTGGGATGTACTTAAGAAGTATGCTGGTTTTGAGTTTAATGATGATGCTCCAAAAGAGTCTGCTCGTACTAAATACGAAAACATCATGTATCTTGAACGTCCTGGATGTAACCTTTGTATGGGTAACCAAGAGAAAGCAGAGAAGGGTGACACTGTAATGGCAACTTCAACGCGTCTTTTCCAAGGCCGTGTTGTTGAAGATACTGAAGGTAAAAAAGGTGAGTCTCTATTATCATCTACGCCAGTTGTTGTACTTTCAACTATCCTTGGTCGTACACCAACGATGGAAGAATACAAAAATGCTGTTAAAGGTATCAAGTTAACTGACTTCGCTCCACCACTAGATGCGATGACAACTGAACCAGTTGAATTCATTCAAGTCAGTAACGTTTAAAGAATGTAGCAAAATTGGTTTTTGGTATTTAAAATAGAATGAGCTGTTAATAATATTTAATACTTATTCTATAAAAATTATCTTAAGCCAAACTCATATCAATTAAGGATTGTACTCGAAAGAGGGCAATCCTTTTTTTATCACTATTTTTCGATAAATCATATGGCTCAAATTCATTCACTTTCTACATCTGCTAAAGGTTAATTTAATGCAGACGTTTTGGTAATGACATAGATGAACACGTATTAAAATATTGAATTAGTCCAAATGCACTTGATTAGAATGATCAGCTAACAAAAATAAAAGGGAAATCTTAATTGGAGAATGTTTTATCGAGTACAGTAGGATTAATATTCACCGCATACGGTTAAATACAACAACTTAATAATATGCGGTAAATTGTTATCAGTAAGTAGTTCTTGATTATTTACTGTTGGATCAGGCTTTATTTATCGTCATTGATTATTTGGCTAACGATATCATTCATATTCTTTTCGATAATACTTGGCTTTAAATATTGAGGATTATAAGGCGTGCCTGCTCTATCAATGTAAGCGGCTAACATGCCTGAAGACATTGCACCATGTGTATCCCAGTCATGGGTAGCGACTAAACGAAGTGAACTGATTGGTTGTTCTAAAAGATCTGCAACAAATTGATATACTTTAGGATCTGGCTTAAAGCTGCCTGTTTCTTCTACTGAAACCACTTTCGAAAAATAACTGCTTAAACCCGCATTTTCTATTTGTTTTTTGATAAGTGCTAACGATGAGTTTGAAAAGGCAATCGTTTCGTAACCGTTATCACGTAATTTAGTTAACGCTGGTTTGATATCATCATGTGCATTGAGGCTAGCAAAAGTGGCTAAAATATCATCGCGTGCTTGATCTGATAAATTGACACCTTTACGTGCAGCTACATTGTTAAGTATATCACCTGCTAATGTCGCAAATTCAGTTTTAAGACCTGTTACAGCACAAACGGTTGATGAGTGTAATAACGTTGAAAACCAAAGCCCTAATACTGATTCATCTGCAAAAGCTTGTTCAAATTTTGGCTTAAGTTTGTTTAAGTTAAGTACTGTTTCGTTAATATCAAATAATACTGTATTACGTTTCATGGTATTTCCTTTGTCGTGCATTTTAAAAAATAATTGGGCTTTGTTATTTATTCTTTTTAGTAAGCAATATATTTTTTGTTAACAACATGCTTTTGCTATAACAGGCATCTCAAGTTTATACATCACTGTTTTAGCAATAAACCCTGTGATGAAAATGATCACCGCTGATGTATATAACATGGTTGTCATACCCCAAGAACTGATAATAAAGCCATTTAATGTGGTGCCTATTGCTCCCCCTGTGAATAAGCCAAATGAAGCCGTTGACATAATTGAGCCTTTCATATGTGGTATTTGCTCTTGTATTTTGGCTATAAAGACAGGCTGAAATAAAATAAAACCAGCACCAAACATGAATAGATAGAAGCAAAACAGAACAGGATTGTTGGTTGCAGATAATCCTAGTAACGCTAGTGCAATTAAGGTTCCATTAAAAGGCATATAGTATTGTTGTAATCTATTTCTGAGTTTTGGCATCGCTTTGCCAGCAACAATAATGCCAAGGCCAAAAGGCGATAGCATTGCGCCGACAATAAAAATGTCATAGCCAAATCGTTCTGTTATTAATTTCCCAGTGTAAGTGAAAATACCAAACACGGTAAAACCCATTAATAGAAATAAAGGCAGTAATGAAAGCACACCTTTGTGACTTAACACTTTTTTATAGGTGGAAAGGATATTAATTTTATCACTAACGGGTTCATCCCTTTTAATCATCTTTATCATCACTATGGCTAAAATTAATTCCATTACGCCATAGGATAAATAAACTAACTTCCAAGAACCAAGGTGAGCAATAGTACCCCCTATGAGTGTTGCTGTAGAGGTTCCTAAGAAACCATAGGACATTATTTTAGTCAGAACTTGCGGTCGTTCACTATCGCTAGTGGCTTGGCCTAAATAAGCGAGTACCACTGGTAATAAACCTGCGGCAAAAGCACCATTGACGGCCCTGAAAAAGATAAGTGAAGGCAAGTCATAGGCGAGTGCACCTAAGATACTAAAGATTGCAGTTCCCATGGTCGATATATGGATAATGAATACTTTGCCATAGCGGTCAGATAGAGGGCCGAATAAGATAGTAAATACACCAAATGCTAGCATATAGGCGGTAACAGAGGATGCCGCTGCATTAACTGAAAAGTCTAAATCTTCTGCTATATTAACGATTAATGGCGCTGCTGCATAGTTGTCACCATTTGCTAAAAACAATAGCGATCCAAACAAAAATATTACCGTGTTAGTTACTAATTTATCCGTCATCGATTTATTCGCTATATAAGTAAAATGGTTAAAATTTATAAGTGATAATAGCTCTAGGTTTTAAGAGCCTTTCAAATAAAGTCTAAATCTTCTTATTTCTAAACGAATGGTTAGAAATAAGGTGTGGCTTTAGACGCTATTTTATTAATCGATTAGATCGAACTGAAAGTAATATCGATAAAGTCGTTAATTTCATGTAATGAATGCACTTTAGAAGCGCCAGATATAGCTTGTTTAGCAATGATCAGGTAATTCGCTTTTTTGGTGGCTGAAATTGTATCTTCCCCATCGAAAATTAATTTATCAATGAAAAGTTGTTTTTGATATTGAACAAAAGAATCTATCTCATTCAATATTTCTGCGTTTGTTTCGCCATTGACATGACCGCTAAGCTCAGTTCGAGTATTGCTCATTAAGCAACCTTTACTGCATATTGCATCTGTATACGTTGCGAGACAATCATAAAAATACTGTTTGATTGCTGCGCGACCATTGTTGCTATGCTTGAGTTTTATTACAACAGGTGACAGCTTATTTCGGTAGCATCTTAAACTTTGTAAAAAGACACCTTGTTTACTGCCGAAGCTAGAGTAGATAGAGAATTTATTAATGCCCATTGTCGATTCTAAAAGACTCATCGATGTATTCTCGTAGCCATTACGCCAGAAAAGCTCGGTCGCTTTTTCAATTACATCATTATCTTCATAATTTTTTTTACGGGCCATGGCTTACACCTAAATAGTGTTGTCTAATGTTATCTAAACAGTCGGTTAGTTATTAAATAGTCTAATCTTGTCAGTGAAATTTTCAAGGTTTTAATTTAACTTTATTCAATAAAGGAACTTGAGGGAGACATATATAGCGAAATGAAGTTTAAGTTAATCTTTACATTCAACCTTCGATTCAACCTCATATTCTCACATAGTCAGGGTACAAAAAAAAGGCTATACAAGCGTCTGTATAGCCTTAAATATAGTAACTGGTAATAGGTAATTACTATTCGGTATTATTTTTCATCATCAAATAGTTTAACAATCAATTTACCTTTATTTGCGCCTGTAGAGAATAAATTCAAGCCATCAATCGCTGATTCTAAACCTTCAAGTATATGCGAGCGGTGTTTAATTTGGCCTGCCATCACGTAAGGTGTTAGTTTTTCTAATAGCTCTGGTACTTTATGGAAGTGGTCTGGCATTGTAAAACCTTGGATAGTGATTCGACGTTTGATAACGTTTAACCAGCTTGGACCTGGAGCAGGCACATCGCTGTGATAATCTGAAATCAAACCACAGACTACGGCTCTACCATGAGCATTCATACGATCTATGATTAAGCTTTGAATTGGACCGCCAGTATTTTCAAAGAAAACGTCGATACCGTCGGGCGCTGCAATAGCTAATTGTTCATCAAGATCGTCACTTTTATAATTGATTGCCGCATCAAAACCAAGTTCGTTAACGATCCAATCTGCTTTCTCTTGGCTACCAACCACACCAATAACACGTAAACCTTCTGCTTTTGCTAATTGCCCCACAATAGAACCAACCGAACCTGCTGCGCCAGTGACAATTAAGGTTTCACCTTTTTGTGGTTTACCAACATTAAATAACCCTTGGGTAGCAGTTAAACCAGGTAATGCGAATACGGATAAAATACTTTCATCATCTAATGGGGCGGTTACTTTATTGAGCCCTTTGCCATCGCCTACATAATATTGTTGCCATCCCATCATCCCCATGACTCTATCGCCAACAGCAAAATCTGGATGATTACTGACAGTCACTTCACCAATACCAGAACTACGCATAACATCACCTAACTCAACTGGCGGGATGTAACTATTGGTATCTGGCGTCATCCAACCGAACATCGCTGGATCTAAAGACATATAATTTTGTTTGACCAGTATTTGTCCTGGTTCTATATTTGGAATTTCTTTTTCAACAATGTTAAACATCGAATTGTCGACATGGCCACCTGTGTGGTGTTTAACTAGATTTATTGCAGTAAATGTTGTCATTGCTTGTTCCTCTTGTTTAACCCAACACTGATTAAATGAATGTTGGTTGAAATCGATAAAACCATTATGCCGATTTTATAAGGTAAGATATATTGCCTAATTCGCTAATCTTTATTGTTATAAAGACAATAATAAATCAGTAATAAGATTACTCACCAAGGATTAATATGGATCAGTTACGTGCGCTTAAATACTTTGTTCAAGTTGTTGAAACAGGTAGTTTTACTAAAGCTGCCGCTGTATTTTCTGTGCCCCCTTCATCATTGTCTAGACGCGTTGCAGATTTAGAGAAGAGCTTAGGGGCTACATTATTAAAAAGAACAACACGTGTACTGACTTTAACTGAGATCGGAAAAAGTTATTACCAACAAGTTAGTGAAATTATTAAAACATTAGAAGTAACTGACGAATCAGTTCGTTCATATCAAACAACACCAATGGGTATATTAAAAATTAGTTCAACGGTAGGTTTTGGTGAGCAAATTTTATTACCTTTATTAGATGAGTTTTCTACTTTATATCCTCAAATTACCCTAAATGTGACATTAAGTGATGAGCTAACAACACTCGGTAGAGATGAAGTCGATCTCGCTATTAGAGGTGGGTATGCGCCTGATGAACGAGTGGTCGCGATTAAATTAATGGATAATAATTTCATTCCTGTGGCCGCAACCTGTTATTTAAAAGAGTTTGGTTACCCAACGGATGCATTACATTTAAAGGAACATAAAGGTTTATACTTTAATACCCCGATCGGACCTACACCTTGGTTATGTGAAATAAAAGGGCAGTGGCGCGATGTCTCTGCTGAACCTTATTTAATGTCCAATAATGGTGATTGGTTATTGCAAAAAGCCATTGCAGGTAAGGGGATTTTAATGATGCCTCGTTGGGCATTAAGTGCTTACTTAGCAACAGGGCAGTTAGTTGAGTTAGATATTAAGCCTAGATTAACGGTTACTCAAAATCCTAATCTCGGGTTGTTTTTATTGTACCAAAAACAACATTATCAAGTACCTAAACTAAAAGCTGCTATCGACTTTTTAGTCGCAAGAATAAAAGCAATTAATGTCTAAGCTAAGTGAATAAGATGTAAGTTAACATATTAAAAATAAATATAGGTCAATATGGATTTTAATAATTTAATTGAAGAGCTTAAAGTAGCTTTATCTCAAGCGCCAAATTCATCTGAAAAATGGGGGAGTTGGCTAATCGAACAGCTAACGGTATTGAGTAATCACATTGCATTGTTTTTAATATTGATTTTGACATTGTTTGTTTTACAGCGATTAGTCTTTTTATTATCTGCTAAGATGTTGGGTGGTAAGGCTATCTACATAAGTGCATGGATAGGCACGCCTATTCATGAACTGTCTCATGCATTATTCTGCTTTGTGTTTGGCCATAAAATCCAACGGGTTGTGTTATTCAATCCTGATAAACGTGGCACCTTAGGCTATGTGACTCATTCTTATAATAACCGTAATTTATGGCAGGTAATGGGTAACTTCTTTATTGGTATTGCGCCTTTATTTGGTGGTTTATTAGGTCTCTATTTAGTAACTTGGCTGTTGATAGATGATGCGGTTAATTTGTTTCATTTATTACAATTTTCTGCTTTTAATGACTTAGCAACGGTACAGTTATCACAGCTTACTACACTGAATAATCAGATCATTCATTTTATCGAAAATGCCTATATTCTGTCGCCAGTTAAAGTCGCTATATGGGCCTATTTATGTGCCGCTATTAGTTTGCATTTATCTCCTTCTAAAGAAGATTTAAAAGGGGCTTGGGTTGGGTTTATTATATTTATTGTGCTGTGTTTATCATTAATGATGCTTAATCAAATATTACAATTAAGCTGGTTTTCTAGTTTGAAAAATATCATCAATATGACATCAATGCTGTATTTTATTGGTATTATTCTCGCGAGTTTTTTACTTCTATGCTTATTTTTTTGTAAAGGTATTTCTTTAACTATTACTGGTAAATGGTAATCACTATATAAAATGTCAGTGACGACAAAATACAAAAATATAATAGACAAAAATATAATAGACAAAAAGTAAAAAGGCGTTGAATAGAGAGCCTCTAATCAACGCCTTTATTGGTTTTATTCTGAGTGCCAAATAAAATACTAAATACTAAATGTAAAGTAGTAGGCAAAGAATACTTTAGCTAATACTCATTATGCAAAACGTATTTTTTGTATCACATAAAGTCGTTGACCTAATAAGATTGCAGCAACGGTTAATCCGACCGTAATGCCTATCCAAAAACCTACTGCGCCTAAAGGTTCAGTTAATAAATCAGTCATTCCTAATACATAACCTAGTGGTAAACCTACAATCCAATAAGAGATGAAAGTACGGGTAAAAATAGCATTCATTTCTTTATAACCACGTAAAGCCCCAGCTGCAACGACTTGTATTGCATCAACACATTGATAAATAGCAGATAAAAGAATTAAGGTTATTGCGAGGTCAATGACTTCTTTGTGATCGGAATATAACAAGGCAATCTGCTCTTTAAAGATTACCGTGGAAAGGGCGGTGATAATGGATGCGCCTAAACCAATAGCAAAACCCGCATAACTGGCTTGTTTTGCACCATTATCGCTTTTATTGCCTAAGTTGAAACCTACTCTAATACTGACGGCATTAGCGATACTCATTGGTAACATAAAAATCATTGAAGAGAAGTTAATTGCAATTTGATGTGATGCAACAACATTCGCCCCTAATGGAGCGACTAATATTGCAATAGCTGCAAAAATAGTGACCTCAAAAAACATTGCAACAGCAACAGGTAACCCCAATTTACTGATGGATAATATATGCTTCATGTCAGGTTTAGTAAAATTGATAAACAGTGGGTAATGTCTTAGTTTCTTTGTGTAATAAACATATCCGGCTAATGCCATGCTCATTAACCAATAAACAATGGCAGTTGCAACGCCACAACCCGCACCACCCATTGCTGGTGCTCCCCATTCACCATATACAAACATCCAGTTTAATGGAATGTTAACTAGTAGCCCTAAAAAGCCAATCACCATTGCTGGTTTAGTCAGTGATAGACCTTCAATATAGTTACGTAACGCTTGAAACAATAAGAACGCTGGAATGGCAAAGATCATGGCATATAGGTATTTTACTGTGATCAATGCAAGTAACTCTTCTATATCCATCAATTTCATTAACATGCCGGCATTAAATAAGATCACACCAATCGGTATAGACAGCAATAAGGCAAGATACAGACCTTGCTGGCCTGTTTTAGGAATTTGTTCTAGTTCATTGGCGCCATGTGCTTGTGCAGTTAGTGGCACAACAGCCATTAAAACACCCACGCCAAAAAGAATACAGGGTAACCAAATACTTGATGCGATTGCAACTGCAGCCATATCAGTAGAACTCACTCCACCTGCCATGACAGTATCAACAAAACCCATTGCAGTTTGTGCAAACTGGGCAATAAATAAAGGAACACTGAGCTTGATGATTTTTTTAGATTCAATAAAAAAAGGCACTGCTAACTCCACTAAAGGAAAAATTATGGAGTGTATGTCGCGCGTTAACAGGGTGCAATTGAATTCGTAAATAATATTAAATGATAGGCCTCTTATTTTCTTTAAAAAACAAAGCAGAATTCATTTTAAAGAGTAGACTTGATACTCTTTATTTTTGATAATATTAGGTGAATTTGTTATGAGTTTGCAGCTACTTAAACACTTTTTTAATCCTCAATCGATCGCCGTTATTGGCGCTTCGGTGAATATAAAACGTGCCGGTTATTTAGTCATGAATAACTTACTAGCTGCTGGGTTTAATGGCCCTATAATGCCGGTCACACCTAAGTACACTTCTGTACATGGTGTACTTGCTTATAAACAGGTTAATGATTTACCAATTGTGCCTGATTTAGCGGTTATTTGTACTAACGAGTTCCGTATTCCAGAGATACTTATTGCGCTTGCTGAAAAAGGTTGTGCTGCTGCGATTATTGTTACCACTGAAAGTGATCCGGTAATCTCAAAAAGTATTTATGACATTGCAGCTGCCAATAAAATTCGTCTATTAGGGATGAGCAGTTTAGGTATTATCAATCCTCATAATTTAGTTAATGCAAGTTTGGCTCATTGCAATGCGTTACCTGGCAATATCGCTTTTATTTCTCAATCTGCTGCAGTGTGTACGACGGTATTGGATTGGGCAACGAGTAAAGGCATTGGTTTTTCTGCTTTTGTTTCATTAGGTGATGCACAAGATATCTCTTTTGCAGAGTTGTTAGATTATTTAGCGCGTGACTCTAAAACACAGTCCATTTTGTTATATATCGATAATATTGATAATGCTCGTGAATTTTTATCTGCGGCACGTGCCATTTCACAGCATAAAACTGTATTGGTGATTAAATCAGGTAGTTCTGTATTAGGAGCAAAAGCGGCTGCCTTACATACGCGTGGCGCCTATGGTCATGATAGTGTTTATGATGCTGCATTCAAACGTGCCGGTATGTTGAGAGTACATGATTTTCATAAACTGTTTGCTGCAGTAGAAACCTTAGCTTATTCAAATTATTTACACGGAGAACGCCTCGTAATCATCAGTAATGGTGGCGGTTTAGGTATTTTAGCCGTTGATAATTTAGTAGAAGAAGGAGGACGATTAGCTGAATTAGATGAACCTTTAATGGATAAACTTAACGCTTGTTTACCCAGTAACTGGTCGCATAATAATCCTATTGATATGATTGGAGATGCTGATCCGAAACGCTACGCGACTGCTTTAACACACTTGATGGACAGCGATAAAGTGGATGCTGTCTTAATAATGCATTCACCTTCTGCGTTATCAGACAGTGAAGAAACGGCGCAAGCGATTGTCGATGCTATTAATAAGCACCCTAAACGTAAACAAATTAATATCTTAACCAATTGGACCGGTGAAGCAGCGGCTAGACCAGCAAGACACATCTTTGCCAATGCTAAAATTCCAACGTTTAGAACCCCCAATGGCGCGATCACGGCTTTTATGCATTTGGTTCAATATCGCCGTAATAAAAAATTATTAATGGAAACGCCAACTAGTTTACCTGACCATCTTGTTTATGATGCGCAAGCCGCTGCCGAGTATATTCAACAAAATCTCATAGAACGCGGTGATTTTGAGTTAGATAAATCAGTTAAGTTAAGTACTTACTGCACTAAACCTTTATTAGATGCTTACCACCTCAATACGATTGATACCCATATTGCTTTAGATATTAGCGAAGCGATTGAAAAAGCTAAGATCATTGGCTATCCATTAGCCGTTAAAATCAACTCGCCCAATATTCAATTTAAATCTCAAGTGCACGGTGTGATGTTGAACATCAATAATGCTCGTGAACTGGACTCAGCATTAAAGTCAATCACCGATCGAGTTAAAGCTGCATTACCTGATGCTGAATTAACAGGCTTTACGTTGCAGAAAATGGTCGCTTCAGGATTGGCCTTAGAATTACGAGTGATGATTAAGCAAGATGCTATTTTTGGCCCTGTTATTGCGATTTCTCAAGACAGTGATGGAAGAGACTTACAAACTACGTTAGAAAATGCTGTCGTCGCTTTGCCGCCTCTTAATATGGCATTAGCAAGATACCTTGTAATTCAAGGTATTAAAGATAAAAAAATCAAGGTTAAACAACATGCCAAAGACTTTGATATGCAAGCCGTGTGTTTGATGCTGACGCAACTGTCACAAATGTTATTAGATAACCCACAAATTAATGATTTAGATTTAAATCCAGTGTTAGTTTCCGGTAAAGATGTCACGATTGTTGATAGCCAAGTGACATTGATTCCAAGTGATTTAAATTTACCTTGCCGTTTTGCTATTAGTCCATACCCAAAGCAATTAGAAGAAAAAGTCACATTAAAAAACGGTATTAGGATATTACTACGTCCGATTATTGCAGAAGATGAAGCAAGGCATCATGTTTTTGATAATGGCTTAAGCAAAGAAGATCGATATAAACGTTATTTTTCCCAGCGTGGGTCAATGACACACGAAGAGATGGCGATGTTAACGCAAATAGATTACGAGCGAGAAATGGCCTTTATTGCGATACGAATTGATCAACAAAATGAAGAACAAGAAATATTAGCTATTATTCGTGCATCGACCGATCCGGATAATATAGAAGCTGAATTTGGCATGATAGTGAGTGCAGAGTTACAAGGGCTTGGGTTAGGATCTATTTTGTTGAAAAAGCTAATAAGCTATCAGAAAAATAAAGGCACTCAATACCTTGCTGGCATGACTATGCTTAGTAATACGGGCATGGCGATGTTAGCCAAGAAACTAGGTTTTAGTATTGAACGAGATATTGAAGAGGGAATTATCAATATGCACATGGAACTAAAAAAAATGCCATCAGTCTGATATTCAAAGAACAATAACGATAGTTATGGTCATCATTGTAATAATAAATATGTTCTACACCATCACCGTAACCACAACGATAATAATGATCATGTTGTAAAACTCATGACATTAAAAAATTATTGTTAATATCAATAAGTGTCGAGGTTTTATGCAAATAAGGCTTAGTAATTATTGAGCCTTCTTGTATATTAACAGTATTAATTTTCCTGATTTAAGAGTGCAAAAATAATGAGCAATTCAGACTCTCTCGTAGAAGAAGTTATTGAAAGAAATCCACAAGAAAAACACCTTAGCGATTACCGCCCATCAGATTATACGATTTCAACCATTGATCTTGAGTTTGACTTGTTTGACCATCAAACAAAAGTACAAGCTATTTCTCAAGTACAGCGAGTTAGCAAAGAAGTCACTCCATTATTCTTGTTTGGTGAAGCATTAAATTTAGTGTCTATTTTAGTTGATGATGTTGATTACACTGACTTTGAATTAGTGAAAGACGGAATAGTTATTAACCATTTGCCTACTTCATTCAAATTAGAAATTAATACTGAAATTGATCCTGCTAAAAACCATGCATTTGAAGGTTTATATAAGTCTGGTGATGCATTCTGTACACAATGTGAAGCGGAAGGTTTTCGTCGCATCACTTACTATCTTGATCGTCCTGATGTACTGGCTAAATTCAGTACTAAAGTGATTGCAGATAAAACGCTTTACCCTTATTTATTATCTAATGGTAACCAAGTGGATCAAGGCGATCTAGACGCGGGTCGACATTTTGTAAGCTGGGTTGATCCTTTCCCTAAACCTGCTTATTTATTTGCGTTAGTCGCTGGTGACTTTGATTTAGTAGAAGACAATTTTATTACTAAAAGCGGGCGTGATGTTAAGTTAGCGATTTTTGTTGATAAAGGTAACTTAGATAAAACACAGCATGCGATGCTTTCTCTTAAAAAATCAATGCAGTGGGACGAAGAACGTTTTAATTTAGAATATGATTTAGATATTTATATGATTGTGGCTGTTGATTTCTTCAATATGGGCGCAATGGAAAATAAAGGCTTAAATGTCTTTAACTCTAAATTTGTATTAGCGAATCAACAAAGTGCAACAGACCAAGATTACTTAGGTGTGGAAGCGGTTATTGGACATGAATACTTCCATAACTGGACCGGTAACCGTATTACTTGTCGTGATTGGTTCCAGTTAAGCTTGAAAGAAGGGTTAACGGTATTCCGTGATCAAGAGTTTAGCTCAGATTTAGGGAGTCGTAGCGTTAACCGTATCGCTAATGTGATGACCATGCGTGATCACCAGTTTGCTGAAGATGCGGGTCCAATGTCACATCCTATTCGTCCTGAAAGTGTGATGGAAATGAACAACTTCTATACCTTAACCGTGTATGAAAAAGGATCTGAAGTTATTCGAATGTTGCATACTTTACTAGGTGAAGAGAAGTTTCAGAAAGGCATGCAACTTTATGTACAGCGCCATGATGGACAAGCTGTGACGTGTGACGACTTTGTCGCTGCGATGCAAGATGCAAGTGAAATCGATTTAACGTTATTTAAACGTTGGTATTCTCAGTCGGGCACTCCGCAGGTATTTGTAACCGACCATTACGACAGTGTTAATCAAACTTATCAAATTACCTTTAAACAAAAAACCTTACCAACGGCTGACCAAAAGAAAAAATTACCGTTGCATATCCCTATTGATATCGAACTGTTAGACAGTAATGGTAATTCACTTGAGTTATTAGAAGGCAAAAAGAATCGCGTCCTAAGTTTAACGCAAAAAGAACAAACCTTTGTGTTCAAGCATATCTTAAGTAAACCAGTACCTTGTTTATTCCGTGGTTTCTCTGCTCCTGTAAAATACCAATATGCGTACACTGATGAGCAACTGTTAGATATTATGAGTTTTGCTAGCGATGAGTTTTCTCGTTGGGATGCAGGGCAAACGCTATTTAACAAATATTTAGTTAAGAATGTAAAAGCATTGCAAAGTGGCGGGGCATTATCATTACCAGAGATTTTCATTGATGGTTTTAAGTCAGTATTAGTCAGCGAAACATTAGACCCATCTTTAGTGGCTGATATGTTTGCTTTCACTAGTGAAAATGGTGCTCGTGAATTATTTGAACAAGTCGATATTGATGCTATTCATAATGCGCGTGATTTTATGTTAAAAGAAATTGCGACCAAATTACATGAATTATTTGTTGATACTTATTTACGCCATAACCAACTTAAAGCTTATCAACCAAATATCGATGATATTGCTAAACGTAAACTAAAAAACAGTGCATTATCATTCATTGCTCGTGTTGATAAAAAAGTTGCTGATGAGTACGTATTAGCACAGATTGCATCATGTAATAACATGACGGATTATCTTGGTGCTTTAAATGCTGCAAACAGTGGTTTATTACCTTGTCGTGCTGCTGTGATGCAAGCTTTTGATGATAAATGGTTTGAAAATGGGTTAGTGATGGATAAGTGGTTTGTGTTACAAGCTAGTATGCCTTCTGATAATGTGTTAGATAACATTGACGCATTATTTAATCATCGTAGTTTTGATTTTAATAATCCTAATCGTTTGCGTTCATTAGTAGGGGCGTTTGCTCAGACAAATACTTACCGTTTCCATCATGTTGATGGAAGTGGTTATGCTTTCCTTACTGATCAATTAATCAAATTGAATAGCCAAAACCCACAAGTGGCTTCACGTTTAATAACACCGTTAATTCAATTTAAAAACTTAGATCAGGTGCGTATTAAATTGATCAAAGCTGAGTTAAATCGTTTATTAGCACTGCCTGATTTGGCCGTTGATTTATACGAAAAAGTGACTAAAGCTTTAGCTCAATAAATGACTTTATAAACAGACTCTATATTCGCTTATAGAGTCTGCCTTTTTAAGCCTTTCTAATACTGTTAGAAAGGCTTTTTTGATCGACAATCTTTATACCAACTCCGATAAATAGCTGATCTATTTTACTTGCTAAAACAACTCACTTATTTGTTGTAAATGTTGTAAAGGAGGCAACCATTTACTTCAATTTGTGTCTCGAATTGAATTGTTTTTTCTACGCCAAATTTAGATCACATACTTAACGTAATTGGTATTATTATTAAATAGTTTTTTCTTAAAAATAGTTCAAAGTAGAAGAGGAGTTTGATTAAGTCTGACATAATTTAAACTGAATAGATTAAAGTAATGAGTGGCACTGGTTGAGCTAAGAAAGGTTATAAAAAGCGTATTAAATAAATTGATTGTAGAAGTTAAATCAGCAGAAGGAGATACGAGTGAGGTATATTGTATGAAACCTTTTACATTTTAAGTCTTAACAAATGACTTATATTTAATAATGCAAAAGGTTTATTTAGCTTTTTAGTGAATTAGGAACTAACTCTAAGCTTAGAATTTGTATTCTATACCTGTTAAGATTTCGCCTTCTATTAAGTAACCATCAGAACAGTCATCACCACTACAGAAAGATTCACTATGTCCTTCACGTAGTAAAGTTGCATATACTCTTAAATCACTACGTAAAGCGAGTTGATCTGTGAATTGGTAACGAATACCTGCTGCCATACTAGCTGAAAAAGCAAGATTAGATTCGTATTTATTACCTTCAGGATTAATATAAGTGCCACCCAGTCCTAATGCAATACTCGTTGAAAATGGTGTTGTATTAGTAAACAAAATACGTCCACCTACATGTAAATATTGAACATAGATATCTTGATCGCCATCGGTACGTAAACTATTAGAAAACAGTAATTCACCTTCTGAGTTTTCTTTGTAATTCCAATTTAATGCAATTGCTTGTGAAAAATGAAGACCATCACCCGGATCATTTTCACCAGTTCCATCATCAAAATCGATGTCTAAACGTGAACCCAAAAAACCAGTAACAGTGACATAATCATTACTATACGGTTCTGCGCTAACTAATCTTTCGGCCAATACCGGTATTGAAAAAGTACTTAATACTAATGCTGATATGAGTTGTTGACGTATTTTCATGAAATATCCATATTATCAAATAGTGTTATTAACAATGAGCGACACTTTCACACATTGAATGAAATTGGTTTTACTATCAACAGGGTAAAGTAAATCCTGTTTAAATTCGAATTATTTATCTATTTTCTATCTATTCTTTGTCTATTTTGTTGATGTTGCTCTAGAGTTATTAGCGCTTTTTATAATATTTACGCTTTTTCCATTTTTGAATTGAGCTATAACGCCAAAATAACATCGCTCCCCAATAACCTAAAAAGGCACAAAGGCTACCAATGATCAAACAACCAACAAACAAGGGTGGAGCAATGGTTTCAAATGCATTGACTATCCAGTGGTATGAAAGTTTAAAATGGAAATCTAATAGTGGTTCTTGAAGAACAAAAGCACCTAACCGGTAAGCTCCATAGAATAATGGAGGCATAGTAATCGGGTTGGAAATCCATACGAGTGCCACTGATATCGGAAGATTAACAGAAAAAAACATAGCTAAAAATGCTGCTAATACCATTTGAAATGGCATAGGCATCCAAGCACAAAATAAACCCACAGCTACTGCACCAGCTGCGCCTCGTCTATTTAAGTGCCATAGATTAGGGTTTAGTAATTTAGACCCAAAATGTTTTAAATGCGGGTGAGCTTTTAATTTCTCTGGATTAGGGGTAAAACGTTTAATAAATTTTTTTGGCATATAATTAAGCTTTATCTACTCAAACGGGAAAAAATGCGCATAACAATATGGTTGTCTATTGTTACTTTTATTACCACACTTTATTGGCCACAGTTATTAGATGCTAGTGGCATGCTTAGTTGTGCGTTGGTTATTTTTGTTTTCATGTGCTGGCCAAGATGGCGATATTTAACCGTTATTCCATTAACTGCACTGTATTTCAGTTCCTTCGTATACATGACTTTCTTAGGAGGGTCTGTAGTACTCGTGAATCCGAGTAGTATCGCTCAAAACAAATATTTATTAAATAATAATAATCATAAATTATCTGTTAATTTTATACCGGGTGCACTTGCTGCTAAAGACAATAACATAACAGTGCATATTAAATCATTAATCAATACAAAAAATAGTGGTTATTTTGTTGCACGCATTACTGCATTCAATGATCAAACTTGTGATTTCTGTCCATTAATTGAGATGCGTTGGTTTAGACCTTCTTTGCAAGTGCAAGCAGGGCAAGTACACCAATTTAAAGTGAGATTAAAAGCATTACAAGGAAATGCAAACCCCTCTGGTTTTGATCGACAAAAATGGCGTTATTCACAACACATTGCTTATATTGCCAGTATTAAAGAGCATCTTAACGTAATAAATCCCGACATATCATTACGCGCTAAATTATATCAAAAAGTATTACAAGTGACTGATTCTATGTCACAACAAGGATCGCTTGTTGCACTTATTTTTGCGGAAAAAAGTTTAATGAGTATGACTGATAAAAATACAATTAAAGAACTAGGTATTGCCCATTTGTTTGCGATATCTGGGTTACACATTGGTTTGTTGTTTGTTTTCTCTTTTGTAATATTCAATGGGTTATTGAAAAGGTTATTACCGGGCAGACGTTTAGGCTGGTTTTCCTGGCGTTTAGTTAATGGGCTGGGGTTCTTTGTTTGCATTGGTTACGGCTATATATCGGGCTTTTCCTTACCCACTCAGCGTGCATTACTCATGTTGTTTTTAGGTGTGTTGATGTTATCTAGCAAGCGAAAAGTCAGTTTGTTAGATCTATTAGTACTGTGTTTTTGGTTAATGTTGTTGTTCGATCCTTTAGCTATTTTAAGTAGTAGTTTATGGCTTTCATTTGTTGCGATGAGTAGCATTCTTGCCTTCATTTGGGTAATGCATCGAACGGATAAAATAAACAACCAAGAGGTACCTTGGTGGAAAGTAATTCTACAAAGTACGATGACATTTATTAAAGGATTAGTTTTGTTACAGCTTGTATTAACCTTGTTTATGTTACCCATTCAACTTGTTAATTTTTCAGCGATTAGTCTTTTTTCTTTGTTCATTAATTTAATTGCTATTCCGCTTTTCTCTTGGTTGATTATTCCACTTACTTTATTAGGCAGTTTGATGTTGGTGATTATTGAACCTTTGGGTAGGTGGTTATTAAATGTGAGTAACTATTTATTAGAAAATTTCTTAACCTATGCAAGTCAATTCACGGTGGGTTACTTATCGATTTCAGATTTCACTATTTCGCTAATATTAAGTGTTGGGTTGTTTATTTTATTATTGTGTTTTTTATTTTTATTAAAACGATTTTTTATTATTAAGCCTATGCTATTAGTTCTTGTTACCTTTACTTACGTTGGCTTTATTATTCTTAGAATGGCGGAATTTGCATGGAATGAAAAACATACATGGCAGGTTGAGGTGTTTGATGTTGGACAAGGCCTAGCGATATTAGTTAAAAGTGAAGGGGAAGTTTTATTGTTTGACACTGGACCAAGCTATTCCTCTGATTATGCTGTTGCTAATTCAACTATTTTGCCTTATTTGAATGCACGTGGAATAAATGAGTTAGATTATTTATTTGTTAGCCACAGTGATAATGATCATGCAGGAGGAATGTTCGCAATACAGCAGAAACTACATATAAAAGAGACCTACGTTGGTGAAGCCGTATTAATGAATAATGAACGAATAATAAATGAAGGGGATTCCCAAAAATACAAACAATGTTTAGCAGGGCAATCTTTTAGACTAGGCAAACTAACGTTGAAGGTTCTTTCTCCTTCGAAGGTGGGTAAAAATAACAATGATAATTCCTGCGTAATAAAAATCAGTGATGGTCATAAAAGTGTTTTACTTACGGGAGATATTAGTAAAGTGGTAGAGCAAAAGTTGGTGAATGAAGATGTCAGTCAATATAAAAATAAATCGGAGTTACAGGCTGATATTTTAATTGCGCCTCATCACGGTAGTAAAACATCCTCCAGTCAGGCTTTTATTCAACAAGTCGAACCACAATGGGTCGTTTTTTCTGCAGGTTACAAAAATCGATGGAATTTCCCCATTTTATCGGTGGTTGAGCGCTATCAATTACTCAATGTTGAGCATTTAACAACCGCAAATACTGGATTTATTCGCTTTAATGTGGAAAATCAGCACATTGAAGTAAAAACTTATAGAGAAGATCTCGCTGCTTATTGGTATCATCGCCATCTTGCATTCTAAATCTATTATTTGGTGTATTCATGAAAAATAAAAAAGACAACGGCTGGGCGGTATTAAAGCGCTTAGTTAGTTATGTGAAAGAATTTAAACTCGCATTATTTGGCGGCATAGTCGGTATGATTGGCTATGCTCTGGTTGATATGACACTTATTTGGTCATTAAAGCCATTAATTGATAATGGTTTTACTGGTAAAGATCCCTCTGTACTTGAAATGATGCCGTATTTTGTAGTGATCATCATTGCCCTTCGAGGTGTATCTGCATTCTTAAGTTCGTATTGTATGGCTTGGGTAGGCACACACGTAGTAATGAAGCTACAGCGTCAGTTGTTTGCACAATTGATATTGTTACCGATCTCTTTCTTCGATAAAACTAATACGGGTGATTTGTTATCTAAAATAACCTATGACGCAAGTCAAGTCTCAAATGCAGCCAGTAATGCTTTAGTTAAAATATTTCGTGAAGGTGCAACGGTTATTGGTTTAGTTTTATTGATGTTTTATCAAAGTTGGCAATTATCATTAGTCTTTTTTGTGATTGCTCCTATTGTTGGTATTGCTATTAGTATTGTTAGTAAGCGTTTTAGAAAAATCAGTAAAAACTTACAGAATGCAATGGGGTTAGTGACAACGTCGTCTGAACAAATGCTCAAAGGCCATAAAGAAGTACTCATGTTTGGTGGGCAAAAAGTTGAGAATGAAAAATTTCGTCGAGTTAGTAATACCGTACGTACACAGAATATGAAAATGGCGAGTGCAAATGCTATCAGTGTGCCTGTAATACAAACCATTGCTTCTTTTGCGTTAGCTTTTGTTCTTTATTTAGCGACTTTTCCTCAAATTATGGACACGTTATCGTCGGGCACTTTTGTGGTTATTATTAGTTCAATGTTGGCATTGATGAAACCCATTAAAAACGTTACTCAAGTGAATAACGAAATTCAAAAAGGTATTTCTGCCAGTCATAGTTTATTTGATATGTTAGATATGACAAAAGCGAAAGATGACGGCGAATATGAAGTTGAACGTGTGAAAGGTAATATTAGTATCGATAATATTATTTTTACTTATCCTACTGCTGAAAAGCCAGCGTTAAATAAAGTGAGTTTTGAAGTAAAAGAAGGTCAATCAATAGCCTTAGTAGGGCGTTCAGGCAGCGGTAAATCAACTATCGCGAACTTACTCACACGTTTTTATGATATTGATTCAGGTGAAATTAGATTAGATGGTAAAAATATTGAAGAGTACCGTTTAAGTTCATTACGTAACCAAGTGGCCATTGTGTCGCAAAATGTACATTTATTTAACGATACTATCGCTAATAATATTGCTTATGCTAGTGAAGGAAAGTTTACGGAACAAGATATTATTGATGCAGCTACCACCGCACATGCAATGGAATTTATTGAAGGGTTTCCTGAAGGATTAAACACTATTATTGGCGAAAATGGGGCAATGTTATCGGGCGGCCAGCGCCAACGTTTAGCGATTGCACGTGCTTTATTGCGCGATGCACCTATTTTGATTTTAGACGAAGCAACTTCGGCACTGGATACAGAATCTGAACGTCATATTCAAGCTGCATTAGATGAGTTACAAAAAAATAGAACATCAATTGTGATTGCGCATCGTTTATCCACTATTGAACATGCCGACCAGATATTAGTGATTGATCAAGGGCAAGTCGTTGAACATGGCACACATGCTGAATTAATCGCTGAAGGAAAAATTTATCATAGCTTGAGCCAGATGCAAGCATCAGGAGAGTTGTAATGCCATTTTGGTATCAATCAACTCGCTGGTGGGCGTGGTTGTTATTCCCATTGGCTTTAGTCATGCAATGTATTAGTGCTGTACGTTGTTATACCTATAAAAAAGGGTGGTTAAAAAGCTATCAAAGTCCGTTACCTGTTGTCGTTGTTGGCAACATTTCAGTGGGTGGTAACGGTAAAACACCATTTGTAATTAGTCTATGTGAGTTGTTAATTAAACAAGGTTATAAACCGGGTGTAGTTAGCCGTGGTTATGGCGGAAAGTCAGGTACTTATCCATTGTTAGTCGGGCAAGATACCATTGGAAAAGAAGCAGGTGATGAACCTGTTTTAATTTATAAACGTTTAAATATTCCTGTCGTAGTTGATCCGGTTCGTTCCAATGCAGCTGCTTATTTAGCTGAACATTGTGACGTTGATGTCATTATTACCGATGATGGACTTCAGCATTATGCATTACAACGCGATATTGAAATTGTGGTGGTTGATGGTAAACGACGTTATGGTAATCAACATATTATGCCAATGGGGCCTCTTAGAGAGCCGGTCAGTCGTTTAAAAACAGTAGATTATATTATCAATAATGGTGAAAACCATGTTGGTGAATTTACTATGTTATTACTGCCGTCAGAATGTAAAAGAGTCGATGGTCAAGCTGATATATTAACACTTGAATCGACTCAACCAGTGAATGCGTGTGCTGCAATAGGTTACCCTCCGCGCTTTTTTGATACACTCATAAAACAAAACTTCATATTACAAAAAAAGATCGCATTTGCAGATCATCATGCTTATACAGAAGATGATTTTAAGCAATTTGAAACAACAATACCGTTATTAATGACAGAAAAAGATGCCGTAAAATGTACCGGCTTTGCACAACCTAATTGGTGGTATTTACCGATTGATGGACAACTCCCAGATACATTTACTCAACCATTTCTAGAAAAATTAAAACAGATTAAGGAATCAAAATGTTAGATATTAAACTATTGGATATCATTGCCTGCCCAATATGCAAAGGTAAATTAGCTTATAATAAAGCTGATAATGAACTGATCTGTAAATTTGACCATTTAGCTTACCCTGTGAGAGATGGTATTCCTGCATTGTTACAAGTGGAAGCACGTAAACTGAGTGCAGACGAGAGATAGTTATGTCATTTATTGTAGTTATTCCAGCACGATACGAATCTACTCGATTACCAGCAAAACCATTGGCTGATATTTTGGGTAAAACCATGATTGAACGTGTTGCAGAGCAAGCATTACAAAGCGGCGCTAAACAAGTCATTGTAGCCACTGATGATCAACGTATTGTTGACGTTTTAAAGGACTTAAATAACATTGATGTTTGTTTAACGTCTAAAGATCATGAATCAGGCACAGATAGATTGGCTGAAGTTTGTACTATCTATCAATTTGCTGACGATGAAATAATCGTTAATGTACAGGGGGATGAACCTTTAATTCCACCAAGTGTAATAAAGCAAGTCGCTAATAATCTATTTGCTAACGAACAAGCGAGCGTTGCTACGTTAAGTGCCCCTATCACTGTTCAAGAAGATGCATTTAATATTAATGCGGTTAAAGTCGTTACAGATAAAAATAAACTCGCTTTATATTTTAGCCGTGCGACGACTCCTTGGGATCGCGATAATTTTACTGCAAAAAACCAACAAGCAAAAAATGTTGATTTGCAACATTTACAACGACATATTGGCATTTATGCCTACCGTGTTAGCTTTTTAAAACAATACGCACAATTATCTGTATCACCTTTAGAAATGATAGAGAAATTAGAGCAATTACGTGTATTGTGGCATGGTTACAAAATACATGTTGATATTGCCTGTGAATTACCGCCGGCAGGTGTTGATACAGCTGATGACTTACAACGAGTCATTAATGTATTGTCTGATAGAACGCTTAACAGTAAGGAATCATAAAACATATGCGCATTTTTCTTATCTGTTGTTTTAGTTTGTTGCTTATTGCCTGTGGCGATGATCGTGCAGATCGACTGCAAGCAAATATTAAAACAGCCGATTATTTAATTGAAAACTTAGGTAATAACTTAGATACCGATCGTATTCGTAATGCGATTATCTTGCAGCAATATGCAACGTTATTAGCCAAAGAAAAACCTGATCTTAGTCCATTGTTAACTGAGTTGTCTAAAGATGCGACTCGTAATGGCCCTATGTACCGTTCGTTAACTGATCGTTTATCGACTTTAAAATCGAGACCTGATGTATTAGGCGATATCGAAGCACAACTTTACGAAAGTGAAACGTTAGTTGAAGCTTCTGACCCAAACTTATATAGCGATGCTTTGTCGGATCCTATCAATGTTATTGCCGATATGTCTGATGGTGAATTGGCTCGTGTTAATGCGATTAGCAAAACCCAAAGCTTACAAGCAAATGGCGCTGAAAGTAATGGTGCTGGTAGTCAGTTAGTGGGTAATCCTGGTTACGGTCAATGGCAATCAAACAGCAGTGGTGGTTCATTTTGGCAATGGTACGCCGCTTATACTTTATTCTCTGCCATTTCACCTCGTCAAATTGGTTATGACCGTTGGTCTTCTCGTCGAGACTATAGCTACTACAATGATGTAGGTCGTAATCGTTATACTTCACCGCAACAAAAGAAATCTCAAGATGATTTAGCACAACGCACGAAGAAAAAATTTGGTAATAAAGGAGGGTTCAATAGCCCTTATGCTAAATCTAAAACTGGCGCTAGCAGTATGTCTACTGCGAGCAAACAGGCACAACGTGCACCAAGTTTTTCAGGGAAATCCAGTTACTCTAAACAGAAAGCATCATCGAGTAGTTTCAGAAATAGCACATCGACCACTTCACGTGGCGTTAGACGCGGTAAATAGGATAGTAATATGAATGAATTAATCAAAACGTTAGATCTCAGTGGATCGCTGATAGGTTATTTAGCAATTGATATGGCTGTTGCTATCTTATTATTAGGTTGTATTCGTTATGCGATGGGTATGATTGGTAAAGTTGATACTGCAGATGAATTAGCAAAAAAAGATAACTTTGCTTATGGTATCAGTATGGCTGGTGGCGTTGCAGCAATGGGTATTGCATTAAGTGGTGCAATTACAGGTGAATTAGCTGGATCATACCAAATTGAATTTATTGGTATGCTTAGCTACGGTCTAGCGGGTTTAATTTTAATTAAAGCAGGACGTTATATCCATGACAAATTTGCGTTACCTGATTTTAATAAACAAGAGTTAATTTTAGATCGTAACATTGCTGTTGCACTGGTTGATGCTGCTTCAGTTATTGCAACTGCGATTGTTGTACGTGCTGCCATTATGTGGGTTGATGGATTAACTGTCGATACCTTTATTGCTTTGATCGCGGCATGGATTGTTTCACAAGTTATGTTAGTCATTATTACTCGTCTTTTTGAATGGAAATATGCAAAAAATAACGGTATTTCTTTCCAAACTGCATTAGTTAATGAACACATTGCATTATCGTTACGTTACAGCGGTTACTTAATTTCCACGGCTATGTCAGTAACGGCAGCTAGTTACTTTATTATTTTTGATGCAAATGCATTATGGCATGGTATTGCTCAATGGGTTGTTATTAGTATTATCTTAATGGCTTTATTAACGGTACTCACAGCGGTTGCTAAATTTCTTGTTTTATGGGGGATTAATCGCCGTGAAGAAGTTGAAGATCAACAAAATGTGGGTATTGCAACAATTGAATTAGCAATATCATTCTCGATTGCATTGTTATTGATGGGCTTGATGTCTTAATTCAAAAAATCTCATTTCATCCTAACCTATTAAGCCATCTATTAGATGGCTTTTTTTATAAGCGAATAATAAGCAATGCAATCAAACTCACTTAATAGTAAAAAAATGAAACTAGTGATCGATGATGCTTTATTAATTTTAATCATGGCAACATTAGCTTGTTGTGGTTTAATTTATGAGTACCTTCTCTCTCATTATTCAGCACGCATTTTAGGCAGTGTGGAAACTGTTATCTATGCCATTATTGGTATTATGATTGTCTCTATGGGCTTAGGGGCATTTGCTGCTAAAAAAATCAAAGATGCCTTTCAAGGTTTTGTCATTTTAGAGTTAACCGTGGCATTAATCGGTTGTAGTGCGACTTTATTCATTGCTTCTGTGATCGGATTTAGTCAAACCTTACCGCAAATCATTGCTGATACTTACCAAATACCCAATGATGTTTTACTGAAAGGGGATTTTTTAGCCAGTATCACCTGGTTTAGTATTAACTTACCTTATGTGTTTGCTTTTATTTTAGGCTTTTTAATTGGTATGGAAATCCCGCTGATTGCGCGTATTCGTGAAACCATATATGGCCATCATTTAGCACATAATGCTGGGACAATTTATGGTGCCGATTATATAGGTGCTGGTGTAGGTGCCGCGATATGGGTACTGTTTATGCTAAACATTGAAATTAGCCAAGCAGCCGCATTAACAGCGTCACTAAACTTAATTGCTGGTTTTATCTTTTTAGTTCGCTTTAAACAATATTTACGTCATAAAGTAAAGTTGATCATAGGTCACTTAGTACTCGCTGTCTTTATTGTACTCATTTTTGTATCTGGCGGGCATTGGCAAAAGCAAATGCAAAACATGTTATATCTAGATAAAGTGGTTTATCAAACTCAAACACCTTATCAAAACCTGGTGTTTACAGAGCGTTTGTTAGGTGGTGGTTATGAACCTATTTATAATTTTTATATTAATGGACGTTTACAGTTCTCTAGTCTTGATGAATATATTTATCATGAGTTTTTAGTCCATCCTGCCATGCAAGCTTCAGCTCGCCACGATAATATTTTAATTATCGGTGGAGGTGATGGTTTGGCATTAAGAGAAGTGCAAAAATGGAACCCTTCTCATGTCACTTTAATTGATTTAGACCCTAACTTGATTGCATTATTTAAAACACCAGAGACGTTTTTACCACCTCATCTTAGTGACAAAATTGAACGTTTAACACAAGATAGCTTCAATCAACCAGGTGTGAAGGTTATCAATGATGATGCTTTTATTGCGATAGATCGTTTGTTAGCTAATAAACAAAGCTTTGATACTATTATTGTTGATTTACCTGATCCTAGTCACCCGGATTTGAACAAAGTGTACAGTGTGAATTTTTATTATCGTTTGAAGCATTTATTAAGTGGAGACGGTGTCATTGTTGTACAATCTACCTCACCATTTCATGCACAATCTGCTTTTATTTCGATAGGTAAAACACTGCAAGAAGCTGGATTTAATACTGAGCAATATCACCAAAATGTGCCTTCTTTTGGTGAATGGGGTTGGACTATCGCGAGTAAAAGTGGTCAAAAGCCATCACAACGTTTAACTCAATTTAATCAAGTTGAGGTGCCGACTAAATGGCTAACATTACCTTTATTAAAGGGGGCTTTTGTATTTAATAAAGACTTTTACGCTGATAAAGATAAAATTAAAATTAACTTCCTTGGTACTAATGCTTTATACCAATATCATCAAAAAGCATGGGAAGTAGAAACTGAATTTTCTAATTAGCTTAATAAAAAAAATTATAAATAGTTAATAAATTTAAAGCCCTTATAAATAATCAATGTAAGGGTTTTAAAATAAATACCACAAACCTTTTCTACAAACCTTTTCCATAAATATTTAATGCCCAGTTTATCTTTTTTTCCATTTCAATTGTTGCACTTCAAAGCAAGCTTTATCACCCCATCATTACCTATTTAACCTCAATTCTAGTTAATGAAAGCGGCATTATATTTAAAATCATAAGGTTCTATTTTTACTAGTCAGTGTCGTTAGTTTTGTATAGTTCAAGGTGAATTGTTGAAGCAATAACGGGATATTGGTAGATAATTTAATGCAGAAATAACGGTGTTGTATCGCTTTGCTTATCCTGAACTGAGGTTATTTGATATCAAAGTATAATCGAGACATATGCGGTGTGATTTTTACGCGTCATCAATAAGTCTTATTCTTGTAACCTAGCTGTCATCGATTGTTCTTATTCTATTTTAAACAGGATAAAAGGATGGTCATAAAATGATTTCAAGCCAGCAGATATTTAAAAAGTATTTTCCGCAGCTAGTCGAAAACTCATTACAACATAAGTTATTAAGCTCATTGTGTAAAAACCTATTACATGAAACAGAGTTTGTGCAATTTGCCGATCGCTACCCTAATTTGAAAGGGTTTGATTTAATCGAGAAGACCCTCGATTACTTTAATTTTAGTTTTGCTACCATAGACAAGCAAATTGAACGTATTCCTGTCACAGGGCGTGTTGTGATTGTATCAAACCATCCTATTGGTACATTAGATGGTTTAGCCTTATTACATTTAGTTAAAAAGCTAAGAAGTGACGTAAAAGTGGTGGCTAATGAGTTATTGATGGAAATAAAGCCGCTACATAATGTGCTATTACCCGTGAATAATATGTCTGGCAATACGGCTAGGCAGGACTTACTTAATATTCACAAATTTTTATCAGTAGACGGTGCCGTTATCATTTTCCCTGCTGGTGAAGTATCGCGCTTTACTGCAAAAGGCATTAAGGACTGTACATGGCAAAAAGGCTTTTTGAAAATAGCCTCGAGAGCCAAAGCGCCTATATTGCCTATCCATATTAAAGCCAGAAATTCTTGGACCTTTTATGCTTCTTCATTGTTTTATAAACCGTTAGCTGGTTTGTTATTAGTGAAAGAGATGTTCAAACATAATGAGCAAAGTATTCAAGTTAGTATTGGTAAGTTAATTCCTTTTAGTAGTTATGGCCAAAATCAACTATCGATTAAGGTCAAAGTTAATTTATTACAAAAAGAAGTTTATCGCGTTGCGAAAGGGCAACAAAGTTACTTTAAAACTGAAACGGTAATTGCTCGTCCGGTCGCTAGAGTTGAATTGAAACATGCCATCGAACAGTGTCAGTTATTAGGAATTACCTCTGATGGTAAAAGCATTTATTTATTAGAAAAGCCTGAGCATGGTGTGATTTTAAAAGAATTAGGTCGATGTAGGGAAGTGACCTTTAGAGCGGTAGGGGAAGGCACAGGTGAAAAACGTGATTTAGATAGATTCGATTTTGATTATATGCACATTATTTTATGGGACGAGGCGCAATTAGAGTTAGTCGGTGCATATCGGTTTACTACCACTTCTCGCTTAATATCTGAACAAGGTGTCAATACCTTATATAGCGCTCAACTATTTAATTACCAAGCGGACATGCAACCTTATTTTGAAAGAGGTATTGAACTTGGGCGAAGTTTTGTTCAGCCTCGTTATTGGGGAAAACGTAGTTTAGATTATTTATGGCAAGGTATCGGTGCTTATTTAGCGATGAATGAAGATGTTCGTTATTTATTTGGTCCGGTTTCGTTAAGTGCTTCTTTACCGAAAAAAGCCCATGCGTTTTTAGTCTACTTTTATCAATTGTATTTTCCTGCCCAAGGACATTTAGCCATTGCAAAAAACGCTTATTCATCATCAGAAGCGTTAGACTGTGAATTGTTTACTTATTTTAGTGGTGACAATTATGCAAAAGACTTTATGAAACTGAAAGCAATGATGAATAATATGGGGGTAAGTGTACCCACGTTATATAAGCAATATACAGGACTCTGTTATGAAGGTGGTGTACAGTTTATTGACTTTAATATTGACCCTGACTTTAATCATTGTATCGATGGTTTAGTCATTGTTGATTTACATTATTTAAAAGAAAAGAAACAAAGCCGTTATATTGATATTCACCATGAAAACAAAGAGCTCATAAAGGTTGTTGCATAGATTGAGGTTTAAACTTATCTTTAACCTTACAAACTGATATTTCTCATTTGATTTAAAAACGTGTTTTTTTTGCTGTTAGCCTTAATGGGCGATATAATGCGCGCCCTATATTTTACGTCTTAAAAAGGAACTACAGTAGTGTTCGAATTCCCCCAAATTAATAAAAGCAGTGTTAAAAATGATGTGCTTTCAGGTTTAACTGTTGCACTTGCACTGGTTCCTGAAGCGGTGGCTTTTGCCTTCGTTGCAGGTGTAGAACCAATGATTGGTTTATACGCTGCATTTATGGTGGGTTTAGTTACTGCTATATTCGGTGGTCGTCCAGGTATGATCTCTGGCGCAACGGGTGCGATGGCTGTCGTAATGGTTGCATTAGTGAGTGAGCATGGTGTTCAATACCTTTTTGCAGCTGTGTTATTAGCTGGCTTATTGCAGGTTCTATTTGGTACATTTCATCTCGGAAAATTCATCCGTATGGTTCCGCACTCTGTAATGATAGGTTTTGTGAACGGTTTAGCTATCATTATCTTCTTAGCGCAGTTGGGCCAGTTTAAAGTTAAAGATGCGGCGGGCAACCTAACTTGGCTTCAAGGCGAAGCGATGTACATTATGCTAGGGCTCATTGCATTAACCATGGCAATTATTCATTTTCTTCCAAAATTAACTAATGCAGTACCGTCTACTTTAGTGGCTATCTTAGTGGTTACTTTATTAGTTTATTTTGTACCTGCATTAGATACGCGTACAGTCTTAGATTTTCTACAAAGTATGACCGGTGATGAAAATGCAACAATAGCGGGTACTTTACCTACTTTTGCTTTACCTGCTGTTCCGTTTACATTAGAAACATTACAGATAATTCTGCCTTATTCACTTATTTTAGCGGCCGTCGGTTTAATTGAATCACTACTTACATTGACCGTTGTTGATGAAATGACTGGTACACGTGGTCGTCCCAATAAAGAATGTGTTGCTCAAGGTGCATCAAATATGATCAATGGTGTATTTGGCGGTATGGGTGGTTGTGCGATGATTGGCCAATCAATGATCAACATTAATTCAGGTGGTCGTGGTCGTCTATCGGGTATTACAGCTGCTTTAGCGTTACTTGCCTTTATTTTATTTGCTTCTGGTTTAATTGAGATAGTTCCGCTTGCGGCTTTAGTAGGTGTTATGTTTATCGTTGTATTAGGCACATTTGAATGGGCTTCATTCAAGATGATGCGTAATGTTCCTGTTAAAGATGCATTTGTTATTGTATTGGTTAGTGCGGTGACTGTGGTGACCGACCTTGCGATTGCTGTATTTGTCGGTGTGATTGTTTCTGCATTAGTATTTGCATGGGAACATGCTCGACACATTCACGCAAAAGTTGATCAAAATAAAGAAAAGACTGAAAAATCTTATAGTATCAATGGTCCATTATTCTTCGGTTCAGTAAGTAACTTTTTAGAGCTATTCGATGTTCAGAATGATCCTCGACATGTTGTTGTTGATTTTGCTGAGTCACGTGTTGCTGATCATTCTGCAATTGAAGCAATTAGCGTATTGAATGAACGTTATGTAAAAGAAGGGAAAAAATTACATATTCGCCATTTAAGCAAAGACTGCCGTAAGTTATTGCACAAGGCTGGTGTACTGGTTGAAATGAATGTGATTGAAGACCCATCATATGCAGTCGCGTCAGACAAATTAGGTTAATGTCATTTATTAAACTTATTGGACGGGGTGATTGTTGCTCAAAAAGATAAGTTAATTAGTGTGATTGGTATAACCATAGATTTTGACAGTATTTTAAGCAGGTTAATTACCTGCTTTTTTTATTTTTTGAATTTGATGAGAGTCTATGAAAATACGGTTTTAATAAACCGTTAGAGGGTGATTATTAACGAGTCGATTGGCGAATAGGGCGGTATTCCGCATCACATTTTGGACTAAGTTGGCTCGATTTTGGGTTCCATACTGAAAACCAAACATGCTTATTTCTTAATGTTTTCTTTTTACTTTTCATTTTATTCTCCTTTTTAATTTTCAGTTACCTTAAAGCTTATTTATTGCAAATTTGTGACAATATAAAAAAAGATAACTGATCCAAATTAATAAAACAGCAAAGAAATAGCTTTTTAACCATAATATGAATATTATTGTTATTCTACAGCAGGCTCTTATTGTATGCTTGTTAAACGAGGCGTCATAGGTTGTTTACATGAAAAACCAGTGATTAAATAATAGCTATTTTAATGAAGTGGATATGCAGTCTAGTCATTTACTTTCTATATTTCTTATAGAAAGCTGCATTTAACTTGAGTTAAAATAATAAAGTTTTAATTTTATAGACGATAATTGTAATCTGAAATTATGCATAAACTGTCATAATTTAATTTTATAATATTTGTCAATTAGTGTAATTGGTTGAGGTAAATTGTGATTAAAAAAATTGGTGTTCTAACAAGTGGTGGCGATGCGCCAGGTATGAATTGTGCAGTACGAGCAGTAGTTCGAACTTGTCTATCACACGATATCGAAGTGTTTGGTATTTACGATGGTTTTGCAGGATTACATGCAGGTAAAATTGAACAATTAGATCGTCACTCAGTATCTGATGTTATTAATCGTGGCGGTACATTTCTAGGGTCTGCTCGTTTCCCTGAGTTTAAAGAAGAAAGCATTCGTAAAGAAGCCATTAAACAACTAGAAAAAGTCGGTATTGAAGCATTAATCGTTATCGGTGGTGATGGATCATACATGGGAGCTTTGAAATTAAGTGAAATGGGATACCCATGTATTGGACTTCCTGGCACAATTGATAACGATATTGCAGGCACTGATTTTACAATTGGTTTTATGACTTGTTTAAATACAATCGTAGATGCAGTTGACCGTTTGCGTGATACATCTTCTTCACATAACCGTATTTCAATTGTTGAAATGATGGGACGTTACTGTGGTGATTTAACACTATGGGCGGCGATTGCTGGTGGTAGTGAATATGTTATCGTCCCTGAAAAAGAATTTGATGAAGAAAAGCTAATTAAACAAATTCAATTAGGTGAAGAGAAAGGTAAAAAGCATGCGATTGTTGCAATCACAGAGCATATTACTGACGTTAATGCTTTAGCTAAACGTATTCAAGAAAGAACTAAACGTGAAACACGTGCAACAATATTGGGGCATATCCAACGTGGTGGTTCTCCAATGGCATTTGACCGTATTTTAGCAAGTCGTATGGGTTCTTATGCTGTTGATATTTTAATGGCAGGAAAAAGCGCACGTTGTGTTGGTATTAAAAGCGGTGAAATGGTCGACCATGATATCGTTGAATGCTTAACAGAAATGAAGCGTCCATTCCGTCAAGATTTATACAATTTATCTGACGTTTTATACTAAAGTATGACTAGATAGCTAGATTTAGCCTACCTTCGGGTAGGCTTTTTTGTATGTGATGTTCTAGTTTCAGTCATGTAAATCGTATTGAGTTACAGGTTTTTGATCGTTAAAAAACATGACTGATCACAGCTAACGCATTACGATATAACATATAGCGTCCAAAGTTCACCTATCAATAGATAATAATGAGATTTACAATGCCCGATCATCTAAATAATGTTTTTATGGATTTTATTACTTTTAATGAAAATCATAAGCAATCAGTTAATTTACACACTCCTTATTATCAACTTGGTTTTATTTGTAGTGTTCAAGCACTACCAGAATTAGTTGACCTTGAGCAGTGGTTGTCTTATTTATGGTTAGATGGAGTGGATATTAGCTTCGATAACGAACTGCAAGCTGCTGAATATGCTAAAAAAGTATTAACGTTAGTCTCTGAGATTCAAAATTTGTATCAACAAGCTATTCCATTAGATAATTTAAATAGTGGCCAATGGTTAACTGAACAAGAAACAGTAACCGATCATGCGATTCAGTTTGCCACTGGTTTTTTAGTTGCCATTGAGCTTTTCAATGATCAATGGGTATTGGTTGAACAAGATTTTAATACCCAGAACATCTTACAGACGACTATTTTATTGTTAAGTAAATTAGCGCCGGCTGACAATATTGATCAACAACATATCGAACTGTTAGCTCAATTACCTGAGCCAGTTGAAATATTAAGAATACTACCGCAATTACTAAGTAATTTAGCTTATAATGCAGGCCATAGTGCAGCGCAAAATGCGCCAGCTGATCTATAACGAATCAAGTAATGCCAAGCCATTATTTAATACCGTCTATCTAGAATCAGTCTTTTATAGTAATAATTGGAATAACCATGCTTGAAAAAATTGAAGCAAAAAACGCATACTTTTCATTAGTTGCAGAGAATGATGACTTTGTTGTTATTAATAAACACGCTGGAATTAACTTCCATAGTGAAGATGGAGAGTTTGGTGTTGTTGTTGCCGCTGAAAAGTTTTTAAAACAAAAGTTATTCAGTGTGCATCGTTTAGATAAAATGACATCAGGCCTTTTATTACTGGCTAAGTCATCACAGGTAGCAAGTGGTTTATCTGAATTGTTTAAAACACAACAAATTCAAAAATATTATTTAGCCATTGCAGATAAAAAGCCGAAAAAGAGCCAAGGCTTAATTAAAGGTGGAATGGAAAAATCGCGTCGTTCGATGTGGAAATTAACGCGTGGCCAAGATAATTTAGCCATTACTCAATTTTTTAGCTATTCATTAGGCGAGGGTAAGCGACTGTTTGTTGTTAAACCTAAAACCGGAAAAACACATCAAATTCGTGTTGCACTTAAAAGCGTAGGAAGTGCCATTATTGGTGACCCTATTTATGCTGCTGAAGAATCTTATCGTTATGATCGTGGTTATTTACACGCGTATCAAATTCAATTTACCTATGCTGATCAAGTTTTTAATTTTATGGCATTACCGGATACAGGATCTGAATTTTTGTCTGAGGCTTGCCAAGCTAAATTATCAACATTAACTGATTGTAGTTTATTGAGCTGGCCGAAAATTTAAAATAGCGAGTAAACATTATTTTTCATCTACTGACGGTTATAACTTTAATTGGCCATCAATACTGTTTTAAAAATGTGTAGTGATAAGAAAGTGGATTAATAAAAAAGTGGATTAATAAAAAAGTGTAGTGATAAAAAGGCTTGTTTACTACTGTAAGCAAGCCTTTTAATTTTTTGGGGTAGATAGTGTAATGATTAAATTTATTAGTTAGTGACACTGAACGTCATTTACTAAACTTTTACGCTCAATAATACCATTACTTCTCTTATACACTTTCAAAGGTTATTAAGCGAATTCAGTCCAGATTGGCGCATGATCTGAAGGTTTTTCAATGCCTCTTAATTCGTAATCAATGTCCGCTTCTACTGTTTTCTCTGCTAATGATGCTGTTGCTAAGACGACATCAATACGTAATCCTCGGTTATCATCAAAACCACGAGAGCGATAATCAAACCAACTGAATTTTTCATTTTCTTCTGGGTGCAATAAACGAAATGTATCGGTGAAGCCAAAGTTCATTAATGTTGCCAACCATTCACGTTCTTCCGGTAAGAAACTGCATTTTTTAGTTTGTAACCAGCGCTTTGCATTAACTTCACCAATACCGATATCTAAATCTAGTGGAGAAATATTAATATCGCCCATCACGATCACTTGCTCTTCTGCCGTGTGGTTTTCATTAAGATAAGTATTCAGGTCTTGATAGAATTGACGTTTATAAGGGTATTTAGTTTCATGTGTTTGATTTTCACCCTGAGGAAAGTAACCATTCAAAATGTGAACTGGTTGGCCATCTTCATCATCTACCGTTACCATGATCATGCGTTTTTGATGATCTTCATTATCAGTGGGGAAACCATACTGTACTGAAGTCGGTTTTTGTTTACATAACATAGCCACGCCATAATGCGCTTTTTGACCATGATAATAAACGTGATAACCCATTGCTTCTACTGCTTCAATTGGGAAAGCATCATTATGAACTTTGATCTCTTGCAGACCGATCACATCTGGTTGGTGCTTGTCGATGATTGCTTGTAATTGATGAAGACGTGCACGAAGCCCGTTAATGTTGAATGAAATAACTTTCATAGAAATTAGCCTTTACAGAATCGAAACGCTGAATGTACCTTGTTGCGCTTATTTACTCAACTGAGTAATAGAAATATTAAGCTGATTAAGTTAGAAATTCAAACATGTTGAGGAATGCTGAAGTACCTAAATTAAAATAGAGGCCGTAGTGAGCTCTTTAAAGATAATCGAGCTCACCATTGATTTATTCTGTTTATTTTAACGTCTACTACTATTAAAACAACTGCCATAAGGTAATCGAGTTTAATTTAAAGTGGTGATGACATGGCGTAAATGCTCGGCGGTCTCTAACCCACTATCAGTTAAATATCCTCCGTCATGTTGGGAAATAAGACCTTTATCAAATAGAGATTGAGCAGCTTGAATGACTGAATGCGCTGCTTCTTTATGAATTTTTAATCCTTCTAGTTGGGACGTTTCAGGGAATTTGGCAAGTAATTTCATTTCTTCTAAAAAAGTATCAGAGTAATTTTTAATCATCTTTTAATTCACTTCTATTGTTTAAGGAATTTTCATCATAGGCTTTGCTTTATAAAAAGCAAAAATTACTAGAAGGGAATTTGGGCTAGATCAATTCTCCATAAACTTATGTTATTAAAGGTGATTTAGCGCACTAAATAGATAGGTGGAGAGAAGGGTAAATAGATGAGGAATTTTACATAACTAAAAAAATGCAATAAAAAAGGAATGCGATAATGGCATTCCTTTTAAAATAATTTATGTTGTTATTTATTCTGAAGTCAATGGTACTTTTGTATCGTTAGTTTGCGCTGCTTCATTTGGCTCTTTTTTAACTTTAGGGTTTTTCACTAAAGGATTTTCTTCAGCTGTATTATCACTGCTTATTTCAATCAATTTACTATCGTCAAATGTTAATAGTATTTCTGACTGTTGCACTTCTTCTCCACCTGGTTTGATATAGCGAATATAATACCATTTTGACGAATCAAACTGGTCAATCAACATTGGAGATCCTAATACATAAATAATTTGTTGTTGAGTCATACCGATTTCTATTTCAGCTAATTTCTCACTATCGATATAATTTCCTTGTACAACATCAATTTGATATACAAATGTATCGTATAAAAAAGAGCAACCAGAAAGGGAGAAGGTAACAACAAGGCAGGCAAGTATTTTTTTAATAGTCATGGGCTCATCAATAATTAGGTGATAAAAATTCTGTGTCTGATAATACCCAAGCAAGGCTAACAAGTAAAAATATTAGCGAAGAAATTTTGTTAATCTGATTTATTGGGCTGAGTTATTACTTAATTGGTTAAAATTAAGACTAAATACTACGTAGAAACAGAGTTAGCTTTAAATTTAGCGTAAATTTACGTAGAATTCAGCTCTTTTGTTTTAATCCGTTTTCTTGTCTTTGTGAATTATATAAATGCCATTATTTGCGTTAGGAATTAATCATCAAACTGCTCCAGTAAAATTGAGAGAACAAGTTGCTTTTGCACCTGACTCTTTGAATACTGCTTATACCGATTTATTAGCACAACCCTTTGTGAAAGAAGCGGTAATCATCTCAACATGTAATCGCTGTGAAATTTATTGCAACTTTGAGGGTAACGATAGTAGTTCACTTCTGCGATGGCTGACTGACTTCCACAATATAGAACCAGGCAGTTTTGACGATAACTTTTATTGTTATCAAGATCAGCAAGCTATTTCCCATCTATTTCGTGTTTCCTGTGGGTTAGACTCATTAGTATTAGGTGAGCCACAAATATTAGGCCAAATTAAGCAAGCTTTTGCAGTTGCAAGTCATGCTAAAGCTGTTAATAAAAGTTTAAACAAGTGGTTTCAATATGCCTTTAAAGTTGCAAAGAAAGTACGAACAGATACTCAAATAGGTGCAAATGCAATTTCAGTTGCCTTTGCCGCAGTGAGTTTAGCAAGACAAATATTCAGTGATCTAAAACAAAGCCGAGTATTATTAATTGGTGCTGGTGAAACCATCGAGTTAGTAGGTAAATATTTACTCGAACATGAAGTGCCTAATATCACGATTGCTAACAGAACGTTAGCTCGAGCAGTTGAGTTGGTTGACAAGTTTGATGCAAAAGCAATTACATTAGGACAAATTCCAGATCAATTGTCTAAAGCAGATATTATTATTTCGTCTACCGCGAGTCAGTTACCAATCATTGGTAAAGGCATGGTCGAATGTGCATTAAAAGATCGCCGTCATCAGCCTATGTTATTTATTGATATTGCGGTCCCTCGAGATATAGAACCACAAGTTTCGGAGTTGAACGATGCTTACCTTTATAGCGTCGATGATTTACAAGGTATCATTGAAGAGAATAAGCAAGCACGAGTTGAAGCTGCGATAGAGGCTGAGAAAATCATTGAAATGGGTGTTAATGATTTTATTGCTTGGCAAGAATCATTAAAAGCAGTGGAAAGCATAAGATTGTATCGTCAAAATAGTGAGCAATTAAGAGATGAATTATTACAACGTGCTATTGCTTCATTAGCGAATGGCAATGACACTGAAAAAGTATTAAAAGAATTAGCATTTAAGTTGACCAATAAGCTTATACATCATCCAAGCCAAGCCTTAACTACCGTTAGCCAAACAGGTAACGAGCAAGATTTAACGCTACTTAGGTTGACATTAGGCTTAAGCCAAACAGATGAATTATAAGCACAAAAAGAATAGCTAGGCTATTTACCTATTCATAAGAAGAGATAAAAATGAAAGCATCAATTGTTGCAAAGTTAGAGATATTAGTTGAACGCTATGAGGAAGTTCAAGCGTTATTAGGCGATCCCGACACGATTAGCAACCAAGAAAAATACCGTGAATTAACCAAAGAATACTCGCAACTTGAAGAAGTTGTATTATCGTTTAAAGCATTCCAAACCGCACAGGAAGATTTAGCTGCTGCAGAACTTATGCTCGAAGACGATGACGAAGATATGCGTGAAATGGCGCAAGATGAAGTGGTTGAAGCTAAAAATGCTGTTGAAAAGTTAGCTGATGACTTACAAATTTTATTACTGCCAAAAGATCCTAATGATGACCGTAACTGTTTTGTTGAAATCCGTGCCGGTGCTGGTGGTGATGAAGCGGCTATCTTTGCGGGTAACTTATTCCGTATGTACAGCAAATTTTGTGATAGTAAAAAATGGCGCATGAGTATTATGACGAGCAATGCGAGTGAGCAGGGCGGTTATAAAGAAGTTATTATGCAAATTGAAGGCGATGGTGCTTACGGTCTTATGAAGTTTGAGTCAGGCGGCCATCGTGTGCAACGTGTTCCTGAAACAGAATCTCAAGGTCGTATCCATACGTCAGCTTGTACTGTAGTCGTGATGCCTGAAATTCCAGAATCTGAAGCGATTAAAATTAATCCTGCTGATTTAAAAGTAGATACTTTCCGTGCATCGGGTGCTGGTGGTCAGCACGTTAATAAAACCGATTCTGCTATTCGTATTACGCATGTACCAACAGGTACTGTCGTTGAATGTCAGGATCAACGTTCACAACATAAAAACCGTGCGCAAGCGATGTCAGTATTGCAAGCACGCTTACAACAAGCAGAAGATGAAAAGAATAATGCTGAAGAGCAAGATATTCGTCGCAGCTTAGTGGCAAGTGGCGACCGAAGTGAACGTATTAGAACTTATAACTACCCGCAAGGCCGTGTAAGTGATCATCGTATCAACCTAACTATCTACCGTTTAAACGAAGTATTAGAAGGTGAGTTAGAAGCGCTACTTGATCCAATTCTACAGGAAGATCAAGCTGATAAATTAGCTGCACTTGCACAGGGTGGCCTGTAATTGCGTATTGATGATGCGTTAATCTGGGCAGAGTACACGCTAGTGAATAGCGACTCTGCTTTATTGGATGCGCAGGTGTTATTGGCCTTTGTTTTAGGTAAAGAAACGATTTATCTAATGACTTGGCCTGAGCGCGATTTAAGTGCACAACAAAAGTTACAGTTTGAAGACTTGATTGAAAAACGCGTTAATGGTCAACCTGTTGCCCATTTAACAGGAGAGCGTGAATTTTGGTCTTTACCGCTGAAAGTCAATAACAGCACCTTAATTCCAAGACCTGATACGGAAATATTAGTTGAAATAGCGCTGACTAAAAGTACTGTTAACGCGCATATTTTAGATCTAGGAACAGGTACAGGAGCAATCATTCTTGCTCTTGCAAGTGAATTGCCTAATGCCGTATGTACTGGTGTCGACTTTAGTGAAGAAGCTGTTCAGTTAGCGATTGAAAACCGTGACAGCTTGCAGTTTAATAATGTCAGCATTTATCAAAGTAACTGGTTTGAAAATATACAAGATCAGTTTGATATTATTGTTAGCAACCCCCCTTACATTGATGCTAACGATGTGCACCTTAAACAAGGTGATGTGCGTTTTGAACCTTTATCTGCGCTAGTGGCTAATGAACAAGGTTTGTCGGATATTCGACATATTTGCGAACAGGCTAAACATCACTTAAAAGAAGGAGGGTGTTTGCTCTTTGAACATGGTTTTGAACAAGGTGCTTTAGTGCAAGCAATTTTACGAGAAAATGGTTTTATTAATATAAAAACAGAACAAGATTATGCTAAAAATGACCGAGTTACTTTAGGTCATTTAGCGTAACTTGTAACAAGTAATCACATTAATGGACTGATATTACTGGTTAAAAAATAATTAGTTAAAGACAAACTAGCTAAACATAAAGGTTAGTAATGCCTTATCAGTAAGCATTTATTATTTATAAATAGGACGAACATGTATTCAATTTTAAAACACACCCACATGACATTCATTTTATTAGCTATCGTCATGTTTATAGTCAGATTTTATTGGCTTAAATCAGGCCATGCTAACGCACAAAAAGCCGTATTTAAAAAAATACATATACATACCAATGTTGCAATTATCTTACTTGGTTTAGCATTAATGGGGCTATTACACTTTAATCCTTTTGCTGAAGGTGGATACTGGTTATTAGAAAAAATGATCGCTTTTGTTGCATATTTCTCAATGGTACAAGTAGCATTAAATACAAATACCAAAACACACATTCAATGGTTAGCGTTTATTGGTGCTTTCGGTTGGCTTGCGTATATCGCTAAATTAGCATTCACTAAACAAGCCATTTTATTAGTGGGGTAGACAGTGGAATTAGACGAACTGGGTGTTGTTGAACAACCCGTTGTTAACACGAGCATTATTCATGAAGCGATAGATTATAGTGCTTTTTCTCTTTTACAATTAGCCAGTATGGCTGAAGCTGAAATTACTGGACAATCAATCTTACAATTTCAAGATTCAATGCGTTTACAATTGATTATTGTTAAGTCACAAGTAAGAAATAAAACGGAACAAAACTTAGATAAACTGCAAACTTTATTAAATAGTGTTTACCATGATCAAGGTTTTAAAGGTGATTGGAAAGCATTTTTCAAAGTTAAAAATGCATTAGTATCAAAAGTATTATCACGTCGCAAAGGTGTGCCCATTAGCTTAGGTATTCTATTAATAGAGATGTTAAAAGAGACAGGTTTCAGTGCTTTTGGTATCTGTTTTCCAAGTGGATTTATTGTTAAAGTCGAACTTGAAAACGGGACTGTTTATATTGACCCCTTTAATGGTGATATTGTTGATATTCAACAATTAGAATTAAAAGTACGTGGTCAGTTAGGTAACCATGCTCGTTTAACACCTGAGATGTTGCAAGCAGATAGTACGGAAACTATTATTAAACGTTACGTTAGCGTATTAAAAGCAGCTTATATTCAAGCTGAAAATATTGAATTAGCATTACTGTGTAGTGATATTTTATTACGTTTAGACCCTGAAGATGCTTTTGAAGTAAGAGACCGAGGTTTTTTGTTTCAGCAATTAGATTGTTTTCAGCTGGCATGTAATGATTTTACTTATTTTATTGAGCAATGCCCTGAAGACCCAATCGTTAATTTATTAAAACGACAAATTAAACAAATGAATGATGAGCATAATGCTCAAACTATTCATTAAACAAACTAAGTAACTTTTTGGCAGCTACGGTTGCTAATGAATAAGAGAGTAAAGATGAGCCAGAAAATTATCAAAGTAGGCAATATTGATGTTGCAAACGATCGTCCATTTGTTTTATTTGGTGGGATGAATGTTTTAGAGTCTCGTGATCTCGCGATGAAAATGGTTGAAACGTATGTTGAAGCTACTTCTAAACTGAACATCCCATATGTATTTAAAGCATCTTTTGATAAAGCAAATCGTTCTTCAATTAACAGCTACCGTGGACCTGGTCTAGAAGAAGGTTTACGTATTTTTGAAGATATTAAATCTACTTTTAATGTACCAATTATTACCGACGTACATGAACCGTACCAAGCAAAACCAGTTGCTGAAGTCGTTGATGTTATCCAGTTACCTGCTTTTTTAAGTCGCCAAACTGACTTAGTACAAGCAATGGCTGAAACCAACGCGGTTATTAATGTTAAGAAAGCACAATTTTTAGCACCACATGAAATGCAACATATCATCACTAAGTTTAAAGAAGCGGGTAATGATAAAATTATCCTATGTGAACGAGGCAGCTGTTTCGGTTACAACAACCTTGTTGTTGATATGTTAGGTTTCAGTACGATGAAAGAAACTGGTTACCCAGTTATTTTTGATGTGACACATTCACTTCAAAAACCAGGTGCGCGTTTAGATAGTGCTGATGGCCGTCGTAGCCAAGTAGTACAACTAGGTTTAGCGGGTATGTCACAAGGTATTGCAGGGTTATTCTTGGAGTCTCACCCTGATCCTACTAATGCTAAATGTGATGGTCCATGTGCATTACCACTCGATAAGTTAGTACCATTCTTAACACAAATGAAACAAATGGATGACTTAGCAAAAAGCTTAGAGCCTATTGTCACTGAATAGTTAATACTGAATAGTTAATACTGAATAAAGACTAGTGACAAGTGTTGCCAAACAATTGTCACTAGGTAATGACGACTCTACATAATTGCTATTAATTTTTTAATAGCAATGACTAAGTCACTGTTATTAAAAAACGGTTACTAAGTTCTGCAATAAATAAGGTTATTAACATTGCTGATAACTAAACAATCACGTTGTTTTATCGCCATCGCTGCCTTACTAGGTGCAACGGCGGTTATGTTTGGCGCTTATGCAAGTCACGGTTTGTCGACTTGGGCAAGCACAGCGCAAGTCTCTCAGGTACAAGTTGCTGCACAATACCAGCTGTTTCATGCCATCGCATTAATAGTGATATCACTATTAAGTTCAATGTTTACAAGTCGGTTACTGATCATTAGCTTATATTGCTTCACATTGGGTACTGTATGTTTTAGCGGTAGCCTATATTACTTAGTATTTTTAGGCTCAAAATTATTAGTATTAGTGACTCCATTAGGTGGTTTGTTACTCATACTCGCTTGGTTATTTGTTGCTATTGCCATGCTATTTACACAAAGAAAATAAAGGTTTAAGTCTGTATGTTAGGTATTCTGTTATATTGTCGTCCTGGTTTTGAAAATGACTGTGCAAATGAAATCCAAGCTAAAGCGAGTGAGTTAGAAGTTTTTGGTTATATTAAAACCCTTAAAAATAGTGGTTTTGTTTTATACCATTGCTATGATTCAACACAAGTGGAGGCATTATCAGAGCAGATTAATTTTGCTCAACTTATTTTTGCTCGTCAAATGATTGTTGCGGTCGCACTGCTTGAAGACTTACCTGCAGATGACAGAATTACCCCTATTTTAGACATTACACGTAACTTACCAATGGCAGGTGATGTCTATGTTGAATGTCCTGAAGGCGATGAAACTAAACCTTTACTTACTTTTTGTCGTAAATTCACGGTTCCTTTTAGACAAGCGCTTAAAAAACACAATAACTTAACGAATAAAGAAAACCTAAAAAAGCGACGTATACATGTTTGTTTCATGGATTATGAAACCGCCTATGTTGGATACTCTTTACCTAAAAATCGCAGCGAATTGCATATGGGTATCACTCGTTTACGTTTTCCTAATGAAGCACCTAGCCGTTCAACACTTAAGTTAGACGAAGCCTTCCAAACGTTCTTAACCAAAGAAGAACAAGAAGCGCGAGCGCATTCAGGTTTACGGGCTGTTGATCTTGGCGCATGTCCTGGTGGTTGGACTTACCAGTTAGTACGACGTGGTATGTTTGTAAGTTGTGTTGATAATGGTGCAATGGCCGATAGTTTGATGGAAACAGGGCAAGTCACTCACTTTATGGAAGATGGCTTTAAGTTTGAACCTGAGCGTAAAAATATTCATTGGTTAGTTTGTGATATGATTGAAAAGCCTAAGCGAGTCGCTAAATTAATGGCGCAGTGGTTAATTGATGGTTGGTGTAAAGAAGCTATTTTCAATCTTAAATTACCAATGAAACAACGTTATCAAGAAGCGACTGATGATTTGAAATTACTGACGGATATGATTGAAGAAGCGGGATTCAATTATGAATTACAAGCGAAGCATCTATATCATGATCGTGAAGAAATCACTGTTCATGTTCGTTTAACGGATAAAGTATACGGGCCTTTGTAAAGTCTTCAATAAAATATATATTGATTGATAACATATGCTGAACGGTTATCAATAAAAAGAGAGACTAATGAGTCTCTCTTTTTATTTGTGTTGCTAGAACAATAAATTATACCAATCACATTACATAAGAACTCTAATTTGCACAGAAAAAATGACTGATTTTAAGGCGTAAGTTGAGATCTTTCTAAGATTAACTTCGTTAATCATCTCTCAGATTATTAATTAAAAAATGTTAATTCTTTAATGACCGCTCTCTTTACGAAACTTACAACGAATCAATAGGTTATTTAGCAAGTAAAATCGTTCAGTTAATGAGTGTGATTGGTATTAATATCACTGTAAATATAATTGATCGATATAAAGGTTAATTGGTCCATTTAATTCATACATATAAAAATCAACTCCTGCCATTTTACTTAAATCCATCTCTCTTAACTGAACTCCATCTTTGATTGTATTTAATGGAATGCTAATCTCACTGAAGCCTGGTTCAATATGTAATTTTTTCTCGTAGCGATCTTTATAGTTTGGTTTTGATTTATTGTAATGTTCATCTGTAACCAACAAAGTCACGGGTAATGTGTCAAGTTGCGTTCTTTCTACGTTCTCGTCTGTCTTAATCTCTGCTGGGGTAGCGGTATTAGGATTATAAAAGCGTATTACTAGTGTTTTGTAACCTTGCCAATCTCCTTCGAAATAACGTAAAGCGACGCCACTATATTCACGAGGAACAAAAGTCACTTTCATCATTTTATTAATGCTTGGCGACGATTGACTTAGTTGTCTATTTAGCTGCTTATCTAATTGCTCTGGTATGACTAAGGATAAAGGCTGATCTGCTTTCCAACGTGTCAGTGCAACGTCGTGTTCAAAAGAGGCTAATACGGGGTATTCAACCTTTGCTTTAATTTCATCATAAATACACAGTACAGAAGGGGAAAGTAAATAACTAAACAAGCAATAATAAATTAGCTTATAGCACCAATGAATAAAGTGACGACTGAACAAAATGATGCTGAGTAATAAGCCGACATAATTTAAAAAAACATCTGCTAGCTCTCTAGAGCGCCCAAAGAAAGGTTGTATTAATTCAATCGATATTCCAAAAATAAAACAAAAAACAGTCATCAATAAAAATTGTTTTTTGAGCGATGCCGCCTTTATAGTCGGTTGATAAAGCAGGAATAACGATCCCCAAAAAGCAAATACAGTGACGTGTCCAATAGGCCATAATGCATCGATTAATCGTTCTGAAATAATAGTTTGAATATCAAGAAATAAGAGTAAGAAAAAACATAATGAAATAATCGAAAGTGCTATTTTTTTAAACATTTTTATCTCATGTGAAATAAATAAAATAGTAGAAAGAGAGTTGATTTTATCATTACTATTTATTGACTTACAAAACAAATAAGCGTCAAAAGTAATAAAGAGCAAAAAAGAATAAATGAGGCTGAGTGATGACTTAATAGTGATGAATGTTAATACAGTGACCGCATACTCTTTAATGCTGAAAGTCGTTCATTGCCATCTTACTTACTGCCATTTAGTTAATTGATTTATTATTAATAGCTTTTCGTTAATAGAAAAGGGCTTAATAGAATTGAAACTGTCGAACTCAATAGTTATTGATTCTTGAATTCAAGTGATAAGTTCGACATGTTTCTGATATACCTTTTTAATATAGCTTCCTGGTTTACTTTTTCGATACGGATTTCTAGTATTACTTACTGACTATACCCATCTAGGAAGTGAGCAATTTTGTTAATCGCTATTGCCATCTCATCGACACGTGGTAAACAAACAATACGGAAGTGATCTGGTTTGTGCCAATTAAAGCCAGTACCTTGAACAATTAATATTTTTTCTTCAACTAATAAATCCATCGCAAAACGTTGGTCATCTTTAATATTAAAACGTTTTTGATCTAATTTAGGGAAAAGATACAACGCACCATTTGGTTTAGTACAACTGATACCCGGAATGTCATTTAATAATTTCCACGCGGTTTGCGTTTGATCATATAAACGGCCGCCAGGGACAGTTAACTCATTAATACTTTGATAACCACCTAATGATGTTTGAATGGCATGTTGCATCGGCACGTTGGCGCATAAACGCATACTCGCTAGAATTTCTATGCCTGATATATAATCACGAGCTTGTTTTTTAGCACCACTGATCATCATCCAACCAACACGGAAACCACATACTCGATAAGCTTTTGATAAACCATCAAAGGTTACAATCAAAATATCATCGGCTAAGGTGGCTAATGGAATATGGACAGCATCGTCATAAACAATTTTTGAATAAATTTCATCAGAGAAAACAATTAAGTTATGTTGACGGGCTAACTCTACAATTTGTTCTAGTAAATCTTTACTATAAACTGCACCGGTTGGGTTATTTGGGTTAATTAAAACAATCCCTTTAGTGCGAGAAGTGATTTTTGATTTGATATCGTCGATATCAGGGAACCAGTTTGATTCTTCATCACAAATATAATGTACTGCTTTACCACCAGACAGGTTAGCAGCGGCTGTCCATAAGGGATAATCAGGCGCTGGGACTAAAATCTCATCACCGTTATTCAGTAGACTTTGCATCGCCATGACGATCAATTCACTGACGCCATTACCAATATAAATATCATCGGTATCTAACGATAAAAGACCTTTAGCTTGGTAATGTTGCATTACGGCTTTACGCGCAGAAAACAGCCCCTTACTGTCACAATAGCCTTGGCTATTAGGTAAGTTTTTGATCACATCCATCAACACTTCTTCTGGGGCTTCAAAACCAAATTGGGCGGGATTACCAATGTTCAATTTAAGAATACGCTGACCTTCATCTTCTAATTTCATCGCTTGCTTTAATACAGGTCCACGAATGTCATAGCAGACATTATCTAGTTTGTTTGAACGAACAATTGAATACATTTAAACCCCTTAAATCCTAATTTCCATAATGCTTTAAACAGTGACATAAAGTACCTTATCTGATTGATTTAGTGAAGATGAAATCAACAATATGATGAGGTATATTCAGATAATGATTAATTATATTCAATGATTGCTTATATAGTGTGAAAATAATTAACTTTTATGGAATACTAATACTATTTAATGCTTTATTAAGGTTAATTATGATCGAACTCAAACACTTAAAAACGTTATCAACACTAAATAAAGCAGGTAGTCTGGTAGAGGCTGCAAAGCAATTACACTTAACGCAATCTGCATTATCACATCAGTTAAAAGAATTGGAACAACGTTTAGATTGTTCTTTGTTTATTCGTAAATCACGTCCAATTCGTTTTACCATTTCAGGTTTACGAATTTTAGAGTTAGCAGATCAGGTATTGCCGCAAATTCGTCAGGCTGAACGCGATATATCACGCTTTGCTTCTGGCGATGCAGGGCGTTTACACATGGCAATAGAATGCCATTCTTGCTTTCAATGGTTAATGCCGGCTATTGATAAATTTCGTGATAGTTGGCCTGAAGTTGAATTAGATTTTTCAAGTGGTTTTAGTTTTTTACCTTTACCCGCATTAAAGCGAGGTAACTTAGATTTAGTGGTTACGTCAGATCCTCAACCGATAGAGGGTATCAGCTATATCCCTCTATTTAGTTATCAATCGATGCTGGCATTAAGCCGTCATCATCCTTTAGCTAACAAAATCTATATTGAAGCCGAAGATCTAAGTGAAGAAACGTTGATCACTTACCCTGTCGAAAAAGAACGTTTAGATATCTTTAATGCTTTCTTAACACCAGAAGGAGTGACACCTGCAAAAATTCGCCAAGCAGATATGACTTTAATGATGTTGCAACTAGTCGCAAGTGGCCGAGGCGTAGCAGGTTTACCAAATTGGGCTTTGTTTGAATACCTCCAAAAAGACTATGTTGTTGCGAGGCGTTTAGGGAAAAATGGCGTTTGGAAAACACTTTATGCAGCGGTAAGAGAAGAACAAAATTCATTAGCCTTTATAGAAGATTTTATCACAACGGCTATTGAAAGCTGTTTTAGTAATTTAAAAGGGATTAAAGTACCAGAGTCTTTACCTGACGATGCGACTGCTAAAGACTTTGAGTAAGCTAATTACATTTTTCGGGTGTAAATTAAAAATTTTTGAGTGTAAATTAAAGTTTTAGATAAATTTAAGCACATTCATTGATCTTTATTCGGCTCAGCGAAGTTTTAATATAGTACCTTTACACTGAGTAATACATAATGAAATACCAATCAATTTTCGATAATCAATAAGCAAAAACTAATAAGTAATAACTAATAATTATTATTAAAAATTCACTAATCAAAATAGAGTAACCCATATGAGCTGTTGTAATGCAAAAGGATTAATGCCGTTAGCTGATGCGTTGGAAACAATGCAAGAAGCGTTATCGATAGTATGTGACAAAATCACGTTGCCATTATCGGATGCGTTAGGCTTTACACTTTGTGAAGATATTGTTTCACAAAAGAACGTTCCACCTTTTAACAATTCAGCAATGGATGGTTATGCATTACACGTTGATAATCTAAAAGATTGTTCTGCTGAAAATCCGGTTAAATTAACATTAGTCGGTAAATCATTTGCAGGAGTGCCTTTTAATGGGGAAGTCGATACAGGTTGTTGTATCAGAATAATGACAGGCGCATTAATACCTGATTCGTTAAATTGTGTGGTTATGCAAGAGCAATGTTTAGCTGAAGGTGAGCAGATTACTTTTAGTCATGCTCCTGAAATCAATAACAATGTTCGCTTTGCTGGTGAAGATTTAAGTATTGGACAACAAGTGTTACAAAAAGGCCATAAATTAACGCCGCGTGATATCCCTCTACTTGCTTCATTGGGTATCGCCAATGTTGATGTCTATCGAAAACTTAAAGTGGCAGTATTATCGTCTGGTGATGAGTTAAAAAGTTTAGGTGAGACGTTACAGCAAGGAGAAATATACGATAGTAATCGATATAGTATTATGGCACTTTTGTCTCGTTTAAATGTTGAAGTGATTGATTTCGGCATTATCAAAGATGATTACGCTTTAATTAAAGCGGCAATGATCAAGGCTGATCAACTGGCTGATGTTGTAATAACAAGCGGTGGGGTCTCAGTAGGTGAGGCTGATTTCATTAAAGAAGTGTTAAATGAAATCGGTGAAATAGGATTTTGGAAACTGGCGATTAAACCAGGTAAACCATTTGCTTTTGGTAAGTTACAAAACAGCGTCTTTTTTGGGTTGCCAGGAAATCCTGTTTCCGCTATCGTAACTCTATATCAATTAGCTGTGCCAGCAATGGCAAAAATGAGTGGAGAGCTTGTTAAACCTGCTCTACGCTTGAATGCAATATGCAGTGATGCATTGTCAAAGGCACCAGGAAGAACTGATTTCCAACGTGGTACCTACTCAGTTAATGAGCAAGGCCAGCTGGTTGTCTCAACTACTGGAAATCAAGGGTCTGGGGTGTTTAGTTCAATGAGTCAGTCAAATTGCTTTATTGTACTTGAACAAGACCGAGGCAGTATTGCCGAAGGTGAATCGGTGGTTATTGAACCGTATAGTCCTTTAATGGATTGATGTTTAAAATAAAACGATAGATAAACTGATATAAAAAAGTAAAGCCATAATATTTCGTAACTTAACACATAACATTTGGCACTTAGCAAAAATGGCACTTAGTAAAAAGTTAAATAAAACAAGTGCCTAAAACGATAAATAATAGTACTAATAACATTATCAATAACAATATTTTATATAATATAAATAGAAGTAAAAGATAAATTAAAAACTAACTACCAGCACAACGAAGTGCTTCAGGACAAATTATGATTAAGACAGATGACGTGAATATAACTGCAATCAAAGAATTATTACCCCCTATTGCTCTATTAGAGAAATTTCCAGCTACATCTGAAATCAGCCGTACTGTTTCTGGTTCTCGTAATGCTATCAGCAAAATTTTAAGCGACGAAGATGACCGTATGTTAGTGATCATTGGTCCTTGTTCAATTCATGATACAGAAGCTGCGCTTGATTATGCTGCTAAATTAATGCCCCTACGTGAAAAATACAAAGATTCACTAGAAGTTGTTATGCGAGTTTATTTTGAAAAACCACGTACTACGGTAGGTTGGAAAGGATTAATCAACGATCCTGAACTAAACGGCACGTTTAATATCAACAAAGGTCTACGTACCGCTCGTAAATTATTATTAGATATCAATTCAATGGGTTTACCTGCTGCAACTGAATTCTTAGATATGATCACGCCACAATATGTTGCAGATCTAATGTCATGGGGCGCAATCGGTGCGCGTACTACTGAATCTCAAGTTCATCGTGAATTAGCTTCTGGTCTTTCATGCCCAGTGGGTTTCAAAAATGGTACAGACGGTACAATTAAAGTCGCTGTAGATGCAATTGGCGCAGCTAATGCTTCACATCACTTTTTATCGGTTAACAAGTTTGGTCATAGTGCAATCGTAGAAACAGCGGGTAACCCAGATTGTCATATTATTTTACGTGGTGGTAAAGCGCCTAACTATAGCGCGGAACATGTTGCTGCAATCAAAACTGATTTGAAAAAATCGGGTCTAGCTGAAACTCTAATGATAGATTTCAGCCATGCAAACTCAGAGAAAAAATTCGAAAATCAAATGAAAGTGTGTGATGACGTTTGTAGTCAAGTTTCTGGTGGCGATAAAGCTATTTCAGGCGTAATGGTTGAGAGTCATTTAGTTGAAGGTCGCCAAGATTTATGTGAAGGTGTTGCTGCAACTTATGGTCAAAGTATTACTGATGCATGCATTGGTTGGGATGCAACTGAAACATTATTAGCAAACTTATCTGCTGCAGTAATTGCTCGTCGTGGCTAATAACTTGTTATCAGCTATAGGTTAGCTTATTGTAAAGCACTGTGAATACAGTGCTTTTTTTTGCTTTCTTGAATTCAAATAAGAAGTAAAATATTTTATAAAATGAAATACCTATAGGCTCCACATTAAATTATCGATGTAAATTTAATTGGCAATAAACAATATAAAAAATGATGTTTATTGCCAATTAAATAGATGAATGCTGTTCTGATGAAATAGAGCAATGTGGTACAGCAAGTCACTTTATAAACGCTAATAAATAAACTCAAGTGAGACTCATGTCCGTAAAAAATAAACCCATCATGATTCTAGGTTGTACGAGTGATGCAGGTAAATCACTAATTGTCACAGCTATTTGTCGATTACTCGCCAATAGAGGCGTTAATGTTGCGCCTTTCAAAGCGCAGAATATGAGCAATAATGCCGCTATTACAGAAGATGGTTTAGAGATCGGTCGTGCGCAATATTTACAAGCGATTGCCGCTAAAGTAACTCCCTCAGCATTAATGAATCCCGTGTTACTTAAACCCAGTGCAGAGACCTTTAGCCAAGTTATTATTAACGGAAAAGTTGATACTGACATTTCAAATATGCCTTGGATGGCACGTAAAAAGTTACTCTGGCCAAAGGTTGTCGAAGCATTAACCACCTTACAAAGTGAACATGAACAAATAGTTATTGAGGGTGCGGGTAGTCCTGCTGAAATCAATCTACGCCAAGGAGATATCGTCAACATGAGCGTGGCTTTAGCTTGTCAGGCTGATGTGTACTTAGTCTCAGATATTGATCGTGGTGGTTCTTTTGCACATTTATTAGGTACTTGGGCATGTTTAGCAGAAGAAGAGCAGAAACTCATTAAAGGGTTTGTCCTTAACAAATTTCGCGGCGATCCTAAGTTGTTAGGTAATGCAATGGATTGGTTGGAAGAAAAAACAGGTATTCCTACGGTTGCTAACTTGCCTTATCATCGTCATCAATTACCAGAAGAAGATAGCTTCCGTTTAGGCACAACTTGGCAACACGGTGCTATTAATGTGGCTCTTATCTATTACCCTTATGCCTCTAATATGGATGAGTTCGATGCGTTAACTTATCAAAACGATGTTAACTTAGTGCCAGTTCAGAAAAACCAAGATCTATCTGTTTTTGATGCCGTGATTTTACCGGGCAGTAAAAATAGCGGTAAGAGCTTAGCGTTTCTAAAGGAAACGGGGTTGGATAAAGAAATCCAACAATTTAGTAAAATGAATAAATTAATACTGGGTATTTGTGGAGGGTTACAAATCCTTGGCAATAGAATTAATGATCCATTGCAACTGGAAGATGGTAATAAACAAGGTTTAGGTATTATTGATTTGAGTACAACCTTAGCGTATGAAAAATCTACGCTTCAGAGAACCTTCGATTGGGCAGGTGAAAAAGTAGAAGCTTATGAAATTCATCATGGAGAAAGTGTTGTGTTAAGTGAAGCCGTTAAACCTTTTATTAATGACAATATGGGATGGCAACAAGCTAACATTTATACTTCTTATTTACATGGCTTATTTGATAACGCTGTCTTTTATAATTGGTTTATGCAACAACTGGGTGCTGCCCAAAATGGTATTAGTTGGAAAGCACATATCGATCAAGAATTAGATAAATTAGCAGACATGTTCGAAGAGCATGGTTGGTTATAACAATGAATATTAAGTATCACAGTAAATTTATACTGATTGCCTTATCTACGGGAGCATTTAGTAGCCATGTACAAGCAGCTGATAGTTCCTCCTTTGACTCAACTGAAGAAGCCTTTGCCATTGCGACGTTAATGTCTGATAGTGGTGCTTTGACTTTTGGTTTTACTAATTTTGATTTAGAAGTGGATGATCCTGGCTTTGGTGATGAAGATACTGTTGATTTAAAAAATAGTTTAAATGTATTTGTTATTCCCTATACATGGGATTTAGAGCCTAAGAGTGATGCTTGGGATCATGCTCTTACTGTACGTGCTTTTTATATAAATTCAGAACGTGACAGTGAAATCTTCTCTGATGTCACAGATGAATTAAAACAAGATACCTTTGGTGTGTATGGTAGCTATTCTCAGTTTTATCATGTTACTGATCATTGGTACGTCACCTCCGCTTTGGGGCTACATCTTATCTATTATAAAAATGATTATAATTATGGTGATGGTTTTCCAGAAGAGACTAAAGCAACGTTCGATAACAATGAATTCAATATCAGTGCTTTCACTGCCATTATAGAGCCTGAAGTAGGTATCGGTTACGGAAGAGAAGAAACCTGGGGCACATGGAGAGCACACAATAATAACAACTATATATATGGCCAAGGTTTAGGAGGCTCTATTGATGACCCTTATAGCATTAATCCAGAAGGTTGGCGTGTCACTAATGGTGTAGAATTTACGGTTGGTGTGCCTGATTTATGGGGTGTTGGTGATTTTTTAACTATCGACCTTAAAAGGATTGATTTGTTTGGCGATTTAACTGCTATTGCAGATAATGGCTATTATTATGAAACGAGTTTCGGTTGGGTAATTGATACTAATAACAAAATTCCATTACTAGATAATATTGGTATTGGGCTTTCTATTAATTATGGAAGTTCAATCAGTGGTGCAACACTGGTGCTTTATTGGAACGAATAATAAAGCACATGTTGTATTGATTATGATAATGAAGTTATTAATAAAGTTAAGGGTTTAAGCGTGTAATCACCCATTCACTCTGCATTTTTGTATAAATAAAACGATCATGTAATCGATCCGCCTTACCTTGCCAAAACTCAATTTTTTCAGGGATAACACGGTAACCACCCCAGAATTCAGGTAAAGGAATGGTTTTACCTGCAAATTTTTCTTCGTAAAACTTTACACTATCAACAAGGGTTTGGCGCTGATCTAATACTTGGCTTTGTTTTGAAGCCCAAGCACCAATTTGACTACCACGTCCGCGAGAATGAAAATAAGCTTCAGATTCTTCATGGCTAATGCGCTCTATTTTACCTTCGATACGCACTTGACGTTGTAAAATATTCCAATGAAATAATAAAGCAGCAAAAGGGTTTTGCTCTAGCTCACTGGCTTTTCTGCTACCATAGTTAGTAAAAAATACAAAGCCATCTTGATCAACTTCTTTTAATAACACCATACGTGAAGAAGGGCGTCCATCAGTCGTACATGTTGAAACCGACATCGACTCAGGTAATACAACACCTGTGCTTTCAGCCTCTTTCAACCAAGTATCAAAAAATTGAATGGGGTCATTAGTGGTCGTGAGTGCTTTATTTTCAATTAAGACACCTTGTCCTAAGGTGAATGCGCAACGAAGTTTACTGAGTAATGACATGGTTTATCTTTATTAGTTAGATTGAACAGTAAGTGAAGTGTATAATTTGCGCTTATTTTTGTCGAACTTATTGTTTTTTATCTAACAAAAATACTTCTTAAATCAATAAAATGACACTCTCGACCTTATTTTAGTCGCACTAGGATGATAGATAAATGAATGACTGTTTTACCGATGATGAATTTTGCCAATATTTAATCGGCATATTGGCAAATGTTTTTCCTGATTTGAGCATAGAAGGTGGGGCAGACGAACCCTTTTATCAAGCAGCAAAATACAATGCCAAAGCAGTCATTTATTTTCGTGATAATTACCCGAGAAGCCTATTACATGAATTGTCTCATTATTGCTTGGCAGGCGATCGAAGAAGAATGTTAGACGACTTTGGTTACTGGTATTCGCCATGTGGTAGAAGTGAAGAAGAACAGAATAAATTTGAAATGGTGGAAGCAAGACCTCAGGGCTTAGAAAAAGTCATGTGTGAAATACTGAAAATCAAGTTCTCGGCCAGTATCGATGACTTTTCAGGAAGACCACCATCGGATGCATTTTTACAGGGACTGGAAATGGCTTATCAAGAAATGCAGATTAATCCACCTCCTACTGCTTTAAAAGTATTAAATGGTTTAAAAAACCATTGCACACAGTAAAACTAATCCACACTGATGCAAGGGTGAACCTCAAACACGATTGTTTAAAAGTACCATTCACAATCGTCATCAACAATCATTAAGTAAACGTTAAACAAGATCAAAGCTAATAGCCTACATGTCCTTTGTAAGTTACACTGCGCCCATTTTATCAGCACAAACTAAGTCATCCAATCATGTGATGCAACATAATAGGCGCGTTTTAATGAGCATAGAATTACCAGAGCAAGAATCAATCATTTTAAAGTACTTAGATATCACGCATTACATCGATACTAATGCGCCAGAAGCACAAGAAAAGCGTGAAGCAAAATATAAAATCGGAGAGGCTTGTAAAGAAGCAAGAGACATTATTAGTGACGATGAAGCATTTAATGAGTGGTTATGGACAAACATCATTTCAGAATGCTCTGCAACCGAGATTGAAGAAGTCACTACTAATGCATTAGTTGCTTGGTCTAAACTGCCAGAATTTGGCACACTAGCACAATGTGAAATAGTAGGATTCACGCATATATCTAAATTGCTACAAAACAAAAATGCAGACATGAAAGCATTAGTCTTAGAAACGATTGCAAACAACGATCCTGAAACAGCTAAAGCATTAATTAAAACTATTCTTAAGCCAACTATCGACTTCACGCCAATCGTTGAAGATAAAGAAAAATTAGCAATCACGGTAGAATCGGTTAACAAATTATCAAAAGAAGCATTAGTGGCATTAGTAAAAGCAATGCATCAAGAAATGATTAAATAATAACTAACTTATAGATAACTATCGATTTAAAAGTCTTTAGTCTTTATTTCAAAAGACTAAAGATACTGTAAGTGGAATATGAAAAATAAATTTTTTATTGCAGTTCTTTTATTTTTCTATTTATTTTTTCGTTCACTCATCTAGCGCTCTATGCCTAGGTTCAATATCATTCATTTTAGGTCTTGACTGTTCAGATCTAGCATCTTCTTCAAAATAATCTTTTTCACCACCGTATTGATTTAATCCTTCTACTTCTATGGCGCTCTTGTCTGTCTTTGCATAAATAACCTCAGTTCTGGATAAGCAAAGCGATACAACACCGCTATTTCCGCGGATTTCTGCGTTAAATTATCTCTCAATAACCAGTTATTGCTTCAATAATTCGCCTTGAACTACACAAAACTAACGGCGCTGTAGAGTAAAAAATATAACCTTATGATTTTAAGTGTAATTCCGCTTTCATTAACCAGAATTGAGGTTAAATAGCTTATCTATTTTTCTTGTTAAAACAGCCCACTTTTTCGTTGTCAATTTGATAAGGGGAGCAGCCACTTACGCCTTCAATTGAACTGTTTTCCCAGCGTGTAATCGACATAATCAATTATTGGTGAATGCCTATTTTTTTGGTTCGCAAGCTCAGCGCATCCATTCTCAGCGTGATAATAATAACCTTCATGTGGATTAGCATGTCCACCGCATTGATCAAATACCACTAGCGTATGGTTGCTTAGTATCATATCAAGTGACGCTGGTGGCCTAATAACACGGCATTTAAGGCAATACCTGTATTGTCTCGACCTTTAATCTGAGTGGGTTTGCTAGTGAGTACCGGTTTTGTTGGGATAAAGACTGTTTTCTTTATACCGCCATTGATTTCATCAAGAGAGCATTCTAAATAAAAATTGTTAAACCCTGGAATTAATGGTGGATCGCCTGCTACTTCAACGCCTCGCGCACCACTTATGATGGTAACTTTACCTGTTTTTATATCATACATTTGCCATTGTTTATTTTTGTAAAGAGTCGATAAGTTTGCAATGAATTTTCCATCTACTTTATATACAGTACCTTTACCATCAATCCATGTTTCACCTTGATCTTCGTTTGATGCAATATTAGGAGGGCAGTAAAGTCCTATAAGGTGAAGTGCCTGGATCACCAGGCACACCGACAATGGTTAAAAGGTAACAGGTTGTTTTAGTGCCACCGCTCAAGGTGCAATCGACAATCACAAGGGCAGTTGTTAGAGTGCCTGGGATAAAATTATCAGTGTTAATTGCTTCTTTAGTAACGTTTGATTTTGAGGTGATTAGATCGATTTCTCCGCAAGTAATTAATATAGATGAGATGGTGAAAAAAGGTAAATAGCGCATAACTATTCCTTGAGTTTTAAGTATTTGATAAAGGTAGGTAGGGTATAAAATAAAAATGAGTAATAAGTATGGAAGTTATTGAGTAAGCTATGCTTAAGGTATTCATTAGTAGAAGATAATAGTAATCGGTTAAATCTTATTTAGAGCCTAATTTGAATGTTTAAGCTGGTTTTACCCATTTCCTATATCAAAATTAATTTTATCAATTTGCTTTTATTTCTGATTGGCCATTTAAGATGTGATTTTTTTTGATGTTGAGTCAGTGAAGCGAAGGTTACTAAATATGAGGATAATGCTGTTTTTTTATTAATTTAAGCATTGTGATTAACCATCATATAAAAGAACTAACTTAATAATGGAATGCTAATTGCTTCACACAATATTATATTTGAGATAATTGGTTAATGGTTAATGGTTAATGGTTAATGGTTAATGGTTAATGGTTAATGGTTAATGGGGCGTTAGCATGCGCTCATATTTTATGAAAACACTTCATTTTAATGCGACAAGATTTAGGTTGAGGCTATAAAAATGCGTTAAAGCTAGGGCGACAAATAGAACCTTAAAAATTGATCAGGAGAAAAAATGCAAGAAATAAATAAGTTAAAGGTGCTTGTCGCCGATGATAGTAAGCCTAGTAAGATGCTGACTATTATTCTGTTACAAAGTCTAGGTTGCGAAGTGTCAGATGCAGATGATGGACTTGAAGCTTTAAAAATAACAAGTGAAAATACGTTTGATCTTATTTTTTTGGATGAGTGCATGCCAATCTTAAAAGGTAGCGATGTCGCAGAACAGTTATGTATTGGTGAATATAATGGGATAAATAAGGACACACCTAAAATCTCGTTGACAGGCCTTGTCGGTGAAGACGCTGTTAATAATCTATATCAAAAAGGCATTACCCATCATATTGAAAAACCAGTTACAAAAGAGGTTTTAGAGCATTTTTTAAAATCTTGGCGTGAAGGTACTTTGATTGACCACTGCTGATTTAGTTTTATTTAATCGACTTCATTCAGTCGTACCATATGCTATTAACACTATTCATTTCTGCTTTATTGGGGTCATATCAGGCTAAACTTTTATTGCTAAAGGCTCGATCTCAAATGCTTAACTATATGTACTGCAATGATGATTAGATTCATTAATTTCATCTGCTATTGATTGAATAAAAGCTGTTTAACAGTCGACTCAATTAAGTTTATCGCTATTCCTTTAAATCTACTCATTCTAATTTAGTCGATCTTATCAAGTAAAAATCCGATGCTAACCATTTGACGTCAAGTGTTTAAATCATTTGCAAATTGGGAATAGGTATTGGTAATTTGATTCGCATTTTGCGAATCAATATAAATAAAAATCGACTACTTGCTAGTGTATTTAGATTTAATCTTTTACATTCAATTGATTAGTCGCTCTTTTAACTGCTTTAGAATCTTGGTCTGTGAATTGCAATATTAGTATTAATCTATTCAGGGTAATACAGGAATAAAATATTATGACAATATCAGAGATTCAAAATACAGCGCTTAACAATGAATGTGTTAATACATCATCAAGTTTAGATAACTTAACTAACATTATTGATATTGCAATGAAAAACCAACACTTTTCTATGGTTTATCAGCCGCTTTTCTCTATGCAAAATAGTAAGTTAATAGGTTTCGAAGCTTTAATACGTTGCCGTAGCCCTCAGTTTGGTTGTATTTCCCCAGACAAATTTATTCCTCATGCAGAAGAAAGTGGCCAAATTGTTGAGCTAGGTGGATGGATATTTCAACAAGTGCTTTTGGATCTCAAGCGTTTCCTCCAATACGGATTAAAAGACATTGTCGTTTCTATTAACGTATCTGCTGTGCAAATTGCGAATACAGATATTTTTAATCAAATAATGACATTAGTGAATAAATTAAAAATTCCAACACGCTGTATTAAATTAGAGTTAACGGAAACTGCATTAATCCAAAATCCTAAGGTGATTGCCAAAGTATTTAATGCTTTTCAAAAAGAAGGGATCCAAATCTGGGTAGATGATTTTGGGACTGGTTTTGCTTCCTTAAGCTTATTACGAGAGTTTAAAGTGAATGGTTTGAAAATCGATAAAAGTTTTGTCGATGGTATTGTTACTTGCAATGATGACTTTACTTTGTGTAGTGCGATAGTCGCGATGGCTCAACGTTTAGGTATGCATATTGTCGCTGAAGGCATTGAAGATGAAGAGCAATTACAAATACTCAATCAATTAGGGTGTGATACTGCACAAGGGTACTTATTAGGACGACCTGCTTCTTTTGAAGATAATCTACAACGTTGGAGATAACCTGCATGTTATTTTTTGATGTTTATTGTAAAAATGAAATATACACTTTTAATATTAAACTGACGCCTCTAAAAATCTTGTTAATATCTAATCTTTAAGACTTTAAATGGAAAATAGTGTTAATTAAATGGCCATAATTGAGCTAAAACAAGGTAGTTTATAAAATCAGTACTATAGTTACTTTATGGTTATTTTATAGTTGTTTTATGTTTGTAACGCATTGGATCATAAAGAAGAAAAATTAAATCGGTGATTAAAGAATGGATATTTTAATTGATGAAAGTGTTATTGAAAATATGAAAGAGGATTTAGGGGAAGATACCTGCCAAATATTAATCGGTTTGTTTATTGAAGAGACGACCTCGTTATTCATCGATTTAAAAAATGCTTTTGAAGCAATGGATTTAAAAGCAATTGAAAATGCGACACACATCCTTAAAAACTCGGCGGTACTTTATGGTGCAACTTCTGTTGCAGCTAAAGCTAAAGAAATCAATGATAGATTATGTTTACCATCAAAGCTGGCTACCAGCACAGATTATCAATTATTAGAATTGATCAAAACAACACTACAAGCGTATAACAACAAATATTACAAGGTTATTTAGTAAGGGAATTACATGCCAATAACATCACAAAAAACGTTAGTTTATATTGTAGAGGATAGTTTATCTAGCGGTGCTTTATACCGTTCTCAACTTGAAAAGGCAGGTTATGAAGCCAAACATTTTGTTGATGGTTATTCGGCTTTAGCGGCGATAAAAGAAAAAATGCCTAGCGTTATTATTCAAGATGTTTGTTTACCTGATATTAGCGGATTGAACGTATTACAATTTGTTAATCGCCAAGAATCTCCTGCACGAGTCATTATTATTACCTCAAATAGTTCGATTGAAGTTGCTGTTGATGCAATGCGGTTAGGTGGTTTTGATTTTATTGAAAAACCATTTTCCCGTGAAAGAATGGTCACCTCGGTACAGGATGCTGTTAAACAAATCAATTTAGAAAAAATAGAGTCTAAAACAGTAAAAATCGAAGAATCGATGGCGCCTGAACTGTCATTTATCGGTGAATCGTTAGCGATGAAAACAGTATTTCGTCTCCTAGAGAGTGCATTACGTAGCAAAGCCAGTGTATTTGTGACAGGTGAAAGTGGTACTGGTAAAGAAGTCTGTGCGCAATATTTACATAGTTATAGTGCAAGAAGAGACGCCCCTTTAATTGCCATAAATTGTGCAGCAATACCTGGTGAGTTGTTCGAATCAGAATTTTTCGGTCATATCAAAGGTTCCTTTAGTGGTGCGGTTTCTGATAGGAAAGGTGCGGTTGAAGCCGCTAATGGTGGTACTTTATTTCTAGATGAAATCTGCGAGATGGATTTAAACCTACAAGCAAAATTATTACGTTTTTTACAAACAGGTACATTTAGCCGAGTGGGAAGTACTGACGTTATTCAAAGTGATGTAAGAGTCGTTTGTGCAACAAACCGTCATCCTGCTGCTGAAGTTGGTGAAGGCCGTTTTCGTGAAGATTTATATTATAGATTGAATGTTATCCCGATACAGTTACCGCCTTTGCGTGACCGAGGTAATGATATTTTACTACTAGCGAATGCCATTTTAACGGATAAAAATGAAGCTAATAATAAAGAATTTAATCGTTTTTCATTAGATGTACAGTCAATGTTTATGAAATATGATTGGCCTGGAAATATTCGTGAATTGCAAAATATCATTGAGAATATGGTTGTAATACATTCTGGCAATGAAGTTTCTATTGATATGTTACCCGAGAGCTTTGCTCAAAGTGGTTCTCATACCATCCCATCTAATACATTTGCTACTAATAACGTAAATATTAGTTCCAATTACCTCGCAAAAAACAATCGACATAATAACAGTAACAGTAATACGTTAGCCTATCAGGCTGACATTAAAGATATTATACCAATGTGGTTAGTAGAAAAGAATGCAATAGAAAAGGCGATTGAAATTTGTGATGGTAATATTCCACTTGCAGCTGCTCACTTAGGAGTAAGTGCTTCAACTATTTATCGTAAAATAAAGAGTTGGTAAAGTGAGTTTTTATAACCTTCTTTTGTTTGGGTAAAGTTGAGTCGACTATTATTGTCGACTTTTGCTTTTTAGGTACATAGGAATGAGAGATGTACCTAAACGTTGCAATAGAGACTATAGGGGGGTTCGTTAACTTATTAGTTTCAACGTCACACTGATTTGTTTTTTATTTTTTGTTTTTTATTGTTAAGCATTAAGTGTTTTATTAATGGCTTAGATTTAAATAAAAAAGAAGTAAAAATTATCACAAAAGAATAGTGATGTTTTGAACTGAATCAGTTTATTAGTAGCTTTACAAATTGTAAAATGGATTGCAAATTAATTCGCATAATGCGAATCATATAAAGAAAATCATTAATTCCAAATATTTCCCGTCATAGAAAATAATACAATAATTTTAATTATCAATGGTTTACTTTGGTTTTTTGTGTTTATAGGAATATGGAATATTAATTGCTTAATATAAGGATTAGTAATTAAATAAAGGCAAAATGATGAAAAAATTATTTCAGTTCTTGGTGGCCATTTATATTTCATTTTCTATTAATACTGCCAATGCAGATAGTGTGTTGAAAGACTCTGTCGACAACAGTGAGCACAATGAGGTTAAGCCATTAGTTTTTGGTGTAGTACCTCAACAATCTGCTGCTAAACTAGCTAGAAACTGGATCCCTTTACTTAAGTTTGTCAGCGAAAAAGCAGGGGTTGAATTGAAGTTTGCAACGGCTCCCGATATTCCTACTTTTGAAAGGCGCCTTGCCAATGGTGATTATGACATCGCTTATATGAACCCATATCATTATGTCGTACTAAATAAGGAAGTGGGATTTAAAGCATTAGTACATGAGAAAGGTAAAAGAATTAAAGGCATTATTGTGGCTAATAAAAATAGCTCATTTAATACATTAGAGGACTTATCAGAACAAGTCATTGCTTTTCCTGCTCCAGCTTCTTTTGCTGCAACCTTAATTCCCAAAGCTAATTTAATTAAAAAGGACATTAATTTTACTTATCAATATGTTAATTCTCATGATGCAGTTTATCGTAATATTGCAGAAGGCCGCTTTGTCGCTGGAGGTGGCATTATGCGTACTTTTAATGCCTTGCCTGAAAGTGTACGAAATCAATTAAAAATTATTTGGACATCTGATAAGTATACACCGCATGCGATTGCTACTTACCAAAGCGTTAGCGAAGTCACTCGACAAAAATTAATAACGGGTTTTTTGGAAGTTGAATATGCTGATACGAGTGCTCAGCTATTGGGACCGTTAGCAATGAAAGGGTTTGTAAAAGCCAATTGTGATGATTGGGATGATGTTAGAGATTTAAATATCAATTTCTTACTCGGTCAAAAATAAACGTAGATGTGTATTTACAAGGAAGTTATGTATGTCGTTTCGATTAAAAACAATGCTAATGATAGGATTAACAGAAGCGCTATTTTTACTGTTATTACTGTGGCAAGCATTAGCTTATATTGAACGCTCTGGTGAAGAAGCGTTATATAGCCGAGCAACCGAAACGTCACATCTATTCGGTTTATTGGTTAAAAGTTCTGTTATCTCATCTGATATTGCCTCTCTTGATGAAATTACTCAGCAAATAGTAGAATTGAAAGACATACGCTACATACGTGTGATCGATAATATAGGTGTCTTGGCACAAGCGGGTGATACAAGTAGTTTGAAAAATGGCTTTATTGAAGATACTAAAGTCTATCAAGTTAATGATGGCCTTTTTGATGCTCAAGTATTAGTGTCGGTATCAGGTGTGGAGTTCGCTAAAGTCCAAGTGGGACTGTCTGTTGACTCATTATTGTTATTTGTCACTGATGCTCGTTATCGTTTAATTATGATCGCGTTAGCTGAATTATTTATTGTGGCTTTAGTGTCTTTAATTTTGAGCCGATATTTAACAAAAGGTTTACTCGCACTACAAAAAGTAGCATTGGCCGTTACTAAGGGAGATATGAGATCTCGAGCAAAAATCATATCAAAAGATGAACTTGGTATTACTGCTGAAGCTTTTAATGTCATGTTGGATAAGATTAATTGCGATCAGAAAAAACTTAATGAAAATGCAACTCACCTGACTAAAGCGAAGCAAGTAGCAGAAGATGCCTCTCAAGCTAAATCAAGATTTTTATCGCAAATGAGCCATGAAATTCGTTCTCCTATGAATGCAGTGCTAGGCGCCGTGAATTTAGTTGCAGAACAAATTAAAGAACCGCCTGAATATATTCGTCTGTTAAACACGGCTAAAACCAGCGGTAATGCGTTACTCGGTGTAGTGAATGACATACTCGATTTTTCTAAAATTGAGGCTGGGCATATGGAGTTGAAATACAGTGAAGTTAACCTAGCAGAGTTAGTGGAAGATGTACTAAACAGTGTGGAGGCAAAAACGGCTAATAACGAGTTAACCTTGTTGGGGGATCTATCACCAGGTGCGATTGGACGTGTTATTACCGATGCAATCCATTTCCGCCAAATACTGAATATTCTTGTTGATAATGCTTGTAAATTTACAGATAAAGGCGTGGTGATGGTATCACTTAGTCGAGTAAAATCAGAAGATGGTGATGAAATGTTGCACGTAAGTGTGAAGGATTCTGGTATGGGGATTAAACAGAGTTCTCTGACTAAGATATTTGATGAATTTGAACAAGTCGATTCAACATTAGAAGCAAGAACCTCTGGTACTGGGCTTGGTCTAAATATTGCCCAAGGACTTATTAATTTAATGAATGGCTCTATTGGTGTTAGTAGTGTCCTCGGAGAGGGGAGTGAATTCTATTTTACTTTACCGGTTATGTTTGTTGACCAGCCTAATTTGAAAATGCCTGTACTTGAAGGTCCAATGGTATTGGTTTCTAGTAATCAAAGTTTACAACGTATTTTCAGTGACAAAATGAATTATATGAATGTTCCTTTTTTCTCTTTTGAGAGCATTAAGTCGCTACATGAAAATATGGAGAAAAGTCTTTTAAGTCATACTGCTATTTGGCTGATAGATGATAATGTACTGAATGATGTAGAAGCATATTTTAATGATTGGGTTAACTCTCTTAATATTAATATCAACTGTATTAGTAGTTTAGGGAATGATTTACCCGTACCTTATCGAGATTTTAATCGTATAAACAGACCTATATTTTGTCATGATATATGCTATCTGAATTCCATTAATAAAATTTACTCATCAGTAAAAATTAAAAAAGAACGAAGCAATAATAATCAGAAAAATAGTATCTTGTTAGTGGATGATATAGAAGCAAATCGATTCATTGCTGGGGAAACTTTAAAAAATAGAGGTTACCAAGTGTCGTTTGCTTGTGATGGCATTGAGGCGCTAGAAATATTAGAAAAACAACACTTTGATGTGGTTTTAATGGATGTGCGTATGCCAAGAATGAATGGTATCGACGCGGTAAGATATTTAAAAGGTGGTGAGGGTATTAATCGGCATACACCGGTTATTGCAATGACAGCTAACGCTGAAGTCTCGGAAATGGAAAGGTGTAAAGCGGCTGGAATGGATGAGTTTATTGGTAAGCCTTTTGATACTCAAATATTAGTTGAGTGCATTAATCGTTGTATATACAAGACCAAAATTAAGATGCAATCTATTACTGAAACTAAAGTTGAAACTAAAGTTGAAACTGATGTAGACAAGAACCTCGATGAAAGTAATAACAACCTTGCTACTAATAACACGAATAATGACAACGAAGAGTTAATAGAAGAAACATTTTTATCGAAAGAAGTATTACTATCAAAAGAGTCGCTTAAAGCTTTAGTGATTGATACATCACCTGTAGCTGTTTTAACCTTAATTGGCTTCTTTATCGATGATATTCACCGTCGTACTGAGTTAATTAACTTGTCTCTTAAAAGTTGTGATTTAGAGGAACTCGGTGATCATGCTCATGCATTAAAAAGCTCAGCAGGTTCATTAGGTGCTGAAGCTATGTTTTCATTTTGTAAAAACTTAGAGCAAGCCAGTTTAGCGGAAGACTTTCCTAAAGCAAAATCTATCTGTGCAGACTTAAATCATATTGCTGAACGTACTTTGACGGTTTACAAAGACTTCAGAAATAACCAAGGAGGCGCTGCTTAAGGCTTTGTTTAAGGTTTAGTTTACGTTGTTCAAACGCGCTGCTAGATAATAAAAAAGCGCGTTTTATTAACTGAGTTTTAATGTTGATAATTAATAGGAAAGAATAGCAGCACACCTTTATTGCATGTGTTGCTTCTGACGTTGTAATAACTTACTTGGTTTAGTGGCGTCTTTTACCTGTGCAGCATAAAGGTTAAGTGTGTTGAATACACTTTTAAGGCCTGAAGCCGTGTAGTCTCGCTCAAGTTGTGGCAGTACTACTTCATGTTGGTCAGGAAACAAAGCAACGACCGATTGCGAAATTAACTCGTATAAACGCTTAAGATTAATCTTATGTGTTTGTCCCGTTTCGTCGAATATCCAGTTAGAAATCGCCATAAAGTTATCAAAAGGCTTATCAGCGAGTAGGTAATCTAAGGTGTGTTTAAATCGTCCTGAATTACCAATCATATCCCAGTATCGTGCAAAGCGATTAACCAATTGCATGGTGGCAAAATCGACACGATCCGTACTTAAAATATTAAACGGTGGTAACGGGTTAAAACGTAAATCAAAATTTTCAGTGTGTCTAATAATCGGGCTTCCTTTAAGGCGCTTTAAAATACCCATTTGTATTTCATGTGGCTTACACGCGTATAGCTGGTCGAAACTATCCTTAAAGGTGTCAAAAGTTTCACCTGGTAGTCCAAAAATTAAATCGGCATGAATATGTGCGGTGGTATTTTCTTTCAGCCAAATTAAATTATCTTTAGATTTTTTGTTATTTTGTTTACGGCTGATATTAGTTTGAACTTGTTGGTCAAAGGTTTGAATACCAATTTCAAACTGTAATGTATTTTCAGGGAATAGCGCTAACATTTCTTTTAGTTTTCTAGGCAGGTGATCTGGCACGACTTCAAAGTGCAGATACAAGTCATCGGTCATTCTATCTAAGAAAAACTGCATAATTTGCAGTGAGGTATTAATGTCTAAGTTGAAGGTTCTATCAATAAACTTAAAGTTACGAGCGCCACGTTCATACAGTGTGAGCATTTGTTTTAAGAACACGGTTAACTCATAAGGATTGGATTTGGTGTCTAACGAAGATAAACAAAATTCACATTTGAAAGGGCAGCCACGAGATGCTTCAACATAGAGTAAGCGATTCTTTAAATCTTCATCGGTATAATACTGATAAGGCATTTCAAGATCTTTTAAATCAACGGGTTTTGATTTCATGATCTTTGTATCTGGTGCATTATTGCTCAGAAGATCTCTACAAAGTTCATAGAAGCTGATATCCGCTTCACCAGTTAATACATAATCTGCCGTTTGAACAATAAGTTGCTCTTCTGATTCATAACTTACTTCAGGTCCGCCGAGTACTATTGTAACTTCTGGGGCAATGACTTTTAGTAGGCTAACCACATTAGTTGTTTCAACAATATTCCAAATATAAACCCCAAAACCTACTACCGATGGCCTGGCCGCTAGTATTTGTTCAACAATATCTAATGGACGAGTATGAATAACAAATTCTTTAACTTCACAATTATCTTGCAACTCTTTTAAGTTCGCATACAAGTAACGTAGCCCTAAACTAGAGTGAATATATTTAGAGTTAAGCGTTGAAAGTACGATGCTAGAGTGAGTTAACCCTTCAATAACGGGTACCTTCTCTTCATTGTTACCAGTACGCATAATTGTGAGTGCATTATCGAATTGTTGAATAGTCATTAAAGCTCTTAAATCTCGGGGGAATATATGCGCGACATAATACAGTAATCGCTTATTCTATTCAGCGTCTATTTTCTCTAATGAGAAAGGGAGCGATTTAATGTTTAATATCTACATAAATGGACTCTGTAAATAACTCTGTCTAACTGTGAGTTTACATTGTCTTATACCAACGAGCTAAAAGGGTAGCGAGTTGTTTACTAGGACTCCCTTTCTTTTCACTTTCTCTGGTGAGTGCAGACCAAGCAAGGTCAAGTCCTTTGGGGCCCAGTTTAGTTGAGCTAATTCTTTGAGTTTTAAGTGCAGAACTGACCGCCCATTTAGACAATATGCTCACGCCTAGGCCTGCACTAATTAATTCAATAATCGCATCGGTCATTTCAACGATCTCTAACTGTTGTGGAATAACGCCTGAAGGGCTAATAAAACGGTCATATTCAAAGCCAGGCAATACGGTTTGGCTATAAGTGTAGTAATGTTTTTCTCTGAGATCTTCAGCTTCAATGAAGTCTTTATTGCTTAACGGATCGTGATAGGGCGTTACCAGTACTAATTCATCGATAAAAAGAGGTGTTGTTTTTATGCCTGGTGTCGCGAGGTGTCCTGGTGCAATCACGACATCGATTGAACTATATTGTAAACTGGTTATAGGATTCTGTGTGGCTGAGATGACTAATTTTATTTTTAAATTTGACGTATTTTGGTTAACAAATTGCACAAAATCAGGAAGCCAGTAATAGCAAGAATAAGAAGCCCCCCCTAAGTGTACTACTTGATTATTTAAACTGGTATTAGCTTCAAAATCGGCTTCTGCTTGCTTCAATATAGGGAGGGTTTGTAGCGCCGATTTTGTAATTATATCTCCTGATGGACTAAATGAATGATGGGCATTATTGGGGTTAGCATTTCTTGCTGCTGAGTTGGTCGTCGCTATGCTGTCTTGTTCATTATTGCTTGATACGGCCTTAACAAGGCTTGATATCACTGCGATGTTATTAGTCTTGTGGCGCTTTGTATACGACACCCAAAGTCTATTGTATAACCTAAGTCTATATTATTGGTCGTCGAAACAGATTTAAAATAACAAGGTTTTTACTTATTTAGAAAACTAATTAATAAAACTTAATATTATGAAAGGTTAAATAAACAGATTGTTTTTGATCTCTTCTACAAATTTATAACAACTTTTCATTTATCAAATCTTTTATTGATCTAGCACTATTCTTATCAAGATTAGACTATTGATAATGGTTTAAAGCGTGTTTAGGTTCAGGAGGCTATAAAATGTATAAATATTTAAAATATATGTTGCCAATAGCCATACCTTTATTGATTCTTTATTTGCCTGTGTCTGCTTTTCTTTTTGAAGGTATGACGATTGTTCAAAAACGTATTGCCGCTATTTTTGTATTCGCTACGCTCAGTTGGGTATTGGAGCCAATCCCTATTTATGCAACGTCTGTCGCTATTATCGCTCTTGAACTGTTTTTAGTGTCCGATAAAGCAATCATTTTTTTTCGTGGATTAGAAGGAACTCCGCAGTATGGTGTTGTAATCAACCATGTCGATATCATGGCTACTTTTGCTAGTCCGATTATTATGCTTTTTTTAGGCGGTTTCTTTTTAGCTATTGCCGCTACAAAATTTCGCTTAGATGTAAATTTAGCAAGAGTACTTCTCCGTCCCTTTGGCAATAACCCTCGTTATGTCATGTTAGGATTGATGTTGATCACGGGGATGTTCTCGATGTTTATGTCAAATACCGCGACGACGGCCATGATGTTATCTATTTTAGCACCTGTGATTGCTTTATTTAGCCCTAAAGATCCCGGTCGAATTGCCTTTGCTTTATGTATTCCTCTTGCCGCGAATATAGGCGGAATAGGAACACCTATTGGTACGCCACCTAATGCGATTGCGCTAAAGTATTTACAAGGCGTCGACAGTATTACTTTTGGTGAATGGATGGCATTTGGTGTGCCATTTGCTTTGATAATGATGGCTTTTTCATGGGGGCTTATTAATAAACTGTTTCCTGCTAACCAACAGAAAATTGAATTAGAGATTCAAGGTGAGTTTTTAAAAACACCAAAAGCGTTGTTGGTTTATACAATATTTATTGTGACGATCCTCTTATGGTTGATGGGCTCGGTTCATGGAATGAATGCTTATACGGTGGCAATGATTCCCGTGACAGTTTTTCTGATGACCGGGATCATTACTAAAGATGATTTAAAGAAAATTTCATGGGATGTGCTGTGGTTAGTATCCGGTGGTATTGCGCTGGGGTTAGCATTGGACAAAAGTGGTTTAGCTGAGCTGATCGTTTACAGTATCCCTTTTAACTCTTTTTCTCCTTATGCGGTATTGATAGGTGCGACATTTATGAGCTGGTTGATGGCTAATTTTATGTCTAATACAGCAACGGCAAACTTGTTGTTACCTATTATGGCTGCATTAGGTACGTCAATGACTTCATTAGCTCCATTGGGTGGCGAAGTCGCATTGATATTAGTGGTGACCTTTGCCTCTTCACTCGGTATGGCATTGCCTATTAGTACGCCGCCTAATGCGTTAGCTCATGCTACTGGCCACATAAAAACCAATGACATGGCTAAGGTTGGTATTATCGTTGGTTTATCGGGAGTATTGTTAAGCTTTGTTGTCGTTTGGGCATTGAATCTATTAGGTAGCATTTAGCGCTGACATCTACTTTATACTTTAAGGGTAAATAATGGATAAATTACATCTTGTTTGTGTCGATGAAAATAACGAAGTGACGTTTAAGCTGTTACATGATCTCGCACCATTGATTGAATGTTTGACTGTCATTCAATGTCATTCAGCCGATGAAGCTATAACTAAGTTAGATAGTATTGATAGACAAGGGGACTTGGTCGCGATAGTCGTTTCAGGGCTAACGGAATGTACAGAAACTTCAACGCAATTGTTAGAAGTGATAGCAGAGGATACTCGCTTTGATCATACTAAAAGAATATTAATTGCTAGTGATACTTCTAAAGAGGTGTTAATTAATGCGATTAATGTGGCTCATATTAATCGCTTTTACGAATCGAATTGGGATGCTGATATTTTATTGCAGCAAGCGAGAGTATTACTGACCAAATATATTTTCGCTAAAGGGCTAGATTACGAACAATACCAAGCTCAGCTTGATACTGAAACCATATTAAAGCGTATGCGAAAACGCCTTTGAGCTGACTAAGCTGATATGGGTTAACGTAGTGCTTTAGCAATTTATTAAGTCATCATGAGATGGGTAATGAGTAGCTATTTATCATTGGTCCAATAGATAACAACTTGCTGTTTCCCCCATTCTCGCGCTTTTTTAACATCTTTACCCATGTAAATATCGATTTTCTTTTTCCAGCGTTTATTCATTTTATCTAACACGCGAAATGTGCCTTCGAAACCTTTAATTCTGACTTCTTGTTGATGAGTTAGCCCCAGTTTTAGAAGGTCTCTTGATACTGCAATTGATTTCATACCTGGTTTCAGTTTGTCTCCCCATGAGGCTTCATTTGGTGTTGAATCTGTCTCACCAATGCTTGAAGTATAGGCACTCGCTGTCACCGTTAATGATTGTTCTGCTATAGCGAAACCCATAAATGACATGAGCGTTAATACAATACCGATATGAAAGTTAGATTTCACCATGGATAGTCCTTTATCATTTATACCCGTTACCGTTCAAGCTAACGACCTAGAGGGCCGCTGTGAAGTAAACACCTTCGTTGTTAAAAAGTGTCGATTTAACCCGTTAGATCGTCTTCTTTTTACCTAGTATCTGTTCACTTCACTGCTTGCTGAATTTTGTATCTTGAATGGTAACGGGTATATATGTTTGTTTATTAAAAACCGTCAAAAATAAATTTAGTATTTAAATTGACTAATAGCCAGTACGTCACCGTTTTGATTTTGAAGTTCAACTTTCCATTGACCGTGTATATTCGATTGAATAAATTTACTCGAATGACTTCTCCAACGATTACCTATGACACCTATGCGTACTTTCGCAATATGTTCATCATTTAAACTCCATTGATAATAGAGCGTCGTATTTTTTGAGTCATCAACTTGAGAGAAGGCATAGATCGTTGCAATATTATTATCAAAAACAATGTCGTTGATAGTGCCTACTGGTTCATTATTGATGACATTTTGAGAAAGGGTAAAACGTTCAACATCATCAGAAAATATCTCTGTTTTAACCTGAGTGAACAGTGCCGAGGAATTATTGGTCTTTATTACAGGTACCTCAGTTGCTGCCGTATTTGAAGCTGTCGATGTATTAGCTGTTAAATTATTTATTTTATCTTCGATAACAGGGGATTGTTCAGTATCGCCACTTGTGACGTCAGGCATGGTTGTATTGCCAATTGACGAAGTATTTTCACTTGACTGCTTAATAGCTGAAGTGATTTTTGTGAGTTCACTTTCTATGGCATCAACAGGTGTTGCATCAACACTGATATTTTCAATACTAAGGTTTTCTAATTGGGCCAGATCTGGTTCATTTATTGATATTTTTGTCTCATTTGGTATGTTGGTAGTTGTTGTTGAACCTGAATTTTCTATTGAAGGAATTTGGGATACTGTTGTTGCTGGCTCTGTACTGTCAGTCTTTGCTGCTATTGTTTGATTCTCATCAGTATTGTCTTGGGAAAAATAATAAGTACCATAATAAACACTACTGCCAATGGCCATAAACACTAATAGAGAACATCCAATTATTCTCCCCCAGTGGTACTGATATTTTTTTTCATCCTGAGTGATACTATTTTGTTGCGGTTTAAAATTAACTCGGATGGTAAATTTTTCCGATTTATTCATGCTTTTGATCTCACTGAGGTTCTGATAAGTAATAAAATATTGGACTATTAATACAATTAATAATTCAAAGGTGCTTTTAGGCTTTTTTGTCTGATATGATTATGATTTTACTTATTTGGTATGTATTTGCTACTTTTCTAAGTCTAAATCGTTAAATGAATTAATGTTAATGATGACTTAATCATTGAATAACGAGCGGTGGGGAGGGCAGCTGTACTAAGATTGAGTGTTAAGTGCTGACAATAAATCTTAGTGCTGCTTACAGTCACTACGAAGCAACGGGTTAGGGTTATTTGTTGGAAGTCTGTTTTCGAAAGCATAATAGCTGATTGTTTGCGGGCATTACGTGATCATTTATTAGATTAAGGTTTGCTGAGTTTGCCAATATTAATATGTCTTCAATGTTACGAATACCGCTGTTTTTATCTCTTTCTTTTAGCCACAAATCAAAACTTTCATTGCTTTCGCTAGTAAACTCTCCTTTATATTTAAAAGGACCATAAATACAAATATGAGCGCCTTCTGACAAGTTATGCGCAATGCCTTCAAAAAACTTAACCACTAATGGCCAGCTTATTATGTGTAACGTATTCGCTGTAAACAATGCATCTATTGGTAATGCTTTGTTTGGAATCGGCCAATTTTCATTTAAATCAACGATGATAGGTTTTTCAATATTCACTAATGCGCTTTCATCTAACCATTGATTAATGCCGCTGTGATTGATCGGTAAATCACTGGTTTGCCAAGTTAAGTGCGTTAAATGTTCAGCAAAGAAGACGGCATGTTGCCCTGTCCCTGAACCAATTTCTAATACATGTTTATTAGACGCGAATAGGCTTGTTAAAAGATTGAGAATAGGTTTTTTATTGTTTTCAGATGCTTGAGAAAAAGGTTTATTGGTCATTTTTAATCTAATTTTTTGAAGGGTAAGAATTCACGACATTGTTCCTGATACAGTAGCATGTGGCTTTGCTCTTGTTGACAAAAATCTTTAATTGCATCTTTAAAACTAGGGTGCATTATCCAATGATAAGAGTAAGTTAAAATAGGTTCAAAGCCTCTTTGAATTTTATGCTCTCCCTGAGTACCTGGATTAAAACTTGTTAGATTATTTTCAATACAAAACTCAATACCTTGATAATAACAAAGTTCAAAATGTAAATTATTATAGTATTCAGTACACCCCCAATAACGCCCATATAGTTGTGAGTCATCATAAAAAAATAATGCACAAGCAACATCTTCTTGGCCATTATCCGCAATGAGTAATAAGACATTATCGGTCATTTTATTGACTATATCTTTAAAGAACTCTGCATTTAAATGAGGCTGGTGACCACGTTTTAAATAAGTTAATTGATAGGTTAAATAAAAGAAGTCTAAGTCTTTCTGTGTGATTTGATGATTTACTAATCGTCGAATGTTAATTCCTTGCTTAACCACTGATAACCTTTCTTTACGCGTGCTTCTTCTTTTACGTGATGTAAAAGTATTAAGGAAGTCATCGAAGCTTTTATAGTTACGATTAAACCAATGAAATTGTACGGTATTACGTTGATAAACATCTTCTGGTAACGCTGTTGTTATTTGATCGCAATAGAGTAAATGCCAACTGTTAATTTGTTCTTGTTCACAATGTTGTATTAGCGGTTCAAATAAATTACATAAGTGTAGCTCTGAAGACAGTAATTTATCACTGTTGACAGGCGTAAAAGGAATGGTTGCTACTAATTTAGGATAATAATCAATGTTGTACCTTTTAAATGCATCTGCCCAATCCCAATCAAAAACATACTCACCCCATGAGTGACTCTTTAAATATATTGGCATAATAGCAAGGGCATCATCACCTGCTTTTGCGAGCAAGTGGTGAGGTTGCCATCCTTGTTGAGCACTAACGGATTGACTATTCTCAAGTGCCTTAAAAAAATCATAGCGAAGAAAAGGGCAGGTTGAGTTGTTTAACTTGTTCCAATCATTCTCATTGATATTTTCAATAGCATTAATGAAGTTAATTTTTATGTGGGTGGTCAATTGACATTCCTTAATTGATCTCTGCTAAAGCGCATTGTTAATAAATAATGTGGCTATTACTTTAAAAACGTTTTGTATTTTATTTATTGCCTAGCATACCGTGGTAAGAACAGAAGTAAGATAAAAATTTTTATCATCTTACGTGGACTTAATAAATATTTGTTGAACTTGAATCTGCTTGAAGCGTTTATTCTAGTGCATTACATGATCTAATTGAGCTTTATATTCGTATTTATACTCTGTTGATACTAAATACAGCGATACTAAAAAAGTATGAAACTAAACTTATTACGATTAATTTAAGGCTCATGTTAATGAAATATGCAAAGCAAAAGATAGCAAACGTTTTATTGGTTATAGCCTTTATGACACTGAGTAGCGGAGGAGCAATGGCGACAGAAGAAGCTAAATATGAACTTGTGCATCAAGAAGGTGACTTCCAAGTGCGACAATATGCCCCTCACATCGTTGCTGAGACTCTGGTCGATAGTGAATTTGAAGATGCTGGTAGTGAAGCCTTTCAACGTTTGTTTAAGTATATTTCAGGTAATAATAGTACTAAACAAAATATCAATATGACAGCACCTGTTAGACAAGAAGCCGGTGGAGAAAAAATTGAGATGACATCGCCAGTCGGACAGCAAAGTGTTAACGGACGTTGGGCGGTTAGCTTTATGATGCCTGCGTCTTCATCTTATGAGGCGCTTCCTACTCCTAATAACAGTGAGGTGGTACTGAAACAGGTACCAGAACGGTTTATTGCTTCTATTGAGTATTCTGGTCTTTGGAGTGAAAAAGCGTACAAAGAGAATAAGAACGAGCTACAAATGTGGATCAGTAAAAACGGTTATAAAGTAATAGGAGAACCTATTTGGGCGCGCTATAACGACCCATTTACTCTTTGGTTTTTAAGACGTAATGAAGTTCTCATTCCTATTGAAAATCCTTAAAGGAGTTAATAAATAAAAATAACCTGTATTTATATATTATCTTGAAATTAGTTTATAAACTGAAAATGCAGCCATAATCGATGTGTTCTTTAATACATTACATATTTAATACATCGATTTTATAAGAGCATTTTCTAAAACCAGCCGACTAAAACCAATTCATAATATAAATTAATAATTCCTCATCTTTTTTTGATCTTCATCGATACATTTATTAGATAATCTATCCTTGTATATATTCATTGCTGTATACGTATTTTATTCATTAGTTATAATACATCCATCAAAAAATAGTTATTTCCACGAGTGCGCTCAAAGAGGAATTCTATGTCGGTAGATATAATATAAGTGATATAGTGATCAATGACTTATGATTTAAATGAAAAAGTGATGAATTGCTTAATCTTATTTAAATCAGTATTTTTGAAAAGAGTGTTTTGAAAATAGTATGTGAAAACAGCGCTCCATATTATAGGCAACTTTTGTTACATGCTAAAAAGACTGGTGTTCGCTGTATGTTGTTAAATAAAGTAGGTTAGATTCACATGAGTAATAAAATATACCATCATCCTGTACAGATTTATTACGAAGATACAGATCATTCAGGTGTGGTTTATCACCCTAATTTTTTAAAGTATTTTGAACGTGCTCGCGAGCATGTAATTGATAGCCAACGCTTAAATAGATTATGGAATGATCAAGGCATCGGTTTTGCCGTTTATAAAGCTAATATGATCTTTCAAGAAGGTGTGGAGTTTGCTGAAGTGTGTGATATTCGCACCAGTTTTATTATTGAAGGTAAATATAAAACACTATGGCGACAAGAAGTTTGGCGTCCAAATGCAATCAGACCTGCTGTTATTGGTGATATTGAAATGGTGTGCTTGGATAAAGATAAGCAATTGCAGCCTATACCTAATGAAATTTTAGCCTTACTCGTATAAATTATATTTTTAGCAATGTTACGGCTCTCTCAAACTTATTAAAATAACGATTTCACGCTTGCAGAAATAGTATTTATAAGTCATTTTAGGACTTTAAAAAAGGGATAATTATGATTTTTGCAAAAAATGAACAACGCTCGTTTCATCGAATGGAAATTAATTTACCTATCGAAATTACAAAAGATGAAAAAACTTATCATGGGATTTGTAGTGATTTAAGCAGCACTGGAATGCGAATTTCGCTAGAAAAAGCAGAATTAAATGAAGGAGATGAAGTGAATATTAATCTTCGTACTGATGATGATCGCTTTATGCCATTAAATGCGACTGCCAAATTATTGCGAGTGAGTAAATCGGAAGATGGAAGCTTTTCTGCAGCCGTCGAATTCTTAGATTTAGAGTGAACGTTAATTACTTGAATAATAAACTAATTTAATTGGTTAAAACAGGTGGCAAATACTGTTATATTTTATAATCAAAATATATTTTTTAGAACTCTATTTATAAGATCTCTGTTTATAAGAAATTTCTTTATAAAACTGGGTGTAGCCACTTGTAGTTCGTATTAACTTGTTTTTTAAATCGACTGATTACTTTTTTAATAAATGTTTTGCATCAAAATATTTTATAGTTTGTTGTAATGTACTTGTGCGGCATATTGCTAATGATTGTTCATTAAACATGGTTTGATGACATTGCCAAGGTACAAATTTGTCCAACGAGTAATGATCATTAAAATTGATATCTACGTTTTGCGTTAGTCGTTTTTGAAGGTTAAAGTAAAAAGTATCTAAGCCTAACCCAATCCCAATCCCTGTTGCCTTCACAAATGCTTCTTTTAAAGTCCATATTTCAAAAAAACGTTGTTTTTGTTGTTCCCCAGTTAAGTGGCTAAGTTGCTTATGTTCTTGTTTTGCAAAATAGCGTCGACTAATTAGTTCAACATTGATTTTTCGTTTTGGGTTTTCTATATCACATCCAATGTCATCATTTGCACAAACTACCATTACAATTAATTCGTTGTTATGGCTAAGGTTAAAGCGAAGTGCATTTATATTATCAACTAACTCTGGTTTGCCGTGTTGATTGCGTATAAATTTTAATGATTCAGGCGTTGTGTTTGTATACTGAGCGAGTATTAAACGACATAGCGATCGGGTAACGGTAGATGTATATTGGGTCGGTTTATTTTTATATTGTTGGAGTTTTAATACCTCTTCATTACTTAGCAAAGCACGTAATGATGTCATTGCTTCTGTTGATAATTGATGAGGTTCAATAAACCACAAATCAATATGGTTAGTATTTAAAGAGTTAAGAGAAGAGGGAGGTAGAAACAATTATTCACCATTTATAAAAATAAACTTATAAAGTAAAAAAGATAGCTAGGCTATCTTTTTTATAATCAATTTTAGTATTATCTAAATGATTTATTTAGTTGATTCTGGACGTCTAAATGCATTGATTTGTTTATTCACTTCACGACGTTCTTTTGATAATTCAGCACCAGTAATGATGTGATCGTCAACACGATCTTCATAGTCAGATTGCATGTTTTTGATGATATTAACAATATCTGCATGACTCATATTTGGTGTGATGTACTCAGATAAGTTTGTTAATAGATCCACACGTTTGCGGTTATCACGGATTTTTTTCTCATTATCAATGATTTCACGCTTTAGTTTGTTTTTACGTCGAGTGTTTTTTACCAATTCAAGAACAGTACTCATTTATCACACCTTTTTATTTATACACTTAATGATTATTTAAATAGTAACAAATAATATTATTCGTTTAATTAAATCAATAAATTGCTGATTTTTACTTAGAATTCAATTATACGCTGCATATTCATTTACGAAACCGATTTTTTAAAAAAATGTTAGATAAATGACTTATTATTGGACTTTTATGATTTTTTTGTAAAAGATAGTCGAGTCATAAAAATGTAATAACTTACTGTTTATATAAAAACTCCACTGCAACATCATAACCAGAGGAATTATTCATGACAGATATCGCACGTAAATTTTATATACTAGATACCAATGTTTTATTACATGAACCTTTAGCTTTATATTCCTTTCAAGAACATAATGTTGTCATTCCCATGACCGTATTAGAAGAGTTAGATCGTATCAAAGATAGGCAAAAAGATGTTAGCAGAGATGCTCGGGTTGCAATCCGTAGTTTAGAGCAACTTTTTCAAGATGCGACAACAGAACAAATTAGCCAAGGAGTTGAAATAGACCATAAAGGTGTTCAGTTAGGAGGCGTTATTTCGATTTTCGCTGATCATCATGCCTCTTTTATACAAGAATCTTTTAGTGAAGATGAACCCGATAATCGTATTATCAACGCTGCGTTATATCTACAGAAAAGCAAAGCTCCTGCTAAAGTAATTCTAGTCACTAAAGATATCAATATGCGTCTCAAAGCTAAAGGGGCAGGACTTAAGTTCGTAGAAGACTATAGGACTGATCAAGTGATTGGCGATGTCGATCTATTAAGTAAAGGCTATCAAAAAGTAGAAGGACAATTTTGGGATAACATAAAAGAATGCGAAACCTTCAATCGCGGCGAAGATACTTACCACCAACTAAAATCTGAAAAAATACTTAACCCTTATGCTAACCAATACGTTATTGATGAAAAAAACGATTTTGTTGGGAAAGTGACAGAACATTTTAAGGATGAAGTAGAGTTATTAGACATCGGTTATGATCGTTTAATGAATCAGCAGGCTTGGGGAATTACACCAAAAAATATATATCAAGGTATGGCGATCAATGCATTGTTAGATCCTAAAGTCGATTTAGTGATTTTAACGGGCCCCGCGGGTTGTGGTAAAACCTTACTTGCTGTTGCAGCCGCACTTGAATTAGTCATTGAAAATAAGCAGTACGATAAGATTATCGTCACGCGTAATACGCCTGATATTGCTGAAAATATTGGTTTTTTACCCGGGACGGAAGAAGAGAAAATGATGCCTTGGTTAGCCTCAGTGACAGATACTTTAGAAGTACTACATAAAAATGATAATTGTAGTGCCAGTTCCGTTAAATACATTATGGATAAAGCCAATATTCAATTTAAGTCTGTTAACTTTATGCGGGGACGGAGTATTCAAAACAGTTTTGTATTACTGGATGAATGTCAAAACTTAACGGCTTCACAATTAAAAACGATCATTACACGGTGTGGGGAAGGGACTAAAATAGTCTGTTCTGGCAATCTTGCTCAAATCGACAGTAATTATCTCACGCCTGTCACATCGGGATTAACTTATATAGTAGAACGATTTAAAGATTTTGAAGGTAGCGCTAATATTTATTTAAATGGCGTTATGAGAAGTCGATTAGCTGAATTTGCTGAGGAGCATTTATAATAAACTAGCTTGTTCGTAAAAGTATTGGCTTTTTAATGTGCTTAAAGCCAATACTGCTCATTTAAAGCTTAAGGTATTAACTCTTTTCTGCTTGTGCTCTCTCTAATCTTTTAGCTTCTTTGATCATATTGTTTTTATACTTCAATTCTTTCACTTTAATTTTGTTGTTTTTATCACGGCTATTTTTAATTAAATCATTATCGAGTTGATGTTGTTGTGATTTTGCTAATTTATCATAAAGAACAACATTCACTGAGGCTGCTAAATTCATACAACCAATCGTCGGAATATAAACAACTGCATCAGCTTTATTGATCACCTGTTGTTTGATAGTGCCGTCTTCTGGGCCGAATAAATACATGGCATTTTCAGGGTGTTCAAAATTAGGTAATGGAATTGCACCTTCAATTAAATCAACACAGACTAGTTTCATTCCAGGTTCTAACGCTGTTAACAGATCTTCGTAATGTACTAAGGGTACAATTTCATGGACTTTTTGAGTGTCTGCCGCTAAACGAACCGCGCGATTAAATCGGTCGCCGGAATAAACCACTTTCTGTGCATCGTAACAACCCGCTGCACGCATAGCGCCGCCAACATTAGATGAGCTTTTAGGATTAGTAAGGGCGATCATGGTACGAATTTTTGAGCTAGATTCTAGTTTATTTTCAGACATAATAAATTGGCACAGTAAGTAAAAGTAGAGGGTTGGAATAGGTTATAAGCATGTTAGGTTTTATTTACTTTACTTTACTTTTGATAGAGTTCAATCGTTATGAACTTCAATTTCAGGTAATAAAGGAGAAAAAGCTAACACGCTTTTAATTATTAACTATTATTTATTTAACTAATTGCAATAAAGAATAGTAAATTATAACGCTTCGATTTGGCCAAGTGCTTCAGTAAACTCTGACAAACCTAATTCAATGTCATCTTCATCGCCAACCCAGTTAAGGCCAACAATAACATCATCTTCAACTAAATCTTCTAACCAGAACTCAAACCAATCCGCTAATGCAATAGGTGCTGGCGTATAATCTTCCCATTCTTCGATACAATGTGTTTTTGCTAGCGCTTCAGATGACCATAATGGCATTACTTCAGTTTCTTCATAGCTCATTGAATCCATCACAACCCAATCACCACTTGCTTTATCTTGTAGTGCCCATAAAACTTGACTTTCTTTAACGTCATCTTGGAATTTTTCTAATGCAGCAATGTTCTGAGTCATGGTGTTTCTCTCTTATCATGAAGTGGTAAAGCTAAAAACGCTTAGTATACGGGTTAAGGTGATAATTGATAGTCAGAAATAAGGATGTTTTGATGCAATGACTTGATAGTCAGTATTTTTTAATTCTGTCATAATTACGCTGACTTAAAAGGAAAAATCATGGAATTATTACAATTAGAGCATTACGGAAAAACACTTCGACTTGAAGCTTCAATGGCTGGTTGGCAGCAATTGTATTGGGGAGACCAAATTGTATCGCAAATTACGGCGAGCGAGTTCGCGCAAGGTAAAAAAAGTCATGAGTTTGAACTATTTCAGCAAGCTGCATTAAATGAACTCCCTTTAACACCTAATGCAGACCAACCAGAAAGTGTGACAATAAAGTGTAAGTTAGATGTTGAACTTGAATGGCAGCCTTTTTTACTTAATTATTGTTTTTATGAAAATGAAGAATTAATAAAAGAGGCGTCTCGTAATGAAAAGGATATCGAACAACAAACACCGATAAAAGTGGTATCAGAACCTAAAAAGATAAGCCTTCTTGGTTTAGGTTCTTTAGCATTAAAACTATTTAAAAGTGCAAAAATCATTAAAGTGGTATTAGCAGGAGCAAGTGTTGCTGCTTACAGTTGGTTTTTCTCTTTTCAATTTGCAGCTGCATTGATAGCTTGTTTAGTCTTTCACGAATACGGTCATATTCGAGCTATGAAATATTTTGGCATGAAAACTAAAGGTATTTATTTAATCCCTTTTGTCGGCGGGTTAGCCGTATCCGATGAAAAAATTAATACACGTTGGCAAGATGTGGTGATTTCGATCATGGGGCCAACATTTGGGTTAATAATGTCATTGGTGTGCTTAATTATTTATTGGTTAACTGGTAGTGAATTTTTTGCTGGTTTAGCGACATTTAACGCATTACTTAATTTGTTTAACCTTTTACCTATTTTGCCGCTTGATGGGGGGCATATATTAAAAAGCATTAGCTTTTCTATGAACAGTAAAATTGGTTTGTTAGCTTGTGTGTTAGGTGCTGCTGCCGGCGTCTTTATTAGTTACGCATTAGGATTAGCACTATTAGGTTTTTTACTATTAATAGGCAGTGTTGAAATAGTATTTGAATGGAGAGCACGTTTTAATAGTCATTTGTTACCATTAGATCGCTACGGTCAACTATTTTCAACAACTTGGTATCTATTAACAGTGGGTGCTTTAATAGGTATCATTTTTTATTTTGCAAAATCGGGTGATCAATTATTATCGCTACCTTTAATTATATTAGGTAGCTAAACGTTAGGTGAATAAGCGAACGCGATAAATTAAACATCCAAAAAGTAAATTAGACAGTGCTCGGCAGATAAAATATTAACAATTGATATCATGATTCTTTTAAAGTAGATTAGCGTTAAATTTTTTACAACTTTTATACCTTTTTATGGTCGTAAAAAGTGTTCGTAATAAAGCCAGTCTCTACTGGCTTAATTTTTATAGTCAAAGGTGTTTATCAAAACGTTTTATTTTATATTGGTTTAACGTTTAATAATCAACATTTAGCATCAATGACATAATTAATTACGCTTATAACTATTTTCTATATTCTATCTGAATTTGTTACTGATACTTTTCAGAGAACACTGCATAATACCTTTAAATTATATATATCCTGTGACTTTGTAAGGAAACACATGAACAATAAAAGACTAACTCACCTTAAGGCACTTGAGGCTGAATCTATTCAAATAATGCGTGAAGTAGCCGCTGAATTTGATAACCCAGTAATGCTGTATTCAATTGGTAAAGATTCGTCTGTGTTATTGCATCTTGCACGTAAAGCCTTTTACCCAGGTAAAATTCCTTTCCCATTACTTCACGTTGATACTGACTGGAAATTCAAAGAAATGATTGAATTCCGTGATAATTTATCGAAGAAGTACGATTTCGATTTATTAGTTCATAAAAATCCTGAAGGTATTGCAATGGGCATGGGACCGTTTACACATGGTTCAGCTAAGCATACTGATGTAATGAAAACACAAGGCTTGAAACAAGCACTAGACCATTACGGTTTTGATGCTGCATTCGGTGGCGCACGTCGTGACGAAGAGAAATCTCGTGCTAAAGAACGTGTTTATTCATTCCGTGATAAAAAGCACCGTTGGGATCCTAAAAATCAACGTCCTGAATTATGGAACATCTATAACTCAAAAGTTGACCGTGGCGAAAGTATTCGTGTATTCCCACTATCTAACTGGACTGAGCTTGATATCTGGCAGTACATTTACCAAGAAGATATCGAAATGGTGCCACTATACTTCTCTGCACCACGTCCAGTTGTTGAACGTGATGGTTCATTAATCATGGTTGATGATGAGCGTATGCCACTTGAAGAAGGTGAAGTTCCACAGATGAAAAATGTGCGTTTCCGTACATTAGGCTGTTACCCATTAACAGGTGCGATTGAATCTGAAGCGAAGACATTACCTGAAATTATTCAAGAGATGCTGTTAACAACAACATCTGAGCGTCAAGGCCGTGTAATCGATAACGATTCTGCTGGTTCGATGGAAAAGAAAAAAATGGAAGGTTACTTTTAGGCCAACGCTTAAATAACCCAGTCCTATAAAGAGTTAAGGAAAAAAAATGACTAACGATACAAATCTAATCGCATCGGATATCGAAGAATATTTACGCGTTCACGAAAATAAAGACATGATGCGTTTCATCACTTGTGGCAGTGTAGATGACGGTAAATCAACTTTAATTGGACGTTTATTATTTGATAGCAAAATGATCTTTGAAGATCACATGGCTGCTATTGAAAAAGATTCTAAAAAATTCAACACAACAGATGAGTCTTTTGACTTAGCATTGTTAGTTGACGGTTTACAGTCTGAACGTGAGCAGGGCATTACGATTGATGTTGCTTACCGTTACTTTGCAACTGAGCAACGTAAATTTATTATTGCTGACACACCTGGACATGAACAATACACACGTAACATGGCAACAGGTGCTTCAACTTGTGATTTAGCGATTATCCTGATTGATGCGCGTCATGGAGTACAAGTTCAAACTCGTCGCCACTCTTACATTTGTTCTTTGTTGGGTATTAAGCATGTTGTTATTGCTATCAACAAAATGGATGCAGTCGATTACGATCAAGAAGTTTATAAGAAAATTAAAGCGGATTACCGTGAATTTGCCAAACAATTAAACATTGCTGATGTTCGTTTTGTGCCAATTTCAGCGCTTAAAGGTGATAACGTAGTAAACCAAAGTGAAAACATGCCTTGGTATCCTGGTTCGCCATTATTACGTTTATTAAATACAGTTGAAATCAGCAGTAATGCAATTGATCAATTCCGTTTAGGCGTTCAATATGTAAACCGTCCAAACTTAGACTTCCGTGGTTTTGCAGGTACTGTTGCATCGGGTGAAATTCGTGTAGGTGATACAATTGAAGCATTACCTTCTGGTAAACAAAGTAAAGTGAAAGAGATTGTTACTTTTGACGGTAACTTAGAAGTTGCTTATCAAGGTATGGCTATCACACTAACACTTGAAGATGAAATTGATATCAGCCGTGGGGATATGATTGTTCGTCCGCATGAAAAACCACAATCAACTAAAAACTTTGAAGCTGATGTTGTTTGGATGGATGAAACGCCACTAAACGTTGATCGTGAATACATCATCAAAGTTGGTAGTAATACGACGGTCGGTGCTGCTACTTCTGTTAACTATCAAACAGATGTTAATACAGTTCAACAGAAGCCAGCGACGCAATTAGCATTAAATGAAATTGGCAGTTGTAATTTTGAAGTCGCAAAAGAAGTTCAGTTTGATGCATACTCAGATAACAGAGCAACAGGCGCGTTCATTATTATTGACCGTTTAACTAATGGTACTGTTGGAGCGGGCATGATTAAACGTTCACTTGAAGCAACTGCAGGTCCTAAATCAGCTTACAGCGAGTTTGAAGTTGAATTTAATGCATTAGTTCGCAAACATTTCCCTCATTGGGAAGCAAAAAATATCCTAAAAGGATAATTGCTAAATAGTGTTCGGTTACTAGTGTTAGGCTAGTAACCGAATGCTCTTAACTGATGGCCTATTCATGACTCTTCATTCCTATTTTGTTCTCGCAGTTTTCATCTTCACTATCATCGGTTTAATTAAATTCCAAGAGCGTCCAAGTGTTGTCTTCGGCGTTGCATTAATGACTTTATTTTCCACACAAATGGTGACAACAGACCAAGTAATTAAAAGTCTCTCCAATCAAGGACTATTAACATTAATTTTGTTAATGCTGTGTTCTATTGCCCTTGAAAAAACCCGTTTATTGCGTTTAGTTGCCATGAAGGTGATTAAACCAAGTTATAATTCAACATGGCTACGACTATTCGGTTTTACTGTTTTCTCTTCTGCTTTTTTAAACAATACTGCTGTCGTATCAACCATGTTAGCGCCAATTCGTAATAACCCTAATCACTCTGCAAGTAAGTTATTAATTCCATTATCCTATGCCGCTATTTTAGGCGGTACATTAACCTTAGTTGGGACATCAACTAATCTGATTGTTAACAGTCTTGTACTTGATGCTAATTTACCTTCATTAGGCTTTTTTGACTTCACCTTAGTCGGTTTATGTTTAGTCGGTGCTTGTGGTCTTACATTATATGTTTGTCGTTCATTATTGCCCGACATTGATATGAAATTAACTGATGCGCCTTCTTATTTTATTGAAGCAAAGGTTAACCCTGATTCTAGTTTAGTGGGTAAAAGCATCGATCAAAATGGTTTACGTCATTTACAGTCTCTGTTTTTGGTTGAAATCATGCGTGGTGAATTGCAACTTACCGCGATCACGCCAAATGAAGTTATTCAGGCGAACGATAAACTCATCTTCAGTGGTGACATTTCTAAAGTTAACCAGTTACGTTTATTTGATGGCTTATCTATTTTTGCTGAAAATAGTGGCTTACCATTAGGTAATTTACGAGAAGTGGTCGTACGCCCTGAAAGTGTTCTAAATGGTAATACATTAAAATCAGTTGGTTTTCGTTCTTTGTTTGATGCGGCAGTGGTCGCCATTAAACGAGACGGTGAAAAAGTATCAGGAAAAATCGGCAAACTAAAAATCAAACCAGGTGACTTTTTAGTATTAGCAGTGGGTGAAGATTTTAAATCTCGTCGTAACATACGTAAAAACTTTATATTATTGTCGGATGTCGAGCTAGATTCGCGTTTATCAGGTAAAAAAGAACTTTTAGCTATTTTTGGTTTTGTTGTTGCTATCGCTTTAGCTGCGATAGGTATCATCCCTTTATTCAAAGCAGTATTACTATTACTAGGTGTATTACTTTTAAGTGGTTGTCTAACTAGTAGTGAGTTAGTAAGGCGTTTTCCTACTGATATTTGGGTAATTATATCGTCAGCTATTGTTTTATCTTATGCATTACAAAACAGTGGTGTTATCGATATTTTTACACAATTGATGAGTAATAACTCAGGCTCATTTAGCCCATTACTCGCGTTAATTGCAGTGTATGCTATCACCTTGCTTTTGACCGAATTAGTCACCAATAACGCCGCCGCTGCATTGATATTCCCGATTGCTTATGGTCTTGCAGTAAGTATTGATGCGAATCCAACTGCTTTTATTATGGCCGTCGCGTTTGGTGCGAGTGCAAGTTTTATCAGTCCTTACGGTTACCAAACTAACCTGATGGTATTCAATGCAGGGCAGTATAAATTAAATGATTTTATTAAAATTGGTGTACCTGTTAGCTTGGTTTATAGCGTGACATGTATTATTGCCATTGTTTTTGTATTTGGCCTATAGACTGTAAACGTTTATTAATTAAATAAGAAGTTATGCTTTATTGAGTTCACTGACTTCTGTTATTAGAGAGAATATTATGAATAACCCATATATAGAAAAAGATGTTGATGGTGAAAAATCATCTGATGTTGTATGGCATCAAGCGAGCGTTTCACATCAAGACCATTGTCAATTAAACGGCCATAAAGCGGCAGTCTTATGGTTTACAGGCTTGAGTGGCTCAGGTAAATCTACAGTTGCTAATGCGGTTGATTTAATGCTATTTCAACACCAAGCTAAAACCTATGTATTAGATGGTGACAATGTTCGTCATGGTTTAAACGGTGATTTAGGCTTTTCTGATACTGATCGTATTGAAAATATTCGTCGAGTAGGTGAAGTGTCAAAGCTTTTTGCTGATGCAGGTTTATTAGTCTCTACTGCTTTTATATCACCTTTTGTTGCAGACCGTGAAATGGTACGTTCACAGTTACCAGAAGGGCAGTTTATTGAAGTCTTTATTGATACACCTTTAGCAGTGTGCGAGTCTCGTGATCCAAAAGGTTTATACAAAAAAGCACGTGCTGGCGAAATAAAGAATTTCACCGGTATTGATAGTGCTTATGAAAAGCCAGTTAATCCAGAAATACATGTTCAAACAGATCAAAAGTCTATTCAAGCTTGTGCTCAACAAGTTATTGATTACTTGAAAGAAAATAACTATTTATAAGCTCTAAGACTTTTATTAAATATTTTATGACATGATGTTGTGGTTAATATATTCTGAGATATTAGGCATGATGTTTGACAGATAGTTAAATTTTTACAATTATTGTGCATGTAGTACATATAATTAAAGCCCTCTGAGTCACTTATAGCGAGTCACTCAGAGAGCCTTATTATTTTTAGTTTCTTATTAAGCGTATATTTAATGCTTACACGCTTAAATGTTAAATTAGATTAATGACTCTTTGATAATTAACTTTTTTGCTCAATTCCGCCTAAGCATAAATATTTAATTTCTAGGTAATCATCTAATCCGTATTTTGATCCTTCTCTACCGCTACCTGATTCCTTAATGCCACCAAAAGGTGCTGCAGCATTAGATAATGCTGTTTCATTAATGCCGACCATTCCATACTGTAATGCGTCTGATACTCTCCATACTTGATTCATATTTTGAGAATAAAAATAAGAAGCTAATCCTGCATCGGTTGCATTTGCTTGCTCAATAACTTCTGTCTCATCTTCAAAAGTCATAATTGAAATGACGGGACCAAATATTTCTGTTTGTGCAATGTCCATTTCATTATTCACATTCGTTAATACGGTAGCGGGGTAGAAACCGTCAGCTTTTAACGAGTCATGTGCTTCGTCTTTATTGGATAGTGTTAATTCTGATTGATATGCTATTTTAGCACCTTGCTCTACTGCTGAGCTGACTAATAAACTGACTTTATCAACCGCTTGTTGCGTAATGAGCGGGCCAATATTAGTCTTAGAATCAAGTCCATTACCTGCTTTAATAAGTTGAGTTGCTTTGATCACTTTTTCAGTAAACTCATTTGCGATGTTGCTGTGTACACAAAAACACGGTTGATAGCAACACATATTTGTCCTGCATTTTTAAACTTATTAGAGATTAAACCATTCACAGCGGCGTCAATATCAGCACTTTCAAATACGATCAGTGGCGCATTACCACCTAATTCCATTGACACTTTTTTAACGCCTTCAGCACATTGTGCGAGTAATGTTTTTCCAACGCCCGTTGAACCAGTGAAACTGAATTTATTCACTTTAGGGTGCATGGTTAATACTTTACCTACTTCTGCTGATTCGGTGCTAACCACCACATTAAAAATACCATCGGGTAACCCAGCAACGTTAGCTAAGTGAGCTAATACTAGCGCAGATAGTGGTGTATCAGCAGCCGGTTTAATGACAAAAGTACACCCTGCGGCTAAAGCGACAGAAGCTTTACGTAAAAGCATGGCATTTGGAAAGTTCCAAGGCGTTATTGATGTCACGACGCCAACAGCTTGTTTATTCACTAATATTTTTTGTTGGTTAGAAAGGGCTGGAATAACATCACCGTAACTACGTTTACCTTCCTCACTAAACCAATGTAAATAACTCACACCATAACGAATTTCAGCAAGCGCCTCAGAAACAGGTTTACCTTGTTCCAATGTTAACAAGCGTGCTAAATCTTGTTCATGTTCTGTAATTAATTTAGCCCAAGCAGTTAAGTGCTCCGCTCGTTCGTAGGTTGTTAGTTTAGTCCAACTTGGAAAGGCTGCTGCTGCAGCTTCAACCGCGGTTTCGGCATCATTTTTTTGTGCATTATGAATTGAGTTTAAGCATACCTGTGTGGCAGGATTGATTACTTTGAAATGCTCAGAGGGTTTGTCGGTTGTTAATCAGTTGCCATTAATGAATGAGCCAGATTTGATCAGTTCTTTATGTTTAATATCATGCATTTAGTTATATCCTACTTAAGTTGTAGTCTATTTAAAATTAGCGTTTTTTGCAGACTATTTGTGCAATAGCGCGATTTGGGTTGTGCTTAATGCCTTCAAAATAAAACAATATATCCCAATCCTTGAAAAGTGTTTTAAGTTCGTCCTTTTTTAATAAAAATTGTTCGCGATGAGGTCTACCAAATACTCGGTTTGCTTCGGTGAATGTTTCATAAATAATAATACCACCAGGCTGAACCGCTTGTTGAAGTGCATTGAACAATGGTCGATGTAAATACCTGAACACAATAATACCCTGTAACTGCAGTTTATTGAGCTTGAGGGCATCAGTTTGAGAGTCAGACTCAAAGTCTGCACACCAAGTATTCTGTTGAAGAACATTGTCATCGGTGACTAAACTATCTAATACTTGCTGTTTTATATCAGCGAATAACACATCAATACCCTGTTCTTTTAAATACAAACCATTTTGGCCTTTACCGCAAGCTAAGTCTAATACTTGGCCGTGTTCTGGTTTTAAAAGGTGTCCATAGTCTTGTAATAATTGCGCACTTAACATGTTGGTAATCTCACTTAACTTTCAGACACATCTAATATGGTAACGCATGAGACTTTGTTATTAAACCCTTGCCAAAAAATGAGTTAACAACAGAGTCCCTCACTGTGTTTCAGTTATATACGCTAGCATTTTATAGGTGCTCAGCTTAAAAATTAGTGAAAGATAATCGCTATTGGTTATTGTAAGGCTTCGATTAACTCTCGTACGTTTTTAAGTGGAATGATTTTTTGATCGCCTTTCACAAATTGTTGCATTGAAGCGTGATAAGCCACAGAAGGGATAAAAATCTGCTTTTTTCCATGGCTTAATGCTTCACGAACACGAGGGACAATTTGTGGTATCTGACGTAGTTCTCCCGTTAAGGCTAACTCACCGATAAACACAGCATCACTCGGTAAAGGCTTAGAGTTAATTGAGCTGAGCAAAGCGGCGGTCACCGCCATATCGGTCGATGTTTCAGAATCTGCCATTTTTAAACCGCCCACTAGACTGATATTAATATCGTAATAAGTAGGAATTCCACCGTGTTTTTTGAGTACCGCGGTGATTAATGATAAACGGCTGTATGAAACACCAATACAGTTTCTAATTGATTTTTCTCCTTCAACTTCCGTCGCTAACGCTTGTATTTCAATTAATAGATTACGAGCACCATCTTTAATCACCGAGATAGCAGAGCCTTCAAAGTGCTCTTCACTACCAGATAAAAATAAGCGACTTGGATTATCAACAGAGCGCATGCCTTTTTCGGTCATTTGAAAAATACCCACTTGCTCAGTATCACCAAAACGGTTTTTATCGGCACGTAAAATTCGTACAGAGGCATCATTCACTTCAATGTGAATCGCCGTATCAATAATGTGCTTGAGTGTTTGTGGGCCCGCCATTTGCGAGTTTTTATTTACCTGACCAACTAAAATCAAGGTAATGCCGTGCTGCTTACATAAACGGTTTAATATTTTTGCACAAGTTTTAACTTGAGTGACACCACCTGCAGAGCCATCCACTGAATTTGATTCAAAAGCTTGAATGGAATCGGCAATTAAGAATTTCACTTTATTTTCAATACATTGGTTAACAATATCTTCAATGCTGTCAGTATCTGATAATAAAAAATTATCTTCATTAAAGTGTAGGTTTAACCTTTCAATGCCACGTTTAGCCCATTGGCTTAAACTTTCTTCAGCGGTGACATATAAAGTGGACATCGTCTGTGACATGACAGAGGCCACTTTAGTGAGTAGGGTGGTTTTACCAGAACCCGGGTCGCCGCTAATTAATACCACTGAGCCTAATGTAATACCATCACCCAATACGCGGTCTAATTCACTTAAACCTGTTGAGACACGTTGTGCATTCTCTACTTGTACAGTTGAAATTCGTTGCACGCCATTAGTGGTTACACCGGCATAACCACCGACTTGATTACGATTAATGGCGGCATTAACTGATTTAGTTGTACTCGATGCTTCTCGAAATTCAGTGATTGTATTCCAAGCTTTACATTCGCCGCATTGACCTTGCCATTTAGTATAATCAGCACCACAGTCACTGCATACGTAGGAAATTTTTGTTTTTGCTTTTGCCATGAATTTTTCCGTATTATCAAATCAGACTTAATGTCTTGGAGTCTCAATCGTCTTAAGTTTTCTTTAGTATTCTTTAGTATTAATTTTTGTATGCTGTTGTTTTTATATGTTTATTTTTAACTTTAATTTATTATTCATCTAACGCTAACTGTTGATTAAATAACTTTATCGCTTGATTGGACTTTGAATAGTCATAACCATGAGAAGTAAGGTGTCTTAGTGCTTTGGTTTTCTGTTTTTGATCCTCAATTGCTACTTTGAATTTCTTAGAAAGCAGTAAACAAGCTTCATCGAGATCATTAAACGTGGGTGTTGGAAAACCTTCATTATGTGATTCTATGGCTAATGCAATAATATCGAAACTATGACCTTTGGCCTGTAAAAATCCCATCGCTTTTTGTTTTAAATGTTGAGTGACAATTGCTTCACGATATTTATTACTTAATAATTGCTGAGCAGCATCAATGTAATTGAACTCATTGTCATCAAATGTTTGTTTAATTAATAGTTCGCCAATGCCTTTTAATTTTAAATCTTGTTTTATACGAGTCGCGCCATAACCTTTATTTTGCGAGCCACGAATAAAGGACTCCGTAAAACGTTGATCATCAAGATAATTGTAATCTAAGCATTCATTGATGACGGTTTCTATCCACTCTTGGTTATCCGTTTTACGTTGAAGCTTTTTTAATAGTTCTGCTTGGCTATGGTCTCGACGTGATAAATGCCAAAAAGCACTTCGACGTACCCCATCAATATCCTTTGCAACCTTAATTGGCTTATTCGCAAACATAATTAACTCGCTTAAGTGTGTTTATATACAGTATAACGTTATATTACCTATTATTACAGGTATGTTGTGTTAATTGAGCAGGGAAGGAACGATTAAAAGGGTTGTATTGTGTCATTATCACCCTATAATATGCGCCCCCATATTGATATAACAATACAGTTAATTAGGTTAGCTATAAGCTATCACTAAACAGTTGGGGCACATAATAAGCGGGTTCCCTCACCCCGTTGTTACATTAAAAAGTGGCAGTAAAAGCCACAATAAAAAGGTCAAAATATGTTATCACTTTCAAACACGCAAATTCGCCGTGCGCTTACGCTATTGGTTGGATTTCACATCATTATCGTTTGTGCTAGTAACTACCTAGTACAATTGCCGTTTACTTTATTTGGCTGGCACACTACATGGGGTGCTTTTAGTTTCCCTTTTGTTTACCTTGCAACGGATTTGACGGTCAGAATCTTCGGACAGAAGAATGCTCGACGTATCATTTTTAAAGCTATGCTGCCTGCGTTAGTTGTCTCTTATGTCATTGGTGTATTATTTCATCAAGGTATATTTCAAGGTATGGATGCACTCGCTAATTATAATAGCTTTGTATTACGCATTGCTGCTGCAAGTTTTGCTGCGTACTTATTTGGTCAATTGCTAGACATTAAAGTATTTGCCAATTTACGCCTGACTAGATCTTGGTGGATTGCACCAACGGCATCCACTTTATTAGGTAACTTACTGGATACCTTAATCTTCTTCTCTTTAGCTTTTTATGCATCAACCGATGAGTTCATGGCGGCTAATTGGCCTGAAATTGCGTTGGTAGATTACGGTTTTAAATTGTTAGTGAGCCTGTGTTTATTCTTACCTGCATATGGTGTGTTATTAAAAGTGTTAGAGAAACGTATTATCAAACTGCCAGACCCAATCTCTTTAGCTTAGAAACAATACTTTAGAAGTAATGGTTTATCAAAAAAACTTTATAAACTATAAAATACTATAAAATTAATTAACCAATAAAAAGTTCAAAGGGAGATCTTCTTATTGGTTTTTTTAATGTTAATCCTTTCTTTAATAAACCTTTCTTAATTATTGCTTACTCACCCATTTATATCGACTATTACTCATTCGTTATACCTATTGTTAGTGGTTAACTTTAACCTTACCTTTTAGAAAATAGAATTAATGATTGTACTTACTAACGGGCAATTGCAACTCATCAAATCATAAAGAAGCAATCACTAATGCAGGAACAATAAGTGATGTGAATGAGTGGCTAATACCGTTAAACGTCAACATTTTATGGGAAGTCTATTAGTAACGGGAAGTTAATACCTAACACATTAAATAAGTTATTTTAACCAGTAAAATAGGGCAGTTAATTAATGTAATTGGTATAAGTTTACTTTGAATAAATTTGCTGCAGTGAAGACCATTCAATATCTTCCCAACTATCAGGGTTAGGCCATTGTTCAGGGGAAGCTGTTAAATCAAAATATTCAACCTTAGTGACTGGATCTCCTTCAAATACATTATCGACCACAATCTTTGAATTTGGGGCAGTGCAAATGGTTAAAACAGTTTTAATCTGTAATAATAATTTAGGATCAATCTTGTCATTCTGACTTTCATAATCATAAATAACTCTAATGCTTTTTTGTTTAGAAACAGGGTGTTTTAATAATAAAAAATATAATAAACCACCGTGTTTTGTCTCTTTAAAACACTTCACTGATTTTACTTTATAGCGTTCAGCTTGTATTTTTTGCGCCGCTAAGTCAGCCTTAACATAGGTATAACCACTTTCAGAGGTTGATAACCATTTCCTCGTTGAATTAAAAGCAAATAATCCTGCAACAACAACGGCTATAGGGAATATAACTGTTGAATAATCACTACTAATACCAATATCGATAGAAGCAAAGGTAGTCAATATTAAGCTACTGAGAAACCAAAGAATACAAAAGCCAAACAATGAAAACACCCAAAATACAGCGGTATTGAGGGCCGCTTTAAGGTAGCGTTTTTTAGGTGCTGGTAACGTACCCAATACTTGAGCTAAATAGAGATGTTCTATTTCGTTCATCTCACGTAAGTGTTCAGTGTTTGTATTGTTACTCTGGTTATTAGTCTCGTTCATATAGCGCTATCCACCATGATATTGAGTGAACTTATTTTTCTTTCTTCTCTTTATTTTCTTTATCTTTAGTTTCGTCTCTTACAAATTTTATTTCTGAAAAGCCCATGCGTTCAAATTCATTTGCACGGTAGTTTTTCATTATACCTTGACCACGTGAACTCATTTCAAGTTGCTTTTCCATCGCCCAAAACGATTTTAAATCAACACCTTCTGCAGCGGCTACCGCTTCAAAAATATCAAAGTGTTGGCTGAATGAAAATGCGATGGTTTTTTTAGTGCCTTGATAAAAATAAGTTACTTGGCGTGCCATAAAATTGTCTCTATAAATAAAAAAAAGGATTTTAACACAGCTTTAAGTGTTGCTATAACATCCTTTTAAATTTAATGAATGATATGCCTGTAATGAAGGCGGAAAGGCTATAAATAGTGAAAATGATTATTTATTATGCAATTTGAAAATATCCTATTTATCTTAAAGTGGCTGTTTTAGGCATTATGGATAATTTAATCCTTGAAAGTGTTATAAGACTCTGATAATCGGCATTGCATTGCGCATTTTAGTCGTTTTACGTTAGCTTATTGATATAATGTTCATAAACTACTCAATCAATTATTGAATCCTGATATTAGTAATTATTCACGAATCAATCGTTTACTCAAATATAAAGGCTTTAATATGTCGCTTAATCTTTCCCACAACAACTTAATGTCTTTAGCTGATCATACATTTAAAAAGTACGCGTCAAATGCGTTTGTATGTAATGTAGGTGAAGATGATTTAACTTATCAAGAAGCACAACAAAAAGTTATTCAACTGCAGGCAATGTTTAAAGATTTAGGATTAAAGCAAGGTGATAAAATTGCGATATGCAGTGAGAATATGCCACAGTGGGGAATTGTTTATTTAGCGATTACTGCAATGGGCGCGATCGCAGTTCCTATTTTACCGGACTTTCACACTAATGAAATTCATCACATTATTAAACATTCTGAAGTAAAAGCTATTTTTGTTTCCCATAAGTTAAGTGCTAAATTAAACGAAGATGATTTTAGTTCAAGTTTATCTTATGTTTTCTCATTAGAAACGTTTGATTTAATTGAAGATAAAACACCTAAGCATTCAGAATTTTTTGTTAAAGGTGTGCAAACGATTGCGCAAATGAAGGACAAAGCAATAAAGTTTGCAAAACAAAAGAAACTGCTAAAAATGAGTGAGATAGATAATACGCTCACAATTAATCCAAACGATCTTGCGGTGATTATTTATACGTCAGGGACAACAGGGCAATCTAAAGGGGTTATGTTAAGTCATTACAACTTAATGTCTCAACTTTACCAAGCTAACACGCTAACAGATATACACGAAAAAGATCGTTTCCTGTCTATATTACCTTTAGCGCATACTTTTGAATGTTCGGTTGGTTTCTTAGTGCCTTTTTCAAATGGTGGATCTATCCATTATATTAATCGTGTACCTTCGCCAAAAATTATCTTAGCGGCAATGCAAACCGTTAAACCAACGTGTATGTTAAGCGTACCCTTAGTCATTGAGAAAATTTACAAAAACAAAATATTAGTTGAGTTTAATAAAAATAAATTGACTAAGTATTTATATAACAATGTTGGTTTTGTGCGTAAAAAACTTAATAAAATAGCAGGTCAAAAACTGATGGAAAGTTTTGGTGGTGAAATGAAATTTTTTGGTATTGGCGGCGCTAAATTATCAAGCTACGTAGAGCAGTTTTTATTAGAAGCTAACTTTCCTTATGCGATTGGTTATGGATTAACGGAAACAGCACCCATTATTGCCGGTGCTGTTCCTGGGAATACTCGTTTAGGCACAACAGGAATATTTGTACCTGATATGGAATATCGATTCATTAAGCAAAATGAAGAAGATAAAGAAGGTGAGTTACACGTTCGCGGTCCTAATGTCATGTTGGGTTATTACAAGGAAGAAGAACGTACCAAAGAAGTGTTAGATGAGGATGGTTGGTTTAATACTGGTGATTTAGGTTATGCGGATGAAATGGGGATTTTAACCATTAGTGGCCGTACTAAAAATGTAATCATCAGCTCTAGTGGTGAAAATATTTACCCAGAATCCATTGAAAACGTGATCAATCGTCATCCTTTAGTCATTGATTCAATGGTCTATGAGTTAGATAAAAAACTCGTTGCTAAAATTTACATCGATTATGACTTGTTTGATGAGCAACATAACCTTAAAACTGAAACTGATTCAGACTTACACAAAGAGATCCTTGTATTGTTAGAAGACATTAAAAATGAATCAAATGGACTGTTATCTTCATTCTCTAAATTGAACTCAGTGGTTGAACAAACAGAACCTTTTATCAAAACACCAACCAAGAAGATTAAACGTTATATGCACATGTAACCGAGTAAAAAAGATGTAAGTAACCTCAGTTCTAGATAAGCAAAGCGATACAACACTGCTATTTCTGCGTTAAATTATCTCTCAATAACCAATTATTGCTTCAATAATTCGTCTTGAACTACGCAAAACTAACGGCACTGTAGAGTAAAAAATATAACCTTATGATTTTAAATGTAATTTTGCTTTCATTAACCAGAATTGAGGTTAAGTAGTTAATATCAAATCAATTAAATAATTTAGCTTAACAAAATTAAGTAAGCAATTATTGATAGGCTAATCTGCTTATTAACTTACGAATAAAAAAGGGACCAATAAATTTATTTATTGGTCCCTTTTTTCTATTAAATATTTATGTTTCAATTCTAAATTTTATTAATCAGATTTAGAATTTATAACCAAGATTTAAAGATACAGAGCGTCCTGGTGCTGGTATCCGTCCAATGGCAGAAACATCTAACCCTCTAAAGTAATAGTCGTTATCGAATGCATTATTTAAGGCGAGACTCGCTGTTAAGCTTTGTGTCCCTTTCTTATATAATTCAGTTGCCGCTGTTAAATTAACGACAGTATAAGCTGGTAATTCACCGACTTCACCCGTTTCATCTTCCTCAACAGTATTTGCTGAGTCAGAAAATGCTTTACTGTAATAGTAGGCACTTAAACCTAAATCAATATCGTTATAGTTGTAAAAAGCACTTGCAGAGAGTTGATGTTTTGAAGCATCTTGAAGTTGATTACCTTTGTTATCACCTTCAAGTTGTTCTGTATCAAGATAGTTGTAAGAAGCTCGTAAGGTTAATTCTGGTAAGTTTTCTGGTGAAAACTGTCCTTCAATTTCAACCCCTTGGCTACGAGTTTTACCAATATTTTCAAATTGTGTACCGGTACTGTTCGACTCTATTTTATCTTTATTATCAATGCGGTATAAAGTTAAGTTAATGCTGCTATTATGCGTTGGTGTAAAACGAGTCCCTATTTCATAGTTCCATGAAATTTCAGGGTCTATTGAATCAATTTGTGTTGTGCTTGTTAAATGTGATACTTGTGGTGTACGTAATGACTTTTGTGCATTTGCAAAAGCAAACCATTGCTCAGATAACGTATAACCTAGTGTTAAACTAGGTAACACTTCTTTAATGTGCTGTTTTTGTTGTGCGCCGGAGACAACTTCATTATAAGACAAATTAACATCTTCGTATCTTACGCCAGGGGTTACTACAAAACGGTCATCAAAAAATCCAATTTTATTACTTACGTAATAAGCCATTGCATTAGTGGTTACTTTTCTATTGCGTATTAGTCTTGGTTCGGTCACACCATCATAAAAAAATCGATTAAGACTTTGATCAATATCTTCATGTACATAACGAGTCCCAACTATCCAATCTTGTGTTATCTCCCCATCAATAAAAGCTGTTGCTCTAGGTTCAATTCCAAAAATCTCAAACTCTCGTGGGGCAGTATGGAATAGTGTTGGAGGAGTTAAAGTATTGGCATCATTTTCAAATGAAAATTCTCGGTCACTTTTATTAGCAAAAGTGATCAAATCAAATTCAGCATAATCAGCAATACCAATATCACCTAATATTTGATTGTAAGTTGTTGATAAACGGATGGTGTTAGCATCAAATGCATCGTTAGTACGTAATGATTGAATTCTATCTTCTTTATAGGCTGCTGGATTTAAGGCTCCAGGTAATTCTGTATCTGCCTCATAATATTGTAGAGTTGTTGCTAATGATTTGTCATCACTAATTTTCCAATTTGTTTGTAACATCCAATTCTGCACATCTGTATCAGAGTGATCTCTAAATGATTCTCCGCTTAAAATATTACCACTAAAACGAATATCAAAATATTCATTAACTGAACCACCCGTGCTAAAAGAAGTATCATAAAGTACTTTTTTGTTGCCGAAAAAAGTTACCTTTTCATTTAAACTTGTTGTCCATACTTCTGGAATAGGTTTAGAAATAAGATTAATAACACCACTTACATTATTAGGACCGTATTGCACTGCTGAACCACCACGTACAACATCAATACGATCAATCATTTCTAAGGTTGCAGGAAATAAAGATTGCCCATTATGACTGTACGGAGCAAGACTTAGAGGAATACCGTCTAATAAGAATTGAGCATGGCCACTACGGCTTGATGTTACACCACGTATAGATACATTAGGTAGAACACCTGTACCTGTTTCATCTAAGATCTTTACACCCGGTATTTGTTGAAGGGCTGTATCAATAGATCGAGCGCCTGTTTTTTCCAATTCTTTTGATGTTAAAATACTACGGCTACCTGTAAATAATTTAATATCTTCAACTTCAGAGTTACCTAAAACACTCGCCGTAACAACAATTGGTTCAATTTTATCTGCTTCATCTGCTTGTACATAGCTTGAGATAAGTCCTGTAGCAATAGCAACTGAGAGCGTTGTCATTTTGAAGTGAACTGTTTTACCTTTCATTCTTTATTTCCTTATAGCTTATAGTGAGTTTTTTAGGCTATTTTTTAACACTTTAAATAATAGTTTTTGAGTCTTTTCTATTAAAGTAATAGAGCCATCTTCAACATGCTTTTTGAGTAGTTTGAATATTAAAATTAACAACAAATAAATTTATGTGGTTGCATTTAAATTAGAATTAATTCTACTCGTAACACATCAAAAATTAATGAAAGAGGACATAAGTTAAAACCTTTCATTTATCTATTAATGAATTTGAGGATAGATTTATGAAGAACCAGTATTTTAGTGATAAATAATATCTCTATTAATAAAAGCTAATGATAATCAATTTCATTTGGATCGCAAGGATTATTAACTATTGTTTTGTAAATAGATGAAGATTTGTTTATTGACGATCAGGTCATTGATAATAATTGTCTTTAAATAAAAGATATTTTTTAAAGTTAACTGTTAAGTTATTGATATTGCTTCAATAATTTTATTTTTCATTACTTAATTTGATCAAGTGTTAATTATTCAAAGTTACTTTCTTGGTGTGCTTGTTAATACAGATCGAGATGCCTTTTAATAAAGCAGATTTATCTCAGCGATTAGGGACAATTAGATAGATATCTCGCTTCAGGAGTAGCAAGCTTTAAATTGTCTAAAAATTATTGGCTTACAATGAAAGTTAAGATTTTTCATTGCTGAAAATCATAATGTAGTTACACCGTGTTTAAATCGACCTAAACACCTAAGTATTATTTGTTATTGAATTCAGTAATTTCTTTTGCAATTGCTTCAGCAGCTAAAACACCACTACTTAATGACCATATATTGGGAGATGTTGTAATTAACTGGCCTGATTTTGCGACAGCTAATAACTTCCAAAGTGGATTTTTTTTCCATTTATCGATAACGGTTGTTTGAGTATATTGCCCTACAAATAACCAATCAGGGTTTGTTTTTAACAGCTGCTCAAAGCTTGTTTGTAAGTAAGCTTTTTTGGAATTATTAATTAACGAACTGTTTAATCCTAATGCTTTAATAACACTGCCAGCATAAGCATATTGACTATGCATCCACATTCCTTTGTCGCTGATAATGGCAAACTGATATGTTTCTTCTGTATTAAGTTGATCTTTAAAATCAGACATTAATTGGTAGTGTTGTTTCAATCGTAAATTTACGACTTCAGTTTTATCAATGGCAGCTGCAATTTTTTGTGCTTCTATTAAATTCTCACGGTAAGTTACGCCTCTACTTTTAAGCATCAATGTTGGCGCTATAAGCGATAAACCATTGTAGATAGAGCTGTGGCGACCACTATCGGCAATGATTAAATCAGGTTTAAGATCTGAAATCGCTTCTAAACTAGGTTGGTAACGAGAGCCAACTGATTTCCAATCACTAATGAGGTTTCGAACGCTTTTAATGATCCGTGTTTTATCGCCATCATCAGCGATACCCACAGGAGAAACGCCTGCAATAGCAAGTGCATCGACGAACGAGAAGGCCAACACAACAATACGCTTAGGTGTTTTCTCAAGTGTTAATGTGCCTGATTGGTGTTTAATAGTGACGGCGTTAACTTGATAACTAAAAAAAATGAGTAGCAGGGCTAATAATATTGAAGGTAAGCGAAAGAACATCTTTAAATCCATTTAATAACTATATGAAAATGATAACTGTTATCGTGTATGATGTCATTAGATTTTATGAGATATAATGGTTGTTTGTCATTATGGGTTTGTAATTATTAATGTTATTTAAATCTAATATGGTCTAGATAAATTAAAGTATTTTTTAGTAAATATTATCATCTGCTCATAATTCAATAAATGTTGTTGTTTGAAAAATTACATTTACATATATACCCGTTACCACTCAAGCTGCAACATTCAGCAAGCAGTTGAGTGAACAGGTTCTAAGCAAAAAGAGAACGATCTAACGAGTTAAATCGACACTTTCTAACCACTAATATGTTTGCTTTAGAGCTTGCCTTCTAAGTCGTTAGGATGAAAACTAACTCTACGTTGCAACCTTCAATAAGGACTCGTCATTGTCATTATGTTACGCCATGATTTGGATTCCAAGCTAACGACTGAACAAGCACCTTGAGCGATAACGGTTATATACCAATAATTTAAAGTCATTGTATATAAAAGATTGCTTTATCTATTGGGAAAAAAGAATAACCAAAAGATCATCTTATTTTTAATTTAGAGTATGTCATGCGCATTGTTTATATTATTTTATTTTGTCATTTCTTAACTGCTTTTACTGCATTAGGTATGCCTTTATTTATGCCGAGAATGTTAAGTAGTCTGATTGAAGGTGAATCGCAATACTTGATAGGTGTCATGTTTATTGTTCCACCTTTGTGTGCTGCGTTAACTGCTCCTTGGTGGGGGCGTTTTGCAGATAAATATGGTAAGAAAAAGTCGTTATTAAGGGCGCAAGGTGGACTAACAATTGGTTTTTTATTATCAGGGTTTGCAGATAACTTATGGCTATTTTGTTTTGGTTTAATAGTACAAGGCATCAGTGGCGGAACACTTGCTGCCTCAAATGCTTACCTTAGCAGTCAATATAAAGGCTTAGCATTAGCTAAAAGTCTTAATTTAACACAGTTTTCAGCTCGTTTAGCATTAGTAACTGGCCCTATCTTATTAGGGTTATTTACACAAATAGCTGAACCGTTAAATATCTATCGTTATTTATCCTTATTACCTTTGAGTGCATTGTTAGTAAGCCTGTTTTTGCAAAGAGACGATTTAAAAAGTAAGACAATTGTTGACTTGAAAAATAAGAAAAACCAAAAAAACATTGTTACTCAATTACTTTTTTTACAGTTTCTATTTTGTTTTTCAATGGTGGTAACTTTCCCTTATTTCTTACCTTATGTACAAACATTAGGAAAATGTAGTGATAGCATGGTTGGGTTTTATTATAGCTTGCCTCATCTTGTGTATTTATTATTTGTGTTTTTTATCGGAAAATTAACTTTATCGGCACAAAAGCAAAGTTTATTTGGTTTTTCTCTATTAGGGATAGCTTGTATGGGACAGTTTAGTTTACAGAATATGGATAGTCTTATCTATTACCGCCTATTATTTGGTTTAGGTATGTTGCTTTGTTATAGCGGTTTACATTTACTACTCACCCAACAATTACAACAGCATCCAGCAGGATTGTTTTTCGGACGGTTTGATGCGTGGGGAAAATGGGCTGGCGTTTTAGCTGGATTAATGGCGAGTTTTATTGCTCATTATTTCTCTCTTCATTGGCCTTTTTTAATATCTAGCTTCGCTTGTTTAATCGCTATTGTCATTTTAGTAACTGACACTAAACAATCGTTTACTCAGAGCAATTTGACCATCGATTAATTACCTTTCTAAGGAATATTTCAAATAAAATTCAGTTACCGATCACATATTATTTAACCTCTTTAAATCCTTCGCTTGAATCCCGCTTTATCCTGATTCAAATCAAAGTTGTTAATGCTTTCTTTAAATATATTGTCACTACGTAGTTAGTACGCAATAACAATATAGCGACTACCTGCATTGTATTAACAAATGTTAATACTCAATGTCATTAAGGAGCTAAGAATGGAATTTTTCGCTATGTTATTGGATGATCCCGTTGTGGCGGCAGGTGTCGCAGTGATTGTCAGTACAACTTTTATTATTGGTTATATTGCTTATTATTTTATTAAAAATGTCATTAATTCTAAACCTCGTTAGTTTTAGCGAATCATTTTATGCTTGTTTGGTTGAGATTTAATAATGGTTTGAACGTTTTTTTATTGTTAATAATGACTGATCAATTTAGTGAGGTTATTGATAATGAGTGCATCCATCCATTACTCAATATAGCAGTATTGAACAGAGAAATGCTCAAGATTAAAATGATGAGTCATCGTTTTAATTATTTAAAGGTGTATAGATTCCCCTTTAAGCATTTATTAGACGGTTATTAACTTCTTTAAACTCCTTTTAGTGACAACTTCCTTCGCCGCTTAACCACACTAATAGTTATCAGTGAATAATAGTTATTAGCTAAAATACAGGTATAATTATGAAAAGTAATATTGTCTAAAAAGAGATTTAAATCATGGCTAAAACCGCATCAGCACTTCATATCCTAGTAAAACATCAAGACAAAGCAGAAGATATTATTGCTCAGTTAAAGAAGGGCGCTAAATTTCAAACGTTAGCAAAGAAATATTCTACTTGCCCGTCAGGCAAAAAAGGAGGTGATTTAGGCGAATTCAAAAAAGGTCAAATGGTACCTGCTTTTGATAAAGTCTGTTTTACTGCTGAATTAATCACCCCACATCTCGTAAAAACAAAGCATGGTTGGCATGTAGTCAAAGTATTATATAGAACTTAAGTCGTTATTTATTTTATGTAGTTCCGTTTAAAATTTATTTTCTATGAGCCTTTGCGATTTCTAAAATTTGCACTTTTTTTTCAGTGCTTTTTGTTGTACTTCTTTATCTTAGATATTTCATTATTTTTCTAATCATAAAGAAGTAATTATATTATAAAATGATGTTTTTCATTTATTTTTTAAGATATCTATTTGTTTTATGGTTGTTTTATGGTTATTTTTTTGATTTTAATGTTTCTGAGTGTCACAATCAGTTTATTAAAGATGGATCTAAATTCAGATGTGAAATGATGGTTAAATAATGACAAAAATAATAGGCGTCATATTGAATCATTAATCCCAATACCTAGCTAATAAGTGCCTCATTAAAATGAATAACCATGATATTTTAGGGACAAATGACTCTTGGTCAAATAAAGCGATCAGAAAACAATTCAAATTGTTATCGCTTAAAATCCATCCGGATAAGTCTGGAACAAGTGAATTATTTAAAATTGTTCATATTGCTTATAAAAAAGTAATGAACGGTGGAGGTAACGAGCATTTTGTTTATTTGCCTTCTGAAGAAGTTGCCGTCGATGAAACAACACTAGATCCGGAATCATTAAAGATTCAAGTTCTTCAGTTGATCGAAGAAGTTAGAATTAAAACAGATTGTTTAGATGAAGCTAATGCACAAATTCGTAAGCTTACTGCTGACTCAGATGTCTCTAAAATTGCAGGACAGTTAAAGTTAGCATTAAGTGCTTTATTTATTATGATTGTTGGAGGTTCATTATTACTGATGTCAAATTGGAATAATGTCGATCAATCAATAAGCCCATCGACTCGCTTTTTTCTTAGTACTATGCCTAAGACGTTACCTGAAATACCTAAACTGTTACTTAAATCTAAAAAGCGTGATTGGAGTGATGTCCCTGGATACTCCAAAGAGGGAGATTTTGGAGACTTCATTCTTATTACTGAGCTAGGTATTCCAACGTTAATGTTTAAAATTGATCAAACATTATATAGCAGTGAGCAAAAAGCAAAATTAAGAAATGAAAAACACGGTTCTTGTGAAGCGGCATTAGGTATTAATGATTATCAAAAAGTGGGGCTAATAAATCCATTTGCTAGAGCAACCATCGATTCTGATTTTGTATTCTCTATTTGGTTATTCGATAGTGTTGACCTTGAGATATTTAAAGACTTTAAAACACTCACGTTAATTTGTGATGACTTGATTTACAGTGCAGAGTTAGAGCTGAAAAAATAAGCGCTATTTGCAAGTTAACTTAATCAATTATGAAAGTATTAAAAGCATTCATATACATTGCTTTATAGTTATACCAAAAGAATTAATAAGGTGATCATTCTTGCTGGTTAAAATTACCCCTAACTGCGTTCTGAGTTTTGAAGTGAGAACAACTATCTTCTACAACTCACGCCTTCTTAGCGTTAATTTTTCCTGCGCAATTTCTGAACACTTATTTAATTCCATTGGTATTATCGAAATGTAAATTATTTTAGTTTAATAGGAAAAGTAATCAATACTATTATATCTGCTTTTCCTATTTCTTCTTCATTATCATATAATTAACTCAAAGCAGCGTTAAGTTACTCATATAGCGCTTTACGCACCAATAAACTAGCTCATGGAATCTCGTTTTATTCAAAAACCTGATATGAAAATTAATGACCCTAGTTAATTTTTTCATTTAAACAAATACTAGTCGGTTAATCGCGTATTTTTTGAGTTTAGAACTTAAGGTTGTAGGTTTTAATCCCAATAACGCTGCTGCACCATCTTCACCGTAAATTTTGCCATTACAATCTTTTAAAGCTTGTTCTAAATTGCTTTTCTCCAATTGTTTATGTTGTATTGCACTGATTACATTGGTATTAAGATTTCGGTCAATATTGATATTGCTTCTATTTGCCTCTTTGCCTAAAAAGTCAAAACTTAATTTATTACTTTTAGACAGAATGATCTGGCGTTCAATAATGTTTTCAAGCTCACGAATATTGCCCGGCCATGCATAATCTTGTAAATATTGCATTTGCGATAAGGAGACTTTAGGTGTTGATTGATTGAGTTGTAAACAAATCTTATCGATGAAGTGTTTTACTAATAAAGGTAAATCATCTATTCGTTCTCGCAATGGTGGTGATTTAATAGGGAATACATTTAACCTAAAATACAGATCTTCTCTAAACTTGTTTTTTTCAACTAATTTTTTTAAATCTCTGTTGGTTGCTGCAATCACTCTCACATCAACATGGCGTGTTTTAGATTCACCGACACGTTCAAATTGTTGTTCCTGTAATACTCGTAATAATTTCCCCTGTAGTTGTAGTGGTATTTCGCCTACTTCATCTAAAAAGATAGTGGCACCATCGGCTAACTCAAAGCGTCCGACTCGATCTGTAATTGCCCCAGAGAAAGCGCCTTTAACGTGGCCAAAAAATTCACTTTCAAATAATTCTGATGGAATGGCTGCACAGTTAACGCGAATGAGTGGCCTTACATTACGTTGACTGGCTTCATGGATAGATCGCGCAATAAGCTCTTTACCTGTACCCGATTCTCCAACAATTAACACATTGGCATTAGTCGGGGCGACTAATTCGATTTGGTTCATCATATGTTTGATTTTAATACTTTTACCAATCATGTATTGATGATTAAAATCTGCATTTATCTCTTCAAGTAGATAAGCATTTTCCATCTCTAAGCGTTGTTTAAGGGCATCAACTTCTTTTAGTGCTGTTAATAGTTTATCTTGAATTCGTTTACGTTCGGTGATATCTCGAAAGATAACGACCGCACCGATTAAAGAACCCTCTTCAGTGAGCGGGGTACTGGTATATTCCACTGGAATCGGTTTGTTTGTTTTCGACCAAAATACTTCGTTATCAACACTGTGTACGGCTCCGTCATTAAAAGCTTCATAAATAGGGCAGGTATGTACTTCATAGTGACTGCCATTAAGGTGTGAGTGATGAATAATGTCATGTATTTTCTTACCCATTAATTCGGGTTTAGTCCAACCTAGGATTTGTTCGGCAGCTTCATTCACAAAAGTGGTTTTACCTTGTGAATCTACACCGTATATACCATCACCGACGGCTGTCAGCAAAAGTTGATTCTGTCGTTCTATTTGCTCGAAAATAGTTTCATCTTTATTCCAATGAAAAAATCCAGACTGATAATTAGATTCAATAATCGCGTTAAAGTGGCGTTTAAACGTTATGTGGTTATCTTCGCAGCTCAATAAAATATTGCACTCTAATTGAGTTGCATTGATTCCTAAATATATAGTTTTATGTTCTATATCAATACTCAAATCACTACTCCAAGCTGAACCTTGAGTTAACACTTGTTGCGTAAATAAATGTAACTTGTCTATGCAGCTTTGGAATAGCTGAGTGACTTTCTTTTGTCTTAAATCTCTTTCGTTTAATCCAAATGTTTTTTCAGCTAATTGGTTAACAGCCAATACTTGGTCGTTGATCGGGTCAATCAGTAACATGGCTGTTGGAGCATTTAAGAACAGTTGGTTCAACATATTAAGCACAGCCTTATTTTATATTCAAAATTAATAGCTTATGGCAAAGCAACTATTAAGCCAAATCAACGATATTTCGTTGCATTAGCAACTTTAAATCGTTGCTCAACGTTTTTTCGTGGTTAATTGTTTCATTAAGTATTTTTAAATTGATTAAAAAACAATAAGTTAATGATTTCTTGTCTATTGGCATACTTAATGCAATGTATAAACATAGACAACTATTAATTTAATAAAGAAGGTTGTCAGCAGTGGTGTAACGAGATGTTAGATAATAGTGGTTGATATTTTTGCACCATTATCGGGCGGTTTAATCTTAATTATCGTGCTATTTCATACATTCCAAAACGGTAAATAAAAAACAGTAAGGAAAGAAAATGAAAAAAATTGATGTAACAGAAGCAATATTTGCAATTAAAAAAGACAGAGAGCTAACGTGGGAAGCTATTTCTGATGCGATAGGTATGTCTATTGTATGGACGACCTCTGCTTGCTTAGGTATGAACAGCTTTACTGAAGAAGCGGCTGATAAATTGATTAAATACTTAGACTTGCCCGTGGATAGCAAAGCGACTTTGCTGGAGAATCCAACAAAAGAATGGGACAAAGCCGTACCGCAAGATCCACTAATTTACCGCCTTTACGAAGTCGTTGGTGTTTATGGCGATACGTTAAAAGAAGTAATTCAAGAAAAATTTGGTGATGGCATCATGAGTGCGATCGATTTCACTATGGATGTAGATAAACAAGAAGATCCAAAAGGTGATCGTGTAATTGTCACGCTTAATGGGAAATTCTTACCTTATAAAGCTTGGTAAACGGTTTAAAGATTAAAGTAATAAAAGAAGTAATAAAAGTACGCAAGGATTGTTCCTCAACAAGTATGTTGAATATAAAGGTAAGTGATTTGTTAATGTATTTTATATAAATACTTACCACATAATAAAAGTGAGAAAATTATGTCTTATTTAGAACCTACAGAATTTGTTACAAAAATGGTTGATACTGGTGAATCAAAAGTTTTCATGTCAACTAAAGATACGTTAATACGCGCATTTATGGCCGGGGCTATATTAGGGTTAGCGGCAGTCTTTGCAATTACTGTTGCTACAAAAACGGGCAGTCCAATATTAGGGGCTTGTTTATTCCCTGTTGGCTTCATCATGTTGTATCTAATGAAGTTTGATTTGTTAACTGGTGTATTTACTTTAGTGCCGTTAGCGTTACTGGATAAACGTTCGGGCGTGACGCTTTCTGGTGTTATGCGCAACTGGGGGTTAGTGTTCATTGGTAACTTTGCAGGAGCGATGACGACTGCATTTATGATGTCATTTATTTTAACTTATGGTTATTCTGCTGATGGTGGTGCTATCGCTGCTAAAGTAAGTAGTATAGGTGAATCACGTACTTTAGGTTATCAAGCACATGGCGTTGGTGGTTGGTTTACTATCTTTATTCGTGGCATGTTATGTAACTGGATGGTGTCAATGGGCGTTGTTGGTGCATTAATTTCGACGTCTGCGGGTAGTAAAATGGCGGCAATGTGGATGCCTGTTATGCTGTTCTTTTACATGGGTTTTGAGCATTCAATTGTTAATATGTTTTTATTCCCATTCTCAATGATCATGGGTGGTGATTTTACTGTCTACGATTACTTATTATGGAATGAAATTCCAACGGTATTAGGTAATTTAGCTGGTGGTTTATTATTAGTTGGCTTACCGCTTTATTACACACACGTTAAAACATCAGCCGCTCGTAAAGTGTTGAACCGTGTTTAATCTTATTTCTTTATAGAGTCTATTTATTACAAAATGGTACTTTTAAGAAGAATACAGAATGTAGAAGCTAAAAACAGTTAAAATCTATAACTATAAACGGCTTCATGATTAACGTCATGAGGCCGTTTTTATTTGTGCTAGGTAACAAATATTAAAGGAGGGATTTATCTTTTAATATGAAGTATCTAGCATTAAGTTAATTAAAAGTATCGGTAGATTGTATAGGGCATGATACCTGTGTATATTAGTGCTACTTTTTTGTTTTAGTGAACTTATTCTATTGACCGTCAAGCAACATAAAAACGCAACAACCACTCCAGAAATTAGAGCTTTTATTCGCGCTTCTGAATTGCCGACGGCAGTATTAGCACGTCTTTTAAAGATATCTGAATCTACTGTGCGTAAATGGCGCCAACGTGAAACGCTTGAAGATGCTTCTCATATTCCGAAACACTCTAAAACAACACTCACCTTGCAACAACAATATGTTGTGGTGCAACTACGTAGCCATTTGATGCTCTCTCTCGACGAGTTATTAAAAGTTTGTCGTCAATTTATCAATGAAAACACATCCCGTGCCGGTCTACAGCGTTGTTTGAAACGACATGGTGTTTCTAAATTAGCCGATATTGACCCTGCTGGTGAATTGATTGAGCTTGAGCAACAGGTAAGCGTTGCGATTCAAGATAATACTTCCGACAAAGTAATGAATTCAGTGGTTAATCCACAAGCGATGTTAGACGTCTTAAATCAATTACGTCTCGAAGAAGTGAATAAAGAACAAAGCAGTGAGCTTGCTAACCATGCGCGAACAGCAAAAACACGTAGTTTAACTTGTTCTGATGTCGTGCAAGTGAGCGTAACAACGTTGCCTGATCTTGATAAAAAGTCAGAGTTAAAGTCAGAAAAAAATATTAAGCAACATCGTCTATTAATCGCTAATGACCCTGACAGTCAGTGGGTTTATGTGGATTTATATCAAGACGATGAAGCGGATGCTGCAAGACGTTATATGAAACATGTTTTAAAGCACGCACCATTCCATATTCGTCGTTTATTAGCGGCAAATTATAATGAATTTTTAAGCAGATTTCATTTGTTGAGTGAACAGTAAAATTCAGCAAATTAATAGTAATGCCATTGGAGAAAATAATGTCAAAAAAGCAAACCACCAACACAGCGTCAGATAAGCGTATTAACTCTCGCTTACAAGAAACGCCGATTGCAATTGTTGGTATGGCTTCGGTTTTTGCGGAGAGTAAAAACCTTGGACAATTTTGGGATACCATCGTTAACTCTGTTAATGGCATTCAAGATGTGCCTGAAGATCGTTGGGCGATTGATGACTATTATTCAGCTGATAAAAAAGAAGCGGATAAGAGTTATTGTAAACGTGGTGGTTTCTTACCTGAAATTGACTTTGACCCAATGGAGTTTGGCTTACCGCCGAACATATTAGAATTAACCGATATTACGCAGTTAATGGCATTAGTCGTTGCGCGTGACGTGCTAGCAGATGCGGGTGTCAGTGAAGAAAGTAGCTTTGACCGTGATAGAATGGGTATTACATTAGGTGTTGGTGGCGGTCAAAAGCAGGGTGGGCAATTAATGTCTCGCTTGCAAGGCCCGGTATTAGAAAAAGTATTAAAAGCGTCTGGTTTAAATGCTGAAGATACCAATATCATTGTTGATAAATTCAAAAGTGCTTATATTCCGTGGGAAGAGAATTCATTCCCAGGCATGTTAGGCAATGTTATCGCTGGACGTATTGCTAACCGTTTTAACTTGGGTGGCACTAACTGCGTTGTTGATGCTGCGTGTGCAGGCTCTTTAGCGGCAATTAAAATGGCGGTGTCAGACCTTTTAGAATATCGTTCAGATATGATGTTATCAGGCGGTATCTGTTGTGATAACTCGCCTTTCATGTACATGTCATTCTCTAAAACACCTGCGTTCACGGATGGCGATTGTATTCGTCCTTTTGATGATAAATCAAACGGTATGATGATCGGTGAAGGCGTGGGAATGATTGCATTAAAACGTTTAGAAGATGCTGAACGCGATGGCGACCGTATCTACTCAGTGATTAAAGGTATTGGTAGTTCGTCTGATGGTAAATTTAAATCTATTTATGCACCACGCCCAGAAGGGCAATTAAAAGCCTTAAAGCGTGCTTATCAAGATGCTGGTTTTGATCCAAGAACGTGTGGATTAATCGAAGCCCATGGTACGGGGACTAAAGCGGGTGATGCTGCTGAGTTCCGAGGTTTAGAATTACTGTTTAGTGAGAATAATGATCAAAAACAGCATGTCGCATTAGGTTCTGTTAAATCTCAAGTCGGCCATACTAAGGCGGCGGCAGGGACAGCAGGTTTAATCAAAGCTGCACTGGCATTGCATCATAAAGTATTACCAGCGACCATTAACGTTGATAAACCTAATGAAAATTTAGACATTGAAAATACTCCGCTGTATATCAACTCTGAAACGCGCCCTTGGATGCCACGTGCTGATGGGATAAAACGTCAGGCTGGTATTAGTTCATTTGGTTTTGGGGGGACTAACTTCCATTTAGTGTTGGAAGAATATACGTCAACTCAACAGGGGGCTTATCGTTTAAATGAAGTTGCACAATCCTTCTTAATCGCTGCGAATAGCAAAGCTGACTTAATTAATACGATTGAAGCTGAATTAAAGGCGATCAATGTTGATGTTGAACTGCAACCTTATGCGTTTAATCAGTTAGTTGTTTCTCATCCAGTTAAAAAGATCAAAGAAGATCACGTTCGTTGTGGCTTTGTAGCAAAAAATGCAACACAAGCTAAACAAATGCTCGAACAAATTATTAAACAATTAAAAACTGAACAGAGTAAAGAGTGGTCAACACCAACGGGTATTTACTATCGTGAACAGGGGTTAAAAACAGCCGGTAAAGTGGTGGCTTTATTCTCAGGCCAAGGTTCGCAATATGTCAATATGGGGCGCGAATTGGTTTGTCATTTCCCAAGCATGATGGCAAGTCAGGTTTCGATTGATCAGCAATTCCATCAAGCTGGCCAAGCTAATTTATCGAATATAGTTTATCCCATTCCAGTGTTCGACGATCAAAAAAGATCTCAGCAGGAGTTGGATTTACGTTTAACACAGTATGCACAACCGGCTATTGGTAGTTTCTCTGTTGGTTTATTTAATACCTTTAAGCAAGCAGGTTTTAAAGCTGATTTTATGGCGGGTCATAGTTTTGGTGAGTTAACTGCATTATGGGCAGCAGAGGTTATTTCAGAAACTGATTACATGGCATTAACGATGGCGCGTGGCCAAGCAATGTCATCACCGCAAGACAGTGATCTTGATGCGGGAACGATGGCCGCAGTCATTGGTAATGTCGCAGAAATTGAACTGCAAATTTCAACAATCAAAGATGTTAGTATCGCGAACTATAATGCGAACAATCAAGCAGTGATTGCGGGTAGCAGTGAAGCAATAGCGACAGCCACTACACAGTTAACTGACAATGGCTTTAAGGTTATTGCATTACCTGTTTCTGCTGCATTCCACACTCCTTTGGTTGCACATGCACAGCAACCATTTGCTAAAGCAATCGATTCTGTCACTTTTAACAAACCTAAGGTTGCTGTTTATGCAAATGCGACCGGTGAAGCACACAGTGAAGACCAAGCGGCTATTAAAGCATCGTTAAAAGAACATATTTTACAGTCAGTACAATTTAGTAAAGAAATTAATAACTTATATGATGCTGGTGGACGTATTTTTGTAGAGTTTGGCCCTAAAAATGTGTTAACTCGACTTGTTGATAATATTTTAGAAGATAAAGCAGAGGTGTTTAGCATTGCAACCAATAGCAATGCTAAACAAAGTGCTGATTTACAATTACGTCAAGCTGCTATCCAATTGGCAGTGTTAGGTGTAGAACTGGATAATATTGACCCATACTCTGCCATTGCTCGTCCAACCGTTGCGCCTAAAAAGTCACCTTTAGCCATGAAGCTGTCTGGCGCCTCTTATGTTAGTCCTAAAACTAAAAAAGTTTTTGAAGATGGTTTAACTGATAACTGGAAAATCTCTAATACACAACCATCAACACCCATTGTGAAGGAAGTGATTAAAGAGGTAGTGGTTGAAAAAATTGTAGAAAAGATTGTTTATGTTGATGCTCAAGGTCAGCCATTAGTGAATCAACCTTCATCGATTCAAGGCTCATCGATTAAAGAAAGTGCACTTGCTAATAATGACAATCAGCAATTAGCTTCAAGTATAGAAAATAGTGTCGATCAATTTGTTAAGCATCAATCTGAATTACTGGCCGTACACCAAGCTTACTTGGAAGGGCCGAATCAATATGCCGATACTTTTAAAAGTGTATTAGCAGAACAAGCGGGTCAACAAACATTACCGGAAGGGTTAGATAGAACGTTAGCCATGTATCATGATTTCCAGACGGAAACATTGCGTGTTCATGAAACGTATCTGAATAATCAAACTGATAATATGCAACAAATGTTGAATACGGTATCAAATACTCAACACCATCAGTCCAGCTCGAGCGATGTTGCTTCTAATAATGTTACTTCTAATAATGTTGCATCAAATAATACTGCTTCTAATGTCAGTGAAAATGCTAAAACAACTCTGTCAGTTATTTCGAAAAGTGCAACACAACCAGCACCTGTTAATGCATTAAATTTACAACAGCAGTTACAAGCTACACATCAAACCATTCAATCAGCTCAAGCTAAACCTTCAGTTGATATTCAGCCAGTCAATAAGAAAAGTAACGAAGTGGCGCCATTAAGTGGTTTATCTGTAGATTCAGCTCAAGCCATTGAAAGTACAATGTTATCAGTAGTGGCTGATAAAACAGGTTACCCAACAGAGATGTTGGAATTAAGCATGGATATGGAAGCGGACCTAGGTATCGACTCTATTAAACGTGTTGAAATCCTAGGGGCGGTGCAAGATGAAATAGCCGACTTACCAGAATTGGATGCTGAGCAGTTATCACAAATGCGTACCTTAGCTGAAATCGTCACTTACATGAATTCAGTAATGGGAACTGTTGTGTCGAGCTCTGTTAATGCTACTAATGCAACGGCTAACACAGCATCAACTCTTTATAGTTCAACGTCGTCTATCGATGCACAAGCAATCGACATTAACGTTATTGAAAATATTATGTTATCGGTAGTGGCTGATAAAACAGGTTACCCAACAGAGATGTTGGAACTAAGTATGGATATGGAAGCAGATTTAGGTATCGATTCTATTAAACGTGTTGAAATTCTAGGGGCGGTGCAAGATGAAATCGCTGACTTACCTGAATTAGACGCTGAGCAGTTATCACAAATGCGTACCTTAGCTGAGATCGTCACTTACATGAACTCAGTGATGGGAACTATTGTGTCGAACTCAGCTAATACAGCATCAATTGTTGCCAATTCAGCTACGTCTATCGATACAAAAGCTATTGAAAATATTATGTTATCAGTAGTGGCTGATAAAACAGGTTACCCGACAGAAATGCTTGAATTGAGCATGGATATGGAAGCAGACTTAGGTATCGACTCTATTAAACGTGTTGAAATTCTAGGGGCGGTGCAAGATGAAATAGCCGACTTACCAGAGTTAGATGCTGAGCAATTATCACAAATGCGTACCTTAGCGGAGATCGTCACTTACATGAGCTCAGTGATGGGATCTATTGTGTCGAGCTCTGCAGGTGCTGTTAATCATGCTAATGCAGCATCAACCGTTGCTAGTTCAACGTCGTCTATCGATGCACAAGCAATCGACATTAACGTTATTGAAAAGACCATGCTATCTGTAGTGGCTGATAAAACAGGTTACCCGACAGAAATGCTCGAACTAAGCATGGATATGGAAGCGGACTTAGGTATCGATTCTATAAAACGTGTTGAAATTCTGGGCGCGGTGCAAGATGAAATCGACGACTTACCAGAATTAGATGCTGAGCAGTTATCACAAATGCGTACCTTAGCGGAGATCGTCACTTACATGAATTCAGTGATGGGAACTGTTGTGTCGAGCTCTGTTAATCCTGCTAATGCAACGGCTAACAAAACATCAACTGTTGCTAGTTCAACGTCGTCTATCGATGCACAATCAATCGACATTAACGTTATTGAAAAGACCATGCTATCAGTAGTGGCGGATAAAACAGGTTACCCAACAGAAATGCTCGAACTAAGCATGGATATGGAAGCAGATTTAGGTATCGACTCTATCAAACGTGTTGAAATTCTAGGGGCGGTGCAAGATGAAATCACCGACTTACCAGAATTAGATGCTGAGCAGTTATCACAAATGCGTACCTTAGCTGAAATTGTTACTTACATGAACTCTGTGATGGGATCTGTTGTGTCGAGCTCTGTTAATCCTACTGATGCAAAGGCTAACACAACATCAATTGTTACTAGTTCAACGTCGTCCATCGATGCACAATCAATCGACATTAACGTTATTGAAAAGACCATGCTATCAGTAGTGGCGGATAAAACAGGTTACCCAACAGAAATGTTGGAACTAAGCATGGATATGGAAGCGGACCTAGGTATTGATTCTATCAAACGAGTTGAGATTCTAGGCGCAGTACAAGATGAAATCACCGACTTACCAGAATTAGATGCTGAGCAGTTATCACAAATGCGTACCTTAGCGGAGATCGTCACTTACATGAACTCTGTGATGGGAACTGTTGTGTCGAGCTCTGCTAATAATGCATCACCAATTGTTAGTTCAACGTCGTCTATCGATGCACAAGCAATCGACATTAACGTTATTGAAAAGACCATGTTATCAGTAGTGGCGGATAAAACAGGTTACCCAACAGAAATGTTAGAACTGAGCATGGATATGGAAGCGGACCTAGGAATCGACTCTATTAAACGTGTTGAGATTCTAGGCGCAGTACAAGATGAAATCACCGACTTACCAGAATTAGATGCTGAACAGTTATCGCAAATGCGTACTCTGGATGAAATTATTTGTTATATGCAATCAGTGCAAACAGGTCCAATAGTGAATGCTCATTGTTCATTGAATGTTGCGAATGAAGAAACACATGTTAATCCAACGCCAGAAAAATCGATTGTGCTAGATCCTTCACCAAGTGCAACGGTGGAAATAAAAAAGCTTGCTGCACTTGAGTGTATTAACTCAAGTGTTGAAAATAAACATCTGCTATTAGTAAATGATGGGTTAGATAGTGGAGTAGCAACAGCTAACGAATTATCAACATTGGGTTGGACAGTCACTGTATTAACGCCGAGTTGGGTAAAAAGTAAAATCACTAAAGCCTTTAATAAATCAATTTTACAGGTGAGTTTATCTGAGTTAACTGAGCAAACATTAAACCAAGTATTAGAAACACAAGATCAATGGTTGTCAGTTATCTATTTACATCCTAAGACGGCTGTAGAAGGCATTGCCTTTGAGAGTCAGTATAAGAAAGGCTTACAGTTGGCTTTCTTATTGGCTAAGTTAACTAAGCTTAATCAAAATGCTAATGAAAAAAATAACGGTGACCGTTCATCGTTTTTAGTGTTAACACGCCAAGGTGGTGATTTTGCTACTCAGAATATTGATAAAAAAGCAGATCTTGTACAAGGTGGCTTATCTGGGTTAGTAAAAACGTTAGCGCATGAATGGGATAATGTGTTTTGCCGTATTGTAGATATTCCCACTAAATACAATGCTAATAAAGTGGCGAAGATTGTCGTTGGTGAATTAAATGATAAACAACGTCTGCCAGTTGAAGTGGGTTTCAACACTGAAGGACGCTTATCTTTAGTTGCAAAAGAAACAGATAGTTATCAATTAGAAAGTGGAAATCAATTAGATCAAGATGCAGTCTTCCTGGTTAGCGGCGGCGCAAAAGGGGTGACAGCGCATTGTGTTATTGAAATTGCTAACCAGTATCAATGTAAATTTATTTTACTAGGTCGCTCTCGTTATCAAGCGCAAGAAGATGATTGGTCACTAAGTAGTGCCACTGAAGGTGATTTAAAGAAAGCAGCAATGCAACACCTAATAAATAGTGGTGAAAAGCCAAGTCCTAAATTAATTAAGCAGATGATTAGACCTGTATTAGCTAATCGAGAAATTACACAAACATTACAAGCGATTGAAACATTAGGTGGTATTGCTGAATATGTTTCTGCGGATGTATGTGACAAAGAAAAGCTTCAACAGGCTATTAATCCTATCTGTGATTTATGGGGACCAATTACTGGTGTTATACATGGTGCAGGGGTGTTGGCTGATAAGCTTATCGAGCAAAAGACATTAGCGGAATTTGACCAAGTTTATAACACTAAAATCGAAGGATTGAATGCCTTATTAGCTTGTTGTGAGTTAGAAAAGCTTAAGCATCTAGTACTATTTTCATCTGCTGCCGGTTTTTATGGCAACCCAGCTCAGTCAGATTATGCAATTGCTAATGAGATCCTTAATAAAGCGGCTTACCGATTTAAGGCGTTATACCCAACAACGCAGGTATTAAGTTTCAACTGGGGTCCTTGGGATGGCGGGATGGTAACACCTGAACTTAAACGTATGTTTGATGAACGTGGTGTTTACATTATCCCTGTGCAATCTGGCGCAAGCTTATTAGTCAGTGAATTAGCGGCTAAACATAATCGTTGTGTGCAGATTGTTGTGGGAACTGATATGTCAGGTACTGACAGCGAAAATCTTGTGGATCAAAGAGTTGTCGATCAAAGTATTGTTGATCAAAATAATGATAATGCATTGAGAGAATCAAGTCATCAACAGATTAAAACCTTTAATCATTTAGATAATGCTTTGCTAGTCGATCACAAAATCGATGGGCAGCAAGTCTTACCAACGGTTTGTGCTATTGCTTGGTTAAAATCAACCTGTGAGAGCTTATATCCAGAATATCAGTATCAAGGTATTGAAGACTTTAAACTGTTTAAAGGTATTGTTTTTGACGGCTCACAAGCTGGTGAATATGTTATTGATACTAAGATCCTCGAACATAAAGTGCTTAACAGCAAAACAATCCAAGAGTCTGACAATACTTTACGTATTGAAGTGACCGTAGGCAGTGAAAATAAACAAGGTAAACCTGTTTTTCATTATAAAAGTACGGTGAATCTTGCTAAACCATTAGTTGAAAATACACCATTAGCATATCAAGGGATTTTACCTAAACTCGTTAAAAAACAGTCTGCACAAGCAGCATCATTATACCTTGATGGCAGTTTATTTCATGGCCTGAGCCTACAAGGTATTAAGCATATTCATCAATTAGATGATTCAGGCTTATTGCTGGAGTGTGTTATTGATAAATCAGTTACTCAAGCTGAGGGTGAGTTTTTACTTGAAGAAACCAATGTTTTTGCCAATGACTTGGTTTATCAAGCGATGTTGGTATGGACAAGTAAGCAGATGGGATCGGGTAGTTTACCTACCAGTACTGCAGCTTGGCAGGTGTTCCGGGAAGTGAAAGTGGATGAGTTTTTCTTTATAAAACTCAATATTATTAAAACAACCGGACAAAGTGTATTTGCTGATCTGTTATTGATTGATCAAAATAATAACATCATCAGTAAAATAACTGCTGCAGAAGTCACATGCAGTGCAAGTTTAAGTGAGTTATTTAAGGTTAGCGCTTAACCATGCTAGCAGTGATTGGTTTGGAAGTAAGTTTTGCATCAGTCAAAGGGATTGATGCATTCGATTACCATCTTTATAGCAATAAGCCGATCGCACTTATAAAGCAAGATGATCTAGGACTTGTTGATGATGCTAATTTACTGCTTGAACGTTTATTAAATACCAATCATTTAGCCGCTTCAGACGTTGAACTTGTTTTATTAAACGCACCTTCAAATGATGTTATCAATAGGATCGAAGTTGGGTTTGCTAATACGGCTAATGCACTGTCATTGAATTATGCTTTGTTAACGGCCTACCAGCGAAGTGAAAATAATAAACGTGCTATTGTTATCTTATCTCTTAATCAATTACAACGGGATGGTGTTGCTGCTGTTTTAGTGTGTGCTAAATCACTACTAACAGATATCAGAATGACTGAACCATTGGTAACTAAAGTTGAAGAACGAGCTCAATTTCTTCAGCAGCTGAGTTTATGTCATGTTTATGCAGAAATTAATGCGCATTCATCTTTCGTTAATGGCAACAAATCAAATGTTATCTCAGACCATATTCAAGGCTTTATTGCTGACAATCAGTTACAGCCTGAACAAATTGAATCGTTATTAACAACGTCATCTTTAACGGCTCAAACCAATAAAGAACATCAATATCAATGCTTATTGGCATTTGAGAGCCTTAATGCTTCATCTTATAGAGTAGGGTGTAAAATAGGCAATAAAGTAGATGATAACGTAAATCATGATGTCGCTAATGGTGTCACTAACGATGCAACTAATGCAATATCCCTTGAAACGTTAAAACCTAGTTTACTTACAAACAAACCGACATTACTAACAAGTGTTGATTGTATTGAAAACACATCAGGTCATTTTAGTGCAATGATTTCTTTGGCTTCATCTATTTTATGTTTAGACCAGTATTATCGTTTAGGCTCTAAACAAAGTTTGATTGAAGAAGGTAATTCATTAATCAAAGCACGTTGGGAAGCCTCTGGCTTTTATTGCTTAGCGGATTCTACTAGTTACTTATTTTCTAAAGCACAGCTATCTAAAGCACAATTATCGAAAGTATTGCTATCTAAAACACCGCTATCTAAAAACCAGTTATCTAAAAGCGTGTTAGCTGAAAAGAGTACTAAGCGTTATATGGCTGCGAGTCATATCGAAGACTCATCGCATCAACTAATACTACTTTCAAAAGATCATGATGTTATAAAGCAAAGTACCGACTCTGAAGGTGCTTTATCGAAACAGAATGCCATCAACAATGGTTTTCTTGCACAACAAACTACAAAGCCGGTTATTTTTAGTGCTCAAAGCGTTGAACAGTTAATAGACACATTAAACGAAGCGCTGCTATCTGACGATCTACTCTGTGAAGATCTGTTATATGAAAAAATGAACGAAGGTCTGTCTTCAAAGCCGTATGGTGAACTTGAAAATTTAGCACTATTTAAACAATTTGCTGCGCGTCAATATGCAGAGCATTTATATCAACATCAATCATCTGTAGAAACCAGTGACGCTGAATCTGGTACTGATGAACACTGTTACTGTGTTGTGTTATTAGCTTGTTCATTTTCGACATTAAAAAAACAACTACAGTTAGCATTATCTGGCATCCCAAGTTCATTAGACAGTAATACACCATGGAATAAACCATGGAAAACACCAGCCGGTAGTTATTTTAGTGCTAAGCCTATTCGCCGAACAGCAAACAAACAACGGCAACCGCTGAGCTTTGTTTACCCAGGAGTTGGGGCGTTATATGTCAATATGGGCAAAGACTTGTTGCGTTTGTTCCCTGAAGCCTATCAAGCACTATTAAATATCAGCGATGATTTAGCTTTTAGCCTGCAAGATCAATTAATCACACCACGTTTACTAAGTAAACCTGACTATAGTCAATCGGTTGAGCTTGAAAAATCACTGCGTTCAGAACTCGCTAATATTGCAGAAGCAGGCGTCAGTTATGCTTGCCTACTAACGACAATATGGCAACAACAATTACAAATAAAGGCGACCTGTGCTGCAGGCTATAGCATGGGAGAGGTAAGCATGTTTGCAGCGCTTGATTGTTGGAAAACTCCTCAGAAAATGAGTCAACGATTACGTGAAAGCCGCATTTTTACAGAGCAGCTTTCAGGGACTTTAAAGCGTTTAGAAAGTGCATGGGGAGTTTCTTCCTCTATTTCTTCTACCGTCGCAACGAGGACAGCGACTTCAACTACTTCAACTACAGATAGTGATGATGGCGTTTGTCATGTGAATGAGAGTGCGACTAAAAACAAACCACTGTGGGAGTCTTATCACCTTAAGGCAACCGTTGAGCAAGTTGAGTCGCTTATTACATTCTTTCCACGTGTTTATATTACCATTGTTAATACTGATGAAAGCCTTGTGATTGCAGGTGATCCTGAACAATGTATTAAGCTAGCTGAACAATTAAAAGTACGTGCGATTGCTTTAAATGTCCCTAATATCATTCATTGTGATTTGGCTAAAAGTGAATATGAGAATATGCAAACACTCTATTCATTACCGGTTAAACATAAAATATCAACTCAGTTGTATTCAAGCTCTTGTTATTTGCCTGTGCCTCTCACTGAAAAAGCAATTGCAGTCAGTATTAGTAAATGCTTAACAGAACCAGTTGATTTTCCGCGTTTAATAAACAGCATGGCCAAAGCAGGCGAAACAGTTTTCATAGAAATGGGCCCAGGCAAATCCTTAAGCACATGGATTGAGCGTATTCTAAAAAATCAGCAACAAGTGAAGCCTGTTACTTGTTTATCAGTTAATCAGAAAAATTTAGATGACTACAGCGCTATTTTAAAAACCATCGCACCTTTAATCAGCCTTGGTTACCCAGTTAATTGCCAGTCCTTTTTTAGTGGTTCGTTAATACGTCCTGTTAAGAAATTGACGGCTTCAGTTTTAGTATCATAGAGAGTATTTATGGAAAACATCGCCGTTATAGGTATCGCTAATTTATTTCCTGGCTCAAGCGCTCCAGAAGAGTTTTGGCAGCAGTTATTACAACAGCAAGATAACCGCACACCTATCACTGAAGCGGAGTTAGGCGTTAAGCCTGAACAATATTTGGGTAAGAAGGGCGAAAGCGATAAGTATTACTGTCTGTATGGCGGTTATATCCGTGACTTTCACTTTGATGCCGCCGAATATCTATCAAACAAAGGCTCTGCGAACATTAATGCACAGGACTTAAACCAACTAGATGATTTACATCAATGGTCTTTATATGTAACGAAACGTGCTCTGCAAGATGCTGGATATTGGCAAAGTGAACGATTAAAAAATTGTGGCTTAATTTTAGGGAATTTATCTTTTCCTACTAAGCAATCTAATTATTTGTTCATGGATTTGTATCGTGATGTAGTTGAACTTGCTTTACAACAGACGGTACATAAAAACATCTTGCTAAAGGCCTATACTGAAACTAAACAAGTCTCAGCAGAAAATGCATTAGTTGCTGGTTACCCTGCAGCTTTATTGGCGCAAGTTAATGGATTAGGCGCTAACTACTTTGCGTTAGACGCAGCCTGCGCATCTTCATGCTATAGCGTAAAATTGGCTTGTGATTATTTGCAAACAGGTAAAGCAGATATGATGTTAGCAGGTGCGGTGTCTGCTGCTGATTCATTGTTTGTCAATATGGGCTTTTCTATCTTCCAAGCGTTTCCTGAAAATAACCGACATGCACCTTTTGATAAAGACTCTCAAGGCTTATTTGCCGGACAGGGTGCAGGCATGATGTTGCTTAAGCGACACAGTGATGCTATTAATGATGGTGATAATATTTATGCCGTCATTAAAGGTGGCGCATTAACCAATGATGGTAAAGGAGAGTTTGTACTTAGCCCGAATAGCAAAGGGCAGGTATTAGCCTATCAAGAAGCTTATAAAGATGCGCAGATAGATCCATTACATGTTGATTATATTGAATGTCATGCCACAGGCACCCCAAAAGGTGACAAAGTTGAATTAAGCTCTATGGAGCAATATTTTAGTCAATATGACCATAAACCTTTGTTGGGCTCAGCAAAATCAAACCTGGGTCATTTATTAACAGCGGCAGGTATGCCAGCGATGACTAAAGCCATCTATGCCTTAAACAATAAAGTGATTCCAGCCACTATCAATGTTGATAATGCTATTTCTACGCAACAAGCTTATTTCTCAGCGGCACAAATTCCGACAACCACTATTAACTGGCCTGAAAATACGCATAAACCAACTGCTGGAGTGAGTGTTTTTGGATTTGGCGGTAGTAATGCACATCTTGTTTTACAAGCTGGTGATACACCTAATACAAGCAATGACAAACCATTAAATCAAGTCGATCGGCTTGCCATTGTTGGGATGGATTGTCATTTTGGTTCGATAGACAACCTCATTGATTATCAACGCTTATTAACAAGCAATCAAAACGCTTTTAAAACCCTACCTAAGCAACGATGGCAGGGAATAGAACAACAAAAATCAGTATTAAATAAAGTCGGTTTGTCTAACGCACCCTTAGGTAATTATGTAAGTGACTTTGAGATTGATTTTTTACGTTTCAAAATTCCACCAAATGATCAAGACAGCTTAATTCCTCAGCAATTATTAATGATGAAGGTCGCAGATAATGCACTTAAAGATGCAAAGGTAACGCCGGGAACTAATGTTGCTGTATTAGTGGCGATGGGATTAGAGCTAGACTTACATCAATATCGAGGGCGAGTTAATTTACACAGTCAAATACAACAAAGTTTATTGGATCAAGGTATTGAGCTTAACGATCAACAATTAACTGAACTGATTAATATAAGCAAACAAAGCATTAATGAACCTGCTCAGTTAAACCAATATACTAGCTTTATTGGTAACATCATGGCCTCTAGGATTTCAGCACTATGGGACTTTAGTGGCCCTGCATTCACCGTATCAAGCGAAGAAAACTCTGTTTATAAATGTGTTGATATTGCTGATAATTTATTAAAAACAACCGATGTAGAAGCGGTGGTGTTCGCGAGTGTTGATCTTGCGGGTAGTTTTGAAAATATCAGTTTAAGACAACGCTTTACCCCAGTTTCTGAACATGCATCCGTCGCTGCAACACCTTCACAGCAAACTCATTGGTTAGTGGGTGAAGGGGCAGGGGCAATTGTTCTTAAAACCAACAATAAAGCTAATATTGAGGCAAATAATAAAACTAAGCAATCAATTGCGAGTGATAAGATTTACGCCCACATTGATGCTTGTTTGTTTACTACTAATAACAGTACTTTAAATAGTAATGAAACAGCGAATGATCAACTGATTACGCGTACATTAAAACAAGCAGATATAACACCAGAGCAAGTCACACAAGTTGAAGCTTTTGCTGTGGGTAGTCAATATCAGCTAACGAATGAATATTCAACACTGTCTAATCATTATAAAAATGCTGCTATTGTGTCGTCTAAACAAACTGCAGGACATTGCTACAACGCATCGGGCATGGTGAGTTTAATTGCTAGTGTGTTAGCCGTTAAAAACGCATCCTCTCCTCACTTCGTGGCTATCAACGGTTTAGGCATGGACAATAGTATTGCGCATCTCATTCTTTCAAATAATAATGCGACTAAACCAATCATTGCAAGGTCGGACGTTATCAGCAAACCGAGCTTAATTAAAAAAGTGACGTTAGGTCGAAAATCAATATTTGATTCTATTTGTAAAGCGCAAAACAACCCGTTGATGATACAAATCCAACACAAATTTAATGATAAGTTTGGCAATAAGCTCGACAAGCAACTTGATTCAAACACTAAACCTAATTTTAATCTTTCTAATGTTGATCCTATGGCTGAAAAAATGCAAAGAAAAGCGACTGAAAAAATGCCAACAAAAGCACAACTATCTTCTGTAGCTGAGACTGATCCGAACAATACAACCAAGTTAAATAAAACAGAATTGAACTCTGAAAATACAGTATTTACTAATGTCAGTCATACTATTAAACAGCAAAGTCAAACCCATCAGGCTTTTTTACGTGCGCGTTTTATGGCAGAAAAACAGATTTCGAGTTTAATTAAACTACAAGCACAAGTTTCTGCTGGTGAAGTTGAGAGTAATGTAAAAGGATCTGATATCGGTTCTCAACTTTTACAGCCTCAATCGATACAAGATCAACCTTTACAGCCTCAACCTTTACAGCCTCAACCTTTACAACATCAACCTTTACAACATCAAGCTTTACAACCTCAACATACAGATCATCAGCAACAAGCGTCTGTGCTAACTGAACCTCAAGACTCGATAAAGCAATTAGGTAACATTGCTATTCAAGGAGAGAGTGGTTATCACTATCCAAATTTACAATTAATAGAGCAATACAACAAACCAACAAAAGTGGTGTTTGATACTGCTCAACTTGTTGAATTTGCTGAAGGGGATATTGGGAAAGTATTTGGTGATGAATATAGTGTGATTGATACCTATAAACGTCGTGTCCGTTTACCAACGACAGATTATTTATTAGTCAGCCGCGTTACTGAGCTTGATGCGGAGACACATCAATATAAAAAAGCATCGATGTTTACAGAGTATGACATTCCATTAGATGCGCCTTTTTTAATTGATGGACAAATTCCATGGTCAGTGTCAGTTGAATCTGGACAGTGTGACTTAATGCTGATCTCTTATATTGGCATCGACTTTCAAAACAAAGGCGAGCGGGTTTATCGATTATTAGATTGTGAATTGACTTTTTTAGAAGAGATGGCCTTTGGCGGTCAAACGCTACGTTATGAAATTCATATTGATTCTTACGCTAAAAATGGCGAGCAATTGTTGTTTTTCTTCCATTACGATTGTTATGTTGGCGATAAAAAAGTACTGATCATGCGTAATGGCTGCGCAGGGTTCTTTACCGATGAAGAGTTAGCTGACGGGAAAGGTGTGATCAGTACAGCAACGGATAAAGCTCAATTAGATGCGGCTAAAAAATCAGTATTTACACCGTTAATTCACAATACACAAACACACTATAACTACCAAGATATGTTGAAGCTCGTACAAGGTGATATCAAAGGATGTTTTGGTGATGCCTATGATCAACAAGGTCGTAATCCATCATTGAAGTTTTCATCTGAAAAATTCTTAATGATCGAACGCATTACTAAGATTGATAGAAATGGCGGTCATTGGGGCTTAGGATTATTAGAAGGTCAAAAAGAATTAGCGCCAGATCACTGGTATTTCCCTTGTCATTTTAAAGATGATCAAGTGATGGCCGGCTCTCTCATGTCTGAAGGTTGTGGGCAAATGGCGATGTTCTTTATGTTGTGGTTAGGTATGAATGGGCAAGTTAATAATGCACGTTTTCAACCTATGGCAGGTGAAGCTCAAACGGTTCGTTGCCGAGGCCAAGTGAGACCGCAAACTAATACATTAACTTATCGAATGGAAGTCACTGATATTGGGTTGTCCCCACGTCCTTTCATTAAAGCTAATATTGATATTATTCTTGATGGTAAGGTGGTTGTTGACTTTAAAAACCTCTGTATGGAAATTAAAGAGCAAGATCAGAACAGCCCATGTCCAGTGGAATTACCTACTAACGTCATGCTGATTGATCAATCACCTGCAAATAAACAATCTCAAAGTAGCTTATTTGATGGCAATATTGAGTCGCCACTTAGTGGTGAGGTGGTGAGTTTAGACATACCAGACGAACGTGGTATTAAACCTTTTGTACATATTAACCGACCTTTGATGCGTGTTGAGTCTGATTTGACGGCAGCGACTAACAAAGGTGTCGTGCCTATAAAGCATTTCCAAGCGCCATTAATGCAAGGACAAAATAGAACCCCTGACAGTGTTCCGTTTACGCCGTGGCATCTATTTGAATTTGCTACTGGTGATATAAGTCAGTGTTTTGGTCCTGACTTTGATGTTTACCAAGGTCGAACACCACCAAGAACGCCCTGTGGTGACTTGCAAGTGGTAACACAAGTCATTGATGTGCAAGGAGAGCGTATGGACTTTAAAACGCCTTCTAGCTGTATTGCTGAGTATGTTGTACCTGAAGATGCTTGGTACTTTACTAACAACACCCATCAAGATTGGATGCCTTACTCGTTGTTAATGGAAATTGCCTTACAACCGAATGGCTTTATCTCTGCTTACATGGGGACCACGTTAAAATACCCAGATAAAGATCTTTATTTCCGTAATTTAGATGGTCACGGCGAGTTAGTTAAACGTATTGATTTACGTGGTAAAACCGTTATTAATAAGTCCGTTTTATTGTCGACGAGTATGGCGGGTGGTGCGATCATTCAAAGCTTTAGTTTTGATTTGAGTGTTGACGGTGAAACTATTTACCGAGGTGGTGCGGTGTTTGGTTACTTTAGTGCTGACTCATTAACCAATCAACTTGGCATCGATAACGGTAAGGTCACCTTACCTTGGTTTGTTAACCACAAAATACCACAGGCAAAAATCAAACAAATTGATTTAACGAACAAGCAACATAACCTGTTTACAGTAGACGAGAAAAAACCTGCATATCGACTTGCTGGTGGTCAATTAAACTTCGTTGATACCGTGAGCATTGTAGAAGGTGGCGGTGACCATAAGATCGCCTACATCTATGGTGAACGTACTATTGATGCCAGTGATTGGTTCTTCCGTTATCATTTCCATCAAGATCCTGTTATGCCTGGTTCATTAGGTGTTGAAGCTATCATTGAGCTATTACAATGTTATGCTTTGACAAATGACCTAGGGAAACAATTTAAGAACCCTCGTTTTACAACGTCTAATACAAAAGTGGCGTGGAAATACCGTGGACAAATTACACCTTTAAATAAACAGATGAGTTTAGATATTCATCTTACAGAAATTATTACAACCGACTCAGAAGTGCGCTTAGTAGGGGATGCAAACTTATCGAAAGATGGTTTACGTATTTACCAAGTGAAAGATATTGTCCTGAGTATTGTTGAAGCTTAAAGAGAAAAATAATGACGCAAGCAGTGAATAAAACGCCATTGATCAGCATTAATAAAGTGAATGTAGATTGGAACTGGTCTGTTAAAGAAGCGAACTTAAAAAAAGATGCAACAAATTTAAAGAGAGCATTGTTGGCGATAGATAAACCGCTCTATTTTGCTAAATTACAAGATGATATTGCGGTATGTCATGAGCTTGCGAACACCAACAATGATGCACAGGCACAAAGCTCAGTCATTGCTTTTGCACAAGCGATTAAAGCAGAAGAATTAGGCAGTGGAGCCTTTAAAAAGGCACACAACGTAAAATATGCTTACCATGGTGGTGCAATGGCAAATGGTATTGCTTCCGTTGAATTGGTTATTGCCTTAGGCCAAGCGGGTTTCTTATGTTCATTTGGTGCAGCAGGGCTAATTCCTGATGTCATTGAAGACTCCATTAAACGCATTCAAGCAGCATTACCTCACGGTCCATTTGCGGTGAATTTAATTCATGCACCAAGTGAAGAAGCATTAGAGTCAGGTGCCGTTGAACGTTTCTTAAAGTTAGGTGTAAACACTGTTGAAGCATCGGCTTTTTTAGCTTTAACTGAACATATTGTGCATTACCGTGTTGCAGGGCTGTCACAAAATGCAGACGGTAGTATTAATATTAATAACAAAGTAATTGCCAAAATATCACGTACTGAAGTGGCTGAGAAGTTCATGTCACCGGCACCACAAAAGTTTCTGGATAAGTTATTAGCAGCAGGAAAAATAACAGCATTACAAGCTGAGCTCGCGCTAAAAGTGCCGATGGCGGACGATATTACTGCAGAAGCTGATTCTGGCGGGCACACGGATAACCGTCCATTTCTAACGTTACTGCCGACTATTATTAAACAGCGGGATCAAATTCAAGCTAAATATAACTATATGGTGCCGCTACGTGTTGGTGCGGGTGGCGGTATTGGAACACCTGAGTCTGCACTCGCCGCCTACAATATGGGAGCAGCTTATATCGTATTAGGTTCGGTGAACCAAGCTTGTGTAGAAGCAGGGGCGTCAGAGCACACTAGAAAATTATTAGCCAATGTTGAAATGGCGGATGTCACCATGGCACCTGCTGCTGATATGTTTGAAATGGGTGTTAAATTACAAGTGGTAAAACGTGGTTCTATGTTTGCTATGCGAGCGAATAAGCTTTATGAATTATATAGTAACTATGCGAGTATCGAAGACATCCCAACACTTGAGCGTGAAAAAATAGAAAAACAAATATTCCGTCAAAATTTAGATCAGGTTTGGGAAATAACCAAAGCATTTTTCCATGAGCGAGATTCAGACATGTTGGCAAGAGCAATCAACGATCCTAAACGTAAAATGGCGCTGATATTCCGTTGGTATTTAGGCCTATCATCACGTTGGTCAAATATTGGCGAAAAAGGACGTGAAATGGATTATCAAATATGGGCAGGCCCGAGTCTAGGTGCGTTTAATAGTTGGGTAAAAGAGTCTTATTTATCTGATTATGAGCAGCGTAAAGCGGTTGATATCGCTTTACACTTGTTAACCGGTGCAGCCTATTTAGCACGAATAAACCAACTCAGCTACCAAGGTGTTTCAGTCCATAGTAGCTTATTAAATTATCAACCTGAGCATTCGTTCGTAACACCATAAAGTACGATCCAATTATTAATAAGGCATTAAATGACCGTTAAAAAACAAAACAATCCATTATTTGGTTTGAAGCTTGAAGTGTTACTGACTGAACTATCAGACCATTATACTTGGCCTGGTTTAAGTGAAGCGCTTTGTATTGATCGCTTTAATTTTCATACTGGGATGAAATCAACGTCTAAATTTTTACGCAATAACCAATGGGCTCGTGAAAAAGTAGAGGTGTTTTATTTATATGAATTTAAGGCGTACCCATATCCTGAGCCTAAGTTTTTAGCCAAACCGCCAAGAGATCGTAACATTCCGGAAGATCAATCGCCTGGAGAACCTAATACGATTACTGATGCATTAATCGATCGTGTTGATATCGCATGTAAATACCGTATTTATGACAAAGTAAGTACGATTAAAGAAGAGCCAGTTTATGACCCAAGTAATCCTTGGGGCGTTAAATAAAACAGCTTATTAAGCTTGTATATATGCATTAGCGTTAGAAAAAGGAATAGAAAATGTTTGCTTGGGAAGTTAAGTTTTTTTCAGAGCTATCGGCTTTACGGTTATATCAAGTCTTAAAATTACGACAAGATATATTTGTACTAGAGCAAACGTGCTTTTATTCAGATATGGATAATCTAGATCAAAAATCAATTCATGTTCTACTCATATCAGAAGAAGATGATGACCTAGTCGCTTATTGTCGAATTTTACCCGCTGGTTTATCTGATCCTGATGTTGCTATAGGCCGAGTTGTTGTTGCTGAATATTCACGTAATCAAGGTTTAGCTAAAAAGTTAATGAACAAAACAATCGAGTTTATTAATGAAGAGATGCAAGTGCCTGTCATTAAAATTTCAGCACAATCCCATTTACAAGCCTTTTATCAATCACTTGGGTTTGTTACTACTTCTGAGCCTTATGATGAAGATGACATTGAACATGTCGATATGAAACTAACTATTTCAATTTAACAGTCAAGCAAGTTACGCTTATTTCAAATCGCCTGATATAATAAACTTTCAACATAAATGATTTACCGATTTATCCTTAGGAATACAAATAAAAATGTCTGTTGAATTACAACAAAACAACCCACTTCATGGTTTAAAAACTGAAACTTTATTGACTGAATTAGTCGAGCATTATGGTTGGAAAATTTTATTTGCAGCAACGCGCTTCAAGTGTTTTGACATCAATCCAACGATTAAAGGTAGTTTAAAGTTTTTGCAAAAAACAGAGTGGGCTCGCTTAAAGTTAGAGAGCTTTTATTTATATCGTTTTAAACGTATGCCAAAGCCTAATGAAGTCGAGTTTCACTTAGACCCTAGAGAACGTGGCTTTGAGCATGGTATTGTGCCTCTATCTCCAATGAAATTAACTATAGAGTCTATTGAATTGTCTCAAGCTAAAGCCGCTTCAGCATTCCAAGAACGTGAAAATGATAAACGACAAAGCCGTCATCGTCATTCAGAGGTGCGTGGTCAAGGCAGCAAGCACCCAATGCGAGATAATAAAGTAAATACTAATAAACCAGAAAAAGATGAACCTACATACGATCCAAGTAATCCATGGAATACTTAGTATTAATGCGCTATTTTTTATCACTGATTTAGTTCGGTTATGCTAATCAAGGTTACTTATTACTTGTGGCTGTTATAACAAATTGTGGTGCTTGTAAAATAAAAAATCATATAAAAAGGGAGTGCTAATTAATGTTAGTGCTCCCTTTTTTGCATAAGCTTAATATTTACTTATATTGTTTACTTATACCAATAATAATAAATAGCTTATCTATTTTACTGCTTAAAATAACTCGCATTCTCGTTGTAAATTTCGTAAAGTGAATAGCCATTTACGCCTCGAATTGAACTGTTTTGCCAGCGCAAAATTTAGATAACATATTTAATGTAATCGGTATTATAATTTTCATATACTTACCAAGTAATACCTGCACTTAAATTATAACGACGATCGGTTTCAGTTGAACGTAATGAGTTAACGCCTTCTTCATAAGTAGCAAAACCAATTCTGAACATATCTGCAGTATAAGTGAAGCCTGCTGTGTAAGATCCTTGATATAAGCCGGTTAACAAATCTAATGCAGACCATCTATTCTCAAAAACGCGAGCAGAAATACCAATGCGAAGTCTATCTTCAAAGTCATTATTTTTAGTTGAAGCAAAGCTGCCAGTGGATGAATCATAATACCTGGTTTTACTCGCATTTAACGCATCGATATAATCGATAGCAATAACCGTCTGTTTAGAAAAAAATAATTGGGGCTGAATAGAGGCTCCAAAGTTAACTGTCATGGGTTGTGAGCCATAATGGCCATCAAAATCTAATTCACCTATATTAAGTATACTCATGCCAAAAGAAGGTTTAATATTTGTATTGAGCTGATAAATAAAACCTAGATCCACACTTGTTGCCACACCATCATCTTGTAAGTCGTTTTTAATTTTTCTTGTTAAATCATCTTCAAATATTAATTCTGTCGCAGTTAATATACCTTCATAAGATTGTTGTGTGATAACTTTTAAACCTAAGCCTAATGAAAGTTCACCTACTTTTGAAGGCTGGAAAGTATATGTTATCGCTCCTGTTAAACCACCATAAGTTCTAGCTTGTATTTCTACCTCATCAGAATAGGGAGTGAAGTTGACATCAAGAGCAGCTAATAAACCAATTGACCAAGTATATTGACCACTTTTTTTAGTGATTGAACTATAATTTGAAGCATCACCGTGTATTGATTTTCCTGAGTATTTAGCTATTTTTAGAACTACTTCAAAACGGTCATTCGTGTCTATTGCATCATTTAAATCAGCAAAAAATGGACCGGTATCTTTGTCGCCACTTGCTTGTATTGTAAATAACTGGATCATTAAATCATCGTTATTGCTTACTTTTGCAATACCAGCTGGATTTGAGAAAAGAGAACTACTATAACCTCCGACTGATACATTTGTACCACCCATTGCCATAATACGTTGATCTTTATATAAATAATTAAGCTCAGAGGCGTGTGGTGAAATGATAGGTAAAGCAGATAAAATAGCCAATTTAAGCAGTGAATTCTTCTTCAATGTCATTACAAAACATCCTTGTTTAAGCTAAACAGTATAGGGAGATTGCTTTTAACTACATAGAAAATATCACATAAAAAACAAAATAACACAAAAAATAGATGTATTTTTATACGATTTTGTTTGTCTATTAATTCTTATTGGTATTTCTACTCTTAAACAAGAATGCATTAACAAAAATTAGCTTTTTCTTTTTAACATTAAAATTTGTTTTATTAACTTTGATTTCTCTAACTTAGCTAATTCAGTAACTTGTAGATCTGAATTAATTAACGATTGAATTTCAGCATCGTCATCTACCGCTTGTGTTTTTTGGAGTAGATCATTTAGTTGCTGTTGAAGACGTTTATTTTCAATCTTGTATTGTTTAAGTTGCTGGTGTAATTGCTCATCATTTCCATTGTTAGTTTTCCCCGCAAAAATCAAAGCTTCTAATGTTTGATTTAAAGGAACTTGTTTAGCTACTTTTTTAAGTTGTTCTCCGGCTTTTATAGAAAGATTGAAGGTAAATAATTTTTTTCCGTTATCACTATCTCGTGATTTTTTACTACGCCAAGCTTTAAACATTTTATTACGTAATTCTCGACCTTCAGCTGATGTCTCTAGTAATTGACAAAGTTGCTTAAACTTATCCTCGCTCATATCATTAAGATCTAAGTCAATTCCATCGGTCAGTGTTGTTAGTAAGTCACTCTTAGGCCTCAAATAGTTTTTTACCCAAAGACTATTGGTATCGTTCCATTGGAAGCTCGCAGGGGTCTCAACAGTGACCATATGAATCTCCTTGTGTTTTCTTATCTATTAAGTTTACAAAATTAGAATTAAAGCTCATAAAACAGAAGCATAATAAGTGTTAATTGAAGGATATTGTTACCTTTTTAACGCTTTTATGAGATCTAAAAAAATTAAAAAGGTATTTAAAAATAATTGGTTATTTTGTTTCGCTATTTATTAACCACATTTTAAATTGTTTTTTCTGTTCAATATCAGCAGCTTTATATTGTTGGATTAAGCTATTAGTTGTTATTTTCTTAACCGAGTTTGAAGTCACCTCGATATCATTGTCATTATTATAAGTGCTAACTAAACCTTCAATATCACTATAAGGAATAAAGCCATCTCCTTTTAGTTGTTCTGCCGCTTTAACTTGATATTGTTCTTTTTCATTTTCCACGAACCACTCTAGCCCTGTTCTTAACTTTTGAGATGCTTGTGCATAACTATATAATTTATTAGTGGTTATTTCGGTTTTTCCTTGAACATCAACAGTAAGGATATAAGGTCTACTTTCTAATAAGCCTCCATCTCTAAAGTTAGTTGAATACTTAACAACAACTTGTTGATTACCGTCTTCGGCTTTGATATTTTTTACGCTTAAAAATGAACTTGAGACTTTTGCTCCATTTAATGCTAATACTTGGATATCCTTGCTTGCCACTATCTCACCAGAAAAAGCAAAAGGGCTGATTGCTAATGTTAAAAATAATCCTGTGAATTTCATGTGTTTTCCTAATTAAAGTGTTTGATCAAAATAAATCGTATAAATGACATCAATATGACAGATCATTAAGCGCTTTGGTATATCAAGATGTGATCTATCACAATAAAATTAAAATAATGTTTAATGTCAGTATAAAGATTGATCATTATCATCCTGAATTGCTTCGTTTACGGTAGCTTGCTTTGCAATATTAACGCAACAGAATTTCAATTGAATAAATTTAAGTTATTATAAATATTGATACTCTTCTGCATTAAAACCCAAATAATAAAACAAAAATTATCTAAAAGAATCCCGCATGGTTAAAATCATTAAAATTTTATTCTCTAACATTGGTACTTAAGTTTGCAATAGTCATCGGAACATTGCTGGTGTTTATATGAGACCCTGTGCCAATATATCTTCACTTTTGATATTAATTTTATTAATATTTTTGAAATATTAGTGGTGCTTCTCGTTGCCATTATAACTGGTACTATAATTTGCGCGGTGATCGTTGGCGACTTAAATCAAAATAATGACGAGATTGTTAGCAAAATAAATTAATAAAATATTTGTTACGTTTTAACACTAAAGCTTGATTATTGTGGTGTTGAATTTACTTTTAAAATATTGTGGCGCGAATTAAACATTAAATTAATACCAATTAGATTAAATAAGTGATCTAAATTTTTAGCAGTAAAAATGATTTAGTTTAAAGCGTAAATTGAGTACTTCAAAGATTAACTCGGTTAATCGTCATTCGAGAATTAACTAAAAGTTGTTAATACTTTAATTTTTTCCTTTTACGAAATCTATAACGAAGAGATAAGTTATTTTAACCAGTAAAATAGATCAGTTAATTAGAGTGATTGGTATAACAATACCATTACGTTAAACAAAGGAAGTTAAATAAAATAAGGTATTGAGGGTATCAAAGTAAAAGTATAACTTAAGAAAATTATCTCTTTGCCGATAAATAATTAGAGGCCATTTAAATCAGAGGAAAGTTATGGATATCAAAGTACTTGCTAGTGTATTGACAGAGCAAACTAAAATTAACACGCTAGATACTGTAAATATTAGTTTACATAAAAAGAATATAGATCAAACAGAGCGTCATGCAACACAGCTGTTAGAGTCTATTCCTCCAATTCCTGAAGGTAGTAAAGGAAATAAAATAGATACGGTTATTTAATTTATAAAAAATATATTTAGATATTTTATACTAGTTGATTGTTTTGATTTAGTGTTGATGTTCACTATTTTATTTCTTTTAATAAAGATTAAAATAAAGTAATAAATCATACAAATTAGATGTGTCGTTCAGTATATAAAGATCAATATATACAATACATTTTTACTGTTCTATTTTTATTGATTATTAACTTGCTAATATCATCCATTTAAAACTTTCATTTTATCTTTATTGAATAACATCTAATGCCAATTACGTTACATAAGTAATCTAAATTTTAAGCAGGAAAAATAACTTAGTTTAAGGCGTAAATTGAGTCTTTTCGGATATTAATTTCGTTAATCACCTGTCGGGGAATGAGCTAAAAAATGTTAATACTTTAATTATTTGTTCTCTTTACGAAATTTACAACAAAACAATAAGTTATTTTAATCAGTAAAATAGATCAGTTAATTACTTTGATTGGTATAATAATCTACTACGAGTAAAATTTTTTATGCGTTGTATCTTGTCTATACTTATTGGTTAAACATTCCCGGTAATTTATCACTACATAAAATGAAGATAAAAAAATACCAAACATTAGTTTGGTATTTTATCGAGTGATATAGATATCTACTGAATAATTAAATGAAATTAACCTTCAGGGTTATCTTGTATCATTTTTTCAGCCGCTTTTACCATATCAGCACTACCACACATGAATGGGACACGTTGATGTAGTTCAGTTGGGTCAATTTCCATAATACGCTTAGAACCTGTACTTGCAATACCGCCTGATTGCTCAGCTAAGAATGCAATTGGGTTACATTCATATAATAAACGTAATTTACCTTCAGGTGCTTGTGCAGTAGAAGGGTACATAAATATGCCACCCTTCAATAAGTTACGGTGGAAATCTGCTACTAATGAACCAATGTAACGAGATGTATAAGGACGATTATCTTCAGGGACTATTTCTTGGCAGAATTTAATGTATTTTTTAACACCCAATGGGAATTTTAAATAATTACCTTCATTAATCGAGTAACATTTTCCTGTGGTCGGTTGTTTCATATTCTCATGTGATAAATAGAAGACACCTAGAGAAGGATCACATGTAAAGCCATGAACACCATTACCTGTTGTATAAACAAGCATTGTTGAAGAACCATAAATAACGTAACCTGCAGCAACTTGTTTAATACCAGGCTGTAAGAAGTCTTCAAGGATAACAGGTGTACCGACAGGGCTAATACGTCTGTATATTGAGAAGATAGTACCTACTGAAACATTGACATCTATATTAGAAGAGCCATCGAGAGGATCCATTAATACAACATATTTACTATTTACGCCACGAGCACTGTCAAAGCTTACAAAATCATCTTCTTCTTCAGAAGCTACACCACAAACTTCTCCGCGCGCTTCAAGTGCTGCTTTGAATTTGTCATTTGCATATAAATCTAATTTTTGTTGTGTTTCACCTTGAATATTTTCAACACCGGTTGAGCCAATAATATTGGCAATACCTGCTTTATTAATTTCACGGTTAACAATTTTAGAAGCTAAACGAATCGCTCCTAATAAACCTGTTAATTCCCCGCTAGCTTCTGGGAAATCATGCTGTTTTTCAATTATGTACTCGCCTAAAGTGATCATATTTTCTCCAATAAGTGTTGGAATTTATTATAATGGAAATAATAAAAGTTGCTTGTCAAAAGGTGTGAGCTAGTTCTGATTAATTGATTTATCAGGCCTATTGTATTACAAATAAATAATTGATGTTTCTATGTCATATGCAACACCGATTATGTCTTTTTACCTTACTAGTAATAATGACAAGATCACAGGAACATTAGGTTTAATTTAGTTTTAATGGGAAGGGGTCGTTGTTATTTGCTTTATTTGTATATAAATTAGGCGATATTTAATGGTGAGATTATCTGTATATGAGTTATCTTCCCTTAATAACTAAGGGAAGATAACTAAAGCTATTTTAACGAAAGGAGTTAAAAGGCTTATCTTGCTTTTCTGGCTTTATTCTTTGCTTTACGTACAACAGAAGGTTTACTTTCTGACTTACGTTTTTCTATTAATTGATTACGTTCTTGTGTCGCTTTATAACGACTCTTTTTAAACGTTTTTCCATCTTGCTGTACTTCAGTTGCACTATCAAATTCATATCCAGGATATACAATACGATCGAACTTTCTACCGATTAGCGATTCAATGTTATCTAAAAATTGCTCATCCTTAGGGCTAACTAATGAAATTGCATGACCGCTCTTGCCTGCTCGACCTGTTCTTCCTATGCGATGAACATAGTCTTCCGCTAAAAACGGTAAATGAAAATTAACAACATGCGGTAAGTCTGGAATATCTAATCCACGAGCTGCAACATCAGTAGCAACTAATACACGAACACTACCCTCTGAAAATTGTTGAATCGCTTTATTACGAGCACCTTGTGTTTTATCGCCATGACAAAGCGCGGCTTTAATACCATCTAACTTTAATTCTTGGGCTAGTAAATTAGCACTTTCTTTCGTGCCTGCAAAAACTAAGACTTGTTTCCAGTTTTTCACACCAATCAATTCAGACAATAATTCACGTTTACGAACTTCACTTACCCAGTAAACTTGTTGCTTTACTTTGCCTGAGGTTGAATTTTGTTTAGACGTTTCAATATTTTTAGGCGTGTGTAATAACTTATTCGCCAGTGTTTTTACTTTATTTGAGAAAGTAGCTGAAAACATTAATGTTTGATGCTTTTGCTTAATGATGTCAGTGATTTGTTGAATATCCGTTAAAAAGCCCATATCGAGCATACGGTCAGCTTCATCTAAGACTAAATGCTTGATGTGTGCTAGATCAACTTGTCTCGCATTAACATGTTCAATTAATCGACCAGGTGTTGCAATTAAAATGTCGACGCCTTGTTTTAGCATTATCGTTTGAGGGGATACATTTGCACCGCCCGTGACAACACCTGATGTTAAAGGTAGAAATTGACTATATTGTTCAACATTCTTTGCTACTTGCAATGCGAGTTCACGAGTCGGTGTCAGAATAAGTACTTTGATGGTACGAGAACGACCAATATTGTCAGGCTGATTTTTAGCTAAGATATCCAATAAAGGTAACGTAAATGCTGCTGTTTTACCTGTTCCGGTTTGTGCACTTGCCAATACATCGTGACCCGCTTTAATAATTGGAATCGCTTGTTGTTGGATTGGGGTTAGTTTTGAATAACCACATGCTTTAACTGCTTTTAATAGATTTGCAGATAAACCTGCTGCATCAACACTCATAATCACACCCTAATTTGTACGCTATAAAATAATCGCGCAGTATAACAAACTCTGTTTTGTAATGTATTAAAAACATGATGTGAATGTTGTTAAGTTTATATTCGCTATTTTAAATTATAATTGATGACAAAATATAATAAATACGTTTAATTTCATGTGAATAGATAGCACTTATTATTCGAATTTAGGATAGATAATTGGTACTTATATGCTATTTTTTATTTACAATACAAACCATTACTGAATATGATGACTTGCAGCGAATATTCTTAATCTTATTTTGGAAAATATTATGTCTAATACCTTACCCTCTATTTTACCGGCTACGTTCTATGAAAAAGTACAAAACCAACACAGTTTTGTATTAAATGTTCTGGCTAGTTGGTGTTCTGATTGCACTGAACAACAAATTAATATTCAAGCATTTTCGAACCTTATGGCAGAAAATCAATTAGAAGTATTACAATTAACGGCCCAAAAAGAGAAGGGTGTGTACATTGATGCTGATCATCAAGTATTAATTGAGCAACTAGGCGGGCACGGTTATCCTCGTACTGTCTTAGTATTGAAAGGACAAATTGTCAGCAGTGATAATGTAGAAGTGATTTCAGAGAGTGATTTAACGAAACTGGCAAGTACTTTTAAAAACTTACTGTAATACGTTTCCTTTATTGTATTTCTACTCTATTGTATTTTTGTCCATTTTAGCTGTTATGAATATTTTACTCACCTTTTCATCTGGCTGTTGCAGTCTAAGCGATGATTTAAATACACATTTTAAGGATCAAAATGTCAGCAACTAATGCTTTTCCTGAAAATAGAAAAATGACGGTAATATTCAGAATCGAGCCAGGCTCCCTAGGCCCAGATGGTATCGAGCACGTTACTGAGTTTTGTTTATTTGCACAAACCCAATTACAAGCTTGTTCAGTGGAATATTTGAAATGGTTTATTGAACCTCGTTTCGATAAAAGCTTAGGTGAAATCAATTTCCAACTTAATAATAAAGCATTAACCCAAGAGCAAGCAGAAAAGTACCTTACTGTACTGGGTGAAAGTTATGAACATTTTGAAGATCAGCTTGAAAATAATTTAGAAGCGATGATTGACCAATATTTTGGACGTTAAACCATCAAGTTTAAAGTAGTTAAAATGGTTAAAGTGAATGAGCCACTCAAAAATAGGTGAATGGCTTTAGTTTTAGATTCATATCTTCTTAATATTACTTGGATTCAGATCATACCAATCTGGATAAATAAATAACGAGATAATTACTAAGATTGGTATTATTTATTAGCGCTGTACTTTATCTGCTGGAAATACTATCCCTGTCTGTTTACGTACTTCATTGATGATTTGAGCAGTTAGTAATGAGCGTTGTTCAAAAACAGGGTTTATTTCAGCCTTAGTAATTTGCTTCACAAACGCAATGCTTTCATAGGACATACTGTTATCAGACTGAGGTTTTGTTAAATCTACTTCAGTTTCAGACTGGAAAGAATGATCTTGGTGAATTATTTGTTCACATTGACCTACATGTTTTATCAATAATGACCCTGCTTCACCTTGAATTTCACTAAACTGGTTTGACGCTGATATTTTAGAATGATCAATTGTCACACAAAAATCGCCATAATCTAATAGTACACTACCACATCCATCAACACCTGAATCTAATAGGATAGCTTGTGCTTTAACTGATCGTGGTTTGCCAAAGAGTGCGGTGGTTAAAGCAACACAATAATAACCAATATCCATGATCGAACCGTTAGAAAAAGCGGGGTCAAAAGTATTCGGTTTTTTACCTTCAAGGTAAGCAGGATAGCGAGATGAATACTGACAATAATGAATATGTGCTTTACGAATTTGACCTAACTGAGGAAGCGCATCTTGAATAACAGCAAAATTAGGCAAGTGAGCTGTCATATAGGCTTCAAAGAAAATAACGTTGTTTTCTTTGGCTGTTTTATAGAGATCTAATGCTTCTTGATAAGTTGAACTTAATGGTTTTTCGCAAATAACATGTTTACCGTTCTCCAACATGTGCTTGCTTTGTTGATAATGTAGAGAGTTAGGGCTTGCTATATAAACTGCATCAATATTAGTCGAAGTCGCAAGTTGTTGTAAATCATCGAAAGTCTCAATAATAGCGTCAGCGACAGAAAACTTTGCTGCGAATGTTTGTGCTCTGGTTAACTCCCGAGAATAAACGGCGCTTAATTGCATCACCTGTTTATTACCTTGCGGAGGATTTAGTGTGCCTTGAATAAATTTTTCTGTGATCCAATTAGTACCAATTACAGCGAATTTGATCATCAATGACTCCAATATTTATATTCAGGAATAGCCTTAATATATTTTCAAATATCAGCATTGAAAACAGACTTTTAGCTTTAAATTTAGCCATAAATTAACTAAATCATCAGGTTATTAACCTTAACAATAAAATCGCATCGAACAAAGTAACAAAGTGTGATAAATATAATGGCTAATTATCTGAATATATAAAGAATAATAATATGCCATCATCTACAGTCCAACTTGCCGAACTCTTAGCTAAAGAGTGTCAAATCAACACTAAACAAGCCGAAAGTGCGATTCAATTATTAGATGATGACAATACCGTGCCATTCATTGCGCGTTATCGTAAACATTTAACGCAGTCACTGGATGACAACCAACTGCGCTTGTTAGAATCTAAATTGAGTTACTTTAGAGAGTTATCGACGCGTAAAACCAGCATATTAAAAGCAATTGAGAGCCAAGGTAAATTAACAGAATCACTGAAAAAAGAAATTGAATCAATTCAAGATAAAGTAAGTTTAGAGCATTGTTATGCCCCTTTTAAATCGGTACGAGTAAGCAAATCAAAACTCGCTACAGATGCAGGTTTAACTCGTTTAGCTGAACAACTATGGGCATCCCCTAAACAATCTTTAGAACAAATTGCAGCACGTTACATTAATGTTAAACATGGTTTTACAAACAATGAAGAGGTTTTAGAAGGGGCTCTAGCGATTGCGGTTGATAATATAACCCAAGATATTAAGTTACTTGGTTTACTAAAACAGCATTTATTTGAGCAAGCTATGTTCACTTCAACGGTTGTTAAATCTAAAATTAATGAAGCCATAAAATTTAAAGATTACTTTGAATTTAGTGCTCGTTTAAATCGCTTACCAGCACATCGAGTTTTAGCCATGTTACGTGGTAAGTCTGAAGGGTTTTTACGCTTAAAAATTGATGCAGATCCCTTCCAAAAAGATAAGAAATCTTATAGCTATTGCCAAACCTTGATTGCTAAACATTTGAATGTATACCTCAGTAAAGAAGACCAAACATCATGGCATCGCAAAGTGATTGATACTGCATGGCGTACAAAGCTATTAGTTAGCCTTGAAAAACAATTTTTAGTCCAATTAAAAGAGCAAGCTGATGCAGAAGCTATTGAACAATTTGCTAATAATCTAAGTGCTTTATTGATGGCTTCTCCCGCAGGTGAAAAAGTGACATTAGGCTTAGACCCAGGCTTTAGAAGTGGTTGTAAATTAGCGGTTGTCGATAAAACAGGTAAGTTATTAGATACAGCGACTATCTACCCACACCAACCACAATTACAAACAGAACAAGCTAAACAGATGGTTAATAAGTTCATTACACAATACAAAGTAGAGTTAATTGCCATTGGTAACGGCACTGCTTCTCGTGAAAGTGAACAATTTATTGCTGATATTTTGAAGTCATTTGGTCATGATATTCAAGCCATTTCAGTGAGTGAAGCAGGCGCGTCGGTTTATTCTGCTTCGCAGTTAGCTGCAGATGAATTTCCTCAACTTGATGTAACACTGCGTGGCGCTGTTTCTATTGCTCGACGTTTACAAGACCCATTATCAGAACTGGTTAAAATTGAGGCAAAAGCAATTGGTGTCGGTTTATACCAGCATGATGTTCAACAAAAACTATTAGCGAGTCGTTTACAGGCTGTAGTAGAAGATTGCGTTAACAAAGTCGGTGTTGACCTTAACACGGCTTCACATTGTGTGTTAACACATGTCGCCGGGCTCAATGCGACGATAGCTAATAATATCGTCGAATATAGAGAGTTAAATGGGCGTTTCAATTCACGAGATGCCTTAAAAAAAGTCCCTCGTTTAGGTGCAAAAGCATTTCAGCAAGCTGTTGGTTTTTTAACGGTAACGGGTGGTGATAATTGTTTAGATGAAACTATTTTGCATCCTGAACAATATGCAACCGCTAAGGCTCTTGCTACTTTTAATCGTAAAACATTGAAAGAAGTGGTGTTAGCATCAGACACCATCGAATTAACTTTACCAGCAAGTAACGGACAACATGCCGTCAGTGGTGAAACCTTACAGCAACAATATCAAGATGTGATGACTATTTTAAAAATGTCTCGTCGTGACCCAAGAGATCAATTTAAAACGGCTCAGTTTGATCAAAGTATTCATAAGATAAGTGATTTAGAAGTAGACCAATTATTACAAGGTGTAGTGACTAACGTCGCTAACTTTGGTGCTTTTATTGATTTGGGAGTCCATCAAGATGGGCTAGTCCATATCTCTATGCTCAGCGATCGCTTTGTGGATGACCCACATAAAATAGTGAAAGTAGGGCAGATTGTTAATGTGAAAATAGTGAGTGTTGATGTTGAACGCAAACGGATCGCATTAACCATGAAAGCAATACAACAACCGGCATGAGTTTCTATGACGGAGACTAAAATATCAAAGTAACTTAGATATCAAAGTAGCTTAGATATCAAAGTAGCTTAGATATCAAAGTAACCTAAATATCAAAGTAATTTAAATGCTTGGACTCAAATAGTAATTAAACCTATTTTTTAAAAAATAATATTTAACAAAACGACCTAATTGAAAATGAAAATAAATAAGCGCTTATTAAGCCTGTCTGAAATGGTGGATGACCATTATGACCTAGTCTGGGATTGTTGTTGTGACCATGGTTTATTGGGCATTAAAATATTAACCAACAATGTCATCAAAGAAGTTAATTTTGTTGATGTTGTTCCAGATATTATTAATCAATTACACGATAAATTAACAACTTACGGCCATCATTTACCAATGGATGCTAAGTGGCAAACACGTTGCGAAGATGTCGCTCAATTACCATTATTTGACCGTTATAAATCAAATCAACTTCAAGCTAATCAATTGGTAATTATTAGCGGTGTCGGTGGCGAGTTAATGGTTGAAATGTTAACCCGTTTAATGAGTCGTTATGCGGGGTTGAATATCGACTTTCTTTTATGCCCAGTACACCATACTTATAAATTGCGTCGTACATTGATTGAGTTAAATTTCAAATTAAAGCAAGAGCAGCTAGTGATCGAAAATAAGCGTGGTTATGAGTTAATGTTAATCAACCAAGGTCAAGGTGGGGAGCTTACTTTAACAGGTGATCAGTTGTGGCAACCTCTCGATGAGCATCAGCAATATCTTGCTAAGTTGATTACACATTATCAACGTATTGTTAGCGCTAATGGAGATGCTGAACCATTGGTTCAATCTGCACTGTCTGACTATCAAGCTTTATATCATAAGTTATTTTAGCAGTGAAATAGGTTAGTTAATTAGCCTAAAATGTGAGTAACTAAAATCTAGTGTGATTCGTGTATTACATTTTCGAAGGCGTTTAAAATAATAAAAAAGCCACATAATCAATTATGTGGCTTTTTTATTCTGCATTAAAACTTATTATGACAAATAAATTTTAACGCTTATAGATCGTCTACATTAACTGTATCGACTAAATACCTAGAGCTTGTCCGCCACCGATTTGAATCGTTTCAGCTGTGATGAACGAAGCATCTTTACTTACTAAGAAAGAGATAACACCAGAAACGTCTTCAGGTTGACCTAAACGACCCAACATGATGCTGTCTTTCCAAGAAGCGAAAACTTCTGGTTTAGTATCTTTAATTTGTTGGTGGAATGGTGTATCAATTGTACCTGGAGATACCGCATTTACACGAATACCAGCTGGTGCTAGTTCTTTAGCTAATGCACGAGTTAATGTGTGAACAGCAGCTTTAGACGTACCGTAGATACCTGCACCTGGACCACCAGCATTCCATGCAGCGTTTGACGTGTAGTTGATGATTGAACCACCTTCCGTTTTTTTCAAGAATGGAATCGCAGCACGTGAAACAAAGAATGCACTGTCAAGATTAAGCGCCATTACAAAACGGAAGAATTCAGTGGTCATTTCTTCGATTGGGCTACGACCACCTAAACCACCAGCGTTATTGATAACAACATCGATTTGACCGTATTTGTTACCGATAGCATTAACGTTTTCAGTTACTGCAACATCGTTAGTTACGTCAAAACCGTAGTATTCAGCTTCAATGCCTTCCGCTGTCAATTCAGCAACACGTTGTGCGCCAATTTCATCTTCGATACCGTTAAGAACAACTGTGTAACCATCTTGACCAAGACGTTTCGCAACGGCGAAACCGATTCCACCAGTAGCACCAGTGATTAAAGCAATTTTTTTAGACATATTTATATTCTCATTGACTAGTTAATAGATAGTTATGCCATGGGCATTAAGGAGGCAGTCAAATATTGCACAGATAAGCTGACATAAATGTGGGTATTAAAGAAGAAATTGCGATTCTATAAGACACAATGTCTGTCTTGCCATTTTATCAACAAAGGTGACTACCTTTTTTATTTGGTTGATATTCGTTGTCATGTAATTCAAATAAACGTCAACCTTAGACTCAGTAGTATTGTATTACAAATAATGAATTTGTAAAATCGTATTCTTCTAATGTTCACTGTCATTCAAGTGATTTTTTTATCGTTAACTTAATAAAAATATGGCTGATATATAAACAGATAGGTTAATCGACGTTGTTATAAAATGTTTGTTTTTTATGATTTAATTATTGCTGGCTTTTATGTAACCTTATGTATTTATGGTGTTTATTTTTGATTTTGACGTGTATTAATAGCTAAGTGTAAGAATGGAATTGATTGGTGAGTCATTTACTTACAAGTTTTTATTGCTTATTTTATAAACAATAAAACAAGCGTTAAAGACTTTGTTTTCATCTATGAATTGTGATCTAAGCCTCAAGAATTAAGGCTCTATTTGTTCAACATAAAGGCATTTTAAAGGAAATAACAATCATTACTATGAGTTCGATTATTGAATCAGTGTTAGTGAAGTTAATATTAATGATGTCGTTTTTTAGTTTATTCATCACTAGATAAATAAAAAGGTAACGTGATCGATTAACTCATAAATTATCAAATAGAAATATAGAAGATTATATTTGTTGCTTTGCTTTGGTTTCTTTGGTCAGCAGATTACCTCATCAACATACCTCTGTTTTATCGATTAGTAATTGGGTAGTATGCGCAGTCTTTTTCACAAATTGCTCAACGCCATTAACTTGGTAAGCAATTTATTTTATTTAGAGAATGTTATGCGTTTATTAAAACGGGTGGTTCACCCAGCGATTACTGAAATTGATTTAACCCCAGATCATCCTGATAGTTTTACTCGTATTGCGACTCGCGCCATCGTCATCAAAAATAATAGAATTTTGTTAATGTACACTCAGCGTTATAACGACTATTCATTGCCTGGTGGTGGTGTTGATGAAGGTGAGGAGTTGATTGAAGGACTAAAGAGAGAATTAAGTGAAGAAACAGGGGCTCTCGATATAAACAATATTAATGAGTTTGGATTATATGAGGAGTATCGTCCACACAAAAGTGATAAACACTATGCTGAATATTCAATAATGCACATGCTGTCTTACTGCTTTACCTGTGATATTGCTGATCAACTTGGTGATAGTAAGCTAGAAGATTATGAAATCAATAATGGCATGAAGGTTTGTTGGGTAGATATTGATGACGCGATTAATCATAATTTAAATACCATTAAAAATGATAAAAAGCAGGGGTTATCCATTAAAAGAGAAACGTATTTAATGGAGCAGATTAAAGATGCATTGTTATAAGCTTGCCTATAAATAATGCTAGGAATAAGTCACTTTAACAGTTTGAATGGTTTTTAATGACTTTATTACTGCACTTATAACCTGAATATAGTATTTTAAATCGATGCCATAAATGCAGTAATAAACAGACAATAACCTTCTATAAATTATCTAAATTCTCTAATAGTGTACTGGCTTTTTCTCTGATTTCTATTTTTTGACTTGGGTCTAGCTTATCCCAATTACGGATAGGGAAACTCATTCGGTGATTTGAGGCAAGCTGCTCATAATTCTGATCAATAAAATTCCAATACAAACTATTTAATGGGCAAGCATCTTCGCCCAGCTTTTCTTTGACGTTATAACGACAGTTTTTACAGTAATCACTCATTTTATTGACATAGTTACCGCTCGCCGCATAGGGCTTAGTTGCAATCCAGCCACCATCTGCAAACAAGGCCATACTGCGCGTGTTAGGTAATTCTACCCACTCGATAGCATCAATATAGATGCCTAAATACCAGTCATCAACTTGGTTAGGGTCTATGCCTGCCAATAAAGCAAAGTTACCCGTGATCATTAGACGCTGAATGTGATGCGCATAAGCATGTTCAAGCGACTGTGAAATAGCACTTTTCAAACATTGCATTTTTGTATCTGCATTCCAAAAGAAGGTCGGTAAGTCTCTATTTGCGGATAATGCATTTTGTTGTGCGTAGTTCGGCATGTTCATCCAGTACATACCTCTGACATATTCCCGCCAGCCTAATATTTGTCTAATAAATCCTTCAATCTGGGAAATCGTAATCTTACCCTCTGACGCTTGATAAGCCGTTAAAGCAGATTGAATGACCTCCATGGGATTGAGCATTTTACAGTTCAATGAAAAACTGAGACGCGAGTGATATAAGCTCCAAGCGTATGGAGAGGCGACGGTCATTGCATCTTGAAAGTTACCGAAATTAGGCAACTGATATTGACAAAAATAGTCGAGTAATTGCAAAGATTGTTGACGATTTATTGGGTAATCAACATTGGTTGATTCATACCCTATCGTCTTGATCTTGTGATGTTTGATGCGTTGTAAGTATGCTTCAGCGGGGTTAGTGAATATTAATGGTTTAGGGATAACCTTCAGATCTGCTTTTTTAAATGTTTGTCGATTATTTGAATCAAAGTTCCATGCGCCGCCAACGGGTTTTGACCCCTCCATTAAAATAGAAAACTCTTTACGCATAAAACGGTAAAAATTCTCCATTCTGACATGAGTTGCTACTTGAAAATGTTGTGGTAATTGGTCAAAAGGTAACAGGAAGTGTTCAGTGTCTGCTTCATAAACCGTTAATCCATCTTGAGCGGGAAGATTACCTAGTTGTGACCATAAACGATACTCATCAGGTCGTTGAAAAGTAAAACTTTCACATTGGTAGTGAGTGACTAATGACTTTATTAAATGTGGAAGGTCTTGATATTGGATCGACTCATCTAACGTTAAGTAACAGACTCGATGGCCTTTGCTTTCAAGCATTTGAGCAAAATCGGCCATTGCTGCAAAGAATGAAGTTATCTTTTTGATATGGTGCTTAGTATAACTGGCTTCTTGGTGAAGCTCTGCAATGACATAGATGACATCATCATCGATTTGCTTGAACCAACTGTGCATAGCATTAAGCTGATCACCTAATATCAGTCTGAGGTGTTTGGCTTGCATGGTATTTCCTTATTTTATTACACTTTAAAACTAGAATGAAGATCGCTTTAATTACTGCTAGGTTCACTGTTTAGCTTATTTTTTAGTTTGTTAGGTTTTACGTTACTTAATGTTTTTTTGTTTCTACGACAACGTTCTGAGCAATACAGAACACTATCCCAACATGTTTTCCATTTTTTACGCCACGAAAAGTCTTTTTCACAAGTAACACACGTTTTATGTGGCAGTAGTAATTTTTTATGCATGGCATTCGTCTTTTATGTTTGTACTTTATGGCGTTATTTTATAGTTATTACCTTACGGTTTTTATTTTAAGTTTTTTTTAATCGTTTTCTTTTTACGAACATGTTTTGCAACGATACGTGCGCCTTCATTTTTACTATCAGCGCGTTTTTGAAAACCCCATAATAAATCTCGAGCTATTTTGCCTGTTTCGTCAATATCGACCATGGGTAAAGGATAGGTTTCATCCAGTTTAAATTGATAGAGTTGTTCTTCCATTGGCGTTATCAACCAAGGTGTATGGACGATCTCTTTTGGTAATTCTGATAATTGTGGTAACCATTTTTTAATGAATATTCCGTCTTTATCTTTGTCTAAAGACTGTTTTACTGGGTTATAAACTCGAATAATATTGGTACCAGTGACGCCTGACTGCATTTGAAACTGCGGATAATGGATACCCGGTTCAAAATCGAGAAATAGGGCGGCTAGATGGGTTACACCTAAACGCCAGTCAACTAATAAGTGGTGACATAAAAAGCTCACTAACATCGCGCGCATACGAAAATTTATATAACCGGTTTTGATTAAACAGAGCATGGAAGCATCGACAAGTGGGTAACCTGTTTGCGCTGTCTTCCATTTGCTTAGTCGCGTTTCAATACTTAGACCACAATGATCTTCTGGGTAGCTGAAACCTATGTAAGCTCTATTAACTGGACGCCATTGCATTTCATGTTCACTTTCAAACTTCTGTATAAAGTGACAATGCCAATGAAGTCGAGAGGCAAGGCCATCAATGGGTCGTTTCCAGCCAGTTTCAGAACGTTTTATTAATATGGCCTGATAAAGTTGTCTTAAACTGATATTTCCCCAGGCTAAATAAGGTGATAATCGAGAGCAACTTTTTCGACTTGCTTGTGGTTTAGAAATATTAAAATGATAGTTTTTACCTCGAGCTTTTAGAAAGGATTGTAATATTTTCTGCGCCCAACGTTCTCCACCTGTCAGCATATATTGATCGGCTGTGTACCATTCAACAGGTAATACTGATTGAGGAAGTTGTGCTAGAAATTGATGACTAACAAGCGTTGTATCAGATAACGGAGGTTTAGATAAAACATCTCTCATGATCATGCGCCAATCATTATCCCAGCCTAATCTATTTTCTTTGCCGCGTGTTACGGCGCCGGATTTAGTTTCTTGCCATGGAATATGTTGTGTTTTACACCATTGTTTGACTGCTTTATCTCGCTCGAACGTGGATAGTAAGCCGGTTTCTTGGTGACTAAATAATCCAGTGATGGTAAATGATTGTTGAATGTGGAAGAGGCCATCGATGGCATGACCAAGATAGACATAGACTTGAGAGTTAAATTGATTAAGTTGATCATTGAGATCTTGTATTGATTGCAACACAAAACGCCAATGACGTAGATCGTAATGAGGGTCGTTAATTAAAAAAGGTTCAAATACGTAATATAAAATTGTTAAACCAGATTCAATGGAATGATTCAGAGGTTGATGGTCCGTTAATCGGAGATCACGCTTTAACCATACCACGTTGACCGATGGTTTCTTGGCGAGTTGCTCGTCCATCCTATTCATTGTTTCACTAGCGATGCCATTAATCATTTAACGTTGTTTCTGCTAACTGGACTTATTGTTGATGCGCTTACTGCTACTGAGCTTACTGTTGCCGAATCTGGGGAAATAGGCCAATCAGAAGCATCTACAGAGTCTAGTATTTGATCTAAATAAGCTGTGTTATTACTTTTATCTATCCACTTAGCTTGGTAATCACCATTAAGATCATGCGTGTTGGTTTGTTTTTTGATATTAAAATGGCGTCCTCCACGAGGGTCAACACCCACACCTGCAATATACTGCCAATTACCCCAATTAATAGCCGCATCATAATCAATGAGTTGTTCTTCAAACCATGCGGCACCGTAACGCCAATCAACACTGAGTTCGTTTACCAAGCAACTTGCAACAATCTGTCTTCCTCTATTACTTAAAAACCCTGAGTGTCTAAGTTCATTCATACAAGCATTAACTAAAGGATAAGGAGTTTTACCTAAACACCATTTTTTAAATCGTTCTGGATAAAATGTTGTAAGGGGAGCTGACCCAACAAGACCTTTAAATTGATACATCTTTGCACCCACTTTAAAGTGAACCCATTGGAAATAATCTCGCCACAATAATTCAAGGTATAAACTTTCAGTAGATTTATTACTTTCAACAGTCTGCTCATAGTGCTTAATATGCTGCATTACTTGCCTAACAGAAAAACACCCATAGTTAATCCAAGGTGATAATTTACTGCTATTTTCCCAACCATCGAGGCTGTTTCTCACTTCCTTATAAACACTTGGATTTTCTGATGTAAAGTATTGTTTGAGATGTTTTAATCCTTGCTGTTCACCGCCTTTGAATATATGACCTTGTTTAGGTCTGCCTATTATTGAAGCTGGTGAAGACTCAAGCTCATAAAGTGTCACTGAAGGTGCTGATTGGAACATACAAGGCAATGTGTTAACGTTTGAGCTAGGCTGTTGAATAGCGATATTGTACATAACCTTTCTGAACTTTGAATAACTTGCTGGTAGATTGTTAACATCAAAAGGTAAGGAATTTTCTGTAAATAAAGTGAATTGATCTACTCGGTTAATCGTTAATTGAGGGTTAAGCGTATGAAGCTTTGATAACAATCTGTTTTCATCGGTGCCTGGGACTTTGGTTGTAATAAGATCCGTTATTTGGAATTGTTCACAGACTTTATTCAAATTCGAAAGTGTGTCGCCATAAACGATATAAAGCTTTTGCCCAAGTGCTAATAAATGTTGGTTAAAGTCATTTAGACAGGCTTGAAGAAACTGCCATCTTTTTTCACCTAAGGGTTTAGATTGAAACTTGTTTATTTGAAACCATTTTTTGTCAATGGTGTACACGCAAATCAATTCATTACTTTGACTAGCCAATTGAAGCGCTGCATTATCAGCAATACGAAGATCTTTGGTTACCCAATATAATGTACGTTTCATTTCTACAATTCCATTTAAAAAATTCAAAAAAATCAAAAATAATATGTAATGAAAAATTATACGAATAAAGGATGTGATGGGATCAACATTAGAGTGGGTTTGGACATTTTTTGAGGTCTTGTTTTGAGGTCCTGTGCACTAACATTAACAATTAAAAAATGAGGAGGATTTTATTGAAGAAAATCAATAGTAACTGTTTATAGTTACTATTGATTGTTGACTATTGTCGGTGTCGTGGCAGCTTGACAGCCTATTGCTAATTTATTCTATTACATAAATGATACTAAGTTAGCTTGATTGTATGGCTTTATTACGACCCGTTGTTTTAGCTTGGTATAAAGCGATATCTGCGCGTTTTAATATTTCATCAATTTCTTCATCATAAGCAATACGTTGTGCTGTACCAATTGATAATGTGATATTGATATCTGCTTTATTATTAACAGGAATAGGGGTGTTTTCCATCACAATACAAATCTTTTGAGAAAGTTTGAGTGCTTTTTCTGCACTTAATCCTGAGGCTAATATTACAAATTCTTCACCACCTAAACGCGCTAAAATGACTTCTTTTGGCAATACTGATCTTAATGTTGATGAAATCATTTTTAATACGTCATCTCCAATATCATGTCCGTAAACATCGTTTACTCTTTTGAAGTGATCCGCATCTAGCATTAACACAGAAATATCTGTTTCTTGTTTTAAACGATCATTGGCTTGAATAAAAAAATGACGACGGTTACTGATTCCGGTTAACACATCTGTATTAGCAATATAGGCTAGACGCTCTTCTAGTTTAATTCTATCGGTAATATCAAAAGTAGACGTTCGTGCAATAGCAAAATGTCCTTTTTCAAGTATTGAAGTCGCAGAAGTTGATACAAAGAAGGTATGAGCATTTTTACATTGGATTTCAAGTACAACACCTTCAACACTTTTATCATGCTGAAGTTGTTCGAGAAATGCGTCAAATACCCCTGTACTTTTTGCAGTTAAGAAATCAGAAAAATGTTTACCTATTACCTCTTGGCGAGAATAACCTAACCAATTTAATTCAGTTTGATTGATTTTAAGCACGATACCGTGTTTATCTAAACTATGATAACCACATGGAGAGTTTTCATACAAATCACTTAACTCATTTTTGATCAATAAATCTTGGCGTTGTTGGCGACGCTTTTGTTCAGATGAAAGTAGGATTAAAAATAAGATCGCAGCAGAACCAAGGAATATAAAAATAACCGTGAACTGTCCAAAGGTAGTAAAAAAGAATGACTGTTCATGGATAGTTACGTTTGGTAAGAAAATAACTAATTTCCAATCATTATTTGCAATTGATTGTTGTGTTACTGACAAATTGATATCTTGCTCAGCTACATATTTACCAATACTGTTTAAACTAAAAGGCTTAATTGAAACGTAGCGAAATATGCCTTTATTAGATTTTAGAATACCTTCTTCTTTACTGTCTATTATTGGCCAAGCAGAAGGGTATAAATTTTCAAATTTTTGGTCGATATCTTCTAAACTACCACCCCATTCATTACTTCTGTCATGGTTGCTCATCCAATATCCATTGGGATCAATAAGCATGCCTTGTCCGTTAATTCGAAGCTCCATTTGGTCTCGGAAGTTCTGTAATAGTTCAGTGGACAAATAGTTCATCACCATTAAGCCTAACTTCTCCCCTTTATCATTTATTATAGGGGTTACAAAGCGAACCACAGGTTTATAGGGAATTTCTATCTCACCATATTCAACATTTAATTCCATTGGTGAAACATAGACTTGACCTCGAGAAAGTTTGATACCTTCTTGGAAATATTTTGAGTCATGTTTATTTTGTAGATTTTTTGCCGCTACAATATGCACGCCATCAGTATGGTAATTCATGCGTATTGCTTCATTACCTTGCATATCGATCAATCTTATTTGGTCATATCGATGAAAAGTGATGGCCAAATTAATGAATAATTTTTCTAATCCTTGTCGACTAGTTGGGTCGCCGCTCTCCATAAAACTGCTTAATGCTTTAGAACGAGTCACCATTTGCAATATCTTTAATTGGGTTTGCATTTCTTGTTGTAATGCTTGAGTGGTTGAAGAAACAAACGCTTGTTCTTGCGACAGCATTTTATCTTCTAAATTTTGAGTGTATTGCTGATATGCATAGCCAATTATTAATGCTAAAAGAACCGCAGTAATCGCATACATCCAAGCGAAACGTTTAAAAATAGTGGCCCAAAAGACTTCTTTTTTAGGCTGAAGTTCGGCAGAGAGTTGTGTTAATGTCATATTTGAGTCTTATTATTTTTATTATTTTATTAACTAGAAAGTCATCCATTAATAATATAAACGTTATTAATTTATGGGGATAAACTTTAAATGTAAGATATTGAATTAATTAAGCAGTTCGTTGATCAATAATAAACTCAATGCCATATAGTGAGAGGGCATTAACGCTTATACTATTATATTCCATGGCAATTCCTAACCTAATATTTTGCTGGCGAGCTTCTTCAATGAAGTCGAGTAAATATTGAGAGGGTTTATCGAGTAGCTCTGTTGCCAGTGCCTTACTCAATATTATATCCGAAATAGGTAGAAACATTAACATATCAATGGAAAAATCTTGTGCTTCTTCAACTAACCAATACACCCGAGATCGGTTTAATCTAGCCATGACAATTAATGAGAACATAGAAGAGGGTTTAACAATCGATTGAGGATGCTTTAAATACAAATCGATTTGGCCATCACTACAACCTAGTTCATTAATTAATATCAGTGCATGATCGCGATTAAACCCATCTGGAAACCAATCAAATATACTTTGTACATTGATAATCTTTCGTACATTAGCTGCACTTTTTAGATTTAAAATCTGATTTTTATTTAAGCCGTAAGGGCAAAAAATAGATTCAATCTCTTTTTCATTAATCCCATTAATATTATCCAAAACAAAAAGTGGTTGTTCAGATAAGTTTTCAATTTGTTTTTGAACGAGATGCTTGAGATAAATCTTAGAAAACAATGTGATCAATATATGGCGAAATTGTTGCGTTGTCGGCGTCCTTCTTAAACTTGCTAAAACAGGAAAACCGAGACTATTGGTTAAATCATATAAAGCATGGCTTAAGTTAGCCTGTATATCACCATATAATAATAAAAAAGGGCGTTGATTAAGACTAATTAAATTATTTAATACTTCCATTAATCGTAGTTGAGGTGTGTTTAAATTGATAATTAATAATTGTAAATTACCCATATCATTAAGTGATTGTTGAGTGTTATAAAAGGTAATATTATTTAAGCCGTTTAATTGTTCAGCTTGAAGGCAATAAGGTGTTTCACAGATCAGCCCAACACGATAACTGTTTAACCAGTCTCCAAATAACCTGTTACTGAAAATCTTCCAGTATTCAACACTTTCTATTAACTTTTCATCTTCTTGACAATAATCGAAATGAGGTAAGTCAATTGCCATGCTAGGCAACTCACCTAACCAAAATATGTGTATATCGGCTCGCTCTTTCAATAATTGTAATAGGGAGTGACAGTGGGGGCTTTGTTCAATAAGTTCAGTTAAAATAACTCCGCTGCCTAATGGACAAGTACTTAATAGCAGCGTGAGCGTGTCAACATCTGGGATAGTATGGTAATTAATATCAACAAATATCGGATTTTCACTCATGCTATAAAGTGGAAACACCGATTTTTCTTGAGTTTGCTTGTCATTCAACAATAGCTGTAATTCTTGCTCACTCAATAAAGCACTTTGTTGACCTTTAAGCATTTAGATTTCTAATAGCTCTGGTAAAAAGTCACCGTTATTATTTGGATAAATGATGTATTCCCCATGATATTTTACTTTCGATTTATAATCAGTGACTTTGTAGAGTAAAAGAGATTGATCAAAAGCCGCTTGTAATGCTTCAGCAACATCACCACGAATATATAGACTGATTGGTTTAGCTAATACACTCTCTTCAAAATGAGACTCAAATTCAGCACTACATATGATCATTGAAGCTTGACCACCACTATGGCGATTCAATTTTTCACCGACTTCTAAGTCTGTATTAACCATCCATTGTTGTTCAGTTAATTTCTCACAAAGCGCGACAACTTGATTTTTATTAACGATCTTTGGTGTTAACTCATCATTGAAAACATGTTCATAGCTTTGTTTAATGGCAGTGAATGTTTCAACTAACGCTGCATTTTTACCTAAGCTACGTGCTTTACGTTGCCATATTGTTAAAGTCGGTACTACATCACTTTCAAAACGTTTTTTCTTAATGGCATTAGTCGTCCAAGCGGCTAGGAAATGCGTTTCGCTAAGCGGATTTTTTGGTATTTTGCCTTTTAACTGTGCTTCATTTAAGTCTGCTAATGCACTGGTAACGACGTGATGAATTGATGTTGAAAAACTAGTCATGATGATCCTACTGATGAAAAAATTATATGGTTAAAAGTATGACAGGCTAACAACATAGGGACAAGTAAAGAAAAGCTAATTACTGCTATTTGCTGATAAACGGACAACGATGACCAAAACAGCACGGAAGATCCGTTAAAATCTAGGCTATACAGGGCATGGATATCATTAAAGTCACTTAAAAACTTCATAATAGCTGTAAATTTCTTTAAACTAATTACACTTCATTATTCTAAGGCTTTTTATGCATATCGATATAACAGGAACGACCTCTACGTCTAATAAAAATATATCACTGGTACTAGGTAGTGGCGGTGCTAGAGGCATGGCTCATATCGGTATTATAAGATGGTTAGTAGATAACGATTATCAAATTAAATCTATCTCAGGATGTTCAATCGGCGCACTTATTGGTGGCGTTTTTGCCGCAGGGAAGTTAGATGAATTCGAACAATGGGTATGTGGATTAGATAAACTATCGATTGTTTCATTGTTAGATATTTCTTGGACGTCGAGTGGTTTATTACGTGGTGATAAAATCATTGATACGCTAAGAGAATTGTTAGGTGATCAGTTAATAGAAAAATTACCGCTTAAATTCACTGCCGTCGCTGCTGATATTGAAAATGAAAAAGAAGTTTGGATAAACTCAGGTTGTTTATTTGATGCGATTAGAGCTTCTATTTCATTACCATTATTTTTTACACCTGTATTAAGAAAAGGGGTGCAACTTATTGATGGGGGAGTCTTAAACCCAGTACCTATTGCCCCTACTTTTAGTGACCATACTGACCGTACTATTGCCGTCAATTTAGGTGGTGAAATGAATCATAACTGTCCTGATCCGGACACGCTTAGTGAAGTCATCACCAGTGTTGATGAGTTATCTTTTCAGCAGAAGATTGGACATTATATAAAACAGTTGGGTGATAACTTAGGTGGCATAGTGCCTAAACCTTCAAGCCTAGAAGCTTACGATATTGCAGACCAAGCTTTTGATGCGATGCAAAGTACTATTGCACGCCTAAAATTAGCCGCTTATCCTGCAGATTATAATATTGTCATCGCACGTAATGCTTGTGGCACATTAGAATTTGACCGTGCAAGAGAAATGATTGATTTAGGTTATAAAAGTGCAGAAAAGATTTTAAATAATAATAAACAGCTCGTGAGTAAATAAAGGCTTATGTAATTCTTTATCTTCAAAAAAATATAAAGAATTACATAACTGAAAAATAGTTAAGTAGTTAAGTAGTTAAATAACTAAATAACTAAATAACTAAGTAACTAAATAAGCAACAAAGTGAATAAACCGTTTAACAATCTAATAGTTTGCTATTAATAAGAAGGGAACAATGTGGACGTAGTAAGTAGTACTCAAGCGTGGGTCAATAAAGTGATTGTGAAATACAATATTTGTCCTTTTGCTAAAAAAGAGATGGATAGAGGCAGTATTCGTTATTGCGAAAACAACAGTACAGAGATAGAAGGTGTACTCGACCGCTTAACGGAGGAGTGTGTTTTTCTTGATAATAATGAACAGACTGAAACTACCTTACTGATTTTGAGTGAAGCCTGTACTGACTTTGATAGTTTCCTAGATCTTGTTTACTTATCTAATCACTTATTACAAATGAGTCATTATGAAGGCGTTTACCAGTTAGCACATTTTCATCCTGATTATTGTTTTGAAGGTGATCCTGAAGAAGCTGCATCCAATTACAGTAATCGTTCTCCTTATCCCACCTTACATATCATTAGAGAAAGCAGCATGGAAAAAGCAATTGCAGCACATCCTGATGTTGATGGAATTCCCGACAGAAATATCGAATTTCTAAATAAGAAGGGCAGTCCATTTTTTGCTGATTTATTAGCGAGTTGTCTATTGGTTAAAAGTTAATTGTCAATAATTAACATTTTATTTCGTGCTGTTTATTATTTAGTTTAGATTCTGGATAACCATCCTATTTCGTTTTACTTATCCGTTATTGAGGTTACTTATTCCTAATCGTCAATTTACAATGGTATTGAGTTTGATATCAATTTGAATCTAGCTTTATATTTGTATTTATAGTGTTGTTTGTATTTGAGTTTTAAAAGGATTGATTAGATATCCTGCAATTATTAAAATTAACGTAATATCTGACTTAAAACTGGTCGACAAAATTGCTTAAGAACGATAAATTGATGAGTTTTTTTGCGTCGTATTTTTATACCGTTAGAATAACGCAGTATTTATCTCTCTTCTTTCATATATTTTAGTTAACAAGGAACTTCCATGGCACAACAAGTCTATCAATTATTACGTATTATTATTATCGATAGCTTTTGGAAAGGACAAGTTAACGAGTTAGATTTATCTGGTCATACTCAGCTTGAAGGGACTAATGGTGCGGGTAAAACGTCACTAATGCGTTTGTTACCTTTATTCTATGGAATGCGCCCAAGTGATATCGTGAGTAAGGTTGACCAAGCTAAGAATTTTGCTGATTATTACCTTCCAAGAGACTCGAGTATGTTGGTTTATGAATACCAACGTCCAGGCGGTCAAACATGTATGGCATTAGCCAGTTCAGATGGACGTGGCGTACAGTTTAAATTCATTGATAGCGGTTTTGATAGTCATCTGTTTATTGGTGATAACCAAATTCCTTTAACTGTCTCTGAAGTAGAAAGAGTTTATCGCAACCTAGGTGTTGAGTGTTCAGTTTATTTGGGTGTTGATAAATATCGTCAAGTGATTCAAAACTTACGCAGTGGTCGTAAAGTTAAAGAAGTAAGACAACTACAAAACAGATTCTCTTTTAGTGACCTAGCAACACCTCATTTAGATAAAGTGGTTAACGGCACGATTGAAAAGAACCTGGATTTTGATGCGGTAAAACAAATGCTGGTGGCTATTGCTAGCGACCATATCGCAAGGTCAGTAGGTGAAGAAAAAGAGCAAATTACGCTTAATAAGCAAGATATAAGCTTGTGGTTAGCAGATATTCAAGCCAGTCGTTCTATTCAAAAAGTAAGTGATAAAATTGCACTTTGGCAAACGGACTTTACGCAGTTAGACAATTTATTAGTTAAATTACAACATTTGCATGCAGAAATGTTAGCTCATCAACAAACAATTTCTTCATTGCAAACGCAGCGTAGTGAGCAAAAATCTCAATTCAAAGATGAAATAACGACATTAGATAAACAGTTAAAAGAACAAAGTAGTTTGTTACAAACTGAGATCAGTAAACTGTTGGCTAAAATAGAAGCGGATCAAAGTCGTATCGATTTATTAGATGAAGATAAATTAAAATTCGACGACAACGATGCGGCTAGTTTTCAACTTCAAGCAGATAACGCACCTCGTTACCAACAAGCTCTGAACGATGTTAATGAGATCATTGAAGCCTTTGAAGGTAACCTAAATAAAGTCCAATCTAAATTCGAATCTTTGTTACAAGCGTTAACCTTACAGAAAGTAAAAGATGAAGCGCGCAATAATGAACAAGTGGCAAAAGTGAAAGATCAAGCCAGTGTTCAGCTGTCTGCAATCTCTGAAACTTACCAAGGACAATTAAGTAAATTAAATGAGCAGTTAAACGAAAGCTATTTAAAACTTAATATGGACCTGCAGACCTTACAAAATCAGTTACAAATGCTGAAAATGGAACAACAAAGCATTAAAGTTGATGCTGAGTTACAAGCAGAGATTGAGCTTAACCAAGGTAATATGTCTGAAGTAAAAGATAACTTAAGCGATCTATTACAAGTACTCAGCAGTGACAACGAACAATTAAATACACTCGATAAACAGCGTCTGTTATTACTAGAGCAATATACTAAAAATAACCGTCAGTTAGAAAGTACTAAAAAATCTCGTCAACAACTACAACTGCAGTTATTACCTGAAGTTGATTCACTTCAGCACTTCTTAAGCAATGAAAGCCAAGCAACTGGCTGGAAAGAAAATATTGGGCGCGTGTTGTCTGCAGAGCAATTAGCACGCAAAGATTTAACGCCTCAATGGTTAACACAAGCATCGCCACTGAGTTTATTTGGGTTACAAATTGATTTAGACCAACTACAAGATAACGACTTGCAGTTGAATGAAAACGAACTGCGTGAAAAATTAAATGAGATTGAAACAAAAATCACCACCTTAAATAAGCAGGGTGAAGATCTTAACGTACAGTTGACTGATTTAAATAAACAAATTGATAACCAAACCGTCTTGATCAGCGAGCGTAAACAAAGTTTACAAAAAGCAGAATTGAAACGTGAGCAGTTTAAAACGCAACAAGAAAACCTCGACATTAAAAAACAGCGTTACTTAAAACAAGCTGCACTCGCTTTTGAAGACAATATTAAAAAACTCAACACCAAAATTAAACAACAGCAAACTAAGTTAGAAGAATTTAAAGCGTTACAACAAGAACAACGTTTTGAGCTTAATAATCAAATGTTAGATCAACGTATGGTGATTGAGTCTGACCGTGATAGCCAATTAGAGCAATTAGAAGAGCAATTAGCTTCTATTCTAGAGAGTGCTAAAACACGTCAAAAAGATTATAAACAACAACGCGATCAAGCCTTAGATAAGTTAGATCCTGATGGTGAGGTTGATAAACGCATCAAGCAACGAGTTGAACTGACTGAACAGCTTGAAGCTTGTGCAGTTTGGGCGCGTAAAGCGCGAGAATACCAACAATTTATGAATGAACGCTATGTTCATCGTGATCAACTGGTTGAACAGAATCAAAACCGCGAAGTACAAAAGCGTGGGCTTGAAAATAACTTAGCTGATTTAACCATTGAAAAAACCAATTTAATCAGTGAAAAGCAGAAGCTACATAAAAAAGTATCGCAACAATTAAACGATGACGCTGACTTATTGTTACAACTTGGTTTAGCACAACGAGAATGTGAGCAATATGGTATTGAAGCTGTCTTATCTGAGGCAGAACCTCATAATAATGCAGATTTAACGGTGACCTTCTGTGGTGATTGGATTAAACAGTTCAAAACTATTGATAAACGCTTACAAAGCCAAATTACACAATTTAATACGGCCTTTGGTAAAAACAACGGTAATAGTGAACTGTATGAAAATTGGGTTAAGTTAGTGGCAGATAATGATATTTATAAAGGAGCACGTAGCTTATTTAAATATCAACATCCCATTGCAGATTTACTGAGTAGCGCCGTTCAAAAACAAAAAAATACGTATCAATTAGTGACGGTTAACGCCAATATGATCAATGAGTTTTATCAGCACATTGAACACTTTGCACGTCGTATTAAAAGCATTGGTAAACAATTATCAAGTAACGTGACCAAACTGGCACACTTTGAAGCATTAGCAGATATCAATGTGAATACCGTGATGAAGCAAGAAGAGCTTGATTACTGGGGACCGTTACAACAGTTTGCAAAGTTGTTTGATAAGTATCGTGATGATCTACGTGAAGGCGTCGGTGATATCCCAGACGATTTAATCGTGGCGATGCAAAAATTGTCTGCTTATTTACCAAGTGATGGCTTTGCATTAGCGCATCATCAGTTGTTTGATATTGAGTTTACTATCTCTGAGAAAGGGCAGTTAAAGCATGCTCGTAATGCCAGACAACTTAAAAAGATCAGCTCGACAGGGTTATCCTATTTAGCGATGTTGTCTTTATATGCTGGCATATTAGGCATGTTAAGAGGCGAGAGTGGTACACAAACACAAATCATACTACCGGTAGATGAATTAGGTGAGCTAGCCGCAGAGAATATCGATCTACTATTAACGATGTTTAATGATAATGCGATTACCATGTTATCGGCTTCTCCTTCAACGGATCGTCATATATTATCGTTATATCAACGTCATTATAAAATCAAAGACAATAAGATTTTTCATGCGCATATTCCAACGTCGCGTTTAGATGAATTATTATTAAAGCGTAAGCAAGTATCAGACACATTAAATGCAGAGTCATTAGCTGTTGAATCAGTGGAAAAAGCCTCTTTACACTTGCATGTTGAAGAAACAAATAATAGCGAAGAAACAAATAATAGTGAAGAAAAAAATAATACGGCAATGACTACTGAAACAACACAGACGGAGAGCCAAGATGTTTAAACAAACAGTACAACACTTACTGACTGGTGCCGTTATTTGTGAAACAGGCTTTGCAGACGAATACTTGTTTTTACAAGCCCAATCGAATCAAGATCGTGTCACGGATTTTTTATCAAATCTAGACCGTCAATTAACTTATTTAGACAGTGCAGATGCTTTCTATTGCACTTTCAATGAAGTGGACAGTAATAACACTGCTGAGCTCAGTGCTTTGTTTACTGATATCAGAGGCATGTTTCGCCCATTAGTTGAATTTTTAGAGCTAATTTTAACGGCCAGTCAAACAGATTTACCTATTCATGCTAAATCTATCATCAACATTAATGATTTATTTGACCCCTTTGAACATGATCAAACGCTACGTGAACAGTTACGTCATTTAACGGCTATCAAACCTTTTAAAACCAATAAACTGGAAAGCCGCGAACAGTTGGTATTTGTTTTTCATAAATTAGAAGAGTTAGGTTATTTTGTTCGCAAAAATACAGGCAGTAGTCGTTACTTTGCAACGGCGCGATTTGACTTAGTGTATTTGCTTATCGAGTTTTTAAATGACTCAGAACGGATTGAATTACCGGAAACAATAGAACAGCAACAAGAAGAGTTATTGTTTTAATGGCGGGTTACGATACAAAAGACGTTGCTGAATTATTACGTCAACTAGGTGCAAATGATCAGTTGTTAGCAGAAGCTTATGTGTTTGGCTCTGTGCAAGGTGATGGGGATGACGCACGTAAAATAGCGGCATTACATAAAAAGTCATTACTTAGACCTGATGATGAGCCGGGTGATTACCGAGTGAGTGCTGAACTTAAGCGTATGCTTAATCGTTTAATGCGTAAACAAAGCAGTTATCGTCAGCTAACCGATATGGGTAAGGTCATTGATGTCTTAGAAGATACGGTGAATGATTACCAGTTGTCAGTTATTGGCGGCCAGCAAGATGATGCTGAATATTACTTAGATCAGTTAGACGATCTCCTATACGAAGCGAAAGACAATCTAAACGTTAGCTTAGATAATATGCATTATGCGATTTCTAGTCAGTTTGGTTTTGTGTCGACCATCAGCGCTAAAGTCCGTGAAAATGAACGCGCGTTAACCTATGCACAAAAACTATTAACAGAATTACAACAGATAGACCCTGAAACGTGTTACGAGTGGATGAATTGGGCTTGTCCTGTTGAATTAGCACGTAAAATTAGTGGCTTTATTTATTGGTTTAATCAAACGTTACCTCGATTGCGCTTTATCATTGATAGTATGCGCCTTAGCTTATTCAAATTAAGACGCGATGAAAAACAGGCAAGTTTATTGCGTAATATGGCGCGATACTTAAATAAGCATCCTGAATTTGAAATTAATGAGACGATCTTCGAAGACAAAGCCTTGCCTAAATCGCTACGATTTGCAGCGCCTATGCCGATTAAATCTTATATTAATGTTAAAGAAACGGCGCATGAGCAAGCTTTAATAGAAATAGTGCAATCATTACGCAAGCTTAATAGCGTCACTAAACCTTCCGCGCGTGAAACGTCTTCCGTTGAAGTTTTAGACAATGTACCAATGAGCTTCAGCTATGATTACTTTGAAGAACAAACTGAACGCTTATTTGAACTCACTATCACGACTAACGAGGCTGTTTCTGCAGTGAGTTATTGGCAAGAAGCATTACCTGAATGGCATCGTGAAAAGCAACATATAGAACCTGTTGCGTGGGTTGAGTTAGTGTTTAGTAGTTACTGTAAGCTAACCAATGCCCAACAAGCATTGATTGATATAAAGCCTAAAGGAAAACAGTTAGCCGGTATCTCTCATAACTGGTCTTATAGTGACATTGTAGTAAAAGTGAACTAACGATGAACGGTCATCATTTTAATAAAATACAATACAACTTCTTTGCTAAGCACCTTAAAGCTGACCTTGGCAATGTTAAGACGGTTAAAAGTTGTCAATGGCTGGTTGATACGCATCGAATTGGACGCATTGTTAATGGCTATTGGCTTTATACTGAAAAAGACAGAGCAGCAATAATTCAATTAGTTAAGTCACAATTAAATGTTGATCTCCTTTTTGATGCTTACCCTGAACAGCAATCTAGAATAGAGGTTGCTGCCCATCATAATGATGAAAAAGCCAATGCACTGGCTGTTAGTAAAGATTTTGTATTAGTTAATTCATTGAGCACCTTACACATTAATTCAAAAAGCTTAGATATTAATGCGTTGTCATCACTGGGTATTTATATCAATGCGAATAAGATAGAGACCATAGAGCATAAACATATTGTGTTGGTTGAAAATCTGGCGGTGATGGCCAATTTAAATAAGCTCGTGTTAATGGATAATGCGAAACACTTAGTGAATGCTTTATGGGTTTACCGTGGAGACGTAAAGCGAGAACAAAGTACGGGTCGTGCTTATGATTTCTTTAGACGCTTTAAAGGATCTCATCAATTATTATGCTTTGCTGACGTTGACCCTGAAGGTATTAAGATCGCTATCACTAGTGGTGCCTCTGCCATTTTATCGCCTAACGCCCATGCTTTGATAAACTTTAATGTAGGTGGACATGATTTCGACTATTTTAAGCAGTCCACTGCTAAGCAATACTTGATGAATAAAAGCAATCAAGGTGATTTCCCATTAGAACTTGATAAGTTATTTACAGCGATGTCAGCACAAAGACAAACAATTAAACAAGAGCATATATTAGCTCACCAAATACCTTTGTCGGTATTTACATTAGATTAAATACATCATTAACTAATTACATCATTAACCAGTTACATCATTAACCAGTTACATCATTAACCAACAATTAAAAATGGTGAAGACTTGTTAGTAAAAAATCACTAATAAAGTCTCAGAACATATCGTAAACATTAATTTATAAACTCTTATTTATCTCTTATTTAATTTATAATTAAGATAAAAAGAATCAATATTCAAAAGGAAAGAACATGCAAATAAGTAACAATAGCGTCGTTGAATTTCACTATCGTCTTACTGAAGGCACTGAACTATTAGAAGATAGTGCAGGTAATAACCCACTGATTTATCTTCACGGTGCTGGTGGTTTATTTGAAAAAATGGAATTAGGATTTGTTGATAAAACAGTGGGTGACAAATTCGAAGTGACATTAACACCGGAAGAGTCTTACGGTGAACGTCGTGAAAATGCATTACAACGTATTCCTCTTAAGCATTTACAAGGTGCTAAAAAATGGACTGCAGGTATGACGGCGGTTGTTGAATCTAACCAAGGTAAGCAAGAAGTCACACTTATTAAAGTAGGGCGCTTCAATGCTGATTGTGATTTAAACCATCCTTTTGCGGGTAAAACATTAACCTTCGATATTGAAGTGGTGAGTGTTCGTGCTGCAACTGAAGATGAGTTATCACACGGTCATGCACATGCTAAAGGTGGTTGTGGTCATTAATCGTCTTAACAAGTAGTGCATAAGTGTCAATTTGAATTGCCTGTATGGCACGTTCAAATTGACACTTATCCTTCTACTTTGCTCTCGAATATTTTAGGAATTTTTATATGAAGCGTATTACATTATTTTCTATGGCTAATTGTCCTCACTGCAAAACAGCAAAGCAATATCTTGAACAGCAAAAAATAGCATTTAGATTAGTCGATGTTAAAAGTCCTTCAGGACAAAAAGAGTTTGCTAAAACGGGCTATCGTGGTGTGCCTGTTTTAAAAATTGGTGATCAGTTATTAAATGGGTTTAGCGTAAAAGGTTTTAATAATTTATATAAAGAATAATGCTTTAGTATTGCTTAGTGGTGTCATTAAGTGGTATTGCCGTTCTTGGTAAGTGATATTCACTAGTAAGAGGCTTCCAATCGCGATTATTCTAGTGTTTTCAAATACGAAATAATGTTTATATATCCACTAATATAGATAACTTAGCCTTTAATTCAGTTTCTGAATTAAAGCCGTTATTTATTGATCGTTTTTATTTTAGCGTCTAATCATTATTCACTATAATCAATCATGCGCGCCACAAGAATACACCGACTTAATACTTCCTTTGGTTTATCTTTCTCAACGAGTTTCAATTACCTTTTTCACTTACCTCCCATTAATTGGAAATAATTAATGATTTTCTATGACTTTTTAATTAAATTTTTGTTGCTAGATTTTTAATTAATGCTTACTCTCAGGAATAAATTTTTGAAACTAATTTATTGATTATTTTAGTGACCTAATTGGACTATTTTAATATTCGAATTAGTATTAAATCGACATGATTTTTATAATTAGTTTTTTATGTGTTTTTACAATAGATAGTCGTTTGTGATTGTTTAATGGAGTCATTATGAAACCACCTGACCCTGGACCTGTCCGTCCCGTTGAAGTTATTACTTTACCCAATGAAGTACAACAGCATGATCACGATCATCATCAGTTAGTGATTGCATTAAAAGGCTATTCTGAATTTAGTATTGAGGGACTACAAAACCTAATCGTACCTGGACAGGGGTGTATTGTAACGGCTTCATCTGGTCATGCATTCAACGGTATTGGAGAGTCTGAAATATTAACGTTAAACCTACCTAATCAAAGCAATTTAGATAAATATACCCACGAACGTATTGAGCCTATTTTTAACAATAATCATTATTTTAAAATCGATAATCAATTTCAATGTTTATTACAGTTACTCGTTAAAGAAATCCGTCAATCACCTGATGATTTATTGGTCACTGATGCCTGTAAAAATACTATTATTGCTTTACTACAGCGTCACGTTAATACTGAATATCCTCAGAAGCTAATACCAAGAAGTAGAATCAATATGACGATTATTGATAATTTTATTATTCAGCAAATTTCTACTAAAATTACAGTCGCTCAGTTAGCGGGCTGTGTCTTCTTAGGTGAAAGCCAATTTCACCTTCTTTTCAAGCAACAAGTTGGTCTAACTCCTCATCAATATATATTGCAGATGCGTTTTAATTTGGCTAAAGAGTTATTAGAAGATAATTCGTTAACCTTAGCTTCAATCGCTAGCGCGAGTGGATTTGCAAACCAAAGTAGCTTTACGCATAGTTTTACAAAGCTACAAGGCACTTCTCCTTCCAAGTTTCGCCATTAATCTTTATGTGACGTTTGTCACATAAAAAATCTCATCGTACTTTTAGACATATCAATCGTAGTTTTTGATAAGAAATTCTATTCAATTAGAAATACTATCGAAAATTAGTCATATTTATTTAACATAGCCTTAACCAATGCTATGACTTTTAGGAGAATTGCTTATGTCATCATTTATTGCTGTAGATACTCTACGTGAAGATTTTATAGAGTCTGACTTAGCGACGTTATGGTCTCTAATATCACCATTGTATATGGTGGATGAGTCATTTTGGTTACAACAGCTATTACCATTAGCGACACCGTCAAAGGATGAGTTTAATTTAATTAATGATCATGCGGCTGATTTGATTAAACGTGTGCGTAAAGATAAGAATGCAGTGCATATGATTGATGCCTTATTAGTTGAATACAGTTTAGATACCAAAGAAGGTATTTTACTGATGTGTTTAGCGGAAGCATTAATGCGTGTGCCAGATAAAGAAACAGCTGATGCACTCATTAAAGACAAGCTAAGTGTTGCTGATTGGAAGTCACATCTTAAAAAATCTGATTCGGTCTTTGTGAATGCGTCAACGTGGGGACTATTGTTAACAGGTAAAATTGTTAATATAGAGAAAACCACTAAAAAAAATGTGACTGGTGTGCTTGGTAACCTTGTTAATAAGTTGTCTGAGCCGGTGATTCGTCAAGCAATGAATCAAGCAATGAAAATAATGGGGCATCAGTTTGTACTGGGGCGCAGTATTGAAGAAGCACAAAAGAATGGTCAGTCTTTTATCGACCAAGGCAGCAGTTATTCATTTGATATGTTGGGTGAGTCAGCTCTGACAGCAAGTGATGCTAAAAAATACTTTAATGATTATATGACAGCCATTGAGTCAGTAGGGCATAGATCGTTAAATCAAGCAGATCAAACCAACGCTGCGACTGTTTCTATTAAGCTTTCTGCATTGCATCCTCGTTACGAAGTCGCTAATAGAGAGCGAGTTATGACAGAGATGTTTGATACGGTGTTGTTACTCATTGAAAAAGCACGTGAATTAAAAGTAGGTTTAACCATTGATGCAGAAGAAGCAGATCGATTAGAGCTGTCATTGCATTTATTTGAAAAATTATATCGTCATCCTACAACGCAAGGTTGGGGAAAGTTAGGCATTGTTATTCAAACATACAGTAAGCGCGCATTACCTGTATTGGCATGGTTAGCTGCTTTAGCAAAGGAACAGGGGGATGTGATCCCTTTACGTTTAGTGAAAGGCGCTTATTGGGATACTGAAATTAAATTATCTCAACAAAATGGTTTTGCAGACTATCCGGTATATACACGTAAAGAAGCAACTGACGTTTCTTACCTTGCTTGTGCTCGTTTTCTATTAAGTGCACATATTGAAGGACTTATATACCCTCAGTTTGCGACTCACAATGCTCACACCGTTGCTGCGATAACAACAATGGCACAACATCAATCTTATGAGTTTCAACGCTTACATGGCATGGGAGACGCTTTATATTATCATGTGATGGAGATGTTCAAGAGTAATGTGCGTATCTATGCACCAGTAGGTAATCATAAAGATCTTTTACCATACCTAGTAAGACGTTTATTAGAAAATGGTGCTAACAGTTCATTTGTGCATAGACTCGTTGACGCTAATTGTCCTATTGAAGAGTTAACAGAGCATCCAGTGGATACTTTGTTAAGACGTCCTACATTGCATAACAGTTTGATCGTTTTACCACCGTCTATTTTTACTGATAGAAAAAATTCACGTAGCGTTAATATTGATATTGAAAGTGAGCTAGCGCCGTTAGAAAAAGAAATTCAAGCTTTCGATGGACATTATTGGCAAGCAGGACCGATTGTCGATGGTGTAATGCATACTGATGCGGCACATGATGCAACTTTACAGCGTTGTACTGCACCGTATGATCGCAGCATTGATGTGGGTTCAGTTTTGTTCTCAACGCCTGAGATGATTGAAACAGCCTTAACAAGTGCACACAGTTATTATGAATATTGGAATAATACTGAAGTTGATCAACGTGCTCAGTGTTTATATAACTTAGCTGACCTACTTGAAGAGAATATGCCTGAATTGATTGCGTTATGTCATCAAGAAGCAGGTAAAACAATTCATGATTGTATTGATGAAGTGCGAGAAGCAGTAGACTTTTGTCGTTACTATGGTCAACAAGCTATTTACAGTCTTTCATTCAGTGAAGCGAATGTGAGCTTTGATAACATCATTCAAGAAGTTCGTCGTAAAGGTAAGGGGGTATTTGTTTGTATCAGCCCATGGAATTTCCCGTTAGCGATTTTCCTTGGCCAAATTAGTGCTGCGTTAGTCACTGGTAATACTGTGATTGCAAAACCTGCTGAACAAACGTCATTAATTGCAGCGCGCGCTGTATCATTAATGTTAGAAGCAGGTTTCCCAGAGCAAGCCATTCATTTGTTAACCGGTAATGGGGCTGAAATTGGCTCTGCTTTAACGTCTGATACACGTATTGCGGGTGTTGTATTTACAGGTTCAACAAATACTGCTCAAGCAATTAACCGTAATTTAGCTAAAAGAGACGCTTTACCTGCGACTTTTGTTGCTGAAACGGGCGGTCAAAATGCCATGATTGTTGATAGTACTGCATTACCAGAGCAAGTTGTTCGTGACGTTGTTCGTTCTGCGTTCGCATCAGCAGGTCAGCGTTGTTCTGCATTACGTGTGTTGTTTATCCAAGAAGATATTGCTGAACGTGTGATTGAATTAATCAAAGGCGCAATGAAAGAATTATCAGTTGGTTTACCTTATTTACATAGTACGGATGTGGGGCCGGTTATTGATAAAGCGGCTAAAGATAAGTTGACTGAACATATACAAAAGATGGCTAAACAAAATACGTTATTAGCACAGGTTGAACTCAACGATAGTTGCAGTAAAGGCGACTTTGTTCCACCAACGGCAATCGAAATAGATCATTTAGGGCAACTAACAGAAGAGCAGTTCGGTCCTATCTTGCATATTATTCGTTTTAAATCATCTGAATTAGAGCAAGTGGTTGATCAAATTAATAATACTGGTTTTGGTTTAACCATGGGTATACACAGTCGTAACGAAACAACTTATACGCAAATTGCTAACTCAAGTCGTGTTGGAAACTGTTATATCAATCGTGACCAAGTTGGCGCGGTCGTTGGTGTACAACCATTTGGTGGGCAGGGGTTATCTGGCACAGGACCTAAAGCTGGTGGACCACGTTATATTCATCGCTTTACTAAGCAAGTATTAAATTCGGTTGTGATGGATACTGATAAAACAGATCCTATCAATTTTGAAACAGTATAAAGGAGTTAATCATGTCTAAATCAATTCAAGATTCAAATGACCAACAATCAACATCAGTCATTGAGAAAGCAACATCAGCATGGTTAACTTGGAATGCTATTGAGATTGAACAACGTATTACATTAATCAGCCAATGGAGCGAACTATTAAAGTTACAACACAGTTTAGGGCTATTGCCGGGGCAAATGGTTGATTTCCATAGTTTACATGCTGTACCGCTTATCTCTTCAGGAGAAGAGATGCCAGGTCCGACAGGGGAAAGTAATGTATTAAGTACTTCTGGACGTGGTCCTTTTGTGATCATGGCAGAGCAAGACGCACCTATCGAAGCATTTATTGCGTTGGTAAGTTGTGCGCTTGTGGCAGGTAACAGTGTGGTCATGGCGGCACTACCTGAACATAAAGATATAATCAGTACTCTTGAGCAAGTGTGTACTTTTTCTGATATTGAAATGCCAATCATAGCCGTTGAAAACTTGGTGTCACTTGAAAAAGTGATTGTTGACCCAGCTATCGCTGGTGTTGGCTTTGTTGGAAGTGAAGCAGAAGCTATTCGTTTAAATCGAGAGTTAGCAGAGCGTGACGGACAAATTGCATTATTAATTGTTGAAACGGATTTGGAGGGGCTAGAAATGGTACGAGACCAAAGTTTAGTATTACGTTTTATTACCGAAAAAACCTTAACAACCAATGTCACTGCGGTCGGAGGAAACGCCACCTTATTAGCATTAGGCTGTGGTGAGTAATAGTAGAGGTCATTCATTACTCGTTATATTTTACGAAAGCTTTAGCAATAAGGCTTTCGTAATGAAATGTTGCAAATAAAGCACTAGTAATAAAAAAGCCACGTTATTAAAACGTGGCTTTTAGTTATCTTAGACACTATCAATACTATCAACACTATCAACACTATCAACATTATTAACGCTATTTAGCACTCATCATTGATAGTCATTAATAATGGATAATCAGTCGATAAATCTACTCAGGTAGAATCCCATTATGATATACATTTTGTACATCATCGCATTCGTCTAACATTTCTAAGAATTTTTCAAACTTCTCAACATGTTCTTCAGTGACTTCAGTATCAGATTGTGGCACATAGGTGATTTCTTCAACTTCAAGCTCTGTCTCTGGGTAAATAGCATGCAATGCTACTTTTGCATTGTTAAATTCAGTGTGAGGGCAGAATACAGATATTTTCCCGTCTTCAGCGACTACATCTACCACATCAACATCGGCCATCATTAACTCTTCAAGCACAGCTTCGTCATCATCACCATCAAATACAAATACAGCTTGATGTTCGAACATGTGAGCAACGGTGCCAGGAGAACCGATTTTTGCACCTGTTTTATTGAAACAGTTACGAACATCAGTCCAAGTACGGTTACCATTATCAGTTAAACAGTCAACAATGACAGAACAACCACCAGGTCCAAAACCTTCGTAGCTTGCACGTACATAATCTTCTCCACCGCCACCTTTCGCTTTATCAATCGCTCGGTCAATAACATGTGCAGGAACTTGGTCTTTTTTTGCTTTATCAATTAAACGACGAAGTGTTAGGTTACCGTCTGGATCAAAACCACCATTTTTTGCACAAACATATATTTCTTTACCGTATTTTGAGTAAACTTTAGTTTTAGCGCCAGCCGTTTTTGCCATGTCTAACTTTTTGTTTTGATATGCTCTTCCCATCTGAATGCTCTCTTGTGTTAAATGGATTGTCTGGAAAAAATAATGGTCAGAATTTTAGCCTTTAATGGCTTCTGGTGCTAGAGCCTGTCAGTGATTTTAACGATTAAGTTGATATATTTTTATCTTCATCAATGAATTAACTGAATATTGGCAGAAAATCTATGCTGGTGAATAGATCTGATACTATTAGTTTACTGTGCTTGGTAGGGGGTTATTTGTAATTGATTATTAACAATTGAAACAGTACTTGCACCAAATTCTTGGGTACTTGACCAATTTTTTCCGTCAAGGTTAACTATGGTATCACTGTATAGCTTAGCAGTTGCTGTTAAATAAGTATTTTGATAAGACTGTTCTAATTTGGTTTTGATAGTAGCAAGTTTTGCTTGGACTCGATCACTTTGATCTCGATATTGCTGTTTTTCGATAAATAATTGTTTTTTGGTTTTTTTGCGTATGGCTATATCTTGAATGGTATCTGCTTTATTTTCTGCTTTCTTAAATTGGGCTATCATTTTATCAAATAGCTGTATTTCTTTTATGCATTTATTTTTTGCAAGCTCTAACTCTTTAGCGATACTGATTAAATTTATAATTGTTTTAGTACTGCCAGATGTCCCTACTGTTACTGCTCTAATACCCTTGTGACTTGTTGTTGTACCTCCAATAATACTGCCTTGGCTTAATGCGTTATTATGGATAGCAACATCACCATTGCAGACTGTTTCACAATGTATTAATTGATTAGTTAAAGTTAAATTTTTAGCGACATTTAAACTTGCATACTGTGCAATGGTCCCCGTTAAATTACCCCCACACTTTATTTTACAGGTAAATTCTTCATCTGTTTTACTGATATGGCCAATAATGGGCATTTCGACGGTTAAATCACCACCAGAAATAACCTCGGCAGATTCAATTAAGCCCATGACAGTAATATCACCGCTTGCTTTTACTCTCATATTTTCATGTATGTCTGCAGAGATAACAACGGTTCCATCGTATATGATATTGCCTGACCTATTATCGACATTTTCTAACAGTAAAACATCATCAATTTTTATAAAGTCTCCTTTGTCGATAGGAATACCATAAGTCGCAGCGAGAAGTTGTAAAGGGTTATTAGGATCAATCTCAACATTTTTTTCGATAACAAAAGAGGCATCAATTGACTTTTTAGGCTCAATAATTTCAGCGGTAACCGTTTTACCAGGCTTGCCTACTATCATTGGTATTTTTTTCATTAATACCGTCCCCGCTTTTACCGTTATCGATTGACCTAAATCAAGCATATCAACTTTGCCATTTTCTAACAGCTTAGGTTTAGGCTTTCGATGACTTTCTGTACTCACTAACTTTTCGAACCTAGCGTTAACACCGTCAATAGCAGGGATGCCATTCGCTATGTTTATTTTAAACACTTTACCTGGTTGGGCAGTTTTACAAACATTCAGTAAACTAAATATGTTTTTTGTTATTAAGCCAAATTTCAAACCTAATTGATCACATTTGTTTTTAATGTCATTCAAGGTTATCGGGGAACCCCCGTGTGCAGTTGTAATAGTGGTACACGCGCTCATCAGGTTGTCTGAAATAATGATGTCTAAAGTGGCATCTTGCTTATCAGCAACCGCGATAGGAGTAAACGCTTTTACATCATCATTGGTTGCATCATATAAAGTTGCAAAAGCAGCTACGGCGTTATCTATTCCTTCAAGGTTTAATTTAAATCGAGGCAAAGAAGGGGTGTTTAATAAGTCAATAATATCGTCTGCACTTATTTCAGCATAAATAGGTGTTATTTTTAATAATAGCTGTGAGCTATCTGAACTTAACACGATTTGTTGAAGTTGCAGTCTAGTTTGAGTCATAAATACCTATTTAGTAGTGTTATTGTGGTTATAATAAACTAATTATCGAGAGTTCATATTATAATTTCTCTATTTAAAGTCAATTAGATATCACAACATGAACTTGTTCACAAGATTATGACTCACAAGTGTAATAATTAGCCTATGAACTACATGATAGTGCAGAACAGCCGAATTTATTGGTTGCCCAATCAGGACGTTTGACTTCGAATTGTTTATATTTTTCTTGCTGTGTGTAAGGCGTTGTTAACAATTCAGACAATACCGACACTCTCGAATAATCCCCTTTTTCAGCTAACTCAATGGCCTCTTGAACTTGGAAATTACGTAAAATATAACAAGGGTTAACCTTATCCATATTTACTTTACGATCTTCATCGCTTATTGGTGTTAATAACAATCTTGATTGGTACTTAATTAACCATTCAATGAGTATAGACAAATAATCTTCAGTTACTTCTTCCATATTATAAAAACATTCAGAAAAGTGAGTGATTAATAAATCTTTGTTTTGAATATCAAGTTGACTGCTTAAGTTAGCAAGGAGTCTATAAAATAAAGTCATATCGGTATTCACTCGAGATAATAACTGTTCTAACTCTTTACTTAACAATAGATCTGATTCGATTAACGCTTCGTTTTCTTGGCTTTGTTCAACTTTAATACCCAGTTTATTACGCATCATACCTAACCATTTACCTTGGTAAATTCGAGTATAGCTGGTGATTATATCTTGCAGCGGTTCGGCTTCATCGACTAATGGGTAAATAGCATTAGCAAGTTGAAATAGATTCCATTGTCCAATGTAACCTTGTTGGCCAAAACGATAACGTTTCTCGCCTGCATCAGAAGTGTTTGGTGTCCAGTCAAGGTCAAAGTTATCAATCCAACCGTAAGGGCCAAAGTCGATCGTTTCACCAATCAGTGACATATTATCGGTATTAAGCACGCCATGTACAAAACCAACGCGCATCCATTCTACAATTAAGTGTGCAGTACGTTCGCAAACTTCAGTAAACCATTGTAAATAGACTGACTTATCGATCACACCTGACTCAGGTATTAATTCTGGGTAATCATGCGTAATACTGTATTCAAGTGTTTGTTTTAATAAATCTAAATCACCGCGAGAAGCGGGTAATTGGATTGAACCAAAACGTAAAAATGAAGGAGAGACTCGAGAGACAATTGCACAAGGCTCATAAGCGGCTCTACCGTCATAAAGCTTATCTCTAATAACTTCTTCACCGGTTAGTGTTAAGGTTAATGCGCGCGTTGTAGGGATGCCTAAATGATACATAGCTTCAGAACATAAATATTCACGAATAGAAGAACGTAAAACAGCCATGCCGTCAGCTCTGCGGGAATAGGGCGTTTGGCCTGATCCTTTTAATTGTAAAGTGACATATTCGTTTCTGTCTTTATGCTCTTTAACTAAATATTGGCCTAAGTTAATTGCTCGCCCATCACCTAACTGTCCTGCCCATTGACCAAATTGATGCCCCCCATAATTCATTGCATAGGGTTGCAAGTTAGCGTCAAGATTATTACCACTGATTAAATCAGTAAAGTCAGTTGAAGTTAAAGCTTCTTCAGAAAAACCTAACTTTTTAGCGAGTTCATTGTTACAACAAATAATCTTAGAATATTTTGTCGGCGTCGGTGTCACAAATGAGTAGGCAGCATGTTCAACACTACGGGATGTATTAGTTAAATTTGAATCCGCAGGCAGTGAAGAGACAAATACGGGGTGTAATGGAGGTAATAAATTACTCATTGATTTTCCTAACGATAACGGTGGGAATAGGGGGGCGGCTTAATAACAGCTATTGCTACATAGAATAGATTAATACAATCTTTAAATAGAATAGCTGTTAACGACGATATAGTTAATCGAGCATGGGTGGTATTAACTATTTAACAGCAGCAATAACCGAAATTTCAACTAATAACACATCTCTTGCCATACTTGCTTCTACACATGCACGAGCAGGGGCAAAGCCTTCTGGAACCCATGCGTCCCAAACTTCATTCATGCCAGAAAAATGTAATGCCATATCTTTAACATAAACAGTTGCCGATAACATGTGCTTACGTGAACTACCTGATTCAATCAAAAGCTCATCTACTTTGTCTAACATAGTTTGTGTTTGTTCTTTGATGTCTTTAGTCGCATCAGCACAGACTTGACCACATAAATAAACAGTACCGTTGTGTTTTACTACTCGGCTCATACGTTGTTTGGTTTGTTGACGTTCAATCATTTGGACTCTCTATCGTTATTATTTTAAAAGGTTAAATAATTGTAACGTCTCAGTGTGAAAAGGCGAGCATTTTAGCCTATCAATGCTAGATTTTCATAAATCGATTGATTGAATCACTTCACTTTAATCATTAGCATGTCACATTGGGTATTGATCATTTTTTAAATAGTGAAATTAATAGGGTATACATTGCTAAAATAATATTACAATCTCGCCATCTCTCTTAAGATCCAGTAAGGAAACCCTTTTTATGAAACTGAAAGAACATGTCTACTTAATGGCAGACTATAACCAGTGGATGAATCAAAAAATATACGAAGCAGTGAATACAATGACACCAGAAAAATATCATGAAGATAAAGGTGCGTATTTTGGCTCTGTTTTTGCCTCGTTAAATCATATTTGCGTTGCTGATACCTTATGGTTAAAAAGATGCTCAGTTGTTTTACAAACATATGACGCTTATGCGCCTATTGCTGCATTACCAATGCCTGAGTCACTAGATGTATTTCTCGCCAATAACTTTAATGACCTTAAAGATCGCCGCGTATTGCTGGATGAAGCATTGCTAGAAATAGCTAATTTATTAACCGATGAAGCATTGTTACAGCCAATTAATTACCAAAATAGCAAAGGTGTTACCGCTAATAAAACGCTTTTTAATCTGTTGATGCACTTGTTTAACCACCAAACACATCATAGAGGCCAAATCACCACGCTTCTCAGTCAATCAGGTATTGATATTGGTATTACAGATTTAGTGTTTATACAGCCAAATATAAATTAAATTTATAAAACCACCGCCTCTTTTAAGCTATTTTTGAGAGGCTTTCGATACAGAGACTTAAGTCGAAAAGGGCACAAAGCAATTTAGTGATTTCAATAAAGATGTTATTCATTATTAAAGTCAATATAAGGTTGTTATGCAACTTGAATCTGCCCAATATAAATAAGTCCTAATAGATTTTTCAGCATAGAGATGAACTCGTATACTTTAAGCTATAGCGTTAAAAATGGAGACGTCATTTATGTCTCTCCTTTAATTCTTTGACTATTTTTATATACAGCACCTTCAGTATTCCATGTTTCTGTTGTTAATACGGACTTTTTCCATCTATCCACATGACAGTAATTTGATTAAAAATATTAATTGTTTGATTTTATGTACGATAAACGCATTTTTATGTTAATTTTAACAAATTAAACTATTCCGATTTCCACCTAAAATATGGAATTTTTCGGTTCAATAAACTGTTATTAAGCTCATCGAGGTATATCGTGGAAGAAGAGTATTATAAAAATAAAACCGAAGGGTTTTCTGTTGTTCTGGAAGAAGGGAAAAAGCCAGAATCTTGGTTTGTTAGTAATGCAGATGGAATAGAGAGCCAGTTTGAAGTTAATTATCTTGAAAAAATTACTGAGGCTGTGAAAGCAACGGAAGAGTTATCTAAACAAGATAAAACAAATATTGAAGAGTATATTAATGACAACTCTGATGTCGTAAGTGAAGGGATTGGACGTTGGTTAAATGAATCTGACCTAGCAGGAACTGTACATTCATATTTAACAGAGATATTTCCTAATCTGCCAGACCTAGATTATTGTGCAAATACTTTAACAGAAATCCTGTTACAGATCGCAAGTTTAGCTTCATAACAAGCGCACGAAATCTGACGTCACACATTGTCCTATTTTTGCTTAGAATAAAATGACGCAAAAAAGCGTCCAACATGTTTCGCAGTTTATGCGGGCGTTAGGCATGAGGAGTTAATTTGACCCGATTTACAAATACTTATCAAATAGATCGTAACAATGAAGTTCTCACTGTAACTCCTAAAGATTTAAAAGCTTTCTCCGTATTTTTTATTAGAGATGAAAATATAAGAGCAAGGTGTAGTGAACGTTTTCTATTAGATCTCTATGTATATGCCAATACTGTAGGCTTAAACCCCTCAATGATATTTGAAGAACTCCGAGCTTTAGAGTGCACCGTTACGAAAAGTCGTACTAAACAAGAAACTAAATTTTCTAAGCTACCTTTGAAGGGGCTTTGGCATAAGCACTTTTTTTCTTTTCACTTCATTGCTAAAAATATGCAAATTGCTAATAACCGAGGAAATATAGAATCTATTATTAAAAATGCATTTGAAAAATATGAAGGTTTAGATAGCACTGTTGAAAACTGTAAAGCACTAGCTAGAGATATTAGTTTAGGTAATCATGAGCTTTTTGAAAAGAGATCTGAGCGTAACCAATTAACTGGAGAGTGGATTGTTTTTGCTAAAGTCAACTCTGAAAATTATTATATGTGCATAGAATTTCATGAAACAAATGATCAAATTATTTACGACAAAGTAATTAAATCGTGTAAAGAAAACTTTGAAAATCTTGTTCCAATCATTGAATCATATACCTAATCGGGTAGCCGGAGGTATCTAACCTCCAGCCCCACAACACCCTGCATGCGGCTCCGCACAGGGCGGTTCATCTTATGATGAATAGTGAATATTAATTCACAAATCCTTTAATGATATCAAACCTTATCTGGCTAAAAACTCATTACTGATCGCACTATTGATCCCTTTGGTTTTCGAACTACGACAAAGTTCTTTACTAGTACTTTTTATAAATCCACTTGCACAAAAAATGGCTAAACGGTCACCGACACCGAGTTTGATCGATGCTTTCACTTTCGACCGTTTTTTTTGCCATTGCCGCCAGTTTTATTGACGGGAAAGACACACGCATTCAACGGCAGATCCAATGATCAAATTCAATTGGTAGCCTTTGACTTTGGGGCGCTGACTTTAGTCTGCATTCTTTGCATGTGTGTGTTTTCTTTTTTTCAAATGCCCCTCGTGGGAATATAAAGCCAATTCTTAATAAATCATCAATGCGAAATGTACTGTTTTGTTCATTTTTTTCCTGAGCAGCGAGAGGTTAAGTAATAGTTTACATTAAAGCAATGGCTCAGCCTTTAACTCAATAAATCCCGTATATTTAGCCCTCTAATCCCATTTATGACTCAATTTAATCAATTAGTTAATAAAAACAAAATAATCTATTTAATCTCAAGTAAATGTAGGCTACTGTCATTTTTATTTAAAATAAACAGGCTGAAAAATGAGAAATTCTACAGCCTCGTTATGTGTCAATGGGGGGACTGTTTTGGAAAAGTTTTGGATTGGGTTAATTGGTGTTGTAGTTGGTTCTGTATTAACCGTCTTAAGAGAGCATTATAGTGAATGGCGAGCTCATAGAACAGATGCTCGATATCTAGCGGTACGACTGACGTGTTTATTGGATAACTTTGTTGGAGATTGTTTCGAAGTAGTTTGTGATAATGGGGAACAAGATGAGCAAGGTATTTCTACTCCAATGATATCTGCACCCAAATTTAATGTTAATGACTTAGATGGGAAATGGCAGTCATTACCTTTTGAATATATGTATGAAGCATTAGACCTCCCCAATAAGTTGACTGATAGTAATGAGCGAGTATCTTTTGCGGCTGAATATGGCGATGGATTTCCTGATTACATTGATTTTTTTAAAGAAAGACAATATCAATTTTCGGTTTTAGGGTTACAGGCTGCAATTCTCTCCAATAAATTAAGAGAAAAGTACTCTATGCCCACTAAAACCTATGGTGACAGGAAGCCAATTGAGTGCTTTATAGAACATAAAAACAAATTCGAAGCCTCAGAAAAATGCACTTAATCGGGTAGCCGGAGGTATCTAACCTCCAACCCCACTCCACCCTGCATGCGGCTCCGCACCGAGTGGTTCATCTTATGATGAATAGTGAATATTAATCTACAATCCTTTAATGGCATCAAACCTTGTCTTGCTAAAAACTCATTACTGATCGTACTATTGAACCGTTTTTTTGTGAATTATGACAAGGGATTTTACTTGTACTATTTATAAATCCACTTATACCATTCCGCCTAATTAGTTGATCAGATTCATCCAATCCCTAGTGCACATTTT
>NZ_JBAKBA010000001.1:0-266198 GCF_038155225.1 Psychromonas arctica | reverse complement strand
AGGGGTGATTTTAACCAGCAAGAATGATCACCTTATTAATTCTTTTGGTATTAGTTAACACTCTCAATACTCCGCCTCCACTTAATAACTAAATCATTATTACATTCTCACTCTGTAAATAATTCACACTTTACCCTTTTTATTTTTCATAAAAACAAAAATAACCAATAAAAACAACAAGATAGAAAACTGGCACAGTAATGGCAATATACTTAATACACATCAAATAAAGGAGAAACAATATGAAGAGCATAAAAACAATCGCACTTTCAACGGTACTACTGACTTCATCAACTATTGCATTAGCAGATCAACAAAGTTGGAAAAATGAATCTCTTGATGCGTGGATAGATGGTAAAGCTGAAACAACTTTATTGTTAAACACTAACTTAAACTCATTTGATATTAATACTGATGTTCATAGCGGTGTTGTGACCTTAACTGGTGCGGTTGATAGCGACCTAGAAAAATCATTAGCTGGCGAATTAATCGCAGGGTTAGATGGCGTCAAAGAGGTAGAGAATGACTTATCTATTTTAGACGAAAACAACCAAGCTGATTTAGATGATAAAGCATTGTCAGCATTAACTGATGCCAAAATCACAACGGTTTTAAAAACACGATTCTTAATGGCTGAAGATGTTAGTGCAATGGATATTGAAGTAGAAACAACCAACAACGTTGTCTTGTTAACCGGTAAAGTGACCTCAGATACAGAACACGACTTAGCAATGAATATCGCGCGTAACACAGAAGATGTTACTAAGGTTATTGATAGACTTGAAATTATCCAATAAATAACATTCATTTCATTTTTGTAATGCACGTTTACAGAGCATTTAGTACCTCATATAAGTAAGGAGAAATCACATGATTCGCTGGGTATTTTTATTTCTCGTCATTGCCTTAATTTCAGCTGTATTTGGATTTGGTGGTATCGCTGGCGCAGCCGCTAGTATTGCTAAAATTATATTTTATCTGTTTGCAGTACTGTTTGTTATCTCAATTGTCGCCAACGTAATAAAACGCTAAAAATAGTAGGAGAAAAAATGACTAATATAAGATCTTATAAGCACTTTGCAGCAATTTCAGGTTTAGTACTAGCCCTCAGTGGTTGTACTGAAGGCCCTGCAGAAAAGGCTGGCGAAAAGATTGATGATGCATCAACTGATATTGGGAATAGTATTGAAGATACGTGTGAAGGTATAAAAGACACACTTAATGCAGATGATAAAGATTGTTAACATTTGTTATTAATTAACACCTGTTATTAATTAACATTTGCCATAAATAGAAGATCGAATAAATAATATTAATTATTCCTTCTTCTATTATTTTTCATTTTTAAATCTACAATATTCACAAGCATTAACTTGTACTCCCTAAAAAGTAAAAGAAACAAAACATAAAGGAGGAATAAACAATGAATAACATTTTTGAAGCATTAAGAGAGAGCCATCAAAAACAACGAATGTTAATGGAAGCTTTACTAAAAACATCAGGTGATTCATCAACCAGACGTGAGTTTTATACTGACTTAAAGAAAGAACTGAAGTTACATGCGATTGCAGAAGAGCGCAGCTTTTATGCACCATTAATCAAAGCAGATAAAACCGTTGAAATATCTCGTCATGGTATCGCTGAACATCATGAAATTGATAAGATAATTGAACAATTAGACAATACGGGATTCAGTTCATCAGGTTGGCTAACTATCATGCAGTCTCTACAGCATAAAGTCTCCCATCACCTTGAAGAAGAAGAGCAACGTTTCTTCCAAATGGCAGGTAAAGTATTCACTGAAAAACAGAAACACAACCTTGCTGAAGAATATATTGAGGAAATGGCGGTCTAATATTGCATCACTCAGGCTGCGCTATTAATACCAGCCTTGTTTTATTCACAGCTACCTTTCTTATTCATTCGCTAAGTTTATTCGCTAAGGAAATCCCATGTTTATTACTAAATATTACTTATTTAGCACGCTATTAAGCTTAGCGTTAGCTTGGTTTATTCCGCTGCTAATACTGAAAATATTATTTTCATGGGTAGCCCTTTCTTTAGCAATTGTAAGCCTTGCTTATTTATTTGATATCCCTTCAATTTTTAGAAAAAATAGTGACGGAAAAATACTATGGTGGATCCAATGGGCTTTCATCCCTTTTCTACTTGGCGTTAAAGCTTATAACGCGTGGGCAAGAAAGAATGATGAGGTTCCACCAATACAAAAAATAACCAATAACTTGTACCTTTCAAGACGCTTATTATCATCTGATTTAGCGTATTTAAAGTCAAAAAATATTGATTGTATTGTAGATGTCACAGCAGAATTCGCTGGCTTAGAAAGTGCAATGACAGATAAAAACTTTGATTACTTAACGATCCCAGTGTTAGACCACAAAGCCCCTTCTTTACATAAACTACGCCATGCGCTTTATTGGATTGATGTACAACTATCACAATCTCGTTCTGTGGTTATTCATTGTGCTTTAGGTCGTGGGCGATCTGTATTTGTCATGGCCGCTTATTTATTGAGTCGAGACCCATCATTAAGTGTTGATCAAGCATTAACTCAAATTCATTCTATTCGCAGCTCAGCGAATTTAAATAAGAAACAATACAAAGTACTAAGTGCAATTAGTAAACAACAAAAATTAAAACTACCCGAGCCAACGTGGATGATTGTTAACCCTGTTTCAGGTGGTGGTAAATGGCAACAATATAAACAGCAATTAATTCGACAGTTAAGTACAAAGTATCGTTTAAAAATAGTAGAAACGACGCCACAAACTTCAGCAACGGAACTCGCCAAGCAAGCTAAAGAAACAGGTGCAAATAAAGTAATTGTGTGTGGTGGAGACGGTACGGTAACTGAAGTGGCCAGCCAACTTATTGAATCAGATATAGTGCTTGGAATTGTCCCTTTTGGGACCACAAACGCTTTATGCCATGTACTTTACGGGTTAGCAGCAAAATACTCTCCAGTGAATGCAGCTTGTAATGCTATTTTATCTGAACAAGTTCGCACGATTGATACGGCAAAATGTAATGAACAATTGATGTTATTAGCCATGGGCATTGGCTTTGAACAGCAAATGATTTCATCTGCCAACAGAGAGAATAAAAATGAAAATGGGCAGTTTGCTTATTTAAATGGTTTTTTTAATGCAGTGGTTTCAAGTGAATCGCAACAGTTAAGTATTAAAATTAATGACAAAGCATACCAAGATTTAAATGTTCAAAGCTTAATGGTCGCTAATACCGCCCCATTCAGTACTTTATTAGCGCATGGTGGCGATGCACCAGAACCAGATGACGGTAAATTACACATGACTTATTTAGATAATACAGATTCATTTACCGAAACAGTGATTGCGCTATCTGATTTAGCGGCCTCTAGTTTAGGGTTGCAAGATAAGGCAAATCAGTTTCAATATTGTGACGGCAAGAAGATAGCGATCTCTGCAGATCATGAAATAGAATATGTTATAGACGGTGAAAACTATCGCGCTCAAAATATTGAAATAACCGTATTGCCATCGTCACTTAAGGTCTTTGCGGCATCGAATAAATAGAATCAACTCGTAACATGATGACAATGCGAGTCCTTATCGAATGTTACAACTCAGTATTGGTTATCGTGTTGGCGCCCCGTAGGGCAAATTGTTAGGCAACCATCTTCGTTCTTATAATATGTTATAAAGTGTTATAAAGTCTCGATTTAACCCGTTAGATCTTTACTTCTATGCCTAGATTTTATTTACCTTACGATTTTCTGATTTTTGCATCTTGAATGGTGACGGGTATATTTAATACCAATCTAAGTCATTATCTAGCCATTTATTTATCCAGATTGGTATAACGATAATATAAACATCGCTGCACATATCAAAAATAACTCTCAAGAGAGTAATACAGACCAATAAATAAACGTCTATTTAATCTACTTTTAAAAAATATAATACCGCCCTACCTAACGTCATCCCTTTTCATACATAGGTTGATCACTACTTTCCAAACTATTTCCTGCATATCAAATAAAGTGTACCAAATTATAAATTTGACAAAATTACAATTCATCGCGATTATGAACTTCCCCACCTGAAAAATTAAATGATGAATTCATTATCGTGAGAGCAAATTAATGCATAAATTAAGCTTGTTATTAAGCATCCAAAATAGCTCATTGCGCCAAGCTATATTAAATAATTCTGAATTAACCCAGTTTAATACAATTGAGCTGGAGGCCAACCAAGATTGGATCTCAGAGATCGAAACCATAGCACCTACCGTTGCAATTATTGGCGTAAATAGCTTTAGCTCTGAAGATTATCAAGCACTATCTAAGCTTGAAGCCTTGAATGAAATGGATTTAATTATCATCAGTTCTGGTGCTCCTAACCCTAATTTAGATAAATTAATGCAATTAGGGGCAATATTTCATTATCGCATGCCGGTTGATATAGAAATATTAGCCGAAACATTACAAGACGTACGACAATCCAACTTACCTAAAAGTACAGTTGGACAACAAGTATCCACCAGCGATTTAGACCAATTTGGTTTATTAATTGGATCTTCAAGCCCAATGCATAGGTTATATAGAACACTACGCCGTGTAGCAAAAACAGATGCATCTGTATTTATTATTGGGGAAAGTGGAGCAGGTAAAGAACTCGTTGCTCAAACCATTCATCAAGCAAGTGACCGAAGCCAACATCCTTTCATTGCCATTAACTGTGGAGCAATCAGTCCAGACTTAGTAGACAGTGAATTATTTGGCCATAATAAAGGTGCTTTTACTGGCGCTGACAAACCGCATGATGGTGTCTTTAAGCGCGCTGAAGGAGGCACTTTGTTTCTTGATGAAATTACTGAAATGCCTATTGAACATCAAGTAAAATTATTAAGAGTATTGGAAACAGGGGAATATCGTCGTGTTGGCGGAGAAACTGTACATATAGCGAATACACGTATTATTGCAGCAACCAACCGCGATCCTCAAACCGCGATTGATGAACAAGAACTAAGAGAAGATCTGTACTTTCGTTTAGCTCACTTCCCAATTAATGTGCCGCCTTTAAGAGAAAGAGGTAGTGATATTGTCGGTTTAGCAAAACATTTTATTGCTCATCAAAATGCTAAAGAAGTCAAAACGAAAACTATTCTAGAAGCAGCATTAGATAAAATTGCAGCTTACGATTGGCCTGGTAATGTAAGAGAATTAAAACACTCGATAGAAAGAGCATTTATTCTGTCTGATGATGTCATTAAAGAAGAGCATATTGTTTCTGATTCTCTTCAAGTAACCGGTGAAGATTCAACATTGAACGCATTAGTGCCGGTTGGTGTTGCTTTAGTCGCAATTGAAAAAGCAGCCATAGTGAATACCTTAGATAATAATGAAGGTAATAAAACTAAAACAGCGCAAGAGCTCGGTATCAGTGTAAAAACCCTTTACAACAAACTTGATAAATATGAAGTCACTTAATTAACAACCGTCACCAAACGATAAAGTGGTAAAGACTAAAACATTGAGAACACTACATTGTGAAAGGTTCTCAATGTTATTAAGTCGGTTTTATTTTCAAACCTGCTAAAGAGTATCAGTTTGAATATCCGCTTAATATCATCTTGCTCTTAACACCAAATGGCTTCGTCCAAATATATCTAAACGTTCTAATAAAGTGTTTAAACACACTAACAACGGCACACCAAGTAGCATCCCCATACTACCCCATAACCAGCCCCATAAAATTAACCACATAAAAATAATCAATGGATTTAGGTTAAATCGTCTCCCCAATAAAGTAGGGGTTACAAACTGACTTTCAGCCATATTAATCACTAAATAAGTCGCAATAATAATAAATGCATAGCTCATTGAATCAAATTGCACATAGGTAATAACACCAAAGCAAATCATAGAAATGAGAGGGCCTAAATAAGGTGCAAAATTCATAATGCCAGCGAGTGTGCCCCATAAAAAGGGGTCATCAACACCGAACATAAAAAATACACAGCCAACGACGATACCCAATGCAATATTAATTAGCGTCACAGTGCCAATATAACGAGAGAGATCTTTTTGAATAACTCTGACTAATTCCACAGTTTTACGTTTATTAGAGAGATGGTCAAATTGCATTAAAAAACCAGTAAATAAAGAACGACCATAACTGAGCATAAAATACGCCATAAAGAGCGAAATCATTAACTGAGTAATCGCTGTCGGAGTTGCAACGGCAATACTTTTAACCAAAGAAACAACCGTAGTACTTCGAAATTCCCCCACATTAGAGCTACTGACAATAGCCTCATTTAATGCAGAGCTTGCACCTGCGTTGTTCGTTGCATTAGTCACTTCTTGTGAAATATCTTTTACTAGTTCTGGAAGCTTTGACCACCACTGTTGAGCAGGCTCAGTTAATACCGCGACTCCTCCAAATAAAAGCCCAACAATCAAAAAAATAACACTCAACACCCCTATTGTTCTGGGAATACCGACTCTTTCTAAATAATTAACTAATGGGCTACATAACAGCGCAATAAACGTACTCACCATAACAGGTAATAATATGGATTTACCAAAGTAGATACAGCCAATAAGAACGATAATAAAAAAGAACCAAAAACCAATGCTATGTAAGGTTTTTCTATCTTTATTATCTTGCTTTATATCTAACTTATCTTGTTCAGTAGCTGATTCTTGTGAATCAATAGAGGATTCACTTTCATTTGTAGATGGCTTTTCAGATGAACTGATTTTGAGGTTGGTATCTTGACCGTCATTAATTTGAACTGCAGAGGAGGAGTCATTTATTTGATCGTTATTTTGCTTGTCCTTCAAATTATTTACTCCATTTTTACTTTGCTTGATTTAACTTTACTTGATTTAACTTTGCTTAGTTTAGCTTTGTTTAATTTAGCTTTACTTGGGTGAGCAGATCAGAACTTATCAAACTTAAACGCTTAAAGCGGTTAATTAGAATGTTCGTTTTACTTAATTTTTACCTAATATTTTTTACTTAAGCGCTTTTATTTAAGCACCTATGTTCAACACGTTATCTTTAGGTGCTTTGCAGAGTTGGTTTACTCGTTGCTTTTTGGAACGGTGTTATTTGAACTACGATGTTGATTAAAGTAATTTAAACCTAAAGAAGCGATAGGATATAAAGATCTGATTTTCGTTCGATATCTCGCGAGCAAAGCAGTCGCGATGGTTACTCCAATCGTCACGCCAAAAGGATGTTTTTGTGTTTTTTTTCTAACGGTGTGTAGCAATAAATTAAGCTTCAATTCACACTGTCTCGCTGAATCTTTACCTTCCAACCGTGTTAAGTTAATCGAATGATTTAGCTGCTTTAGAGATGACATCAGCGCCCTCCTTTAATTGAGCAATCGTTGCTTTGAAACCAAAGAATCGCATTAAATATTTTTGCCAGTAAGCTAGAGCCACCAACACTAACCCCATTGCAGATAAAAACATGCCAACTGCAATTAATAAATTAGAGGTCAAGCTATAAGCAATAATCCCAATGCAGATACAGATGCTAAATATAAAAAGAATCAGCAAAGGAATGAATAAAAGCTGGCAAACTGCAAAACGTTTAGCTGCTTCAACGTTGCGTAATATTTCAATAAAAAACAGTTTGATGGTGGATTCTGACCACTGACCAGCTTCTTGGGCTATTTTTGAGACCTTGTTAAATACATCCGTTATTTCATCAAATTTAACGCCTAAAGTTTCAGTATTGAACGTATCTGCATGTGGTACTTCTGCATCTACATTTTCATTACTTAACTTTTCAGAGCCTAACTGTTGACTGTCTAACGATTCATTATCTGACTCTTGATCATTTAACTGATCATTTAACTGATCATTATCTAACAAAGCATCTTGTTGAGTACCTTGAGAGGTTTTATTTTGATTCGACATATTTTGCTTATTTTCCATCATAAAACCTCTCCGGTGACTGCATTTATTTTATCAATTTCGAAACCGCCCATCCGGCTAAAAATGCACAACCGATGCTCAATAGTGGACGCTCTTTAATGATATTTTCAGCTTGGTTTGTCACTGACTTAACTTTTTCAGAACCTTCACTTAACGATTCTTGCGCTTTATTTTTTAAAGAGTGAACGGCTTCAGAAGTCGCTTCTTCAGCTAAATGATATGCTTCTTCGATTTTTTGTTGTGACTCTTGAGTTTTTGCTTTTGGTGTAGCCATTTTAAATCTCCTTAATTACAGAATGTATAATATGATTTCACGCTAACAATAGGGTTATACAACTGTCTATCAACGTTACTAATGAAAGTGACTAAGATAAACATCCCTAAATATTTGTTATTCTCTTTTAACGTTGCGAAAGCCATGCCAAATTTACAAATAGATTGATAAAAAATATAAGTAACTGATAAATAATAATTTTATTTTAATCTTTAGATGAAAGGTTAATATCCTTAAAAAGAGAATATTGTATTTTCTACCGATATCAAGAAGTGACCATGTAAAAGTTACTCAGTAAATGTCTAAAGCTAAATATAAGAAGTCATTAATGTTTTTAAGGTAGATATTTCGGCATGAATACTAGTCGAGTAGAGCTTAAAAATGATGCCTTACTTGTCAAAGCTATTATTAGGTGGTATGTTTCACTGCTATTTTTTAGGTTTACACATTTTAAGTCTAGGTAACCATTTTTTGAAAATTCCATGCCTAAAACGCCTAGATAATCAGTTTTGGAAAATGACTAATGAAGTGAGAGCAAACACCTTTCTAACTTATTATTGTTAGTCTTAGTATCGTATTTTTATAACGTACAATATTTGATCACTTCATTCGTTTTATTCTTTTATTCTTTTATTCAGTCACTTCAGGTGGCTTTAAGAAGTATGACTCTGCTAGTTCATTATGGAGCCCTGCTAACTTAATTTGTACTTGATCAATGTAATCATGTAAATCACTATTTTTAAGTGCTCTTACATCTTTATTTTTTAATTCCTGAATGACTTCATCGATTAATTTAATCAACTCTACAGAATGGATAAGGGGTTCCATTAGCTGTTTTAGCTCATATAAACAGAATAAAATCGAGCGAGGGAAAACTTCACTGTGCATAATAAATTCTATAACGTCAGCACGTTGTACACGTACTCCCATTTGCTGGCGATACATTTGATACGCACTCATTGAGCGTAATAAACTAATCCATTGAATATTCTCATAGGGTTTAGCTTCGTCACTGGTAATTAATGTCGCAGAACGAATATCCAAAATACGAGAGGTCATATCGGCACGTTCGATCATTAAACCAAATCGAATAAAAACATAACCTTGATCATGATTAATTGTGGCATCTAATGTACCGAATATCATATGAGTAGATTCAATGATTTTCTTTAAATAAGCAAATCGACCACGCTTACTCAACCCTTCGTTTTGATTATCTTTAACATAGTAATATAAAGAATTAATCTCTTCCCATACATCTCTTGGTATCACATCACGAATAGTACGTGCACTTTCACGCGCAGAGATAATCGAGTTAAGAATTGACGAGTTATTATCATGCCCAACTAACAAGTAGCGTAAGGCTTTCGATTCAGAAAAGTCGGTATGGTTTTCTTGATATGCTTGTCGCACACCAATAATGTCAATTAAAGGCTCCCACCCTGTACTCACACCTTTAGGTAAATCCATAATCAACATGTTATTAACATTAATTAAACGCGCTACATTTTCTGCACGTTCAATATAGCGAGACACCCAATATAAAGTTTCACATACTCTTGATAACATATTATTTCGCCTCTTCGTCAACAATCCAAGTATCTTTACTACCACCACCTTGTGATGAATTCACCACCAAGGAACCTTTCACCATGGCAACACGTGTTAAACCACCCGTTGTTACTTGAGTGTCTTTACCCGATGATAAAATAAAAGGCCTTAAGTCAGCATGACGACCATCAGGTTCAATGCCATCTAAGGTTGGTACAGTAGACAAATCTAATGTAGGTTGAGCTACCCAGTTTCTTGGGTCTGCTTTAATTTGTGCAATGGTTTCTTGCTGCTGCTTTTTAGTCGACTTAGGTCCAATTAATAAACCGTAACCACCTGATTCATTAGCAGGTTTAATCACCAACTTATCGATGTTTTTAATAACATGGTCACACTCTTTTGGATCCATGCACTTAAAAGTTGGAACATTAGCCAGTTTTGCATCTTCGCCTAAGTAATACTTGATCATCTCAGGCACATAAGCGTAAACAACTTTATCATCCGCAACACCCGCACCAGGTGCATTAACTAAAGCAACATTACCTTTAGACCAAGCTCGCATTAAGCCAGGAACGCCTAATTGAGAATCAGGTAAGAACGCTTCTGGATCTAAAAACAGATCATCAATTCGACGATAAATAACATCGACTCGTTGTAAACCAGTGATTGTTCTCATGTACACACAATCATCTTTTTCTACGACTAAATCTCTGCCTTCGACCAATTCACAACCCATCTCTTGAGCCAGATAACAATGTTCAAAATAAGCAGAATTAAAGACACCAGGTGTTAATACAACCACTTCAGGTTTATCTTGAGGACGTGGAGACATTGCCGCTAACATATCAAACAGTTGCGAAGGATAATCATCGACAGGCAAGATTGAAACTTGCTCAAATAATTCGGGGAAAACACGTTTCATTACTGAACGGTTTTCAAGCATATATGATACACCGGAAGGAACACGTAAATTATCTTCCAGTACATACATAGTACCACTACCATCTCGGACTAAATCAGAGCCACAAATATGTGCCCATATTTTATTAGGAGGATTAATACCGACACATTGAGAGCGAAAATTAACAGATTTTTCTAATAAACCTTTTGGAAAAATACCGTCCTTTATAATTTTTTGGTCATGGTATAAATCATCAATAAATAGATTCAACGCTTCAACACGTTGTTTCAAGCCGACCTCTATACCTTGCCATTCTTTTTTGCCAATAGTACGAGGAATAATATCAAAGGGCCATGCCCTATCTATCATGTTTCCTTCATCGTAAACCGTAAAGCTAATACCCATTTCTTTAATCGCTAAATCTGCAACTGCTCTTGCTTTTGTTAATTCTTCTCCTGATAAGCTAGAAAAAAATTGAGCTAATTGCTTCCCGTGTAATCTGACGTTTCCTTTTCCATCAATTAATTCATCAAAAAACCCATTTGTGTTATACGCTTTCCAATCAATTCCCATACACTGTTCCGCCTTTTTCATTATTAACTTATATAAAAATATAAAGTTGTAAAAATTACTCTAATCGAATCATATCTACCGCTACATCTAATTGCTGAGAACCACCACCAAACACAACTCCTTTTAAAGGAGTGACATCAGAAAAATCTCGTCCAACGGCTAAAGTGATATGTTGGTCAGTGGGTAAAACGTTGTTAGTAGGATCAAAATCAACCCAGCCTACACCAGGGAAAAACACAGCGAACCAAGCATGCGTTGCATCGGCACCTTCTAATTTTTCTTCACCTTCGGGCGGCATTGTTTCAATGTATCCACTAACATATCTTCCAGCTAATCCCATACTACGTAAGCAAGCTAGTGCAAAGTGTGCAAAGTCTTGGCAAACGCCCCTTTTTTGTGCAAAAACAACACTTAAAGGCGTGCTAATCGTAGTAAAACCAGGATCATAATAAAATTCATGAAAAATTCGTGCCATTAAGTGATTACATGCATCAATTAAATTTTTCTTAGGTGTAAAAGACACTAAAGCATAATCTTTAATTCCCTCATCTAGAGGCGTAAGCTGCGATGGCAAAGTAAATTCAGACGCTTTTAATAGTTCTGTTGTATTGGGTTTCACTAGCAAATCACGAACTTTTTCCCACGTAATATCAAGGTCATTTAAATTGTTATTCGCCCCTATCAGTAGTTCAACTTCACTGATCATGGTGACTGTTAATATTTTATGTTGAGTAGCAATTTCAAAAACAGTCACATTATTATTAAAATAGTCCGTAAACTGACGTAAGTAGTTTGTCGGAGGATAAATTTCAATGCGACTGTGATGGCATATTTGTCCACGATCCGTTTTCGGTGTTAAGCGGGCTTGGTTTTGACACAAGCTTACAAAGTCCGTGTAATGGTATGTGGTGGTATGTTTTATTTTATATTTCACGATTGAGCTTGTTCAATGTTGGTCCAGTTTAATTTATTAGCTGTTTGCGTATGAGAGAAGTATTGTAGTAGTAATACATCACAAAAAGTATCTAAGTTCATACGAATATTATGGCTAAATTCTATTAATTGTTGACGCTGCCCCTCAACACTTTTTTGTAGATAATCTTTTTCAGTTAAATAACAAGTTGTTTTAGATAACAAAATTGCTTTTTCGTGTGCAGCAATGAGTCCAGGTCGACGTTTAGTTGGGAGGTGTTGGCAAAGTTGATTAATTTGCTCTAACTGAAAAAGTAGCGATCGTGGATATTCCGCATCCAATAATAATAACTCTAATCCGGTCCCGATACTTTGGTACATACGATAACGACGCTTATGTGTCACTAAACTTACTTGGCAACTCAATACCGCTTCTATTAAACCAATCTCTTCTGATTCATCTAGCTCTTCGGTCAATAACGCAGAACTTAATGACGTTATTTGAATACTTCGTTCAATCCGACGGCCAATTTCTAATAAGAACCAACCATTACTATTAGGCATACAATCCGCAATTGAGCCATTAAAGGCCATGATAGATCCTATGATTCTATCCAGCATGCTTTGCATCGCACGAGTGGAAATGTTGATGTTAATATTTTTTAGTAGTTGAACCTGCGTATTAATATCATCAATCATTCTTCGACTGTCATGAGATAATAGCTCACGAGTTTGTACTGCAGCATTCGACAGGTATTTAAGTGTATTAATGATACTGCCTGCACATTGTTCATCAGCTAACAATTGGAAGGCCACTTGCTTGGATAATAGAGGATCAAAGTCATCTAATTTTGCTTGTTGTTCTATATATGGATATACAATGTGTTGTGTGCGAATGGCATTTGAAAATCGACCGACAATATTTAGTCGAGTTGCATCTGGAGAGATAGCCAGTTCAGTGTATCTATCTATAAAAATACGCAAAATACGCACGGTATTTTCACATCTTTCTAAATATCGTCCTAACCAAAATAAATGCTCTGCAGTTCTACTAGAAATAACACCTTCTAATAGAGTTACATCCATTCTTTTTTTGATTGGATTAGGTACATTGTGTAGGTCTAAATCAGTCTTATCTGCGGTATTTATCCAAGTATCTTTAATCCAACCAGACACATTTGGATCATTACTTATCTCATTAGAAAAACATAAAGCAGAAGGTAATACTTCAACACCATTTTTAGTTGTTAAAGCATAACACCTAAAAATAACGGGTTTAGCAATTAGCTTTCCATCATCCCAAAAAGGGGCAGTACTAAAAATAGGTTTATCTTGAAAGTAATAGTTATCAGGCTCCTCATCAATCAATAAGGTGATTTTATCCACATCTTTAGTACCATCTAACTTAACCCGTTTATTTTTATAACTGACGAACTCAAGTAAATCCCAATCTAACGCTTTAGCTTGCTCTACATTATAATAATTAGGCTCACCGATAATAAGCGGCTTATTTAAAAGCTGTTCCGATAATTTCGCTAAATTGCATTGAATTACTGGTGACGATAACACCCCACTACCAAATGGATTTAAGACTTTAACCGATCCTTCACGTACTGCCTGTAATAACCCTGGAATGCCATGTAATGAATATTCGGTTTGCTCTAATGAATCGATAAAGCGATCGGCTACCCAGCGAATAATGACATTGATTTTGCCTAAACCTTGTAATGATTTTAAACAAACTTCACCATTACGTACGGTCAAATCGGCACTTTGCACTAAGGTATAGCCAAAGTATGCAGATAAAAAAGCATGTTCATTATAATTTGGGTCATCACTACCTTGAGTCAGAATAACGACTCTAGGATCTTCCATATATTGAGTATATTCGTTAATGCCTTCTTGGAAATGCTTCAAGAAACCTTTAATTTGCTGAACATTACACTCTGCAAATTCTTCAGCCATAATACGACGAGCAATAATACGGCTTTCAACTAATAACCCCATACCTAAAGGACATTGGCAATGATCCGCCAGTACTTTGAATTCACCAGAAGGCGTTCTGTAGACATCAAGCGCAGTAAAAAATAACTTTAACTCTTCAGGAGGAAGACTAAAGCCCTCACGAAGGTAATTACTATCTTGATATAATTGTTGTGCTGAAATATGCCCATCAAGTAATAACTTTTGTTCTCCGTAAATATCCTGCTGAATTTTGTTTAATAAAATGGTTCTTTGTTTAATGCCCTCTTCCAGTAAAGCCCACTCTGATTTAGAGAACATAAAAGGTAAGGGATCAAAATGCCACTGAGATTGACTTTCGAGGTTAGTATTACCATTTTGTAATAGTTGACTAATTTCTATGGCACGGCTGCTAATATCTTCAGCTGTTAAACTATCTAGTCGATTAAATAAGGTATCCCACTGTTCAGGTGAATCACCGCCATGATTAGCCAGTTCGTCATGAACATGAGGGGTTTTCAGATATAAGGACAGCCATTTAGGCAATGCCGACATAGAGTGGTTTTTAATATACAAGCTGAAAGTGCTCCATTTGATAGTCAGTGACCATCATCATATAACGGAAGTAAGAAGTAATGAATCACTCTACCTTAAATAAGGTAAAGGTAGAGTGATTTAGGTCCTACCTTTATTTAAAGGTTGGTTGTCTGCGTAAATCTAAGGTATTTGGGTAGTCTTCGTTGATACTTTCCTCTTCAGGAATAACAAACTCAGTAACAGCCCCAGCAGATTGGAAACTATGTTTAACTGCAGATGGACTCCAAGCAGCTTCATCAGTCGCCAATAAAGAAGGGGTATGTCCATGTTCCCAGAAGCGAGCAACTCTACGTCCTTCAGCTTCAAACGCATTAACAGGTAAGGTTTCTGGATTACGCCCACCAGCATGACTTACATGATATACAAATCCGCCTAATGAACGGCCTACCCATGTATCAATTAAATCAATGACTAACGGAGCATGTACACCAATGGTTGGATGCAATGCAGTTGGTGGTTGCCAAGCACGGTAACGAATACCTGCTACCATTTCATCTTTAGATTTACCTTTAACCGATTTCAGAGGTACACGACGCCCGTTACACGTAATAATATAGCGGTCACTGATCATACCTTTAACTTTGATTTGGGCTCTTTCTAATGACGAATCAACATAACGCGCAGTACCAGAAGCACTCGCTTCTTCACCTAGTACATGCCAAGGTTCAATCGCGGTTCTCAACTCTAATGTAATGTTGTCTATTTCTCGCGTACCACACACTGGGAACCTAAATTCAAAGAATGGGTTTAGCCAACTAAGTTGGAAGTTGAAACCAGCTTGTTGTAGGTCTCGCGCAACTTCCCCTAAATCATTCTCAACGTATTGTGGTAATAGGAACTTATCATGCAGCTCAGTGCCCCAACGTATTAATGGTTTATGGTAAGGCGTTTTCCAAAACCAAGCCAATAAGGTACGTAACAATAACATTTGTACCAAACTCATTTGTGAATGAGGTGGCATTTCAAAGCCCCTAAATTCAACAATCCCTAAACGGCCAGTTGCAGAATCAGGTGAATATAACTTATCAATACAGAACTCAGCTCGATGTGTATTACCCGTTAAATCAACCAATAAGTTACGCAATAATCGGTCAACTAACCAAGGTTCAGGCACTTCGCCCATCGGCATATGCGAGAAAGCAATTTCTAACTCGTACAACACTTCGTCTCTAGCTTCGTCTACACGTGGTGCTTGACTTGTTGGCCCAATAAATAGACCAGAAAACAAATAAGATAAACCAGGATGATGCTGCCAAAAAGTAATAAAACTTCTTAAAATATCAGGTCGACGTAAGAAAGGACTTTGATCCGGCGTTTCACCACCTAATGTCACATGATTACCACCACCAGTACCGGTATGACGGCCATCTGCCATAAACTTATCAGTACCTAAACGACACTGTTTTGCTAAGCCGTATAAAGTTGTGGTTCTTTCAACTAATTGTTTCCAAGAAACTGACGGGTGAATATTAACTTCTATTACACCTGGATCCGGTGTCACCGCATATTTTTCAACACGGCTATCTTTTGGCGGCGTATACCCTTCTATGACGACGGGAATAGTTAAACCTTTAGCTACTTTTTCAATAGCATTTAATAAGCCCATATATTGTTCGAAGTGACTGGTAGGCGGCATAAATATATACATACGCCCTTCTCTCACTTCTAACACAAGTGCGGTTTTAACCATCTCTTTGCCGATAAAACCTTTTTTAACTCTACCTGGTTTTTCAAAATCATCAGGAATATCAAAGGGGTCACGATCTATTATATTTTCAGTCCAATCAAGGCTGTCTAACGGTAAGCGGTAGCCTAATGGTGATTCACCCGGCAATAAGAAACAATGCCCACGTTTAAACTCCCACGTACATGATTGCCAGCAATTTTTGCCGTCATTCCATTTTAAAGGTAATGCATAACCGACTGGTTTTTCTATCCCTTTTTCCATTTTTGCTAATAAACCTTTACGGCTCATTGCATCAAGTAATTCGGGTTGCTCTGGGTTTAGCTCTACAGGTAAAGACGCTTCTTGCCACATGTGGTAAAGAATATCTTCATAGGCAGTGGTTAATGCTTTATCGCCTAAACCTAATGCACCACATAATTTTTCAGCAAATTGTTTGGTGTCTGTATGGTCTAATTTATAATCCTTATTCGGATCAGCTAACAGCTTAGCGTCTTTCCACAAAGGCACGCCATCTTTACGCCAATAACAAGCATACTGCCAACGTGGTAAAGGCTCTCCTGGATACCATTTACCTTGTCCATAATGCGTAAAACCACCAACCGTAAAGACTTTATTCATTTCTACAAATAAATCTTGAGCTAATTCTCTTTTTTGTTTCCCATCGGCTTCAGTATTCCACTGTGGGTGTTCCATATCATCAATAGAAATGAACGTAGGTTCTCCCCCCATGGTTAAATGGATACCTTCTTCATCGTAAACATTATCAACTTGCTGACCTAAACGATTGATAGCAGCCCATTGGACTTCAGAATAAGGTTTGGTAACTCGAGGGTCTTCATGTACACGCGTTACTTTATTGTAGAAACTAAACTCAGATTCACAATCGTCTATTCCACCTGTTACTGGCGCTGCTGAACTTGGTTCTGGTGTACAAGCTAATGGAATATGACCTTCTCCGGCGAATAAACCAGAAGTAGGGTCAAGCCCAATCCAACCAGCGCCTGGAATATAAACCTCAGTCCAAGCATGTAAATCAGTAAAGTCTTCTTCAGGGCCACTTGGGCCATCTAATGATTTTTGATCAGACGTTAATTGCACCAAATAACCCGATACAAATCGAGAAGCTAAGCCAAGATGACGGAATAACTGTACTAATAACCAAGCCGAGTCACGACACGACCCCGTTCCTTTAGTGATTGTTTCATTAGCAGTTTGTACACCTGGCTCTAAACGAATACCGTAACCCACTAGCTCATAGATAACCTGATTTACAGCCACTAAAAAATCAACACTACGAAGCGGTTCTTTTGGGCGTAAGGATGCTATCAACTCAAGGAATTTTGGACTCGCTTTACGTTTTTTTAAGTAAGGTGCAAGCTCAGATTTTGATAGAGAGTCATAAACAAATGGAAATTCTTCGGCATATTCTTCTAAAAAGAAATCAAAAGGATTGATAACGGTCAGTTCTGCGACTAAATCAACGGTAAAGCTGAATTCTGTGGTGGGTTTATTAAATACAACTCTTGCTTGATAATTACCGAAAGGATCTTGTTGCCAATTTATATAATGATCTTCGGGTACAATTTTTAAAGAATAACTTTTAATTTTAGTGCGGCTGTGGGGTGCAGGACGTAAACGAAATATGTGCGGCCCCATCTTAACTGAACGGTCATATTTATATTCAGTATGGTGTGTAATACCAACAGTAATGGTCATCAACTAATCCCCTTTAATGATACGCAACTATATAAATAACATGAAAATGTTATTTGGTGTTGATTTTATTTTCTGCAATATTTATTCCACTTACTTCAAATACAAAAAAATAAGGGCTTTAGCTTGATTAGCAGTCTAAATCAATCAATTAACAGGATGAATCCCCGTTAAATACAATAAAAAATAGTACTCCATATAATCCATGGTGCAAGAAATGCACTAAAATAGTACTAAAAAACAGTAAAATAGCTATCCAGTATAAACTTAATCTCTAGTAAAGAATGAAAGATAAGTCAGAAAAAACCACTTCTCCTTTATCTTAAATCTTAAGAAAAATATGAATCCTTTTTGAATATCTTTTTAGTGATGGTTATTAGCATTTAAAAGCCCTGCCTTAACGAAATAAATAGATTAATAATGGAATACAAACCTCTGTAATAATAAACCATGACCCGCTATCACTATAAAATCTAACCGCACGGCCCACTTATAATTATAAAATAATAAAGAAAAAGGATATAAGTACTTATTAAAAAAGAGATTAATTATATTTAATGTACGCCTTACCTAACGTCAAAAAAAGTTAACAATAAACCTGCTAAGAAGGTTAATAAAGATGCTATGATAGAGCATCTTTTGAGCGTTTAAATAATAAAAAAACGAGCAAAATTTATTAAGATAAAATAAGCAATTTGAGCAACATTCGTTCAAATATTTTATTCATATCATAATGTTCAATATTACTAATAAAATGCTAATAAATAATACACTTCAAATGGCCCGGTTTCTTCGGTTCAGTAACATCAAACCAATTTACCTAATAGGATAATTTCGTATGCAAAAGCTAACTGATATTGGTGAAAATTTCGTCAATGATATAGCATCACGTTATGGCTTAAGCCACGATGCAGTCGTCCACATGTTAGTTGCTGTGAATAATGGTGGCTGCTCCATGGCACAATTCAACTGTCCTGAATTAGGCGGTTCTGGCCAATGGATGCGTGGTGGTATGACAATGGTTGGCGACATGTTTAATAATGGTCTGAAAACCACGGTTGATAACATATGTAACGAACTATCAAACATACTCAGTAATAACCAAATATTTCCAATGATCCCAGCAGGTACACCCGGTAGTAATCAATGGTGGCCAGTTAATTTAGGCACTCCATTCAGTAGTGGTGCACAAAATAATAGCCGTTATGCTGTTTTTCCTAATCGATTAGCTGTTGAATTAAATGGACAAGTTTCTGTATACGACACACTAAACCATAATATTGGCGGTGTAAGTCAACAGCAAGGTAGTAATGATTCTCTCAGTTTTAGTAGTCAATTTGGTACACTGAGCGTGAATAGTTTACCTTTAGTTTCAGGCCAAGCAATGCCTCCTGCGCCGCAAACTAACTTTGTACAGCAAGATAACTTTACAGAAAAAAATACGGCACCTGAGTTTGTTCCAAATCAACCGAATGTAAATAAAACGATTACAAATAATTCAAATACTGAAACAACAAACCAAACACTAGAAAGTATAGCGAAATTAGCTGAGCTACGTGATTTAGGCGCGCTGACAGATGATGAATATAATAGTAAGAAATCTGATTTATTACAGCGAATCTAGTCGATAACCTCGATTAAAAGAATCAAATACCATTATTATTATGTTGTCATTTAGCTATGCACAAAATAATCAATGATGGTATTAATTCAAATATATTATTGATTATTTTTATATTTATTATTGTACATAGCTAAGTCGTATAATGTCTAAAACATGCTTAATGTTTGTTGAGTTGAATTGAGTACGATACTCGATAATGAACTATGCTTTTTCCATCCCTTTATTCTCCGGTATTAATATGAAAACATTCCAATGTAATTGCAAAGATCAACCTATTTTATTTTTTGAAAGCACTCACTGCATTGCTTGCTCAAGAACCGTTGGATTGGATGATGAATTTGACCAAGTAGAACCTTATGAACTTGATCAAAAAACAGGCTTATTTTTTAAAGCAGCAACCCCAAAAATTCATTATAAAAAATGTGACAATAATGAACAATTTAATGCCTGTAATGGCATGGTTAATTTAAGTACCTTTGTACCTGATCCAGATAACGAAGAAATGCTGTGCTTTGGATGTCGCTTTAATGAAACAGTTCCCGACCTAAATATTGTTGAACATATTCCTTTATGGAAAAAAATGGAAACCGCTAAGCGCCGTGCACTTTATACCTTAAAAGCACTGCCCATTCCGCTACAAGCTCTCAGTGAAAATCCTGAAACAGGGTTAAGTTTTGATTTTATAGCTGACAGAGATGTAAATGACCATTTCACCAGCCCACTAGCAGGGCATGAAACAGTATTCACAGGACATGATTGTGGACATATCACTATTAACCTAGCAGAAGCTGACGATGTAGCTCGTTCTCAAACAAAGCATGCAATGGGTGAACGATATCGTACACTGCTTGGTCATTTCCGCCATGAATTAGGCCACTATTATTTTGATCAACTAATTACTCACTCACCGAAAAAACACGCTTTATGTAAACAGTACTTTGGTGATGATCAATTAGATTATCAAGAAGCACTCAATCAACATTACGAGCAAGGCGCCCCACAAAATTGGCGTGATACTTTTATCAGCGAATATGCGACCATGCACCCTTATGAAGACTGGGCAGAAACGTGGGCGCACTATATGCATATTATAGATACCTTAGAAACGGCACAAAATTTTTCAATGGCTGGCTCAACTTCAGGAGTTGAAGCCGATACAGAAGAACTTGGGGAATTAAATTTACCTCAGGATGCTTCTTATTTTCGAAGACAAACCGACATAAATAGTATTTTAGATACGTGGATGGATTTTTCAGTGATGCTTAATTCATTAAATAGAAGTATGGGATTATCAGATGCTTACCCGTTTGTACTAACACAAGCAGTACGCACTAAGTTGTCTTTTATTCATCACGCAATACACAATAAATTACACCTTTTACCGCCGATCAAAATAACAGCGCAGAATAAGAAAAAGACCAACAGTAAAAATAAAATAAAATAATTTTATCACATTATTAAAGCTCTCATTATGTATTCATAATGAGAGCTTTCTCGAGAATGAATAATAAAATCTATATTTAATAAAAAAGTTCGAGTTATGATATCGAACAGTGATGATAACTTACACCAAAATAAAATCACTCTAGGTAAACTACCGAATAACGAAAGGAATAATTAACTATATTATTCAATTTGAATGCTCTACTACGCTGCTCCTTTAATCGCTAATAACTGTTTTACAAACTCAGCAAAACCATAACCACCAGATTCTGACATAACAAACTCAGGATGATGCTGAAGCTTATCCCAATACTTCTTAATATTAGCCACTCCAACACTTTTAGGTAATGTAGCAAACATGAATTCATCATTTAATGAATCACCAACATAACAAGCTTGAGATGTTATTTGGGACTCTGATAAGCCTTTTTCATGCAAGAATGCTAATGAAGTGGCTTTTTTAGAGTGTTCTCCATACCAACTATTAATATGAATGGAGCTTGCCGTCGCACTCGCCCCTAACTGTTTAATTTTAGATACAACTTCAGCGATTATTTCTGGTGATACCGGTTCTCGGTTTTGCCCGATATCAATAGCCACTTCACACAAGCGATATGATTGATCTAAGGTTAGATTCAAATCAGGATAAGCCAACAACAACTCAACAATTTGCTGCTTTAACTTAATTTGATTATCGACGATAGTTGACATCGGCGCACCGGAACGAAGTGTTAAGTACCCTTCCTTTTTCTCCATAATGAATGCACCGTTTTCACCAATCACGGCATCAACAGGCCAAAGTTGTGCAATATGGTCACACCACCCTGCACACGCACCTGTCACAGCAACCACTTTAAGACCTGCTTGTTGTAATGCAGACAAGGCGATTAAGGTTTCTGGTGGTAACTGACCTTTCCAAGTTAACGTATCGTCAACATCGGTCAATACCCACTGCACCTCTTTCCATTCATTAGTTAATGTATTTTTTGGTAGTTTCATCATATCTCTTAATATCTATGGTGCTTGTTCGTTTGTATTTATTAACCTATCGACTGAATAACCCACCTATAAATCAAATTATTAATCAGTAACTTAAAATTAATCGACTTATAATAAGTTAGGTAAGAACATCACTAAACCTTCTGAATAAGTTAACAACATTAATACAACTAATAATGCGAATAAGAGAGGTAATACCTCACGAACAAAGTCCACCAGTTTTACTTTAAGTATCGAACAAACTGTAAACATCATCGAGCCAAATGGCGGTGTGACTCCACCAATCATAATATTAACAATCACGATAATACCGAAGTGAACAGGGTTAACACCAAGGTTCAATACAGCAGGTAGTAATAGCGGCGTTAAAATGATCATTGCCGCCCCACCTTCAATGAACATACCAACAATCAATAACAACAAATTGATTAGCATTAATAAGACGAGCTTGTTATCAGTGACTAAAATCAAGGCAGAAGCCACATTCTGAGGGATCTGCTCCAACGTCATGTAATAACCAAAAATCATCGCACCAATGATAATGAACATCACGCTGCTAGTGCCTTGAATTGTCTCTTTGAAGATGGCAGGAAAATGGCTAACTTTTAATTCACGGTAAATAAACAACCCAATAATGGCACACAACAAAACAGCAATAGCACCCGCTTCAGTCGGTGTAAATAAACCAAAACGCATCCCTAAAATAATGCCAAATGGAATTAATAAAGCAGGAATTGCTTTACCTAAATAATGTAGACGTTCTTTAGCAGGTGCTGCTTCTGTTCTTGAAGGGGCGTATTTTCTACGTCTAGCAATGATTGCAATAGTGACCATCAAAGATAACGCCATCATGAAGGCAGGCACATAACCCGCAATGAACATTTCGTGCACTGACACATTAGCTAATAACGCGTAAATAATAAGATTAATACCAGGTGGAATCACAGGGCTAATACTTGATGATGCCGCAGTTATTGCCGCCGTAAAAGGCAAGTCATAACCACGTTTAGTCATTTCAGGTGCAAGTATTTTAGACTGCATTGCCGCATCAGCATTAGCAGAGCCAGAAATCCCACCCATTAATGTACTTAATGCGACGTTCACATGTGCAAGACCACCGGTTTTATGCCCAATCAATGAATCTGCAAGTGACAGTAAACTACGACTTATTCCAGAATAATTCATGACCGATCCCACCATAATAAAGAAGGGTATCGCCAATAACGGAAATGATGAAGCTGATGAAATAAAACGTTGCATCACTAAGCTGACTGGAATCGAGGTATTAATAAATAAAAAATAAACCAACGAAGAAGCGATTAATGAAAATGCGATGGGAACGTTTAATAAAAATAAAACGAACAACATAATAATTGGAAGATAGATTTCCACGGTGTCACCTATATAGTATTGGGTTGCTTTTTGAATAGCTGTTTTAAATCACTTCGAATGAAGTTTACGGTATGGATCGTCATCAAAGAGAAACACAAAAACAACACACCGTTAATCGTAAAGTAAGACATGCCCATCACAGGAGAAACTTTATTAGAGAGCATCATGTAGTCGTAACTTAAGTAAGCAAGGATCAAATTGATTACTAATAAGAATGATAAAACCACAAGATTAAACGGGATTTTTGCTTTTTCAGGTAATAATGCGATAACAACATCAACCCCCATGTGTAGCTTATGTTTGTAGCATGAGCTAATACCGAAATAGACAGACCAAATAAAACAGATAACGGCTAGCTCTTCGCTCCATGGCACAACAAAACCAAATCCATAACGAAGGAATACATTAATAATGACCATCAAAATGGTAATCGATATTGCAATGGATGCGAATATTTCTTCAAAATTTTTAACTAAGAAGCCCATGACTTCTCCTACTTCACTAATTGATATAATGGTTGTTAATTAAATTTTATTATTAGTCACACTCACCTCAATATAAAACGCAATAAAATTAGCCATTCAAAACCTTCAAAATATGACGGTTAAAGACTAATTATTGAAGTAATCGCTAATGGTGTGAATGAAATTTCAGTAATAATTATCTAACGTTAAAAAAATAACTGCCTTATTGAAAATACAATAAAGCAGTTACTTGATAATACTTTTTTAAAACTTGTTTTTTAGCTTATTCAGCAGCACGAATTTTTTCAAGTTCGGCACCAATTCGGCTACGGATATCATCACTCCAAGCTGGGAATTGGTTATAAACATCAGCGGTTAATTTACTGAATTCAGCGCTATCAACTTCATTAAATTTAACGCCTAGATCTTGTAGTTTTTGAGTGTACTCACTGTCTAACTTAACTAATTCAGTGGTATTTGAAATCGCACCAGCCGCTAGTTCTTCATTAATAATTTGCTGTTGCTCAGGTGTAAATTTATCCCAAACTTTAGGTGAGATATAAAGACCTACAGTACCCAAGAAATGTTTAGTTAATGACATGTTTTTAGCCACTTCATACATTTTAGTTGAGTACATAGTCAAAATTGAACCTTCAAGCCCATCAACAACACCTTGTTGAACACCTGCGTAGGTTTCAGGGAAAGGTAATGATGCAGGCGCAGCGCCCATCGACGTTAATGTGCTAATGAATAACTGGCTACCAGGAACACGAATACGCATGCCTGACATATCTGCAGAGCTTTTAATTTCTTTATTCGTGATCATATGACGGAAACCAAACATGTAATCAGCGTTTAACACTTTAATCCCTTTCTTTTCAACTTCAGCAGTTAAATCAGCGACTAACTTAGTGTCCATCATTGCTAGATATTCATCGTAAGAGTTATATAACATTGGGCCAGCTAACGCAGCGAAATCAGGAACATAATCACCAAGGTAACTTAAATCTTCTACAGCAATCCAATCGGCGCCATTAACAACTTGCTCAAGGTTATCTTTATAGACTGGTAATTGCCCACCAGGATAAACTTTGATATTCACACCACCGTCAGTACGTTCACGAATTTTATCAGTCGCTTTGATTAGCTCTTGCGTTAATAATTCATTTTGAGTAAATACCAAACTCATATTGATATCGATTGGCTCAACTGTTTTTGCAACGTCTGCGCCTTTCGTTGTATCAGTAGGTTTTTCGCCACAACCAACAAGCAATGCAACAGCTGTTAATACGGTTCCGATTACCTTTATCATAAATAGTACCTTTGTTTGTAAAGTTAGTTTTAATAAATCAGTTCGTTTATTAAAACAAAAAAAATAGTGAGATAAGTTGTATGTGCTTTTTTGTTAACTCATACAACATTATTCATATGAACATTTGTAGAGTCATATGAAAATCATTATCGTGCAAATAGTAGGTTACAAAAATGTAGACCAGAACGTATAAATACCATTGAATTGTTAAGTTAATATGACAGCCTGTTGTATTTTTAAGCCTTTTATATTTTCTAAAATGTATTATTATTAACCTAGCTATTAACAAGTCATTAACGTTCAAATGAACATTACAGGTGAATTTATGATTGCAGGCCATCGTGGTGCAGCTTCACTAGCGCCAGAAAATACGTTATCAGGTTTTAAAAAAGCACTGCAATCTGGTGCTAAATGGATTGAGTTAGATACGCAACTTAGCGCAGATAAAACACCTATCATCTTCCATGATGAAACGGTTAACCGTTGCACAAACGGTGAAGGCTTAGTGGCTGATTTAACGTTTAGTCAACTACAAGCATTAGATGCCGGAAGTTGGTTCTCAGACGCGTTTATTGGTGAACAGATTATCTCGCTTGAACATACTTTATTGTTCTTCATGGAGAATGATTTAAGTATGAATCTTGAAATTAAGATTCATCACCCACATCAAGCTGAACCGCTAGTGAATGAGATCGCAAAGGTATTAACTAACGTAAACTTTCCAAATGAAAAGCTCATCTTGTCTAGCTTCTCTGAATTAGCACTAGCGCATTGTCATCAAGTCATACCAGATATTCGATTAGGTTATATTACTGAACATAACCCACTAGCTACGTTAGAAAAATTAAAGCCTCTGAACCTATATAGCGTACATCTTGATCATAAAATATTAGATAAAACGATGGCAAAGACAATCACAGATGCAGGACTTAAACTGGTTATTTGGACACTTAACGATGTAACACAAGCAGATAAATTTAGATCTTGGGGCGTCGACATTATTATTACTGACAAACCAGATGTATTTGTTAACACATGATAAAACTTAACGCTCGTCAGCAAAATATTTTACTGCGCTTACGTAAGAAGGAAGATATTCAGATAGAAACGATGTCTGAACACTTTCAAGTGACAACGCAGACTATTCGCCGAGACGTTAATCAACTTTGTAAAGCAGGTTATGCTCGCCGTATCCATGGCGGTGTAGGATTACCTGCACAATTGACCAATAGCAGTTACCAATATCGTAGTGATATACAGTTTGATGTAAAAGATCAAATAGCCAAAAAAGTCGCCAATGCTATTCCTGATGGTTCAACCATCATTATGGGGATCGGCACGACAGTAACGCGTATTGCCTATTATTTAAAAACCAAACACCGTGTGATCACCAATAACTTACAGGTTGTTCGCATTCTAGAAATGAACCCTGATATTGAGGTCTATATTGCAGGAGGGTTATTTCGATCACAACAACAAGATGTGGTTGGTAATAATGTCACAGAGTTCTTCAATGATTTTGAAGCAGACATCGGCATATTAGGCTGCGCAGCGGTGACGAGTAGTCATTCAGCAATGGAACATGAAACCGCTGAAGCAGAGATTTCAAGATGTATTGTAAAAAACTCACGACAAACTTGGTTAGTAGCCGATGCCACTAAATGGACGATTTCCGCTTCGGTGAAAGTCGCTTCATTGTCTGAGTTTGATAAAATTTATAGTAATCACACTAACCTTCCCTCAGATCTCCCACTGGTATCTGTTAATAAAATAGCTTAATGCAGAGCTTACTTGATATAAGGCTAATTAGCGTAAAGTACTCACTGCCAATTCGTGGATTCACCGCACGTAATAGCCGAAGAATAGCTAAAAATAAAGTTAAAAACAGAATGAGTATAAGAACAGAATTATAAATCAGGTTAAAAGTAGGGAGAGTTTTTAATAGATTATTACAGGATAGTGTATTGTCGCAGAGTGTCGTTATCACGATTATTTATTGAAGCTAATTTACTTATTAAAATAATCGCTATAACCATTATGATTGATACTACAATCAAACGAACATTAGGAAAGTAATACGAACATTACTTTCCTAAATAAACACCACTTACTTCATTATATTTTCACTGGATATACATCAGTAAATAATGAATAAGCGGCGTTAACAGTTAAATGCGGTTAAAATTAGTTCGACCACGGAATTCATCCATTTTTTGTTGTGCATCATCACCAAACAAACGTTTACTTATCGCTTCCAGCCCTTCTGCATTGTCTAATAGCTCTTTACGAATCACTAATGTTGCTTTTGAACGTCGACGAAGTAAGTCATCAAGGTTAACAATCATTTCATTCTCGGCAACCCAGTCAATTTCAGCCCAAGTAAACTCAGTATGTTCAAGCGCAAGATTTGCTTTAGCTGGATTTTGTTTAATCGCTTCAACTAGTACAAATGCATCTTCGCCATAACGACGCCAGAAACGACTAGATAAAGGCTCAAGCGCACCTTTTGGCGTTAACTTATCAATATTGAATTCTTCAACCTCACCCATAAACTTAGCTTTAACTTGATCAGCAGGTTCGCCGTACCAAAGTGCATCAGAACGGTTCATTGAAATTTCTAAATCTTCAATAATATCAGCAACTTCATCGCCAACATTAATACAGTCTGTTAGTTTTCCACCAAAAATGCTGATGTGTTTATCTGCCTTATTAACATCAATTGCATGCTTACGAGATAACGCAACCCAGTCAGCAACACCTTCTTCAGCTTCAATGGCTAACGGACGGACGCCACATCGTTCAGCAATAATGTCATCTTTAGTTAATGGCTTATCTAACTCTAATAAAGTATTCGCATTATCAAGAATGAATTGGCGATCTTCATCCGTAACGGATGTTTGATGGCTTTCAACTTGGTTATCCGTTGTACCAATACACGTTTTAGAGCCCATTGGTAACACAAAGAACAAACGTCCATCACTAGCAAAGAAAGCTAGTACGCGATGTTCTTTCGAAATGCGATCAACCGTTAAATGTACCCCCTTAGAAAATAAGTGATGATGCGATGTCTTCTGTTTAGTGCCTTTATTAACTTGGTCAACTAACGGGCCACACGCATTTATTAGCGTTTTTGCTTTAATAGTAAATGCTTGATCGTTGGTTTTATCTTTTGCTTGTATCACCCATTGGTCATTTTCACGTACCGCGTTAACCGACTCAACATAGTTTGCAACGATAGCTGATTTTTTTGCCGCAGCAGTAATAAAGTTGAATACAAAGCGCGAATCATTATCTTTTAAAAAAGCATCTGAGTATTCGAAACCCGCTTGCGCGCCGGTGACTTTAATACTTGGTTCAAGTTGTTTAATCGTATTACGCGTTAAGTATTTAGGCGCCATAGTGAACAGACGACCGAATAACCAATAAGCTAGCGTCCCCATGAACACAAACCACACAGGGAAGCGGAACCCTTTTTGAATAGTCGTTAAGAAACGAACCTCAGTCACTGATGATGGGTAATGTTTCATTAAGTTATTACGGCTTTTACAAAGTTTATTCACTAAACGATACTCATGGCTTTCTAGGTATTTAATACCACCCCATGCGAGATTTGATGAGTTAGAGCTGGTTGCCCCTGCAAAATCTCCTTTATCGATTAGTCCAACTTTAACGCCTTTAGCAGCCAAAGATGCCGCAGCAACAGCACCATTAATACCACCACCTAAAATAAGGACATCTAACTCTTCTTCAGCTAGCTGTTTAATATTGTTTGTTCTATTGAGGCTCATTTCGGAATCCTTGATCTAAATGTTCGATAACGCACTTTAATGTTCACATTAGAGCATATTGTTTTTCTAATTAATACGATCATTCGCACTTTACTTATAAAAAATATGACTAATTGATAACCAAAAAGAAAAAATGATGAATAATACTCATTAAATAAAAACTACTTGAAATGATTCAGTGAGGGATTAACGTTTCATTATGATGCGTGCTGGATAAGATCTTCATCTCAAATAATCAGTAAATTGTATTCCCTCAGTCTTAATACTGAGGGCATGGTATTAAGGTTTAATTAAATAGGCATAATATTTTGTAAAACAACCACGATATGATGATTAAAGACGCTAATGTGCAGAGATAAGTTTAATGGAATCAAAGGCTGTGATTACTTTTTTTAATTGAAAATAGCTTATTTTTTTTTAATGCTTACAAAAGCACTATAACGCTTGATGGATAAAGTAATAAATAAAACACATCTACACAATTACCACACAATTGTATAAAAAATAAAAATAGTTATTAAAATACAAAGAGTTAATTTATTTTCCATCTCCATTTTTTACCTATATTTGTCCCTTATACTTATCCTAATCGCTTTCATAGAAGCACTTCTACTTTTACTAATAAGATTAGGTAAGTCATGAATAAAAAAATAAAGCATCTAACGATATTAATATTGTTCGCTGTTGGAGTTGGTTTCTCGATTAAATACTACTTTGCAGAAAATGAACAAAACCTTGTTTTTACTACCGACTTTGTGAAAAAAGGCAATATAGAAAATGTAGTCTTAACAAATGGTGTACTTTATCCCTATACCCTCGTTGATGTAGGTTCTCAAGCTTCAGGACAAATAGACAATATTGCAGTTAATCTCGGCGATCAGGTTAAAAAAGGTGATTTAATTGCCCAAATAGACAATTTGACGCAAAAAAATACGTTAAAAGAAGCGCAAGCGTCACTTAATATTATCAATGCTCAATACCGAGCAAAACAAGCACAAATATATGAAGCAACAGCAGAATTTAAGCGTCAACAGAGCATGTTTAAAAATGGTGTGGCTTCGCAGTCCATTTTCGACACGGCGCAGGCAACGTTAACCGTATATAGCGCAGAACTAGAACAAATCGAAGCGCAAAAAGAACAAGCGTTGATCAGTGTCGATAACGCCAAATTAGAATTAGGTTATACAACAATCGTTGCGCCTATCGATGGCACTGTTATTTATATTTCTGCACAACAAGGTCAAACTATCAGCAACAATCAAGAAACACCTAGCATTGTTGAACTTGCGCAGCTTACAACCATGACCATTAAAGCTGAAGTATCAGAAGCAGACGTTATTCATATAAAACCAGGGCAACAAGTTTACTTTTCAATTCTTGGTGATGCTAAACAAAAATACACAGCAGTATTACGTGCAATTGAGCCTGGCCCTACGTTATTGACTGGCGATGATAGTCAGCTGAGCATAGGTGACAGTGATGCTATTTATTACAATGCATTATTTGATGTCGACAACCCTGAACAGCTATTACGTATTGGTATGACTGCACAGGTCTCGATTATTTTAGACAGTGCTGCAGATGTATTACAGGTTCCAGCTCAAGTACTGATCAAAACGCCCAACAAACAGAATAGCTATCAAGTACCAGTCAAAGTAGATAATAAAGTCGAGTACCGTGATGTTGAAGTGGGTATCAATAACAGTGTTAATGCACAAATAATATCAGGACTTGAAGAAGGTGACGAAATTATTATCGGCCAATCCTCTGCAAATCAAGCCACTACCTCTAGCCGTAAGTCCGGTGGCCGTCAAAAACAAGTGGGGCTTTAATCTATGAATGAAGTACTACTTGAAATTGCAGGTGTCAGCCGAACATTTAGCGCTGGAGAACAAGATCTTACCGTATTAAATGACGTGAGTTTAAAAGTTCACAGAGGCGAAATGATCGCTATTGTTGGAGCATCAGGTTCAGGCAAGTCAACCTTAATGAATATATTAGGTTGTTTGGATAAGCCTTCGACAGGTCAGTATCTGATTAATGGTCAAGATACGTCTAAAATGGATGAAGACCAATTAGCGGCACTGCGCCGTGAATATTTTGGTTTTATATTTCAGCGTTATCATCTACTGGGTGACCTTTCTGCCGTCGCGAATGTGGAAGTACCAGCATTATATGCCAGTGAAGATAAAGCGACTCGTCGAGCAAAAGCTGAAGCATTGCTGACTCGACTGGGGTTGAGTGACAGGCTTGATCACAAACCAAGCCAATTAAGTGGTGGCCAGCAGCAACGAGTCAGCGTTGCACGTGCACTGGTCAATGGTGGCGACGTTATTTTAGCAGATGAACCAACAGGTGCACTTGATAGTAGCAGCGGCGAAGAAATGATGAAGCTGTTACAAGAATTACATAAAGACGGTCATACCATTATCTTAGTGACCCATGACTTACAAGTTGCGAAGTTCGCTGATCGTATTATTGAGATAAAAGACGGTGAAATAAAAAGTGATACCGTCACTAACCCAAAAACGGAAACAGTTAATTCAGTCGAATTTAAAAAAGAGAAAAAGGCGACTATCCCAATAAACAGTTTATTTGATTGGACACGTTATCTTGAAGCGCTAAAAATGGCGTTAACTGCTATGTCTAGTCATAAACTGCGTACGTTTCTAACCATGCTTGGCATTATTATTGGTATCGCATCCGTTGTTTCCGTTGTCGCACTGGGTAATGGCTCTCAACAAGCAGTTCTAGAAAATATGGCATCAATGGGCACCAACACGATTGAAATTAAACCCGGTAGTGGACTGGGTGATCGCCGTTCTGGTCGGATACGCACGTTAACAGCCAGTGATGCAGAGATTCTCAAAACATTACCATTTGTTGATAGTGTTACACCAACAGTGAGAGCAGATGTGGCAATTCGCTATAGCAACCAAGCCCTCACCGGTGAAGTACAAGGTGTAGGTTCTGAGTATTTTAGAGTAAATGGTTACACTTTAGCGCAAGGCCAATATTTTGATGAAAATAGCGTTGATGACCTCGCTCAAGTGGCCGTCATCGACTCAAACACTGTCGCCTCTTTATTCCCAAAAGAATCAGCACTCGGTAAAGTGATATTTCTCGGTCAACTACCCGTAAGAGTGATTGGCGTGACAGAACCAAGAGAAAGTGCCTTTGGCAATACTGATGCACTAAATGTGTGGATCCCTTACACCACGGTATCAGCACGTATTTTTAGACAAAATGATGTTAATGATATTACTGTACGAATTAATGACAGCGTATCTAGCACCGCTGCTGAACAAGGCATTATTAAGCTAATTAAGATGCGTCATGGTGTTGAAGACTTTTTTACTGTTAATACCGATACTATTCGAGCAAATATTGAGAAAACGTCAGCGACGATGACCATGCTTATTTCAACCATAGCGTTTATCTCACTGATTGTAGCGGGCATTGGTGTTATGAATATTATGTTAGTGTCAGTAACTGAACGTACCCGTGAAATAGGTATTCGAATGGCAGTAGGTGCTCGTAAGCATGATATTTTACGACAATTTTTAATTGAAGCGGTGTTAGTCTGTATTTGCGGTGGTATTTTGGGTATTTCATTGGCTTTTTTAATTGGCCTTATCTTTGCCTCGAGCAGCAGTGACTTTCAAATGATTTATTCAACGAATTCAATCATTACCGCATTTGCTTGCTCAACTTTAATCGGTGTTTTATTTGGTTATCTGCCAGCACGAAATGCGGCTAAACTTAACCCGGTAGAAGCATTGTCTAGAGATTAATAAGATGCATACCGAACAGATAATACCTGAGGTTAGTATCATAGATTTACAAGCAGTTAGTTTGAAATAAAGTGAGCTATATTCGATAAAATTAACTCACTTGCTCAGTGATATTAATGATAAAAAAGGAATTAAATTGAAGTTATTTTATAAATTTTTCTTTGCATTTTGCCTGACCAGTTTTGTCGCTGTGGGCTTAATGCTGCTATTAATAACCATCAATTTATCCACCAGCTTCAATGACTTTGTGAATGAAGCTGAACATAAAAAAATTGCAGATTTAAAGAGCCGAATCACTGCTTACTACCAAGAAAATGACAATTGGAATGAATTAAAAGGAAATGAGCCTCTTTGGAAATCCATGTTAGGGCCAAAAGCAAAAGCTGGGAGCAATAAGTCACAATCAAAGGATGATATTGAGGCTGATGATAGCCTCTCTGCACTAAGTCATTTGTTACAAACACAACAAAGATTAAGCCTATACGATGTTGATAAAAAAGTAGTTATTGGCAAACCATTAATAACTGATAACTCATATAGCGAAATAATTGAGTTAAATGGACAAACTATTGGATGGATTAGCTTAATTCCCTCTGAATTGGCTAAAGGTAGCCCTGGCAGTCAATTTTTAGCACAGCAATATAAAAGTTATTACGTAATCGCTTTAATTGTAATTGTGCTGTCATTCTTTACTGCTTGGTTATTTTCAAGGCATTTAGTCGCGCCAATCAGTTCGCTTATTGAAGGTACTTACACCTTAATTAAAGGTGATTATCGTATTAGAATCGAAAAGAAAACAAACGACGAATTGGCTTTGTTATCGGACAACGTCAATGTACTAGCTGACACCTTAGACAAAAATCAACATAGCCGTTTTAAATGGATGTCAGACGTAACACATGAATTGAAGACACCATTAACCGTATTAAGAGGCCAACTTATTGGTGTACAAGACGGTATATTTGTAGCAGATGAACAGCGTGTTCAACTGTTTATAGATCAAATAGATAGCATGAGCCATATTGTTAATGACCTTTATCAGCTCTCTATTACCGACGTAGGTGGACTCACTTATAAAAAAGAATCGCTCAACCCTATTCAAATACTATTGCAAGTAGCCGATAGTTTTACAGCTCAGTTTAGTCAAAAAGAACTTCGAGTCGATTGCTCACAAGTCGCCCAATTAATGGCAGATAAAAAATGTATCGTACTAGCCGATAAAGATAGGATTCGACAATTATTCGTTAACCTTTTCGAGAACTGCTGCCGTTATACTGATGCACTTGGACAAATCCAAATATCAGTACAAATCATTGCTAAGCAAGTGCATATTCAAATACAAGATTCAGCCCCCGGTGTGCCGGTAAATGTCCAAGATAAATTGTTTGAGCGCTTTTATCGCGTAGAGCCTTCTCGTAATCGAGATTATGGAGGTTCTGGCTTAGGCTTAGCCTTATGTAAACAAATTGTCGATGCTCACCAAGGTACTATTACCACTTCCGAATCATCATTAGGTGGACTAAGTATTCATATTACATTGCCAGAGCATAGGAGTTATACATAATGAAAAAACAGACTATTCTCATTGTTGAAGACGAAGCCCATATAGCAGAGATACTGATCGCTTATTGTCAAAATGCAGGTTACTTAGTCGAACACCACTGTAGCGGTAAAGAGGTAGTTGGTTTTGTTGAAGATAATAGCATTGACCTGATGTTGCTTGACTTAATGTTACCCGATATTGATGGCTTGGAAATATGCAAAAAAATCAGATCCTTCTCAGAACTACCTATCATCATGATCACTGCAAAAGGCGAAGAAATTGATAAACTACTCGGCTTAGAATTTGGCGCAGATGATTATATTTGTAAACCATTTAGTCCAAGGGAAGTGATGGCGAGAGTTAAAACCGTATTACGCCGAGCCGGCAATAATAATGAGATTGATGCTACACAAGTCATTAAACACTCTGGATTCGAAATGAAAATAAACGCCTTTGAAGTGACCTTCAAAGGACAGTTTTTAGATTTAACACCAAGGGAGTTTTTAATCGTTCGACTTTTTTTAGAAAACAGCGGTCGAGTATTCAGCCGAGAAGAAATATTAGTGTATGCCTACAGTGACACCTTTGATATATCCGACCGTAACATCGATACTCATATTAAAAATATTCGTAAAAAAATTAACAATATCGCACCTGAAGTAGACCCAATAAACTCAGTCTATGGCATTGGTTATAAGTTTAATAAATTATCCTAATAAGTGATTATGTTAACGATTACAGTGGCGTTAACAGCTACGTAATTAAAAATTAGCCTACAAAATAATATGTAGGCTAATCTTGAAATAACTTAATAAATTCTATACTTCGTTTATGTCTGTTAATTATTTATTCAGTTCGGCATAAGCACGCCAACCACCTAAATCACTAATATCGGTCGCGTCTTTAATTGCATAACCTTCGCAAATAAAACTAGTGACCCAACTGCCATCTTCTAGCTCGACTTTTCCAAGTCCTAACGGTTGTCCTATGCCCTGTAAAAAACTGCCTACCGTACTTGCGGGTAAACGCCACACTTCAACTTCAATCGCCACACCTTGTTCGGCCACGCGAATTAAACCCGGACGAAAAGGAGGACCACCAGCCAATGCATAGAAGCGATAATCAGCAGTCGTTTTAGTGTTTTTTACTAAATAACCGCCGCGCTCTGTTAACTGATGATTAAGTGGAAAACCTGAAAGGTGTGCGCCACAAACAGCAATGTCGATTTCAGCAGCGGATGCGTTGACTTGCACTTTATTAGCATTTGCCTGACTTAACGTTTGCCCAGTTGCCCCTAAGGTAAAGTTATTCAGTTGTTGTAATTTTGCGCCAGTATTCAGTAATAAACGATCGCTAAAAGCAGGGCCAAAGAAGGTCACACCAAAAGGTAGTCCTGATGCTAAGAAACCAGCAGGTACAGCAATTGCGGCATAATCTAATAAATTCATAAAGTTGGTGTAATAACCCAAGTTAGAATTTAACTGGATTGGGTTAGCTTCAAGTTCTGCGATACTATAAATCGTGCCAGCAGTTGGAGTCACAACACAATCTAACTCCGCCAGAATCGCATCACACTGTACTTTAAACGCTTGTAATTTATACATAGCTTTAAAAGCACTCACCGCCGAATGTGCGGTTGCCCCGCCGATAATAGTTTCAATCACTGGTAGGCATTGTTTAGGATCTTTAATAAAGAACTCTTCAATAGCGGCGTAACGTTCGGCTACCCAAGGTCCTTCATAAAGCAATGTGGCAGCATCTAAAAAAGGCTGAAAATTGATAGTCACTAATTCTGCGCCAGCTTGTTTTAATTGCTCAACCGTACTAGCAAATAAAGCTTGTGCACTTTTATCGCCAAAAAAGGCCAATTGGCTTTGTTCTGGTACGCCAATTTTTAACGATTCAAAACTTGTCTCAGGTTGGTATGGCGCATCAGCACCAAGGTTTGCTCGTGAGTAACAATCATTGTCATCTTGCTTGGCAGTAATATCTAACAACTGATTAAGCTCATCAACCGTATTCGCTAATAAAGTCACACAATCTAAACTTTTACATGCCGGTACAACACCTGTACAACTCAATAACCCTTTGGTCGCTTTTAAGCCTACAATATTATTCAGTGCCGCAGGTACTCGACCTGACCCTGCCGTATCCGTGCCTAATGAGAAACTCACGTTGCCATTAGCAACAGCAACCGCGCTACCAGAGCTTGAACCACCAGAAATATAGTCAGGATCAAAACTATTCTTAACCGCACCCCATGGGCTACGCACGCCCACCAGTCCAGTGGCAAATTGGTCTAAATTAGTTTTACCTAATGGAATCGCCCCTGCTTCTATTAATAATTGCACGACTTGCGCTGATTGCTGAGGTTGAAAGCGATATGCTTCGCAACCTGCTGTAGTCGGTAATAGGCTTAAATCAATATTATCTTTGATAGCAAAAGGTACGCCATATAACGGTAAATCATCCATTGATTGGGTGCTTAGCTTATTGCTTAATGACGTTAGCATCTCGGTTAACTGAGTTTCAGAAAGCGTACTTAGCCAGACGTTATTTTGATCGTCTTTGGCTTGTTGTAATTTAGCGACTAAAAATGTTTCTACTGTTAATTCGCCACTACGGTAAGCTGCTTGTAAGGCACTGATCGTCATGTTTTGTGTTGTCATTTTCTTAGCCTCACTTGTTTGTTTATTAGTAACCTGTTTATTATCAATGTTATCTTTATTATCAATGTTATCTTTCTTATTAATAGTCTGCTTAATCTCAGTCATTAGCTTTTCTCCAAAATTAATAATCGTTGCCCTGCATGCACTTGTGCACCTTCTTTTTGTACAAGGCTTGAAACAATGCCTGCGGCTGGGGCAACCACTTCAATTTCCATTTTCATCGCTTCAAGTATCAATAACGGCTGCCCTGCAATCACTTCTTCTCCTGGCTTTACTAATATTTTCCAAATGTTACCTGCTACATGGCTATCAACACTACGTTGCTCCGCCGTTAAGCTGATCACATCTGTTTCTACTTGCGTCATTTCATCAGCAACAAAGTTAGCTTGTCCTGTTTCTTGCCAACGTTGACGTTCTGCTTCAAAGGCTTTTTGTTGCTTCTCTTTGAAGGTCACTATCGAGTCTTGGGCATCACATAAACTTTGTTGATATTCCGCTAAGCTGAATGTTGTTTCTTCTATTTTCAGAGGGTAATCACCACGAGGGAAATCATGACGAATTTGAGTTAGCTCTTCACTGCTGACAGGGTAGAATTTAATTTGGTCAAAGAAGCGTAATAACCATGGTTTTTCAAATTCTGCAGTTTTGCGATAACGGTTCCACATTTGTAAGGTACGACCAACAAACTGATAACCACCAGGTCCTTCCATTCCGTAAACACATAAATAAGCACCACCAATACCCACGGCATTTTCTGGTGTCCAAGTACGAGCTGGATTATATTTTGTAGTCACTAATCGATGGCGAGGATCGAGCGGCGTTGCTACTGGCGCTCCTAAATACACATCACCTAATCCCATCACTAAATAACTGGCATTGAAGACAATTTTTTTTACTTCTTCAACGGAATCTAAACCATTAATGCGACGAATAAACTCAATGTTATCAGGACACCATGGTGCATCTTTACGGACTAATTCATCGTATTTTTTAATCGCTAAACGTGTTGCATAATCATCCCAAGATAAAGGAATATGCACGATACGTGATGGCACGGTTAATTGGCTAATATCGCCTAACGCTTGTTCAGCTTCGGCTAATAGAGTTAATAATTGAGCAAGCGGAAGTTGTAAATTATCGTAATGGACTTGCAGTGAGCGGATCCCCGGCGTTAACTCTTCAATGCCAACAATGTTCATATCTTGTAGCTTTAACATCAAAGCATGGACACGGAAACGCAATGCAACATCCAACACTTGCTGGCCGTATTCAACTAATAGGTAATCTTCACCACTTGCGCGGTAAACCACTTGTTCGTTATGTTCTGTTTTATCAATCTTTTTGATAATCGCAGTTTCAGGTAATTCTGTTGGTGCTTTCTGTTCAGTAAACTGCCCTGATTGTAATTGTTGAATTTGTTGTATTTCTAACTGTTGTGCATCAAGGATTGATACGGGTTGAAAACGAATGCTTGCACCTGCTTTCAGCTGACCAACTTTCCATAAGTCCGCTTTAATAATAGTGACAGGACAAACAAAGCCTCCTAAACTTGGGCCGTCTGGACCTAAAATAACAGGCATGTCACCAGTGAAATCAATCGTACCTACCGCATAAGCATTATCGTGAATGTTTGAAGGGTGTAAGCCCGCTTCACCACCGTCATTACGTGCCCATTTAGGTTTTGGCCCCATTAAACGAACACCAGTACGACTGGAGTTAAAGTGAACTTTCCACGTAGCATCAAAGAAGGCATCAATATCTTCAGGGCAAAAGAAATCGGGTGCACCATGTGGTCCATAAATAACGCGGATAGTCCAATCATCGGTAATCTCAGGTAATAATGCAGCCTGTTTCGGTTCAGTGAATTCAACTGTGCATTCAACTGTGCATTCAGTCACCTCTTCAATATGTAATACATCACCCGTACGCAAAGCACGACCGGCATGACCACCAAATTGACCTAAAGTGAATGTCGATTTACTGCCTAAATAATCAGGACATTGAATGCCACCTTGTACAGATAAATAACAGCGAGAACCCGATCCTTTAATATTGCCTAAGGTTAACGTTTGTCCGGCTTGTACATTAATAACCATACCATTACTAACACTTACATCATCTAACAACGCGTCGATTATTGAACCGGTTAATACAATGCGTGTTGCGCTGTTAAAGCGTAATGTTGGGCCACTCACCGTAATTTCTAAACCAGCGACCTCATCGCTATTACCTAATAATGTATTGGCTAAACGAAAGCTAACGCTGTCCATTGGACCTGAAGGTGGTACACCAATATTCCAGTAGCCTTTACGACCGGGGTAATCTTGGATGGTGGTTTGTGTTCCACCGTTTAATACGTCAATAGAACAAGGTGAATATACAAATTGGTTGAGGGTTTGTGTTAGTAACTTCGCCTCTTCAACCACTTTGCTACTTAATAGTTGATGTAAGTAATCTTTGTTAGTTTCAATACCGTAAATTTCACTGTTTATAAGCGCTTGTTTTAGCCCCGTTAATGCTTGTTCACGAGACTCACTGTGACAAATAACTTTGGCTAACATCGGGTCAAAAAAGGGAGAGACTTCAGTGCCACTTTCTAACCAATGATCAATGCGTAATGTACCCTGTTCAACCTCTGTCGCCCATTTAACATGGCTAATTAATCCCGCACTTGGTTGGAAAGATTTGTTCGCATCTTCTGCATATAAACGTACTTGAATGGCATGGCCTTTGGCGACTAAATTTTGTTCGAGTTCAACTAATGGTGCTAATTGTTTTGCCGCTAAGCTGACCATCCAATTAACCAAGTCAACGTTATACACTAACTCAGTTACACCATGCTCTACTTGTAAACGTGTATTCACTTCTAAAAAGTAAAATTGCTGTGCTTGTTGGTCAAATACAAATTCCACTGTGCCTGCACTACGATAGTTTACTGAGGCTGCTAAGCGTGTTGCTGTGCGGTGTAACTCTTTGCGTAAAGCGTCGTCTAAATTTGGAGCTGGACATTCTTCAATTACTTTTTGGTTACGACGTTGTGCAGAACAATCTCGCTCTCCTAACGCAATCGCATGACCTTCACCATCACCAAACACTTGTACTTCAATATGACGAGCTTGAACGATAAATTTTTCTAAAAATAATGCACTGTTACTAAAGTTATTTTCACTTAACCTTTTAACTGAATCGTATGCTTGGTTTAACTCTTCTGCGCTATTACAACGCTGCATACCAATACCACCGCCACCAGCAGTACTTTTTAACATCACTGGGTAACCAATTTTTTCTGCACAAGTTAACGCATCATCGATATCTGCTAATAAATCACTGCCAGGTAATAGCGGCACGTTGGCTTGTTCTGCGATTTCACGGGCACGATGTTTAAGACCAAACTCCAACATTTGTTGCGAGGTTGGTCCTAAAAAGATCACCTCATTTTCTTCACAGGCTTGTACAAAATCAACATTTTCACTTAAAAATCCATAACCAGGATGAATCGCTTGTGCACCACACTGTTTTGCAATGGCGATCACTTTTTGAATATCAAGATAAGTTTGTTTTGCGCCTCCTTCCCCTAATGAGAAAGCTTCGTCAGCTTGGGAAACATGAAGGCTATCGGCATCGGCTAGACTATAAATCGATACACTTTTGATGCCCATCGCTGATAATGTACGAATAATACGACAAGCAATAGCACCACGATTAGCAATCAAGACTTTAGTAAATATTTGAGGCGTTGCTTTAGTAGGCGTAATAGTTGGTGTAGTTATGGGTGTAGTAAGCATAATATTGACCTTTAACAGGTCGGGTCGTCCCGAAATAATCTGAGCATTTTAACAAGGTCGTCCTTGTTAGCCCCTTAACGTATTACTAAATCATATTGCTATGATTTATCGCCCAAAATTTAATCCCAGATAATCATTTCTACTGGTGTTGGATTGTAAGCATTACAAGGATTATTCAATTGCGGACAATTAGAAAGCAGTACAATTACATCCATTTTTGCGGTTAACTCAACGTACTTTCCGGCGCCACTAATACCATCAGCAAAACTTAAACCGCCCTCTTTATTAACCGGTACATTCATAAAAAAGTTAATATTATGGGTAATATCTTGTTTGCTTAAACCATACTGTGGGTTTTCAGCAACAGCGAGCAACCAACTATCACGGCAAGCATGCATACACTTTTTTTCAATCGCGTAACGCACGGTATTACTTTCTGTTGAACAAGCACCACCTAAGGTATCGTGGCGACCACAAGTATCAGCAGTAATTTCTAACATTTCATTACCGTCATTAGACAATAACTTGGTACCCGCTGTTAAATACACATTACCTTGTTCGCGAATGGTATCCATGCAGCTATAACGTTCACTTGGATCATCTGCGTTGTAAAATAAAGTATCTGCAGCTTGGTTACCTTCGAGATCTAAAATACGCAAGGTTTGCCCTGCTTTAAGTACTTGCATGTAGTAATCACCTGCAGGCACAGTATCGCTTCGTGTTGCATTTTCAGCTTTTAATTGGCTTGAAGTAATCATGGTTATGCTCCTTGTTTCGCAGTATGGCTATGGTGTGAATGAGTATGTTCATGCTGACAATTATGCTGTTGATTAAATGTTTGATGAGCAGATTGAAAGTTATAGCGACGATTATTTTCAAAACCACGTCCATTTTCGTCACTAGAATTTAAGCATTTATCGTCAGCACTCATTGCTGTGGCAGTACGTAGAGCAAGTTGTACCGCGCGATTGGGGTAGTCTGTTGCAGGGTTCATTGGGTGAGGACACGTTGTAAAGACCACTAAGGTTTCCATTTCAAAACGTAATTCAACAACATCACCTGCTTTACTATGGTCAGTCACAAAACTTAAATCGCCTTCGTCATTAGTCTTAACTTGGCTAAAAATATTAATATTCGCCGCTAAATCTCGTTTACCTAATCCATATTTAGCCACTTCTACTAACAAACTATCGTATCCATTCTGCAACCAAGCATTACGATCGCCTTGATAGTTTCTTGCGCCCCATTTATCAGCTACTTTTTGTTTATTGGCGACACCGCCGACACTATCAATCCACTGGGTATCATCGCGAACAATAGAGCAAAAAATACGCCCCATATCTGAATACAAACAATGCCCATGCGTTAATTTAAAAGTGTGCTGACACTTCAACGTATCTGGTGCGTTATAGCGTTCTAGTAAATTTTGGGGGTTATAAAACAACATAGACACATTGGCACCGCCTTCGATATCGGTTAGTGACAATATTTGCCCAGCAGGAATAACCATTGACCAATGACTTGCACCAGGAATGGTATCTTCATAAATGATGCTTGATTGCTGTTGTGATGGTAACTGCTCTTGTGACAGTGATGTATTACTCATGAGTATTCTCCTGAACAGCACTTTTGGCTGTTGCTTGTTTTTCTATTAATGTTTGTATTGATGATGGCATAGCTTGTGTAGCGTTAAGCGCAATATCGTAAACGATTTGTGCTCCGTAGCGTTCTGGCTGTTGTGGGTCGATTCGTGGTTTATCTAACACCCAGACGCGAGATCCTAAACTAAAGCCTTCAGACAAATCATGGGTGATCATAAAGATAGTTAAGCCACGTTTTTGCCATAACTCGCTCACTAATTTGTGCATATCTTTCCGAATACCCGGATCGAGTGCACCAAAAGGTTCATCAAGTAACAAAATACGAGGTTCTTTTATTAACGCTTGCGCAATCGCTAAACGCTGTTGCATGCCGCCTGATAATTCATTTGGGTAACGCATTGCTGCGTCAGCCAAACCAACAGCCGTTAACATCTCTAGTGCTTGTTCTTTAATTTTTTTACGTGGAGTGCCAAATACTTTACCAAGTAAAGGTGCATCAGCGAACTCAGCTCCTAACATCACATTTTCTAATGCATTTAGATGCGGAAAAGCAGAATATTTCTGAAACACGATTCCTCGCGTCGCATTAGGTTCTGTTGGCATAGGCTCGCCATCAAGTAAAATTTCACCTCTACTTTGAGACTCTGTCCCTAACAACATATTTAACAACGTTGTTTTACCACAACCTGATGCGCCAACAATGCTAACAAACTCCCCTGCTTGTACATTTAAGTTAAGTTTCTCAAGAACGATATGGTCGCCGTACTCTTTCCATACTTGTTTGATTTCAATAATGGGTTGAGTTGTTTTTTCAACAGATGAATCATTCATTACTCTTCCCCTCTTTTGCCGTGATACCAAGGAAAAGCGCGTTTAGAAATTAATCGTAAAATGGTGTCCATTAAAAAAGCTAATACTGCAATCCAAAGTACATAAGGCAAAATCACATCCATCGCTAAATAACGACGAATTAAAAAAATACGATATCCTAACCCTTCGGTGGCTGCGATGGCCTCCCCTGCAATTAAGAACAACCATGCACTACCTAGCGTTAAACGTACTGCATTTAATAATGGTGGTAGTACTTGTGGTAACACTACTCTGACCATGATTTGCCAAGTGTTGGCACCTAAGGTCTGTGCTTTTAATAACTGCTCAACGGGTAGTGATTGTGTACGTAGCTGTAAATCACGTATTAGGATCGGACAGATACCAATAATAATAAGCATGACTTTTGATAGCTCTCCTAAACCAAACACAATGAACAATATAGGTAATATTGCCATCGGTGGGATTAAAGAAACAGCGGTAACTAAAGGTGATAACGTTGCTCGAAATAAAGGCAACATGCCATTAGCAACACCAATCACTAAGCCGATCAATGCACTAATACCAACACCCAGTAATAAACGTTGCAAGCTTGAGATAGTATCAACCCATAACAGATATTCGCCGGTACGTTTACTCGGTTCAAATGCCATACGCTGTATTGCATCGGCAAAGCTTGACCATGAAGGTAACAGTTTGTCACTTGGATTTTCTAATAAACGAGCATCTGATGCCAGCGTATAGATAATTAACAAGAGAACAAAAGGTAGTAGGTTTAAAGCAAGTCGCATTGAGCGACTTGGCTTACTATTCATCAGACGCATAAGGTCAGCCTTATAGTTTTTTATCGATGGCCATTTGCATATATAAAGGGTCAAAACGTAACTTTATATTTTGCTTATTGCCATAAACACCACTTGGCGTTTCTATACCGATAAACTTAGCATCACTTGCACCTTCACCTAATAAACCGTGTTCAAATGAAAACTCTGCCACTTTGCTCATGGTATTTTTTAGCTCAGCGCTATTGTTAAATGCAACTGCGTCTTCGGCGTTAAAAAACATTTTTGTAGACGCAAGTTGGGCATCGTATCCAGCTAAATCAGTTCCAGAAGCTTCAGCCATCAAGGTTCTTGCATCAATCGCTTTTTTACTACTACCTTGCATGGTGTCCATAATTTCATACCAAGCACCTGTTAAGGCTTTACCTAGCTTAGGGTTATCCGCAAGTGTTTTTGTATTAACCATTAATAGATCAATAATTTCACCAGGGATCATTGAAGAGTCAAATACTTTGCTTGTATTTGGCATTGCAGTGATTTCACTTAGCAGAGGGTTCCAAGTAGTAACTGAAGTCACATCGTCAGTGGTAAATGCAGCAACAAGATCTGCATCTGACGTATTAACAACACGTACATCTCGTTCGGTTAATGAAACCGAATCCAATGCACGAGCTAATAAATAATGGGAAACACTTAACTCTACTAAGTTAACGTTTTGGCCTTTAATATCTGCTAGTGTTTTATCGCCCTTGAGCACAACACCATCATTACCATTTGAGAAATCACCAATAACAACCGCTGTAGAATCAACACCACTCGCGGCAGGAATCGTTAATGCATCCATATTGGTCATAACCGTTGCATCAAAGCCACCTGCGGTATATTGATTAATTGATTCGACATAATCATTAACTTGTACCACTTCGATATCAATATCGTATTTATCTGCCCACTTTTTAACAATGCCCGATGCATTACCATAATCCCAAGGCATCCAACCGACATAAATAGTCCAAGCTAAGCGAAATGTTGATTTTGTTTCTGCAACTGCAGTAGAGGGGGTAAGAATGACAGCACAACATAGTGTGCCGATAGTGAATAATTTTGTAGCAGAGTGACGTAAGTATTTAGTAAGTTCCATATATTTATCCTTAATTACACTGAAAAAGCATGAGAGACATTGCTCTAATCTTCTCCCGGGCTTTTATCCCTCCGTGTAACCTTTAGATAATAAAGGTCGACAACTCTCGGTCCAGTCGCTTAAAAAGCCGGAACCCTAGATGTCTATTACCAAATTGTAGATACGGCAACGTTAATTGCCAATATCTCTCATACGAGAATTTAAAATACAGCAAATATAATGCCAATTAACAATAATCAATAATTACAATGAGATAGATATATTCAGGAATTCTTATTGATCTAATTGGTGCACCATAAAGGATCATAAAAAGTAAATTGCACCAAAACGTTCTATTTTAATTAAGCTTACGTAGTGCTCTTTCAAATAAGAATTATCAATTATTCATTTAGTTATCAATTAATATCAGTATCTAAAGAAATATCTGGGATTTAAAAGCTTCAGAAGATGTACAGATTTTTGAAATGTAGAAAGATATAGCTATTATTTAAAAGCAGACTGTTTTGGACGAGATAAAATGAGCGGAATGCAATTTGGTAAGACAGAATTAAAAAAGAGAAATCTAATAACATCAGATAGATTTCTCTTTATATCTTCTATTTAATACGATTAAAACATTCTATTAACATAACGATTTAAACAGTTTAGTAAATTGTTCTAATCCTTCTTCAACGATCTCATTACTTGCTGTCAACGCAGGTAAAAAACGGATCACATTACCATAAAATCCACAGGCTAATAACACCAAACCATACTTAGCTGCATTGGCGATAATGGCTTGTGTTAATGCACTATTTGGCTGTTCAATATCACCATCAGTCATTAACTCTATAGCAATCATTGCCCCTTTATTTCTCACATCTGAAATAAGTTCTGGATGTTGGTTTTTTAATAAGGTTAATTTCTCGTTGAAAATAGCTCCAATTTCATTTGAACGTTGAACTAAGTTTTCTTCTTCAATCACTTCTAGTACAGCTAAAGCAGCAGTACAGGCAACAGGAGAACCGCCATAAGTGCCTCCTAATCCGCCTGGTAATGGCGCATCCATGATCTCACTTTTGCCGACAACAGCGGAAATTGGAAAGCCGCCAGCGATCCCTTTTGCCATGGTAATTAAATCGGGTTCAACATTAGAATATTCCATATTAAACATTTTACCTGTACGTCCAAAACCCGTTTGAATTTCATCTGCGATTAAAACAATTCCATGTTCATCACACAACTTGCGTAAAGCAACTAAGAACTCAGTAGGAGCAGAATAAAAACCGCCTTCGCCTTGTACTGGTTCAACAATAATAGCAGCTACATCCGTTGGAGATATATCCACTTTAAATAAATTAGCGATCGCTTTCAGAGAGTCATTAACAGAAATGCCATGAGACTCTATTGGAAAAGGGGCATGGAAAATGTCCCCAGGAAATGGACCAAACAGATGTTTGTAAGGCGTTATTTTCCCAGTTAATGCCATGGTTAAATTAGTACGACCATGAAACCCACCATTAAATGCAATAACACCTCTACGCCCTGTATGTGCTCGTGCGATTTTCACACAATTTTCTACGGCTTCAGCCCCTGTTGTAACAAAAATCGCTTTTTTATCTGACCCACCAGGCGCTATTTCAATTAATTTTTCAGCTAATTCAACGGCACTTTCATAAGGGTTTACCATGACACAAGTATGACTAAATTTATCTATTTGATTTTTAACGGCATCAATCACTTTAGGATGGCTATGACCGGTATTACAGACAGCAATACCAGTACCAAAATCAATATAACGATTACCTTCAACGTCCCAAATTTCAGCGTTCTTCGCTCGCTCAACATACACTGGATAAACGTTACCTTGGCCACGTGCAATTACTTTTACTTTTCTGTTTTGTAAGTCCGTATTGTTCATTTTATTCACCTAATATTATTATTTTCATGATCAAAGTATTTCGATTAACTCACCATGTTTATTTATCTAAACCACCTAAACATAAATATTTAATTTCTAAGTAATCGTCTAATCCATATTTTGAACCTTCACGTCCATTACCAGATTGTTTTACACCACCAAATGGAGCAGCTGCATTGGAAATTGCACCTTCATTGATGCCTACCATGCCATACTCTAGGTTTTCAGCCACTCGCCAAATTAACCCAATATCGCGAGCGTAAAAGTAAGCAGCCAAGCCATACTCAGTATCATTTGCCATCGTGATCACTTCGTCTTCATCTTCAAAACTAATAATTGGTGACACTGGACCAAATATTTCATTGCTTGCAATGGGCATATCGTTAGTCACGTTAGTTAAAATAGTAGGTTGATAAAAAGCATTTCCAGCTTTATCAATTTCCCCACCCAATATGACTTTAGCCCCAGCAGCAACAGACTCTTTTACTAACTTATCAACCCCCTCCACAGCTTGACTTGAAATCATCGGACCAATATTAATGCCGTCAATTAGGCCATCACCAATCGTTAATGCAGATACAGCGGCAGTAAATTTTTCAATAAAGTCTTCAAGCACTTTGCTTTGTACAAAAATACGATTCGTACAGACACAGGTTTGACCCGCATTACGATATTTAGACATTAACGCCCCTTTTACTGCGGCATCAATATCTGCATCATTAAATACAATAAAAGGCGCATTACCTCCTAACTCCATCGATACTTTTTTTACCGATGTTGCACATTGGCTGATCAAGGACTTACCCACCGCAGTTGAACCAGTAAAAGTAAATTTATCAACATCAGGATGCTGGGTTAAGACTTCGCCCATCCCTCTTGCATCATCACCTACAACGACATTAAAAACACCTGCCGGTATACCCGCTCGCTCTGCTAATTCAGCCATAGCCAACGCAGAAAGTGGTGTTTGTGTTGCTGGACGCACAACAAAAGTACAACCAGCCGCTAATGCAGCTGCTGCTTTGCGTGAAATCATTGCATTAGGGAAATTCCATGGGGTAATTGATGCGACGACACCAACGGGTTGTTTGATCACAATAATACGTTTATCGTTAGAAGGACCTGGGATGGTATCACCATAAATACGCTTCCCTTCTTCAGCAAACCATTCAATAAATGCAGCACCGTAGGCTATTTCACCTTTTGCTTCTGCAATAGGTTTACCTTGCTCTAACGTTAATATTCGCGCTAAATCGTCTTGATGTTGAATCATTAAATCAAACCAGTTTTTCATAATGACAGCACGTTCATTTGCTGACTTTGATGACCACATTTTAAATGCGTCATTTGCCGATTTGATGGCTAATTCAGTTTCAGCAACACCCGCATTAGCAACTCGAGCAATCACCTCTCCATTCGCAGGGTTAGTCACATCAATTTGTAATTCACTACTGTGCCAACTGCCATTGATATAAGAAAAATGTTTAATTAATTGTTTATCTTGTAAACCTAAGTCTTGATGATTCAGCATAAATAACCTCTACGATTTAATGTTTAGCTATTGAATACTAAATTTAAGTCATGTTAAATATAAAACTATCAACCTAAAGGTTTAACTAAATAAAACATTAGAGAATTTATGAACACTCATTCGATCATTCCCAAACCCATCGCTGAATATGATTTACGGTTATTACGTATTTTTGTTTCAGTTGTAGAGCACGGTGGGTTTTCTGCTGCTGAAAAAGCGCTTAGAATTACCCGCTCGACGATTAGTGTTCATATGTCTAACCTTGAAACGCGAATGAAATTAAAACTTTGTATGCGTGGGCGAGGAGGCTTCTCATTAACCGAAGAAGGTCAATTAGTCTATCGAGCGGTTATTAATTTATTTGACTCATTAAATGATTTCTCATTAATAGTCGGCACATTAGGTAAAGAGCTTAGTGGTGAAATAGTTATTTTATGTGCAGATCAACTAGATAAAAATAAGCAAAAAAAATTAGCTAATATGATTGAAATTGTTCATTGCAAAGCGCCTAATTTACATATTACGTTAGATGGAGATTCTATTTCTAACATTGAAAAATTATTACTTAAAGATAAAGCACATATTGGCATATTTCCTGGTTACCAAAAGATTGAAGGCTTGAGTTACACACCTTTAACTAGTGAACCTATCTATCTTTGTTGTGGTAAAAAGCACCCTTTCTTTAACAAGGTTGATACTCACATCACACCTGAAGATTTAGCCTCTGCCTCCACCATTCATCCAGGTATTGATGTTGAAGAAAATGGACGTAAGCAGTTAAGTAAATTAAATTTAAATGCTAAAGCGTACCAGTTTGATATGCGTAAAACGATGATATTATCAGGTCAATACTTAGGGTATATGCCACAAAGTTATATTCAACAAGAATTAAACATGGGTGAAATCAGGATCATTCAACCAAGTACACTGACTTATCAATTTAATTTATCTTTAGTACATAAAAAAGTGTCAATAGAACCGAATAAAGTTGAATTATTGCAAAGTGCTTTTAAGGTAGCGTTTGATTTAGTGGAAAAATAAACCTAAATTTAAATAGATTTCAGTCTAAATAGTTAAGAGTAATAATAATTATATCTAAAAAGATGATATTTCTTATTTGACTGCATAGAATATTATTTCATTGAGTATATAAAGTGCTTTAATAAAGCTTCTTCTACCCTAACTTGAAGTAATACCCATTAGAACCATTTATAGTCACTTTATTAAATGATAATACTTTTCAACATAATAAAATTGGTTAAATTAAGAAAATGAGCATAGAAGATTACAACCTTATCGCAAATATTATAGATTCATGCGAAACAAAAGAAGTTCTTCCTAAAATCGCAAAGATACTCGATAAGCACTTTAGTATTGATGACTACATGATTATTATTTTTAAAAGAGGCGCTTCTCCGACTTTATTTGCATATGGCAAAAAGACTAATGGTAATAATTTAAAGCCATTTAAATCGATTGAAACATCTTTACTTTTAAATAATGTACATGACCCCGCTTCTATCTACTTTTCTGGTGCATATTTACTTGATCCTTATTGTGAGTTTTGGGATTCATATTCAAGAGATGGCTTTTATTTAATGTCCGATATAACATCTGCAGATTTTGAAAAAACAGAGTATTTTTCAAAACAGTATGATGCTTGGGAGTTTAAAGATATAGGTAGATATATCTTCCAATTTACAGATGACATGGTTATACATTATTCTTTAGGGAGACATCAAAATAGACCTAACTTTTCAGATGAAGACCGTAACGGGTTAAAAAAAATGCTTCCCTTTATCCGCTCTTCTATCGGAAAGTGCATTAAAAATGACATTAAAGATATTTACAAAAAACAAAAAGATAGTGAAATTTTTCATATGCAGCTTGAGCAACGATTTTTGGCATTTGGCACATCACAATTAACCAATAGGGAAGTCGAAGTAACACGTTTATTGTTAAAAGGGTACTCTGTAAAAGGGATCTCAAAAATAATGAATATCTCTCCATCAACTGTTCAAACTCATTCGAAAAACATCTATAAAAAGCTCGAAGTATGCTCATCTCAAGAGTTATTTGGACTTTTTATTGAAGCGCTCGAAAGCACAAGTGTTATCGAACTTGAGGACCCACTTTCTCAATTTTTATTTACAGCTAAAACATAAAGGTGTATTCGGTTTTGATTCTATACTTATAAGTTCATCAGTTACCGCTATTTCATGTTCAATTTTTAAACGGATAAAAATCATACTCATAGATAATTAAACTTAATTATCAAAAGCTTATGCTTTATTAATTGTATATCGCTTTGCTCAAATGAATCTAACTTCAAAGATGATGATAAAATAATTTAATAACAACCTAAGGTAAATAAGACTCTTTTTAAAAAAATCACTCGTACCCCATAATCTAGGTATATTTCGATAAAAATGCCTAAAACTCAAAGAATTTAAAACCCCATAATTTAGGTATATGCCACTATCCCCTGCCCCTCTACACTTAAATTAAGTTCAAAAAACCCATGAGCTTTAATCATTTAATAAAATTAAATTCTGAGCAACTTATTAATATAGGTAACAATATGGAAATTAAAAAAATAGCAATTATTCAGGAAGCTCCTGTGTTACTTAATTTACAAGAAGGAGTATTGAAAGCTGCACGTTTAATTCGTGAAGCCGGAAAAGCTGGCGCTGAATTAATCGTTTTTCCTGAGTGTTGGTTAACGGGTTATCCGGCATGGGTATTTGGAATGGCAGGATGGGATTGTGCTAATGCTCGATATTGGTATGAAAAATTTCTAGCGCAATGTCCTACTGCAGATGATGAAATATTATCGCCAATTCGCAAAGCGGCTTTGGAAAGTGGTGCTCATATCGTATTAGGCTTTAATGAAAAAGCGCGTGTTGGCAGTGGATCAATCTTCAATAGCATACTGTTTATTGGGCCTGATGGTGAAACACTTAATGTTCACCGAAAACTCATATTAACCCTGACAGAGCGTAATGTGTGGGCTCAAGGCGATGCCTCTGGTTTAAATGTGATCGATACAGAAGTAGGTCGAATTGGCTCTTTAATATGTTGGGAACATTGGCACCCGTTAGCGAGACATGCACTGCACCATCAAGATGAACAAATTCACATTGCTTGCTGGCCAGATGTTCCAGAAAGCCATGCAATTGCCTCTCGTCATTACGCCTTTGAAGGACGCTGTTTTGTTGTTGCTGCAGCACAGTACTTAACAACAGATGATATACCAGACGAATTATTAGAAGCTTACAAGATTGGCGCTAACCCGCCAGATAAAAACAGTGATGTTTTATTTAATGGTGGTAGTGGTGTTATTGGACCAGACGGGAATTGGATTGTAGAGCAAACGTTTGGACAAAATAAAATAATTTATGCTGATATAAATCTTATTGACACAACAAGGTTTAAACACGATTTAGATATTGTTGGGCATTATTCACGTGATGATATATTTCAATTATCAGTAGATCGTACTAAACGACAAGGCTTGCTGTTCAAAGATGATTTACAAATAGACAGAGTTGGTAATATTTAAAAATTAAACACAATCCGATAGAAGATTGTAATTATAAACAAAAAGGAATTAACATGAGTAAGCACACACAAATAGGACGTGATGATATTTCGCCAATACAGTCTTCCGAGAAAACAATGGGTATTGGTAATACGATTTTCCTTTGGATTGCAGCGACATTGGTAATACCAACCGTTGCGACCGGACAATTATTTGTTCCAGATGTAAGTCCTTACGGTGCATTTGGAACAGTTATTATTGCTTCATTGATCGGATGTATTGCTCTTGCAGCTATTGCTATCATTGGTACAAAAACTGGATTACCTACTTTCGTTGCTTCCCGTGCAACATTTGGACACAATGGCTCTAAGATTTTTGCAGCTCTCAATATAGTTATCCTTTGTGGCTGGCAAATGATTCAAGGATATATGGGAGGGCTAGCTTTAAATCAGGTTTTAATCGGTGTCTTTTCATACGACGATATTGTTTTATCTATTTTTGTTACTCAAGCGATTGTCTTAATCATTACAATTTTAGGACATACTGGCATTCAAAAAATAGAAGGAATTACTTCTTCATTTATGCTGGTTGTTGCATTTGTTGTCATTTACACACTACTTGATAAGCATGGTTTAACAAAGCTTGAACAACTTCCATTATCTGAATCACCAGGCCTAACCTATGCGATTATTTTTGATATCGTGCTAGCAACTGCTTTTTCTTGGATGGCATTACCTTGTGATCATAACCGCTATTGTAAAAGTGTAAAAACAAGTGCCTCAGGAATTACCATTGGTTATCTTTCAGGTACTATGATTGCAATGGGCCTTGGTATTGCTGTAGGAGCCTACTCTATTATTGAAGGCTTTGAACCTACTTATGACCCATCACAACTGCTAGAGGGTAATTTTGGTATAGCCGCGGCTTTAGTCATGTTTTTATCTGTAGCAACAACAAATGTTTTAAACCTTTACAGTATTGTAATGAGTACAATGTCAATTGTTCCTAAAACAAAATTTAGCTTAATCACTATTATCTTTGGTTTATTTTGTCTCAGTGGATCATTCCTTCAAGAAACATTAATGGCTTCATTTTTCGATTGGATTTTATTAGTAGGCGCACTCATCATTCCTGTTTTTGCAATAATGTTAAGCGACTATTATTTAATCAACAAATCCAACCTAAATGTTGATGCTGTACTTGACCCTCTGCATCCAAAGTATCGTTTTTATAAAGGCGTTAATCTCAATGCTATCTTCACTTATGTGATCAGCTCAACAGGGTCTTTTTACTTCACGTACTACCAACCTTTAGACATTGGCGTAACTGCATTAACGTTTATATGCACAGCAATTATTTATTTAATATTAAGTAAATTATTACCTTCAAATAACCAAATAATTTCAGATAGATAAAACACTCCAGCCTCGCCTACCATTAAAGTAGACGGGGTTATTTATAAAAATAAAGATACGCCAGATCCTCTATTGCCTTTTTAATTAATGAAGAAAATAAAAATATTAAATTGAACATAAATCATTATTTATCAGAATAAAGGTCAAATACAAAAGGAATAACATGTTAATAAAACGTAAGTTTTTCATCGATGGTAAATGGATTGACCCAGCCCAAAAAAATGATCTAGAAGTACTAAACCCAACAAATGCACAGCCAATTGCAGTTATTTCGATGGGGCAATCCCAAGATATGGAGCTAGCAATTGAGGCAGCTAAAAAGGCATTTCAAAGTTATAGCCAAACGAGCATTGAGGAACGTCTCACCTTATTAGAGCGATTACTTAAAATTTATGAACGTCGTTATGATGAGATGGTACAAACAATTACTTTAGAGCTTGGTGCACCTGTCACCATGAGTACTGAGCAACAAGCACACACTGGTTTAGGTCATTTAGAAGGTTTCATTGCAGGATTACGCCAGATAAAAACGCGAGAAACCCTACCTAATGGGGATATTATTTGTAGAGAACCTATTGGTGTTTGTGGACTTATCACACCTTGGAACTGGCCAATAAACCAAATTGCTTTAAAAGTTATTCCTGCACTGGCGACAGGTTGTACTTGTGTATTAAAGCCAAGTGAACAGACTCCCCTCAATGCAATGCTTTTTGCTGAAATGATTGAAGAAGCAGGATTCCCAGCAGGAAGTTTCAATCTAGTTAATGGAGATGGTATATCGGCAGGTGCAGTACTTTCTAAGCACAAAGATGTCGATATGGTTTCATTTACAGGGTCAACAAAAGCCGGAATATCAATCAGTAAAAGCGCTACGGATACAATTAAAAGAGTAACTTTAGAACTCGGTGGAAAATCTCCCAACATTATCTTTGATGATGCAGATATCGAAGCAAGTATCGTGCGTGGAGTTCAAACTTGCTTTCTTAATTCAGGTCAATCCTGTGATGCTCCGACTCGGATGTTGATCCAACAATCTGTGTATGAAAAAGCAACTCTTATTGCAAAGTCTGCTGCAGAAGCTGTCCTAGTTGGAATGCCGAATGAAGAAGGTGATCATATCGGACCATTAGTCAGCCAAGTACAATTTGAACGAGTTCAAGATATGATCAAAAAAGGCATCACTGAAGGAGCTAATTTACTTGTTGGTGGCATTGGCAAGCCTGCTGGATTTGAAGCAGGATATTTCGCCAAACCAACTGTATTTTCAAATGTAACGAATGAGATGAACATTGCTCGTGAAGAAATATTTGGTCCCGTACTCGTTCTTATTCCATTTGCAGACGAACAACAAGCAATTGAGATAGCAAATGATACAGACTATGGTTTAGCAGCCTATATTGAAACAAATGATATAAATCGAGCTGAACGTGTTGCTACTCGTTTACGCGTAGGCATGGTGCATATTAATGGTGGGCCCCATCGTTATGGAAGCCCATTTGGAGGGTACAAATATTCTGGAGTTGGTAGAGAGGGAGGTGTGCCAGGCTTAGAGGACTTCCTAGAAATAAAAACACTTCATTATCCAGATTAAAGGCTGAAATAATCGATTACTCAAAAACACATAATATCTTGTAAAACCTATTTAACCTTAGTTATCTTTCATGTGATAACTAAGGTTGTGCAAATAATCATGTTCTAACACAGTTATTTGTGCATCAAAGAAATATCCAAATATCGAGTTGTTAGATAATCTGAATTAAGCATTAACGAGTTGATTTTGATAATCTAAAGCAGCAGTTGAGATTTGTTTTACTATAACCTCAGGAGTAGCACTTGATGCAATGTGTGGTGTGATAAAGACATTATCCAAATTTCTTAATTTACTTTGACTCGACAACGGTTCTGTTTTGAACACATCTAATATAGCGCCACGTAGTAAGTTTTTAGACAATAACTCAACCAAATCTTCTTCAATGACATGATCACCTCGGCCACAATTTATTAAGCTAGCAGTCATTGGTAACATCGATAAAAAGGATTGATTTAAAATACCTACTGTCGCTGTATTTAAGGGCAGTAAGTTAACGAGTATATCCAACTCTCCAAGCATATCAGGTAATGCATCATCGCCATGAACACTATGCACCCCTTCAATATGTTTTGGGCTTCTCGACCACCCTGACACTTGATAACCCATGGAAGCTAACTTTGTAGCAACAAAGCTACCAATCTCCCCAAGACCTAATACACCTACTTTAATATTTTTTGTGTTACGTTGTGGAAGTGGTTGCCAAACCTTAGTTTTATCGGCTTGATTATATCGATCCATATCTCGCTGATAATATAATACACCCCATAACACATACTCAAACATCCCTACTTTTTGATCTTCATCGATGATGCGTCCAACCTTCAAACCAGATGATAATAAATCACCTAAGTTATCTTCTCCCGCACCAACAGAATGTAAAAATTCAAGTTGCGGATAATCTGTTAACAATGAAGATGGCGGGTACCAGCAAGCCGCTACTTTTGCTTGAATTGCTAACGGGTGAGTGGGTAATACCCATTCAACGTCAGAAGCAACTTGAGGTGCGCATTGCAATAGATGTTCAACAAGCTCAGCATCATTTATTGCGATTAATATAATAGGTTTCATGGTTATTAATCCTTGTATGACGGGTCGATTCGATCTAGTTTTCTTAACCAGGCATCCCATACTATTTGTCGTTCATAGGCGACTTTTTTAAATTGCCCTGATACATATTGGGCGAGTTTATCCGGAATAACTTCAATCGCGGAAACGCCTGACATTTGTGCAGTAGCTAATTGGATCTCACAGGCTTTATTCAAATAAAACATGATTTGAAAGGCATCCGCAACTGTTTCTCCAACACTTAATAAACCATGATTTTTTAAAATTAATGCCATATTATCATCCAAAGAAGCTTGAATACGAGAACGCTCTTCTAAATTAAAAGCAACACCTTCGTAATCGTGATAACCAAGCTGTTCATAGAACTCTGCACTAATTTGGTTAACATTTAACAAACCACTTTCGCAAGCTGCAACCGCCATCCCAGCTAAAGTATGGGTATGAATAACACAATGAGCATCATCGCGAGCAGTATGAACCGCACTATGAATAGTAAAACCTGCAGGGTTATATTTAGCATCTCCACTAATAATTTTACCTCGCACATCTACTACGATTAAATTACTCGCAGTAATTTCATCAAACATGAGACCAAAAGGATTGATCAGGAAACGCGGTTCACCTTTACCAGGCAAACGAACTGAAAAATGAGTGTATAAAGTATCTTCCCAGCCAAACATAGCTGCTAAACGATAAGCTGCCGCCAAATCAAGGCGCAATTTTTTTTCTTGTGTATCCATTAGCTTATTTTCCCCATAAATTCTTTAACACGTTCAAAACCTTCCATATTATTTGGATTTTCAATGATATCAATTGGACTAGCATCAACTTGTATAACCCCATTTTCCATCATGATCACTCGGTCTGATACTGATAATGCAAACTCCATTTCATGTGTCACAATAATCATAGTCATCCCTTCTTTAGCTAAATCTTGGATTACTTTTAATACCTCTCCCACCATTTCAGGATCTAAAGCAGAAGTAGGTTCGTCAAATAACATAATGTCAGGTGACATGGCTAAAGCACGCGCAATAGCAACACGTTGTTGTTGTCCACCAGACAGTTGATGAGGATATTTATAAGCATGCGCTAACAAACCTACACGATCTAATAAAAATAACGCTTGAGCTTCAGTCTCTGAAACCGAGTCGTTTTTCTCATGGTAGTTAGGTGCAATCATAATATTTTGTAAAACTGTTTTATGGGGAAACAAGTTAAACGATTGAAAAACCATACCAATACGTTTGATCCCTTCGAAAACAGTACGCTGATTGCTTAGTGCTTTTGGTTTAATGAAATCTTCCCCAAATAGCACAATTTCACCACCATCAATTTTCTCAAGATCATTAATTGTTCTAATCAGTGTGGTTTTACCTGAACCTGATGGCCCAATAATACTTAGTACTTCACCAGGTTTTACTTTAAGATCTATACCTTTTAATACTTCATGTCGACCATATGATTTTTTAATTTTTTGTAAAAAAAGTGCATTAGGCACCCCTTTTTGCATTGGATCTATCGGTGTATGAGTAACGGCTATAGATTGCAGCCTTAACACCTCACACTCTTCATCGGACAACGCTTCAGGCGAGCGTAATGAAATATCCATTTTTCTCTCTGCCCAATGTAGAATCGAACTAAAGATAGTAACAATAGCAACGTAATAAACCGCAACGGCTAATAAGGTTTCTAACACTAAGAAGTTTTGCGAATACAGGCGTTGTCCGACTTGTAATAATTCAGATAATGAAATGGCAGAGACTAATGAACTGAGCTTAATAATAGTAACGAATTCATTGACCATAGCTGGCATTGATACACGGATAGCTTGTGGAATAATAATGATGCGTTGCACACCTAAAAAACCAATGCTTAAGGCATGGCCCGCTTCTTTTTGTCCTTTAGCAACAGAGACTAAACCACTACGATGAATTTCTGCCATATACGCGGCTTCTGTCACCACTAAACTGACTAAACCAGCAAAAAAAGGCACACCAAGATAAGGTCCTGTTGAAGGGAATAATTGCGGCATGTTGTAAACAAACACTAATACGACTAATAACGGTACACTACGAAAAAACCAAACAAATACTGAGGATGGTATCGATAACCATTTTTTTTCAGAAAGCTTTCCGCAGGCAACTACAAAACCAAATACAGCCCCAAAGCTCCACGCTAAAACACTCAAGATAATAACAATGACACATGCTTCGTAAAAAGCAGACATAGTAAATAATGAAAAAAAGTATTCCCAATCTAAACTCATAAAAACTCCTCGAAAGCGAATAACTTTCTGCACAAACTATTTGCTAAGAAACAACAAAAGAAGCTATGGCAGGATAGCCATAGCGATTAAAAATTATTCAGTGATCGGTATTAATTCATATTTCGTAATCAACGCTTGGTAAGAACCATCAGCTTTAATCTCTGACATTGCTTTTTCTAATTGCGCTTTTAACTGATCATTTCCTTGCTTAAGGTAAATACCCAGTGTTTGTGGGAAAACTAACGTTGTTGAAGAAATTTCTACACGCTCTCTTGTACGTTGAACCAACATTTGTGCAGCACCCGCAATTTCCATCTGTGCTTGTATATTTTTTGACATCATTGCTTGCGTTGCTTCTGGCGCTGTTGGAAATTCTTGAACAACAATCGGCGGTAAATCGTTTGCAACACAATAAGACTCGGACAGTTCATGCAATGTTTTAACCCACGTAGTACCTTGTTGCAGGCCTACCTTTACACCACATAAATCTTCACCTGTTTTAGGTTGAATATCACTGCCTTTAGCAACCATTATTGAAGCTCCTGTACGAGCATAAGGAATCGCATCTGCTTTTTTAAGACGATCTGGAATGATATACATACCTGAAATTACAGCATCAAATTTATTAGAGGCTAAGCCCAAAATCAATCCCGTAAATTTATTATCAGTAAACCCATATTCAATACCCATTTTATTGGCTAATAATGCGGTTAATTCAGGATCGAATCCTACTACTTTGTCACCGTCATAAGACTCAAAAGGAGGATAAGTAATTTCCATTCCAACATTGATTTTACCTTCAGTTAATGTACTAGCCGCTAAAGCACTTGTACTGCTAACCCCTATTGCTGCTGCAATAAGTGTTGATGTAAGTAGTTTTTTTGCCTTTTCCATAAGTATTATCCTTTTGATTTAATTAAAATATTTTATTGTGTTAAGTATTTATTTTATTAAATATTATTGTTGCTTTTTGAAATGACCAAACATGTTAACTCCTGTCGCTCGTTCAGGAAGTAATAACTCCCCTTTTGCTACTTTTTCACGTAAATACCGATAAGTTTGTAAAGCCTGACTGTACATATGCTCACCAATACTGAGTTCTTTGTATTCATTTTTGCCATCGTCAAATTGCGGTAATGGTCTGACTAAGGTGTCGTAATCGCAAGCAAAGAAAAGCGGGAAAGAATAGCGCTCATGTGCCACTTTTCGAACACGATGTGATGTGGCAACAAACTTACCTGCTGTGAGCACTTCAAGCATATCGCCAATGTTAATAACAAAGGCTTCTTCATCATCAATTTGCACTGGTGGCGCATCTATCCAAATGCCATCGTCATTCAATACTTCTAAGCCAGGTTGATCTGACAATAACATAGTGAAACATTCGTAATCCGTGTGCGCGCCAATACCAGGACGATCCAGCACCTCTTTATTGAATGGATAATGAATTAATCTCAGCTTTGCTGGTGGGCAAGTCACCATGCTTTCGAAATAGTTTTCTTCTAACCCTAACGCCAATGCAAAACCTGAAAACAGTTTTCTACCGAGACCAAATACGGTGTTGTAATAAGCTAAGATAGGTTCTCTAAAACCGGCTAATTCAGGCCACTCATTTTCACCAATTAATGGCGTATTATTCAATACATACGGGTTATCTTTTGGTGCAGGAAACCCAACATCATAAGCCTCTTTATTATCCGGTTTACCCGTACCATAAATTTCTTCACCTTCAGGTACGAAACCTTTATGCGTTTTAGAGTCACCAATATAATGTTGCATTTTTGTCGTTAGTGGTTGGCTAAAAAACTGCTTAGTAGCTTGCCGTAAGGCAGCAATTTGTTCTTTAGGAACGCCGTGCCCTGTGACATATAAAAAGCCAACTTCAGCAGCTGCTTTACCCATTTTATCTGCAACCGCTTGGCGCTCTTTTATATCTGTACTGAATAATCCCGATACATTGATAACAGGAATACTAGTGAATGCTGGCTTTATATTACTCATCGAGCACCTTTCAAGTTATTAATTGATGATACATTTTGCTGAAATAGAGAATAATGTGACTGTTCTTCCTCTGCCATCCAATCATTTAATGACCATAAGTCGGCAACGGGGACGTTAGTAAAAGGAAGATGATGCAAGTAGCCGTCAGGCCCAAATTCAGTTGTCATGGTCGTTACATTACGGCCTTGAGATTGATGTTCAGACCAAACTTGCTCCCATACATGTTGATGATATTTTAAAGCCGTTTGATATTCAGGTGCTGCAGGATGAGGGACTTGTGCACCTTGGTTATAACCCACACGCGCTTGAATATGAAATACACGTTTCAAAAAAGCAAAGAGATCATCTTCAGGTTTATCGAGTAGACGTTCACACACTAAGATCCAGTGGCTGATATCTAGGGTAAACATCATATCAGGCACTAGTTCCATCAGCTCAAGTGTTACCCAAGGGCTATAAAGAGATGTACTGCGATGGGTTTCAAAGCTACAGATCACGTCGGCCTGCTTCGCAATAACCAGTGCTTTTGTGAAAAACTCAACCTGTTTTGCCATTGGCCAACGATCATTACCTGCTAATACATTCACAAACTTCGCACCCAGTTCTTTTGCATAAGGCAACTGTTGCTCAAGAAGCTGTAAATGATCCGCAACCGTTTTACTTTGGTCGGGAATGACGTCGCCGCCTGTAAAAATAATGCCGATATAATCTAAGCCAGTTTCTTCAAGTGCTTGTTTAAAAGTGGTTCTTGATTCAACATCTAGCGGCACTCTACCTTCTACGCCTTGAAAACCGGTTTTGCGCAACATAGAGGCTAGCGCTGTAATGGGCTCTTTAACACCCCATAATGTGCGATATAATGCTAATTCCATTGCGACCTCCTTGACGGGAATTTCACTTATTACTTTTCGTCTCTTTTCAAGGCTTGGCACATGCAGTGCACACCACCGCCACCTTTTGTGATCATAGAGATATCAGGGTCAAACACAGTTAAACCACGAGCGTTACATTGGTCTCTCAGCGTCAAGCTATCTGAAGGAATAAGCACCCTTTCGTCGCCTAACGACACAATATTACAACCTAATTCCATGGCTTCTTTATAAGGAATATCAATAATATCAATGCCTTTTCCTTTTAACCACGTCAGTAAACTCTGTGGTGCAACGGCGGTACAAACAGCAGCCAATTTTTCAGCTACCATGACACATTGCACATCCATATGTAAAAAGTGTGGGTCAAATTTTATGCCTTCAAGTTCCCACCCTTCTTTTTCAAACCAACCTTTTACTTGGTTCATACCCGCTTCATTAGTACGTTCGCCAGAATAACCACACAGTGCCACGCCAGGTTCAATAAGCATAAAATCCCCCCCTTCAAAGTTACCTGCCGTCACCACATCAAAAATCGGAATATTCTGTTTTGTATAAAACTCTAAAGCAGTTAGCCATTCAGTTTGTCGCCAAGGGCTATACATTTGGCTGATTATCGGTCCCCAAGGAGTCATAACGGATGAATCCCTTGCGTAAATCGAATAAGGTTGTTCTTTCTTTGCATTCAAAAAATGCACATTCACACCGGTTTGACGGTAAACATCCAGCATTTCATTATATTGTGCCTTAGCAACGTTCGCGTCATATCGCTCACCCGCTTCCATATGTCGTCGAGAAGTTGAGTTACCTGAGCGCCATTCAAAATGATCAACAGGCCCGATTAATACTTCTTTCAAACGTCCGGTTTCAGACGCAATGCCCCAGTCAGTCAAAGCAGTTGTTCCACCATTACTTTGACGACGACTTAATAAGCTTTCCATATTTATCATTCCTTTTCTTCTGTTAATAAAATCAAACTATGTAGTAATACATTGGCGCCTGAAACTAAGTGCTCTGGTTCAACATGCTCTTTTTCGTTGTGGGAGATGCCATCTTTACAGGGAACAAAAATCATTCCGGTTGGCCCTAACGTTGATAAATAAACAGAATCATGACCAGCACCAGATACAATAGGCATCGCATTCATGTTCAATAATTCTGTAGCCATATGGATGACATCAATGCAACGTAGGTCAAACTCAATAGCAGGTGACTCCCACAGCAACTCAACATCTGAATTGAAAATTGAGGGAACTTGATTGCACAGCTCTAGCACTTCTTTTGACATGTTATCTAAGGTTTTTTGAACAGGATGTCTTAGGTCTAAAGAGAAAATAACATGCTCAGGTACTGTATTTGTTGAAGATGGGATGGTCGTTAACTTACCAATAGTGACTCTAGCCTGTTCCCCGTACTCAGCGACTTTATCGTATATATTGGGTAATATTGCCATCAATGCTTGAACAGGATCTTTACGCATCGACATCGGTGTTGGCCCAGCATGTGTTGTTTCACCACTTAGCGTAATTTGATACCAGTTCATCCCTTGCACACCCGTCACGATGCCAATACTTTTTTGCTCGGCTTCAAGGATAGGACCTTGTTCGATATGCAGTTCTAACGAGGCAAAAAATGGAAATGCTTGGCATAACTCAGTGCCATTTTGACCACTTGATATTAATGCATCATGGTAAGACACACCTTGGTCATCAAGCGATTTATAAATATCAGATTGCTTTAATTTACCCGCAAATACACCGGACCCAGACATAGCTGGTGTAAAACGTGAACCTTCCTCATTACTCCAAACGACTATCTCAACTGGATGAACGAGTTTCTTTTTTTGATCATGAAGCGTATACATCACCTCTAACGCAGCTAACACACCATAAACTCCATCAAAATTACCGCCTGATGGTTGGGTATCTAAATGCGATCCCATTAATACAGGTAACTTGGTGGAGTCGGTTCCTTCAAACCGAACAAACAGATTCCCCATTGAATCCAACCGAGCAACACCACCAATGGCATGGCACCATGTTAAGAACAATTCTCGCCCTAAACGGTCTTCTTCAGTTAATGCCTGTCTATTACAACCACCATTACTTTTCGCGCCAATCTTAGCCATTTTGCTAATAAAGGAGAGTAAACGGGCAGTCTTAATTTGAAGTGCTTTCATGTATTCTCGCTACGTTTCTGATTCTTAAAACCATAGTAGCGAGTGGGTATTAGCAGTACTATTACTCAATTGTGGTATGGACAGACTTTATTGAATTATAAGTTTGGTTTTAGGTTCACAATGTCATCGAATATCTTCGCTAATAATGCCTGTTGAGAATTTACATTCAGCTTATTGTAAATATTTTTGCGGTGTACACGCTCCGTTTCATAGGAGATATCCAGCAGCCTAGCAGCAGCTTTACTAGAGTGGCCACGGATAAGTAATAACGTAACATCGTGTTCTCTTGGCGTTAAAACATCCATACCAAACTGCGCAATGTACTCTTTAATTTGAAGGTGAGAATGGCGCTCTGGGAGATGTTGAGTTTGATCATGCTTTTTAACAGCAGAGCTAAATATTGGGTATAACTCTCTTAAGTTTCCTAAAACACGATCACTAAATTTAGAAAGTGATTTGGTTCTTCCTAAAGACAATAGGTACACATTGTTATCTTTCCCTTGAACAGAAAAACACGTCTCATCAACTAATTTAGATTGGCGAAAATAATTTTCATAATAAGCACTGTGATAAAAATCGTCTGGCACGATTTCATCTAACGTCACAAAACCTTCTTTGCCTTGATTGACCCCATAATCATAAAAAGGACTTAATAAATAAGCACCTGCAAGGTAACGCTCCCATACATCGAGCTCCTCATTTGCAAAAGAAGAACTTAGAACAGTAGGCGATTTATCTGGATGATAAATTAATATGACATAATCATCAAAACTGGCAGCTGACTTTAACAAATAAGTTAACTTATCAAAAAAGGTAGGTTCTCCAATATTTAAGATTAAATCTGCAATGCCATAGGTAATCATATTATTAAAGCTAAGATGTTCTTTAAGCATAAATTTTCTCATTATTTCGTGTATCTATAAGTTAGCGAATTGTTTGACAAAAGTAGATCTTCCATATGGAAGATATCATAAAGAGGACAATGAGTTGATGCTGATATGATGATATAAATAACAACTCGATCGATATACATCATCGTTAATGTTTGTACAGATTAAACTGTATTGATTATGAAAATAGGATTAAATAAAAGATTTATAAACAGAAGTTTCAGTTATAAAAAACTTTCTAATACTTACCAAAAACACCACTTCAATAAAAAGCGCACTGTTCATTTATTCATACTTTTTAGATATATGATTGTTAGCTTGTTGAATGACTTTATTAACATTGAAGTCTCTTTCAAAATCTGTTGATTGTTGTTTTTATCCAATGAATAAATTAGCTACTTGTGGCCGCTCTAGTAACTTCTTTAAGCAAACAACATAAATGCCACCATCTTCTACCGAGTGTTCAAACAAAGGAACCAATCGACCGTTAGCAATTTCTTTTGCCACCAATGCATGCCTACCTAAAGTCACTCCTTGACCATTAATAGCCGCCTGAACAATTAAATCGACCTGGGTAAAGCTATAGCCATTATTAACACTGACACCTTCTATGTTTAATTCGGATAACCATCAAGACCAATAGTCCTAAATTTTGCCTGAGGCAGAGAGTCATGTAATAAGATCGTTTTATTTAAATATTCTGGTTTTTTTAATAGATCTGGACTCGTGACGGGATAGATATAATCACGAAATAATAACGATTGAGCCATGCTAGGTTGTTCTGTTATACCAATCTGGATAAATAAATGGTCTATTTAGGCGTTAGGGAAAATGGATGCTAGCAAGGCGTTGATTGCAGTAACTAGTTATTCTCATTACAAAATCAACAACGAAGCTAGCATTCATTTTAACAAGCATAAATGACTAGATAATTAGTTAAATTGGTATTACACCATGACAAACTTCAATATCAACCTCTTCATTTTGAAAATTAGGTTCAGAAAAATTAGCGGCGAGATTAAGATCAATATCAGGATACTCTTTATGAAAATGGTTAATGCCTTGTATTAATCAAGGACTAGCAAAAGCAGTTATACAATAGACTTCAAGTTAACTTACCTTCTTGTGTGATTAATACCGATAATAGTTGGATATGACAACTTATTGGGCAAAGCCAACTAAACGCCTTAACCGAAGTTTAATATGCAATTAAATCAGTCCCATTCTATAAATGAGTTATAACTTGCAAACCTATAATATTGAGTTTGTATAAAATGCTGATCAACTCGAAGTAAATCACCCAACATGCACTAAAAGCTCATTAGGTTACCCGTAGGATAAGAACAACGTCATTTACTTTTGTTATTTCTGTATGAATTGATACGATAACTTACATCGATTAAGGCCTTTGTTTACGGTTATTTACAGCAAAGCAAAAACGAACTATTTATCGTCAGGGTTTTGTTGTAAATAGGCTTTTTTAGCCAAATGTTGGTTTTGGGTACTATCAGTCATTTTTACTTTGTAATGTAAACCTGCCTTCCCTAACATATGGGCAGCGACGGGTGCCGTGATCAATAAAAACATCGTTATTAATACTTCTTTTAAGTTTACATGGCCAAGTTGAACGCTGAAAAATATCATTGATGCCACTAAAATACAGGCAACGCCTAGCGTACTGGCTTTAGTTGGCGCGTGTAAGCGAGTAAAGTAATCAGGGAGTTTTGCTAAGCCAATAGAGCCGATTAGCATCACAATGGCACCAAATACTAATAAAACACTTACCACCACTTCTAAAAATACAGTCATTTTCTTCCCTTATTCAATAATATCGCCACGTAATAAGTACTTACAAAAAGCGGAAGTACTTACAAAACCAAGAAGCGCAATCAATAATGCACTTTCATAATAAATGGCAGAGCCTTGGTGGAGTCCTAACAAGATGATCAGTGCAATACTATTTATGTACATAGTATCAACGGCAATGATTCTGTCTGGTGTCGTGGGACCAATGATTAAACGCCAAGCATTTAAGGCCAAAGCACAACAAATTAACGCACAAGCAATCAGTATAGCGACACTTAACATCCGAAAATCTCCTTTAAAGGTGCTTCATAACGTTCTTTGATAAGTTTAATTAATGCCTGCTCGTCTTCAAGATGCAAAACATGCACATATAACCACGTCCTATCATCTGACAATTCAACACTCACCGTACCCGGTGTTAATGAAACACTACTGGTAAAAATAGCGAGTGGCACAGACTCTTTAATATCCAAAGGCACTGCAATGAAAGCAGGCTTTAAAGTGCGATTATGTTGTAATACTCGCTTAGCTACATCGTAATTAGAGACAACAATGTCAATTAATAAACGAAACGTGTAGGTCACCGCCTTGATAGGTTTTTTTGCGACTGCGGCTTCTTCACTCAGTGGGGCAACAATCCAAGGGATAACAATAGCAAACACCGCCCCTAACACCATATGCCCACGACTAAAGTCATGCAAAATTTGCCACACTAACCATAATAGTATGCTGTGGTAAGGGGTGGGAAACCAAACGAATTTGCGAACTTTATCCATTATTTAGCGACCTCGTTAAGTTGTTGTAAACTCAAACCTGCTTTAAGTTGCTCTGCAGCCAATTGCGTATAGTCACTTACTGGTCCTCCAAAAATAACCATCAAAGGTAGTATCACGACCAATAAACCAATGGCTAAATATTGAAGTGGATGACCTTTTAGTGCACTAGTATTTTCACCATTGGTTCGCCAAAACAATGAGGTACCGGCACGTGATAAGGCGATTAAAGCAATCAATCCTCCCACTAGTATAATTGGGAAAACCCACATTGCCTCACTTGCGTTGGTGACTGACTGTAAAATCAATGCTTTACCAACAAACCCCGATAGTGGCGGCATACCAATTAAAGCGATGGCTAATAAAGCAAAAATAAAGCCCAAAACACCTGCTTGTGGCATTGCTCTAGCGGCAACAAAACGGTCTTCTGCTTGACCACGTTGTTGTTGGATTAATCCTGCTAACAAGAACATAGCAGCACAAGCGATTGTACTATGTAGTAAGTAATAAATTCCTGCTGAAGTGGCCTGTACTGTGTTCAAACTAATGGTCACCAGTAGCGTACCGACGGATACGATGACCAAGTTACTACAAAGCACCCGCAAACTTTTACTCGCGAGTACTGCAATCGCACCAATAGCAATAGTTAATAAAGCAATCGGCCACAACCACGGTAAAGCGATATTTGCGAGCTCGCCGGCTTGGTCACCAAATATCACACCATGTACCCGCCAAATACTATAGATACCCACTTTGGTCATAATCGCAAATAATGCAGCGACTGGAGTACTTGTCGTCGAGTAAGCTTTGGGTAACCAAAAGTGTAAGGGAAGCATCGCAGCTTTCAAGCCAAAAACAGCCAATAACAATAAGGCCCCTGACTTGGCAATCAGTAATTCGTTGCTGGAGAGCAATGGAATTCTATCAGCCATATCAGCAAAATTAAGTGTCCCTAACGTGCCGTACAACGTGCCTAGTGCAAATAAAAATAGCGATGAACCAATTAGGTTAAGAAATACATAATGAATATTAGCTTGTGTCCGTTGCTTGCCCCCTCCGTGTATCATGAGAGAGTAAGACGCTATTAATAATACTTCGAAAAATACAAATAAGTTAAACGCATCACCGGTTAAAAATGCCCCGTTAATCCCCATCAGTTGGAACATAATGAGTGTGTGAAAAAAGGCGCCTGTTTTATCTTCTCCGGCACTCGCGTACATGGTGACCGCTAAGCCTAAAATAGCACTTAAACAAACCATTAATACTGAGAATAGATCAGCGACTAATACAATGCCAAAAGGAGCGGACCAATCACCAAGTGCATACACTTGAATTCCTTGAGCCTCAACTTTGAATAGTAGCGAAAAGGCAACCACGACCATTAAAATATTAGCGGTAATGCTCACTACACGTTGTTTGCTTAAGGAGTTACTTAAACCTGGAAAAAGCAGAGCAACAGCCACAAAAAAAGGTATTAATACTGGGAAAATAACTAAGTGGTCAAACAAACTCATTAGGATTTATCCTCAGCTAAAGGGTCAAAAGGTTCTATGCCATCGACGTGGTCACTGCCTAAGTCTGCGCGTCCTCGCATGGCTAAAATCACAGCAAAAGCGGTCATGGCAAAGCCAATAACAATCGCTGTCAGTACTAACGCCTGTGGTAGAGGATCTGCGTAATTTTCACTGCTGCTGAGTACTGCAGGTGCGCCGATGGTTAGTCCACCACTGGCAAATAAAAACAAGTTAACCGCGTAAGACAATAAAGTAAGCCCAATAACTAAAGTAAAAGTATGACCACGTAGCATTAAAAAGATGCCACAGGTACTCATGAAGCCGACACAAACTGCATAGACTAATTCCATTATCTTTCTCCTACTGTGAGTCGTTCTGTTGTCGTTAACTTGCCTAAGCTCGCTAATATAAGCAATGTCGCACCGATCACGGTGAAGTAAACACCGATATCAAATACCAATGCACTAGCAAGCTCGAATTTACCTATCCAAGGTAACGAAACATATTCAAACCAAGAGGTTAAGAACGGTCTATCAAAGATCCAACTACCTAAGCCAGTTAATCCAGCGATCGTTAGTCCAATCGCGATCATATAGTGATAATTCACACTAACTCTTTTAGCCATCCAATCAACACCGTGTGCTAAATATTGTTGAATTAGCGCAATCGAAGTAATCAAACCAGCAATAAAACCACCGCCAGGTAAGTTGTGCCCACGCATAAATATATAAGCTGAAATAAGCAAAAATAGTGGCAACAAACTTTGCGAGACAACCGATAATAAGACAGGGTATTTATCTTTGGCCCATAGTCGCCCAGCGTAATCTTTAGTACGCACTGATAAACGCATGCGAGCAATTAGCTTGTGAATACCTAATGCAGCAATCCCGAGTACCGTTATCTCGCCAAAAGTATCAAAACCACGGAAATCAACCAGAATAACGTTCACCACATTGGTTCCGCCACCGCCTGTTTTCGCATTAGCTAAGAAGAATGCAGAAATACTATCCAAAGGATGGGTCATTAAAGCAAAACAAATACTACCAATAATACAGCCTATGAATGATGCAACGGTCAAGTCACGTACAAAATGACTAGGACGACTTTTACTCGTTGGGGTTTGCTGAGGGAAAAAGTAAAGCGCCAGCAATAACAAAATAACCGTTACAATTTCTACCGAAAGTTGAGTAAGTGCTAGGTCGGGAGCAGAGAAGTAAGCGAAGGTTATCGATACCACTAAGCCAACTAGCGACAACATTAATAACGCAATGAGACGGTAATGACTCCAAATAATGGTGGCGAGCGAACCTGCAATAATCAAAATAGCAGCAACAAGCACAGCACCATTGATAGGTGTACCGGGCAAACTTCCTCTCGTTGTATCGAGATCAAATAAAGGCGGTGCGATCAGCAATAAAGCGAAGAAACAAAGACAAAAAGCATAGCGCTGTAAAGAACCGTTCTCCAATTTCATGGTTATTTTTTGCGCCCACGCTACAGAGGCCTGAATACAGCCTTCAAAGACCAATTTTGCATCAATATCCGGGAACATCCCTGAAAATTTGAATAGATGTTTGCGGTTCAAGTAAATAGCTACACCACCCATTGTTGCCATTCCACTCATGAGTAAGGGAAAGTTAAATCCATGCCAAATGGAGAGACTATATTCAGGTAGCGCATGATTAAACACCGCTAATGACGCACTTTCTAGTAACGGACCAATAGTGTAGTTAGGAAAAATACCAACCAGTAAACAAATCGCCACTAAGATTTCCACGGGAACACGCATGTAACGTGGTGGCTCGTGTGGGGTTTTAGTTAAGCCTTTCGGCTCACCGTTAAAGAAAACATCATGAATAAAACGCAGTGAATAAGCGACAGAAAAGGCAGCAGCAATCGTCGCTAATACAGGAATTAACCAAGACATAGAGCCTAAAATGCTTTGTTCTAAGGTTTCAGTAAAGAACATTTCTTTAGATAAAAACCCATTTAGCAAAGGCACACCGGCCATCGATGCAGAGGCAACCATCGCTAATGTCGCGGTGATAGGCATGTATTTCCATAGCCCATTAATTTTACGCATATCTCGCGAACCAGATTCATGGTCAATAATACCCGCAGCCATAAATAATGAAGCTTTAAAAACAGCATGATTCATGATGTGGAATATTGCAGCAATCGCAGCGAGCTCAGTATTTAAACCGAGTAGTAATACGATCAAACCAAGGTGACTGATGGTCGAGTAAGCTAATAATCCTTTTAAATCATGTTTGAATAATGCAGTGTAAGCACCCAATAACATAGTAAATAAACCTGTTAAAGAGACCACTACAAACCACGTTTCTGTACCCGCTAATACTGGGTAAAAACGTGCCAATAAGAAAATACCCGCTTTTACCATAGTTGCTGAGTGTAAGTAAGCACTGACCGGCGTAGGCGCAGCCATCGCATGAGGTAACCAAAAGTGGAACGGAAATTGAGCAGATTTAGTAAATGCACCAATTAAAAATAAGCTTAAAATAGCTAAGTAATAAGGACTTTGCTTTACTAATTCTCCACTGTTGAGGACAACATCTAATTCGTAACTGCCGACGACTTGACCTAGTAGAATGATCCCGCCCAATAACGCTAAACCACCAGCACCGGTTATAGTAAGCGCCATTCTAGCGCCTTTACGTGCATCACTATTATGTGACCAAAAACCGATTAGTAAAAACGAGCTAATACTGGTTAATTCCCAATAAAACCAGAGTTGCAGCATGTTGTTTGACATAACAATACCGAGCATGGCCGTCATAAACATAATCAAATAACAGTAAAAACGTCCTATATGGTCTTTTTCAGATAAATAGTAACGCGCATATAAAATAACCAGTAGACCAATCCCCAAGATCAATATACTGAATAATGCAGCTAAACCATCAAGCCGAAATGATAACGACAAACCTAATTGAGGGATCCACTCAATGCTCTTGCTAAAAGACTCCCCAGCCAATACCGCTGGTAAATCGAGAAAAATCAAGCAAAGCGCTAAGGCTGGTAACAAAGCTGTAGCCAGCGTACAGGCGCTACGATTAAGTTTATTGGCGAGTAAGGGAACGATAATCCCGAACATGGGTAAAAATGGCACCCAGAAATAATGCATTTAAGCGAAGCTCCGTTAGCTAAGTGGTTGGTATTCCCCACCACGATAGTGATTAATGAGAACAAAATCAACGTCTTATTATGTCGAAAGATCCTAAGTCATTGATTATGAAACATTTCTATTTTCATGCTTAAGTTATAATTCAAATAATATTTTTACTACGTTGATTTTTGGGGCGGCTAATGCTTACTTTGCCTCGATACCCCCCAATAAAGTGTATTGATGACTAAGGACGTTAAGGTCAACAGCATTGTTTTGAATTATCATTAAAGTTAACATTTTTTAGGGCGTGTTGATCTTTGATGCTCAATAATTACTCTGCATGCATAGGGAGGATATTGTCAACTTATCGAGCTGAGCCGAGTAAATTTGACTAAACACACCTTAATCTAAATTTTGGACACAACTAGCCCTCATCCATTCAGAAAAGGCGCGATCACGAAATTCACGGTAGTGCTTAGCTTGCATTAAATGACGCCCAAAACGAAACAGATTATTTATCACACCATGGCAACTCAAAAACCGTTGAGCTTGTCCGTGAAATTTAAACTTCCTCATTTGCCTTTCTTGTTGCCGAGTGGGCTAATGCACCTTGCTTGAATAATACTAACCACATCCATTATTTTCATACTGAACGGTCGTGTGTTCGACACTTGGCACGAGCTCTTTTTTTACAGCTGAGTAGCTTGCTAATCTCTCTGTCACAATCTTCAACGACGCCATTCCCTGCCTTATTCAATAATCGCTTAAAGAAACGCATGGCAGCTCTTTTATCCTTGCGTTTTTGCACCAAAATATCTATTTCATCACCATCTTACTCTACGGCTCGCCAAAGGGTGTGCAATACACCATTAATCTTAATAAAAACTTCATCTAGATACCAAGTATCTCCAAGCTGGCCACGGCTATTTTTTATTTGATTACAGTAGATTGAGCCATATTTTTTACACGACTGACGAATCGTTTCATAACTGACAACAATACTGCGTGCTGCAAGTAATTCTTCGATATCTCGAAAGCTAAGTGTAAAACGATGATAAAGCCAAACTGCGTGGCTAATAATTTGGGTAGGATAGCGATAACCTGCGTAGATATTTGAATTTTTCATACATCGATTATCGCATGTTTTTTGAAAGAGGCCTTAACTTGACTGTACCACTCTAAGATACCTTCGATAGATTCCTTATGGCTTTGACCCCATTCAATGGCTTTTTCATTAAACCAAATGACAGAAAACTCTTTTACTGTTGGTGCATCAGCACTGTTGAATTGTTGTGATGCAGTTTTTTTCGTTCGTTTAGATCATCAAATAATTGAACCTTCTTGCTATTAATAAAATATTTAGGATATTGAAAATTCCCTAATAAGATCTCCGCTTCAATCGTTTTTAATAAACAAGTTAAACGTTTAGCACTTGTATTACTTAATTGTGTTTGTTCACGACAACGTTGATTCATATAGCGAAAATCTGCAACAAGCTTTCCATTTCTTAAATTAATTGATCCCATTATTACATCACATTCCAATTATCAGCTTGGAAGGCTTGCACCCTACCCAATACTTAACCTAGCCAAAACAAAGAATGCCTATAAATAAAGGCTTAGAGAGTTTTTTTTGCAATTTGAATTTAAAACCAATTTAGCCCATATTAAACCGACATATAAACTTATGGTCACAATAAAAAGAACACTTTTGATACTATTTTTTTGATGAGAGCGTCATCGAGCTCCCAAATAGCAATGAGTTGGTCAAGATTTTTTAAGCAAATTACAGTAGATATTGCCATATTATTTACACCTCTGCCAGATCGTCTCATAAGTAACAACAATTCCCCCAACTATCAGAATTAGGAATAAAATTACGTATTATTATTCATTATGATGCCTAGGTGGACATTTAGCCCAACCTATTAAGCCGAATACTTCTTCATCGCATTTAATTAAGCCGGAAATATAATCCACTGCTTCAAAGCTGATTCTGTTTTACTGCATTCAACAAGGTTTAGGGCGCGTTTAACCCAAGGTCCAGCTTCTTCAAGTTCTGGATCAACAGCAACACAATAATTTTGATCACTATCTAATCTTAACGTTTTGTCAGCGATTTTATAAACAAATTTTTGATGTGGATGGTCACTACAATCTAGTAAAGCAAATTCTGATTTGCCTTTGGCAATTAGAACTTGCATACACACTCCCTCAAAAGCATAAGAGCTAATTCTTTTAGTCATTGGGTCATATTCAAAGCGAACATCATGGCCAGGATCATTTCGTGGAGCATCTTTCGCTGTTTTTGGTTTACATGTATGAGTTTGCATTAATTCAGATTTACCAGCTCCGTAGGTATCAATACAGAATCCATACCCATTAGGCTCATCCATATTATCGCTAAGCGCTATGTAGGGAGCTTCTGTTGGTATAGTCGGCTCTACAGCTAAAGTACTCCCAACAAATAAAATAAATACCGAGATAATTGAAGTTTGCAAAATTGAATAATTCATATGTTTCCTTAAAGTAATAAGTGACTGATACACAGTCTGTTTAGATATTTCATTGTAAAAGCGACCTTGCAAACCGCTTTAAGCTAGGCTGTTAAATTAAATTAGCTATTCCAAAATAACTGTAACTTAGGTTTAATCATTAGAGACAAGACAATAGATATCACAACTCCAATAGGTAATGCAGTTAACAAAACGGAAAACCACATAGTAATAAATTCATTAACATTAGAAGCGATAGTTAAATGCCAAGTTGTCACACATGCCATAATACTTTCCATAATAAGCGCCATACATAAACCGAAAATAAAATTAAACTTCATTTCATTTATATTTTTCGGCAATAGCCGAACAAGTGTTTTATTCACGAGAATTGAAATAAAGCTACCTAAAGGAGCAATGCATAAGACACATAATGCAAACGAAGATAACCAAGCAGAAAAAAAACCTTCAATAAAACCTATGCTACGCCAAGTCATAGCAAAGGTAAGCATTCCACCAGAAATAATAACGATGGAAGCAATGAGTCCAATTTTATAATAGATTTTTCCCACTTTATTCCTTTAATGCCCTTAAGTTTTATATACACTTTAAAAACTTGAAGCCTATATTTCATTGTTCGATAGCATAAAGATAGTAATGGCTTACTAAGCAACATAATAGAGCCGATTTTGGGAAGGACTTAACCAGATATGGGACAATGACTCTTTATCTTATACAAATAAGTTGAATATTTTTTGTTAAAAAATAACATAAAAAGCCTTTAACAATGGCGTGAAGTTAAACTTTCCCATTGTTATTTTCTTTAATAAAGACTTAAAAAGAACTGAATATAATGACCATTTAACACTTTATAAAAGTAAAATAATCAGTCCATTTTATTCTATTTATCCGTTTATAACTTATTGCTTAAATTGTGTTATAAACTCACGAACACGTTGTGCATTTTTACCTCGATCGCTACGCCCGATACGAGAATGAGAGCGAATGTCAATGAGGCTTCCCGTTGTTGCTGATTGAATTCGAATAACAACATCATCTTTAAAATCAAATGCAATCGTTGAAGCTACTGCTTCTATTATTCCTGTATTCACATCTTGAGATACAATGTCCCAATTCATCGTTTCAGCAATATCCAACGCGCGTTTAAAGGCACTTTCTCTTGATAACGATGACGGGATTGATGTGATATCTGGAAATAATTCTTCCTGTCTTTTAGCGGCTTTCACACCAGGGTATTTAAGCGAATTACTTTTTGCAGGTCGCAACGAAGCCACTGCATCAAATAAAGGAGGATTTACGGTATCTGTAGAAATATCATTAAGTGGAGCACCCGGAACTTTTTTTTCTGGTTGAGTAGTCGCATAATGAGCAACAACAGGAATCAAAACCAAAATAAGCGCGAATCCACTTTTAATAAACGAGCGCTTATCATTACGAGATAAATAAAAAACAATCAATCCCGCAATTAAAACCAACACTCCAGCCTGTACGAGATAACCAATTGCAGTAAAGCCAGCTCGAATGCCAAACCAATTACCTCTCACACCAAAAATAGAAATAATAATAGAACCTAAACAAATTAGGCTTAATAATAAAATCACATTGGATAATAATTTACAGTTTCTTTCTAATAACATGCAAATTCCTTTTAATAGCTGCAATGGTAGTAATAAAATTTATTAAGCATTTCAATGATTGACACTTAAAAATCTATTTTTAGAGGTTAATACCTACTTTTATTTTTCAATTAAGCCTGCTGAAATATCAACCAAATCCTGCTCTGTTAACATTCCTACTGAAGATTTAAGCGTTAATATGTTGATAATGTAATCATATCTAGCATCTGCAAGATTTTTTTCAGAGTCATACAAACTTTGTGTTGCCTCTAAAACATCAACAGTAGTGCGAGTACCTACTTCATAACCTGCTTCCACGGCATCAAGTGCGCTTTTTGATGAAACAACTGTTTGTGTATACGCTTTTATTGAACTGATTGAAGCGTACACATTGCTATAACTACTACTAATTTCTGTCGAAATCGTTCTATATGTTTCAGTGAATTTTTGGCTAGCAATCACATAATCGTATTGTGCTTGTTTAACTTGTGATGTGACTTGTCCACCAGCGTACAAAGGAACATTTAGTGTTAGACCAATTATTGCACTCGAAGAATGACTGTCACTATTAGCTGAATCATTATCATATTGTGTATCATCATAATCTAGCGAGCCAGTTAAAGAGAGAGTTGGTTTATGGCCTGCTTGCGCCAACTCAATATTCATTTTAGCAATATCCTTTGCAATACGTTCACTGTGTAAAAGTAAGTTGTGCTCAAGTGATTTATTACGCCAGAGTTTTATATCCCCCTCTAACTTCTGTGGAGAAAATGTTTCTATATTAAGAAAGGCAATATGGGAAATATCTTCTCCGGTTAACTCCTTTAATATGTAATAGGCATTAAGTAAATCATTCTCTGCGATGATTTCATCAGCAATAGTACTATCAAACTCAGCCTGTGCTTCATGCACATCAGTTATATCAATCAATCCGACGTCAAAACTTTGCTTTATTTGATCTAATTGACGCTCAACAGCACGCTTATTGGCTTTTACTGACCTAACCGCTTCGCCTGCTCGTAATACATCAAAGTAAGCCGTTGCTGTTCTCAATATCAAATCTTGAGCTGCATATTCATAATCTACAGCATATTGCTGTGCTTGTTTTTCAGCAATATTCAGGCTCTGCCAATAGGAGCTATTGTATAAGGATTGGCTCAAAGAAAGCGTTGCACCGTAATTAGAATAGGTTGTACCTGTATTATCATTACTGCTGCTATTATAACCCGCTACATCTGCTGACAACGATAATTGTGGCAATAAAGCACCAGTCGCTTCTGAGATTTTTTCTGCATAAAGGTCATACTCAGCTTTACTCGTTAAAATAGTAGGATCTTTTATTTTCGCTGCTTGATAAACTTCTAATAATGTATCGGCATAGGCTGTATAGCTAAAGCCTATTAATGCGATGACTGGCAAAAGATAAATTCGTTTTAAAGGCATGACTGTTGGTCCTGTTAGGCAATAATAAATAGGTAAAGTTGATTTATCTAAATAGGCTGAATAATTTAATGTATCGCCCCTGATGTTCACAGGGGCATTAAATAATTCAAGCTTAGAATAATTATTTGATATCGGTATTTTTTGCTAAAAAAGCAGTGCTATCTTCTTTATTGACATTAAATAACTTACAAATTAAGACAAAGAATAATGGAGCAAAATAAACAACGAGTATCGTTGCTAAGATCATTCCGCCCATAACAGAAGTACCGATCGCATTTCGAGCATTAGAACCAGCACCAGTACTAATAACTAACGGTGTAACCCCTAAAATAAAAGCAAGTGACGTCATAATGATTGGTCGCAATCGTAATTCGCACGCTTTTATCGTCGCCTCAAGTAAACCCACTCCTTTTTCCATTAACTCTTTTGCAAATTCAACAATCAAAATCGCATTTTTAGAGGCTAAGCCAATGGTTGTTAATAATCCCACTTGGAAATACACATCATTTTCTAATCCACGAAGCATAGTCGCAGCAAGCGAACCCAATATACCTAAAGGAACCACTAAAATAATCGCGATAGGAATCGACCAGCTTTCATATAGTGCAGCAAGACACAAAAAAACCATTAACACTGATATCCCATATAAAATAGGCGCTTGACCACCTGACTCTATTTCTTGATAAGACATGCCAGTCCAACTAACTTGTACACCAGCGGGTAATTCACTAACAATGCGTTCGACTTCGTCCATTGCATCGCCACTACTATAACCAGCTGCAGCACCACCTAAAATTTCAACGGCAGCATTACCGTTATAACGCTTTAACTGAGGAGAACCTTGCCCCCAATGCGATGAACTAAACGCAGAAATAGGCACCATCTCATTATTATCATTACGCACATACCATCGATTCATATCCTCTGGAGTCATACGGTATTGAGCTTCAGCTTGCATATAAACTTTTTTGGAACGGCCTCTATCTATGAAATCGTTTACATAGGCAGATCCCCAAGCGATAGATAAAGTATTATTAATATCATCGATATCAAGCCCAAATGCTTTTGCTTTCTCATAATCTAAATCAAGATAGAACTGCGCGTTATCTTCTAAACCGTTAGGCCTAACACCGCTTAAAATAGGACTTTGAGCAGCTTTCCCCAGAAACTGGTTACGAATTTCAATCAATTTATCGTGTCCAATTCCCCCCACATCTTCAAGATAAAAGTCAAAACCAGTTGCTTGACCCAATTCTCGAATTGCAGGAGAGTTGAAGGCAAACACTGAGGCTTTTTTATAACCGGAGAAATACCCCATACTACGACCAATAATCGCATCAACTCCTAAAGCTGGATTAGTTCGTTCAGACCAGTCTTTTAATTGAAGAAACGCTAAGCCTGCATTTTGGCCTGTACCAGAAAAATTAAAACCAGAAACAGTAAACATATCTTCTACTGTATCTTGTTCATTTTCTTCATAATAAGCCTGTATATCAGCCATTACTTTCGTTGTTTCTGCCAATGTAGAACCATTAGGCAGTGAAGCCATTACCATAAAAGATCCTGAATCTTCATCCGGTAAAAACGAGCTAGGTAAGTTTGAATACATCCAATAACCACCACCAAGTAATAACAAATAAAGTAAAACAAAGCGGATAGGACGTACTAATACTTTTTGTACAGAAGCACTATAACCAGAGAGATAACGGTCAAATATAAGATTAAAGTATCTAAATAGAGCAATATTTGACTCTTTATCCACAGGTTTAAGCAAAGTAGCACAAAGTACAGGCGTTAATACTAAAGCAACTAAGACAGATAAAGTCATCGCCGAAACAATAGTTAATGAAAACTGTTGATAAATAACCCCCGTAGAGCCAGACATAAATGCCATAGGAATAAATACAACGGCTAATACTGTTGTCATACCAATCAAAGCACCAGTGATTTGACCCATTGATTTTTTAGTGGCTTCTAACGGAGATAGTTTTTCCTCATGCATTATACGTTCAACATTTTCAACAACAACAATCGCATCATCCACTAGCAACCCTATCGCTAGCACAAGACCAAACATGGTTAAGGTATTTATGCTAAATCCAAGTGCATACATAATGGCAAAAGTACCAAGTAAGACGACAGGCACAGCAATAGTAGGAATAAGTGTTGCTCGTAAATTTTGTAAAAATAACAACATAACAAAAAATACTAATACAATGGCTTCAAAGAGAGTGTGTACAACCTCTTCAATAGATAAACGGATGAAAGGATTGTTATCCATCGCTTTTTTAATTGCTAACCCAGCTGGGAAATTTTTTTCTAATTCAGCTAACTTAGCATCTACAGCATCTTGCGTATCTAAAGAATTAGCTCCAGCAGCTAGCGTAATAGCAATACCTGATGTGCCTTGCCCATTAAAAAGAGGTGCAACCGAAAAGCTTTCACTACCCAACTCAACTTTAGCAACATCCTGTAAACGTATTTGTGAACCATCTTCATTTACTTTAATTAATATATTTTTGAATTCATCCACTGTCGATAATAGACTTTGTGCTGTGATCGTAGCATTAATCAACTGAGTATCTGTTGAAGGTGCACCACCAAGCTGTCCAACCGTCACCTGAGTATTTTGAGCAGAAACCGCGCTATAAACATCAGAGGGTGTAAGATTATTACTATTTAATTTAGCTGGGTCTAACCATATACGCATTGCATAAGAAGGGCCGAAAACAGAAACACTCCCTACACCGCTCACTCGACTAATAATATCTTTTAAATTTGAATTAGCGTAATCCTGAATATCCGCAGAACTCATCGATTTATCAGGAGAATAAATAGCCGTTACCGACATAAAGCTAGATGAACTTTTTTTCACTGAAGTTCCCTGCTCTTGCACTGTAGAAGGCAAGCTACTTGTTACTGTTTGTAAATTATTGGAAACTTGAACTTGCGCTATGTCAGGATCTGTTTCAGCACTAAAAGTCAGTGTAATTGAAGCGCTACCTGAAGAATCACTAGTAGACGACATGTATAAGAGGTTATCGAGACCAGTCATACTTTGCTCAATAACTTGTGTCACACTATCTTCCACGGTTTTAGCTGAAGCACCTGGATAAGAGGCACTAATAGAGATAGATGGCGGTGCAACAGTTGGATATTGTGCAATAGGTAAGCTAAATATAGATGCAATACCTGCTAGCATGGCTACAATCGCAACCACCCAAGCAAAAATAGGTCTATGAATAAAAAAGTTCGACATTAGATTGTTCCTATAGGGGGTTATTACAGATCAATAGAGGCAGGTTGAGGTTGTTCTTTAGCAATATCATCTTCACTATCTATCACTACCTCTATGTTTTCTTTTACTTTTGCAAAATTATTAGTAACGACTCTATCACCAACAACAAGCCCCTTTTTAACAACCCAACCGTTATTAACTTCGCTTCCTAGTGTTAAGTTTTTTTTCTCAACTATATTCTTATCATTAACAACATAAGCGTAAGGCGCGCCAGATTGACTTCTTATAACTAGCGATTGAGGCAAAACGATATATTCTCTTTCTTCTGGTGATGATACATTCGCTCGCACAAACATTCCCGGTAGCAATGTGTGCCTAGGATTAGGAATTAAAGCGCGTAGAGTGACACTTCCTGTTAAGTCATTCACTTGAGCATCAGCAAATTCTAAATGCCCTGTATGTTCATATTCAGAGCCATCTTCAAGTAATATTTTCACTGGAATAATAGGCTTTTCTTGATCATCTTTTAAGCCAATTTGAAACTCTTTTTGCAGCGCATACAAAGAAACAGAAGACTGTGCCATATCAACATAAACTTGATCTGATTGGATGATTTCAGCAAGGTAGGAAGATTGCTCTGCTGTGACTAATGCCCCTTCAGATACTTGTGACAGGCCTATAATTCCGGAAATCGGAGCTTTAATTTTTGTATAAGACAATTGCACATTAGCATTATCAAGTTCAGCTTGATAAATCGCTACCGACGCAAGTGCTTGTTGATTATCTGAATAGGCATCATCATAGTTTTGTTGACTCGTTAGTTTTTTCTTTAATAGTTCACTATAACGGTCAAAGCTTTTTTGCGTCGCTTGTTGATCTGAAATAGATTTTTGCAACTGAGCTTTACTACTATTTACCGAAGCTTGATAGGTAACCGGATCAATTTGATAAAGCACATCGCCCGCCTCAACATACGATCCTTCTTTAAATAATCTTTTTTTAATGATTCCGCCGACCTGAGGTCTAACTTCAGCTTCATTAAAAGCAGAGATACGACCTGGTAATTCGGTAGATAACCTTAAACTCGTGTTAGTAGCCGTTATTGTATCTACATGTATAGGTCCCATTGCTCTCGGTTTCATATTTCCTTGCTCTCCACATCCCAGCAAGAAAAAAGTGAATATAAAGGTTAATAAACCCTTCGATGACTTCAGTGTAAACATGGATAAAATCCTTAAAAGTGACGTTAGAATAATGCTTATAAGTAGTAAGATCAGATGGATTGTTAATAAAGTGTTAATTACAAACGATGAATAGATTGTTATTCAAATAAGAGGTCACTATAATCTTATGAATTCAATATAAAAATAGGAGTTTTTGGGATGGAAGAAACCATATATGGTATGATTGATGATCTTTATTTGCTATGTATTGTTATCGATAAAAACTCCATTTCAGCAGCCTCCAACTATTTAAATATTCCTTCATCAACCATCTCTCGACGAATAGCACTATTAGAAGAAAAACTAAGTGCTAAATTATTCACCAAAAAAGGCCGTAGCATCACCGCCACCACCTTTGGTTTAGAATTATTCCAAAGTTACCAATCTACTTTTAAGCACTTAAATAATGACCTTTTAAATAAAAAAGCTCGACATGGCGAAGTCTCTGGAAAGCTAAAATTAGTTGTACCCGCTTTTTTTTATCATCAGATCCTCAAGTCAACAGTATTAACGTTTATTCAAAAATACCCGAACGTTGAACTTGATTTAGCGTTATCAGGAGAGCAAAGCCATCCCGAATCAAATACAGATATTGTTATTACATTTAAACAAAATATCGATGAAAACATGATAGCAAGGCCACTATTTCAAAACGAGATAGGTATTTATATGAGCGCTTCACTATTTAATAAAGGAGAAGCACCTCAAAATATTCAAGATCTTAAAAATAGCAAATGGGTAGCACCAGCTCATGACAAAATACAATTTATAAAAGAGAGTAAAATAGAAACGCTTGATAGGCTTAAAAGAACCACAGTAAATGGCATTGAAACAACAATTGAACTCGTAGAGGCAGGGGCAGGAATCGCTTCTTTACCAATTCATTTAGCACAAAATAACTCAAGATTAGTGCGTATTTTGCCTGAACTTGAACAACCTAAACACCAAGCTTATTTAGTTTACAAAGAACGTAAACATCAAACTAAAGCAACCCAAATCCTTATTAAAGTATTACTCGAAGAAATTAAAAATGCTCCAAATCTATTAACCTAAATTTAGGCTCAAAGTAATATTAAAAGCACTTAGACCACTTCTCTACACGATTAAATTAATACCATCCTTTTAACAATAACTTAAAAAGTTATTTTTTTTAAAAGTCTATTAAGCCTCTTACCTTACGTCCCAAGATATGTAACTCATGATTTATCAATAATAAAGAAGGAATTAATATTAAAGTAATCAATGTTGCAAACAATATCCCATAGCCTAATGAGGCAGCGGCAGGCTTTAAAAACTCTGCTTGTATTGACGTTTCACTTAATAAAGGTAACAAACCTCCAAAAGTGGTAAAAGAAGTAAGTAACACCGCTCGAAGACGCCCTGTACAAGCAGTCACAATTGCCTCTTTAACGGCCATATTTTTATCTCTGATTAACTCATTGAAGCGAGAAACTAATAACAAACTATCATTCACAACAACACCGCTTAACGCGAGCACTCCATTTAGTGAAAGTATGTTAATGGTCAGGTCATTAAACACATGCCCTAAAATAGCGCCAACAATCCCAAAAGGAATAGCCATCATAATTAAAAGTGGTTGAATATAAGATTTCAAAGGAATCGCTAACAGTCCATAAATCATAAGGGTATTGTCAACTTATCGAGCTGAGGCGAGTAAATTCGGCCAAATACTTCTTAACCTAAATTTTGGACACAACTAGCCCTCATCCATTCAGAAAAGGCGCGATCACGAAATTCACGGTAGTGCTTAGCTTGCATTAAATGACGCCCAGGTCGAAACAAGTTATTAATCACGCCATGGCAACTCAAAAACCGTTGCGCTTGACCATGGGATTTGAATCGCCGTATTTGCCTTTCTTGTTGCCGAGTAGGCTGATGTGGTAACTCATTCATACTGAACGGTTGAGTGTTCTACGGCTGGGATTAATTCTTTTTTTGCTGCAGAGTAGCTTGCCAATTTATCTGTCACAATTTTCAACGGCATCACTCTCTGCCCTGCCCTTTTAATAATCGTTTAAAGAAACGCATGGCAGCTCTTTTATCCTTGCGTTTTTGCACCAAAATATCTATTTCATCACCATCTTGCTCTACGGCTCGCCAAAGGGTGTGCATACACCATTAATCTTAATAAAAACTTCATCTAGATACCAAGTATCTAAAAGCTGGCCACGGCTATTTTTTATTTGATTACAGTAGATTGAACCATATTTTTTACACCATTGACGGATCGTTGCATAAGTGGCAACAACTCCTCTCGCTGCGAGTAATTCTTCGATATCTCGAAAGCTAAGTGTAAAGCGATGATAAAGCCAAACTGCATGGCTAATAATTTGGGTAGGATAGCGATAACCTGCGTAGATATTTGAATTTTTCATACATCGATTATCGCATGTTTTTTGAAAGAGGCCTTAACTTGACTGTACCACTCTAAGATACCTTCGATAGATTCCTTATGGCTTTTACCCCATTCAATGGCTTTTTCATTAAACCAAATGACAGAAAACTCTTTTACTGTTGGTGCATCAGCACTGTTGAAGTAGTGTGATGCGGTTTGTTTACGTTCTTGAACTTCTATGAATTTCGCCAAATGGGCGAATATAATGCACCTCTTCGAATAGCACTGAATCTTTCAATTGTTCACGAATTATCCTTTGATCATATTTAATTCGTTCTGATAACTCAGAAGTTGTCATATATGTAACATTCACAATATAATCTTCTATTAATAAAAATAACCCCATAAAGATAATTTTAACCTCCTAAAGGTCAAAACGTAGCATTAAAATATAACATTGTAAGACATCTTGTCTCGCTATAGAACATTTTTAAACTAAGGAGAACATTTTGAAGTGTCATTTATCAAAAATCATGGGAGTTAAGCGATTAAAAATCGCAGATGTAGCAAGAGATACAGGAATCAATAGAGGGACGATCACAAGGTTATATAACGAGACGGCAACAAGAGTTGAACTGGAAGCAATTGATGCGTTGTGTACTTATTTAGATGTGCCTATTGGGGAGTTATTTGAAGCAGGTGAATTAATAAAATAATTAAAAGTATTTTATTTTGTATGGTTAAGGGAAATGTAACGTGGGAACGACAATAAATAGCATTTGCCACAGATTGGCCACAAAGTTGCCACAAATTAATTTTATTGGAAAGCAGAAACAAAAAAACCAAGCACAAATGCTTGGTTTTAAAGTATAAATAGTTGGAGCGGGCAGCGGGAATCGAACCCGCATTATCAGCTTGGAAGGCTGGAGTAATAGCCATTATACGATGCCCGCAAATCTTGCATCAAGTAGCGTAAGCTACAAAGCAAAAAACAATGCTGTGCATTGTTATTTACTGTCTCACTGTGACAAGTGAGAAAAAATATGGTGGAGGGAGGTGGATTCGAACCACCGAAGCTTTCGCGACAGATTTACAATCTGTTCCCTTTGGCCACTCGGGAACCCCTCCAGTACTTAGATGGTGCCGACTACCGGAGTCGAACTGGTGACCTACTGATTACAAGTCAGTTGCTCTACCTACTGAGCTAAGTCGGCGCTGTCTAAGTGCCGCGAATATTAAAGAACTTGAGGACTCCTTGCAAGCCTTTCTTAGAAAAAAAGAGTAGTTTTTTGATTGTTTGCTTAAAAAAAAATCAATTTGGTGTTTTTCGACTAATTATTCGCCAAACGTAAGGATATTTCGCCACCTATATACGGTTTTATTTCATTATCGATTTCTAACAATAAAGCACCTTGCTCATTAATACCTCTGCAAATGCCCGTTTGTACGTTATCAGCAACAATTAAATTAACTTGTTTATTAAGGAAGTAATCCAATTCAAACCAACGATCTAAAAATGGGACTAAGCCTTTTTCTTCATAATCACTTAATAACATGCGTAGTTCTTTAATAAGCAAACCTGATAACTGATTACGGTCAACAGGTTGTGTACTGATATTATTTAAGTCTATCCAAGGTTGGTCAATTAATTTACCTTGCTGCTCAGGCATTCTCACATTAATACCAATACCAATGACACTATGACAAACGTCCGAGGCTTGTGCGTTTAACTCTATCAAAATTCCTGCAAGCTTTTTCCCTTGATAATAAAGGTCATTAGGCCACTTTAAACCTACACCATGTAATCCTAGCTTTTCTAATGCATTAACCGTTGCAATGCCCACCAGCAAACTTAAACCCGAAGCTTTCTCTATGCCGGCTTCTAAACGCCAGTACATTGAAAAATATAAATGAGAAGCAAAAGGAGAAACCCACTCTCTGCCTCTGCGACCACGCCCTGCAGCTTGGTATTCTGCTATACAGGTTTGGCCATTGCTGATATTCGGTAATTTATCCAGTAAATATTGATTAGTGGATTCAAGAATTTGCTCAACATGGACATTATCAACGCCACTCACTTGTTGAATAATTTGTTGATTTAGTAAGGTCAGAGGAACAGCACTGCAATAACCTTTACCGGTGACTTTATAAATATCTAAACCGATCTCCTGCAACGCTTTTATATAGTTATTAACAGAGGTTCTTGATACGCCTAACAGCTCACCAATTTTTTCACCAGAGTGAAACTCACCATCAGCGAGTAAAGCAATGAGTTGATTGCCTTTTTCATTTAATTCAGACATTTTCTATTACCTGTAGCAAATTGGTTTCACCTTGCGCATCAATAAATCGAACTTCATGCTCTAACAATACGGCAAACTTGTGTAAGACTTGCTCTCTAACATGCCATGCTAATTGAATAACATCGGATGCCGTTGCTTTACCATCTTCATTAATAAGCACTAATGCTTGCTGTAAATGAACGGCAGCGCCGCCTATTTTTTTACCTTTTAAGCCACATTGGTCAATTAACCAACCTGCTGCCAATTTCACCGACCCGTCGTCCTGTGGGTAATGGGGCATATCAGGATGATGAGATAACAATTGTTCACTCAAGTTGTCACTCACAATAGGGTTTTTAAAGAAGCTCCCCGCATTACCTAAAACTTTAGGATCGGGCAATTTTTCACTGCGGATACGACACACACTATCAAAAATTTGTTGTGCGCTCACTGATGACTCAGTTTCATCAAGCCCTTGTAATAAACCGTATCGACAATGTGCTTGCCATTGTTTCGGCAATTTAAGTGAAACTGACGTAATTAATGCACGATCTTTTAACTCACCTTTAAAAATACTGTCTCGGTAAGCAAACAAACAACCTTCATTGCTGAGGGTTTTAAGTGTGCCCTCTTCTAAATCAATATAGTCAACGCTAGTACAGAAGTCTTTAAATTCAACACCATAAGCACCAATATTCTGTACTGGTGCAGCGCCTACAACACCTGGAATCAATGCAAGGTTTTCTAAACCATCAATACCTTGTGCAACCGTATCTTCTACAAGTTCATGCCAATCTTCACCGGCAGCCACTTCTAACAAGTGATATTGATCGTTTTCGCTTTGAGTTATGCCCATTAATTCAACTTTGATCACCAAGCCGCTAAAGTCATTACAAAATAACGTATTGCTCCCACCACCTAGCACTAAAATAGGTTTGTTCGCTGCGCGTGTTTTTTTAATTAATGCCAATAATTGAGGTAATTCAGATAATTGCTGAAAATGAAAAAGGAGATGCGCATGAGCATCAATTGAAAAGCTATTAAAAGCCTTGAGTGAGCTGTTTTTTTCAATCATGATAAAACCTTATGGCGTTAATATGGCTGCACTAATTTTTTAATGAGAAAGTATTGCTAAGTCAGTGACGAATCACTAGTTTACCTTATCAAGCACCTGAAACAAACGACCGGACTTTAAATGGATCTTAACTCACTGCAATTTAGCCAGTTACAAAAAGAACACATTCCTTTGGTAAATCAATTTTATAAGCAGGTTTATAAGAAGGGCCTTGCAAATAAAAGCGAGCAAGTGTTTGTATTGAAAACAACCCAAATACTGTGTGCAGCACGTTTAAAAGAAGTACAAGGTAGTTTGCTATTAACTGGAGTCGCTTGTTTAGAGGAACATCGTAAACAAGGATTAGCAAGCTTGCTGATTACCCATTTATTAACAACACAGCAACAGAATATTTATTGCTTTCCTTATCCACACTTACAAGTATTTTATAAAAATCTTGGTTTTACGCTTTACGAACCTGCACAATTACCTGAAAAATTAGGTGTTAAATATCAACGCTATAATAGCCGTAAACCTCTGTTATGCATGATTTATAGTTACTAGTGTAGTTAATGATGTAGTTAATAGTATTTAAACTTACTTTGAATATGGTTTTCACATATTAATAAACGATATAACGCTTCATTATATCTATCCTCTTTCGCAACCAAGGAAATTGCTGAACTTATTCTGACGGATTGTTAAATAAGATCATCCTTATTCAAACAAGCTTAATAAATCTTCATAACCTTGTTCGGCCATTTTCTCTTTTTCAATAAAACGTAACGAAGCAGAGTTGATACAGTAACGTAAACCTGTCGGTGCTGGTCCATCGTCAAAGACATGTCCCAGATGAGAGTCTGCATCGATACTTCTGACTTCAGTACGTTGCGAAAATAGTTTCGTATCGACTTTTTCAGTCAATTCGGTTTGTGCAATAGGCTGCGTAAAACTTGGCCAACCACAATGGGCATCGAACTTATCCAACGAACTAAACAACGGCTCTCCTGATACAATATCGACATAAATACCTTCTGCCGTATTATCCCAATATAAATTATTAAAAGGGGGTTCAGTGCCTTCTTGTTGAGTCACTTGGTATTGTAAATCGTTTAATTGTTGCTTTAACTCGTCTTGTGATGGTTTTTTAAATTCACTCATAATTTATTACCTCTCTAATTATCTACTCGATAATACGTCTTTATTCATACAAATAAAACGCCAAAAACACTGCGGTCTTTCTCTCGGTTATCAGAATAAGCACTTGACGCATAATTTTAAAAACGTAACTATTAATCTATGATTAAAGAATGTTTCATTATTAGCAATGTAACTCACTATCAAAAAATTTAGGTAATTCGATGACGCTATTACACTCACTACTGCCAAGTTTACTCCTGACGCATAAAGCGTATGGGTAACGAGTCGCTGAAGAAACCTAGCTGAGACTCCGAAACCCGTACATTGTGCGGGTTTTTTTATACCTATCAAAAATGAATACCACTAAAAGGAATGCTTTATGTCTGAACAAGTTATTATTTTCGACACCACTTTACGTGACGGTGAACAGGCCTTAAGCGCGAGCCTGACAGTGAAAGAAAAACTTAAGATTGCCTTTGCACTAGAACGTTTAGGTGTCGATATTATGGAAGTCGGTTTTCCTATTTCATCTCCTGGTGACTTTGAATCAGTGCAAACAATCGCACGAGAAGTCAAAAATAGCCGTGTATGTGCACTTTCTCGTGCATTGCCAAAAGATATTGATGCTGCCGCTGAAGCGTTAAAAGTCGCAGATGCTTTTCGCATTCATACCTTCATTTCCACATCAACCATCCATGTAGAAAGTAAATTAAAACGTACTTTTGATGATGTACTAGAAATGGCCGTAAATGCAGTTAAGTATGCTCGTAACTTTACTGATGATGTTGAATTCTCTTGTGAAGATGCAGGCCGTACTCCCATTGATAATTTATGTAGAATGGTTGAGCAAGCCATTAAAGCAGGTGCGAGTACCATTAATATCCCAGATACTGTTGGTTACACTTACCCAAGTGAATTTGGCGGTATTATTAAAACGTTATTTGACCGAGTCCCTAATATTGACCAAGCAGTAATATCAGTTCATTGCCATGATGATTTGGGCATGTCGGTTGCTAACTCGATCACCGCAGTTGAAAATGGTGCACGCCAAATTGAATGTACAATGAATGGTATTGGAGAACGTGCGGGTAACTGCTCATTGGAAGAAGTGGCGATGATCTTACATACACGCCAAGCTAAAATGGGTTATAAAACGAATATTAATCCCATTGAAATAGCCCGTACGAGTCAATTAGTGAGTCAAATTTGTAATATGCCAATTCAGTCCAATAAAGCGATTGTGGGTGCCAATGCCTTTTCTCATTCATCGGGCATTCATCAAGATGGTGTATTAAAAGCGCAAAATACTTACGAAATCATCACACCAGAAAGTGTTGGTATTTTAACGAATAAATTAAACTTAACGTCTCGATCTGGCCGTCATGTTATTCAACATCGCATGCAAGAATTAGGTTACCGCGACACGGATTACGACTTAGAAGAGTTGTACACAAGCTTCTTAGCGTTAGCGGATAAAAAAGGCCAAGTCTTTGATTACGACTTAGAAGCGTTAATGTTTTTTAATCAAATTGAAAATCAGCCTGAATATTACAAACTATCCAGCATCAACGTACAATCAGGTACCAGCGTGGTAGCAACGGCGACGGTTGTGATGGAAATAGGTAAAGATAAACGTGTAGTAGAGGCAGCAACAGGTAACGGCCCTATCGATGCAACTTATCAATGCTTAATGCGTATTTCAGGGTTAGATATCAATATGAGCTCTTATAAAATCACCAGTAAAGGTGAAGGTAAAGATGCACTTGGACAAGTGGATATTGTTGCGTCTTATAATGGACAAAAGTTTCATGGTATTGGTTTATCAACCGATATTATCGAATCATCAGCAAAAGCATTAGTCCATGTAATGAATCATATTCATCTTGCTAAAGCCGTTGAAGTTAAAAAGAAAAACCTAACTCAAGTTTAAACGAAATAGCACTCTCTATTTTAGAGTCATAGCTTAATGATAAATAGCTTAATAACAAGGCAACCCAGTGTTGCCTTTGGTCTTTTTTTGAGGATTAAAAATGAAAATAGTGGTTATCCCCGTCACCCCTTATCAACAAAACTGTAGTTTAGTAATTTGTGAAGCAACAAAGAAAGCAGCGATCGTCGATCCGGGTGGGGAAGTAGAACGCATTTTAAACGCGGTTAAAAACCATAATGTAACCGTTGATAAAATCATATTAACTCATGGCCATTTAGATCATGTTGGTGGCACTGAAGCATTAGCAGAAACATTAAATATTCCGATTATTGGCCCAGAAAAAGAAGATGCGTTTTGGTTAAATGAATTAGAGCAACAAAGCAAAATGTTTGGTTTTCCTAAGGCAACGAACTTTTTACCGACGCAATGGTTAGAAGAAGGAGATCACGTTGAAGTGGGTAATATAAAACTCAGCGTATTGCATATTCCAGGTCATACACCAGGCCACATCACGCTTTTTGATGCAGTGAGTAAGCAGATTATTGTTGGTGACATCTTATTTAATGGTGCTGTTGGTCGTTCTGATTTTCCACGCGGTAATCATCAACAACTCATCTCAGGTATTAAACAGAAGTTATTAACATTGCCTGAAGAAACGGTTGTATTTCCCGGTCATGGTCCAACAACCACCATTGGTAGAGAGAAAATGAGTAATCCTTATTTACGTTAGTTTTTTGAACTCTGTTCTTAACAGTAGCGAGACACATTGATGTTTATAGTTAAAGTGAATCGCTATTGATTTGATGACAACTTATTACACAAAGCTCAAACTCTACAGGGGAAGGACATTACCATTCACTGTTAATTCACCTCTGTCTAAACTCGATTCTAAAACAAGTGCTTCATTTTGATCTTTCAATACCCCAGTTAAAATACCCACTTGCAATAGTCCGCCAATATCACTTTGCTCTGATAACTTTTTCGGTAAGCTTAAATTCAATTCACCATTAGTATAATCGATCAAAACTAATGGGTTACTCAGCACTTCGTCACTAGCAACACCTGCCTGAATATTCATTTTCAATTGGCTATTCACCTCACCCCAAGGTGTTTCAGAATATAATGTTTTTAAGTCAATAATCGCACCTAAACTTACTAAATGACCGAATGCCTGACGCATCAATGTTGTATCTTCAAGACTTGATTTCAGCTTAGTTAAAGCAATCAAATTAAGCTCAGATAATGAAAGATCTATATGATTATTCAAAAACACTTCAGGGCCATTTTCAAACTCTTCAACTTTCCAATTAGTTTCACTATTAACCGTTAATTGATCTGTACTTATTTTACTTTCTCCCTCGAGAACGATGCCTTTCATTGATAAACGATGCAACGCTTTTACAAATTCTAATTGATCAACTTCAAGATTATATTGATAATCAATTAAATCGCTATTATCCACTTGAGTAAAAGCGGCTTGTAACGATAGGTCCTTAACTGAAAATGTTTCATCGTAAATATTTCCATCCATCCCAGCCCAATCAATATCAAACGCCCCTTGTTTTTCATCAACGTTATATTCATATGATAAGTTCAATGGCGCAGTATTAAAACGTTCGGCTTTACTAATAAACTCACCCTTCGCTAAAGCAATTTTTCCGCTCATATTACCTAATAGGTTAATTTCTTCTTGTGAAACTAACCAATCTTTAGCTTTAAAGAATGTCGTCATTTTTTTCTCTAATACGGGGTCAACGAGATTGATATGATTAACCAACAAAGCTTTATAAGGATAATGACTAATATCTGAATGGACAAATACTTGCAGTGGAGCTTGCCCTTCTAGATCGATGGATATTTTCATTTCAGCTTTCGCTGAGAAGAAGGATTTTTGATAACTTAACAATTCCATTGTTAGTAATGAGTTATTAGATTTATTTATTTCTTTTTGTATTTCTGTTTTGGCCATTTCGCCAACAAAATAAATACCTGACAATAAAACGCAAAAAATAGCGACTAATACAATTATTAATTTTTTCATTATAACCTTACAAGGAAAATTGCTTTTTTGATGAGAGCTTAAATCGAACTGATCTAAGTGAGATTTACTTCATTATTTATTGAAAACATTGTAGATTACAACAGTTAGATCACAAACTTTAGTGAATATGATTAAAATAAATTTAAACTAAATTGGTATTTTAATGAGTTCACACAAATGGCATTGGTTGCATAGTCAGATTATCGGTGGTGTTTTATTCGTTATCGCAGCAGTCACTGCACGACTTTGGGCAAATATAGCTTCCGATCATTACCACCATGTATGGCACAATACTATTTGGCAAGTTTCAACTAGATTCAGTGATAAAATTCATCAAATAAATTTTACTTACCTTTAATTAACGTCATTTATATTTCGTTAATTAAGTCATAAAGCCTACCAAAGTAGGCTTTATATTGTTAATGGGGACAAAGAACATGGCTACAGATAGAAATTCAGAAGAAAAGCATTTAAAGAGAATGAAAGCGGTTAAAGAAAAACAAGACCAAAAAATTGCAGCAGCAACAGAAGTGCGTGGTGTAAGTATCCTTCTTGCTGGCCCAGGAAAAGGCAAAAGTAGTTCTGCATTTGGTATGTTAGCGCGCTCTTTAGGCCATGGCCATAAAGTAGCTGTTGTACAATTTCTAAAAGGTGCAATGTCAACGGGCGAAGAAAAGTTCTTTAATAGCCATGACAATGTTGATTGGTACACGATGGGCGATGGGTTTACTTGGGAAACTCAAAATAGACAAAATGACATCGATAGCGCACAAAAAGCATGGGATAAAGCGGCTGAATTAATGGCTGATGAAAAATATAACCTGATTATTTTAGACGAAATCACTTATATGTTTAAATATGAGTACCTTCAAATCCAACCCACTTTAGATGCATTAAAAAATCGCCCTAAAAATATGAACGTTGTATTAACAGGTCGTGGTCCTAAGCAAGAGCTGATTGATGCAGTAGATACTTACAGCCTTATTCTCGCTGAAAAACATGCCTTTAAAGACGGCGTAAAAGCACAAGCCGGTATTGAATGGTAGGCGTGAAGTAATATAACGCAGAAACTGCTCTCGTAAAAAAGGGCTTGAAGTGATTAACTTCAAGCCCTTTTTTATTTATATAAGATTACCTACATAAAGTATTTTAACGTTATTTAATACCTGAGTGACGTAATAACGCATCGATTGATGGTTCACGCCCCATAAAGGCTTTAAATAACGTCATTGGCGCTTCACTACCCCCTTTCTCAAGGATATTAGTTAAAAATGAGCGCCCCGTTTCCGCATTGAAAATTCCCGTTTCTTCAAAACGAGAAAATGCATCTGCCGACAACACTTCAGCCCATTTATAACTGTAATAACCAGCTGCATAACCACCAGCAAAAATATGGCTAAAGCTATGTTGGAAACGATTAAATTCAGGTGCTTCTATCACTGCAACTTTAGCGCGTACTTCAGCGAGCACTCGTTGTACTTGCCCTTCTTCACCGACCTTGTAATCATGATGTAAAATGAAATCAAACAGTGAAAACTCAAGTTGACGCATCATTTGTAACGCGCTGTTATAGTTTTTAGCTTCTAACATTTTTTTCAGTAAGTCAGCTGGCAATATATCACCTGTATCAACATGACCAGAAATCAATGCTAATGCTTCAGGTTCCCAGCACCAGTTCTCTAAGAACTGACTTGGTAATTCCACTGCATCCCAAGGTACGCCGCTAATACCAGACACGCCTGACGATTCAACTTTAGTTAACATATGGTGAATACCATGACCGAATTCATGGAATAACGTGACCACTTCATTATGTGTAAATAACGCTTCTTGATCACCAACGGGCTTATTGAAGTTACACGTTAAGTAAGCAACAGGTAATTGTAAGCTTCCATCCACTTGACGACGACGTGAACGACAATCTTGCATCCAAGCACCACCGCGTTTGTGGGCACGCGCATATAAGTCTAAGTAGAAACTACCAATGTGTTCTTTTTGGCGATTATAGATTTTAAAGAAACGCGCATCTTTATGCCAAGTATCTACATCTTTAGACTCTTTGATATTTAAATCAAATAAGCGATGCACTACATCAAATAAACCCGACACAACTTTACTTTCAGGGAAATAAGGACGTAATTGTTCATCTGATATGTTGTAACGTTGCTGTTTTAATAACTCTGCATAGTAACTTAAGTCCCATGACTGTAAATCATCTATACCATCTTTTTCCTTTGCAAAAGCAAGTACTTGGTCACGTTCTTGTCTCGCTTGCAGTATCGATTTATCAGCTAACTCACTTAAAAACTCGATCACTTGAGATGGTTTTTCAGCCATTTTGGTAGCCAAACTATATTCACCAAAGTCATTAAAGTCTAATAGTTGAGCAAGTTCATGGCGTAGCGCTAATATCTGTTCAATATTGTCACTATTATCAAATTCATTAGCATTAGGACCTTGGTCAGACGCACGTGTTGCAAAAGCGGTATACACTTCTTTACGCAACTCACGGTTTTCAGCGTATGACATGACCGCTAAATAACTTGGGAAATCTAGTGTGAATAAATAACCTTCTAATTCTTTTTCTTCTGCGGCTTGTTTTGCTGCTGCTATCGCCGTTTTTGGTAAACCAGCTAATGTATCTAGATCAGTAACTAACTTATTCCATGCAATCGTTGCATCCATTACATTGTTGCTAAAAGAAGATTGTAGTTGTGAAAGTTGTTGTTTAATTTCACCGTAACGCTGCTTTTTATCATCACTTAATGCAATACCTGCTAACTTAAAGTCACGTAATGCATTCTCAATTACTTTTTGTTGCTCGCCTTTTAGCTCAGCAAATTCTGTACTGTTAGCAATACTTAAATACGCTTCGTACAAACCTTGGTGTTGACCTACAAATGTACCGTATTCTGAAAATAAACCAATGCAAGCATCATGTGCAGCACGTAACTCATCGTTACTCACTACTGCATTCATATGTGATATTGGCGACCATAGTTTACCTAAATGGTCATCTGCTTGGTCTAATACTGCGACAAAATTATCCCAGGTATAAGTATCTAGCTCAGCTAATTTTTGTTCAATTAGTGCTTTATTGTCTGCAATCGTTTGTTTAACGGTGGGCTCAATTTCACTGATGTTGAGATCACTAAAAAAAGGAAGGCCATCGGTTTTTGTTAAGCTTGAGTCTTTTGTTATAGTCATAGCATTCATCTTATCTGAGAAGGAACTAATAATATGCGGTTAGAAATGCTAAAATTCAAGGTGTTGGGTTAATACTAATCCATATATATTTACTTCTAGAGAGTCGAATTACTCATAAAGTCCACTTACTAACTGACAATCAGCTGAAAAGTGTGTAAAACAAGGCTTGTTTCTATATATAATTAGGTAATGGATTTACATCAATGCTGATAAAAAAAATAAAATCGTTAATAAAACTACAGCCTTTTAAAATTAAAGATAGTTTAGCTATTCGCTTACTTTCTTATATTTTAATTTGTAGTTTTGCTCTCGCAATTATTATCACCTTGTTACAATTATTATTAGATTACCAAAACGATCTCACCAAAATTGATGCCAGTATTGAACAAGTTGAATCTAGCTTTGTTGAACCGCTTGCAACGAGCCTATGGAATTTTGATAAAGAACAAATAGAAATTCAAAGTAAAGGCATTATGAAATTGCCTTATATGCAATATGTCAAAGTCTATGAAGTAGTAGGTAACACTGAAGTTGCCATCTCACACCAAGGCATTATTAAAGACCAATACGATATCAGCAAGAAATTTGATTTAATCCACCAGAAGCAAGTGGTTGGAACATTATTTGTTGCCGCTTCATTAGATCAAATTTATGAACAATTAATTGATAAGTCATTAATGATTTTAATAAATCAAACGATTAGAATCATGATTGTTTCAATCTGTATTTTATTTATCATTTATTACATGCTGATTAGGCACATCAATAAAATTGCTTTGTATACTCGCAATATCAAACTCTCTTCGCATAATAAAAACTTAGTATTAGATGGACGTAAACGTCTCACGTCTTCTCCGAGTGATGAATTAGATGAATTAGTTTATCTACTCAATAAAATGCAAAAACGTATTGTTGCAGAGTTAACGGACAAAGAGATTGCTATTAAAGAGTTACAACAAGAACGTGATTTTTCAGCAACAGTCATTAATTCATCAAGTACTATTATATGTTGTTTAGATGCTGACTTTAAAATATCCACCATCAATCCAGCTGCGGTTATTCTTACTGGTTATTCACAAGAAGAATTAAACCAAAAAAATTGGTTAGATATTTTTGTATTAGAAAATCGCAGAGCAGAATTACAAGAAAAATTATCAGATAATGAACCGCTTTATGGCATTGAAATTAACATGCATGATCAAATGGGTGAAGTGAACACCTTATTATGGACCTTCTCCGCTTTCTATGAAGGTATGGATATTAAATACCTGATTGGTTTTGGACACGACATTACGCCACAAAAACAAGTTGAACAGGAAATTTTATTACTCAATGATCAACTTGAAGAAAAAGTATCAAAAAGAACTGCCGCGTTAACTGCAAGTAACACACAAATGGTACAGACCGTTGAACAACTGAAACGAACTCAACAAACCTTAGTTGAATCTAAGAAAATGGCATCATTAGGCAGTTTAGTGGCAGGTGTTGCACATGAGATTAATACCCCCATTGGTATTAGCGTCACAGCGGCTTCCTCATTACAGGAAGAGATTTCAATCTTAAAACAAGAGTTATTAGAAAATCATCTTTCACGTTCACATTTAGATAGTTTTATTTGCCACTTTACCGAATCAAGTAAACTACTCAACCATAACTTAAAAAGAGCAGCAGATTTAATTAGTAGCTTTAAGCAAGTTGCTGTTGATCAGTCTTCTGAATCTTGTTATTCCTTTAATGTGAAAGAAAATGTCGAACAAGTTGTCACTTCCTTAAAACATAAAATAAAACAAAGTAATACTCATGTTGAAATTGTTTGCCCTAATGACTTATCCATCTATAGTTTCCCTGGTAGTTTTGTTCAAATTTATTCAAATCTGATCATTAATTCTATTATTCATGGCTTTCACGACTGGGATGGCGATCGTCATATATTTATCGATATTGAATTACAAGGTGAAACCCTTGTAATTAATTATCAAGATACTGGTCGAGGTGTCTCAGAAGATGTTTCAGACCGTATATTTGACCCTTTTGTTACTTCTAAAAAAGGATCTGGCGGTAGCGGATTAGGGACGCATATTGTTTACAATATTGTCAGCCAGTTATTTAAAGGTGATATTGAATATATTGCAGAAGCAAAAGGCGCACACTTTGTTATGAAAATGCCATATCGTGCCTGCATGAATTCATAAGTGAGAGATGTTATTAATAAGTAAAAGGGCGAGTAAATTAAAGAATGGAAATTAAAGCTTAAACACTACAACTCATATTAACTCTGTAGTATTTAAGCAATCAGGTTTAAGCAAGTACTAAATGACTACTCATTAACTTCAGTTGTATCTAATGTTGCGTTTTCTTCTGTTATTTCAGCATCTAATAAATCGTGCTCTCCATACCATTGCGCTATTTTTCGTTCCAAGATATCAACGCCGAATCCTTTTAAAGATGAGAACAATTCAACTTGAATATCACCTTCAAAGTTTTCCGCTTCTTCACGCATTTGCAACAAAGTCGCTTTACGTGCACCTTGCTTTAATTTATCCGCTTTTGTTAATAACGCTAAAACAGGAATATTCGCATCGATAGCCCAGAAAATAAGCTGTTGATCGAGATCTTTAAATGGGTGACGAATATCCATTAAAACAACAAGTCCTTTTAATGACTCTCGTTCTTGTAAATATTCACCTAATGACTTTTGCCATTTCAATTTCATTGCTAACGGTACTTTTGCAAAGCCATAACCCGGTAAATCGATGAGTCTTTTCCCTTCTTCCACTTCAAAAACATTGATTAGCTGAGTACGGCCCGGAGTTTTACTAGTTCTCGCTAAACTTTTTTGACGAGTAAGGCGATTTAACGCACTTGATTTGCCCGCATTAGATCGTCCAGCAAAGGCAACTTCAATACCACTTTCTACTGGCAAATGCTTATCTAGATGGCGAATATCTGGTGCACTAATTAAAAAATGCGCTTTTTGAAAATGTATTTTTGGAAATTCCACGATATGCCTCATATGTTTGCGTAGCAAAATTGTTATTTTTCTGAAAACCTGTGTAAACTACACAAGCTTTATTTACACATATTGTAACATGTAGCCCCCCTAAAATAACAACTTTAAGAATTAGATTGGATAGTTATGAATAAATTATTAGTAGCAATAATCGCCGCATTGAGCTTTATGAATATCGCTCAGGCACAGGGCGACATAGATGCAGGGAAAACTAAATCGGCGGTGTGTGCAGCTTGTCATGGCCCTGACGGTAACAGCCCATCAGATCTATATCCAAAATTAGCAGGTCAACATTCATCTTACCTTGTAAAACAATTACAAGAGTTTAAAAGTGGTGAACGTGAAAATGCAATTATGTTAGGCATGGTAGCAGCACTTTCAGAACAAGATATGGAAGATTTAGCCGCTTATTATGCTTCGCAAACAAGTACGCCAGAAACGGTTTCAGAAGAAGTAGCAAAAGCAGGTAAGAATTTTTACATGGGTGGCGATAAAGAGCGTGCTATTCCAGGTTGTACTGCATGTCATGGCCCTCGTGGTAACGGCTTAGCATTAGCTAAATTCCCTAAAATATCAGGCCAACACCCTGCTTATATCAAATCTCAACTTATTGGTTTCCGTGATAGCGTACGTCATAACTCACCAAATAATATGATGTCAGATATTTCAGGTAAGTTAACTGATGAAGATATCGATTTACTTTCTAAGTACATTTCAGCGTTGCATTAATCCTTAGCGATTAATTAACCATAAAAAGGCATGCCGAATAAGGTGTGCCTTTTTTATTTACGCTAACCCTTTCTTTTAAAAAGTATTACCGCGACTAAGTGCTTACCTCCATTTATTAAGCCATCATGAGATAACTTTTTCCTTCAATAAATTAATGATGGAATAAATCTGCTTGATTGCTAACGGGCATATAAACCTGTTATTCTGCGCAACATTAACATCCCAAATTATGGTGTGCATACACCGCCCTTATTAATGCCCATAAATACTATTAATAGTAGTGGCATGATAATGATAAAAAAGGTAACTAAAATAATGTCTCGTACTAAAAAAAGCCGTACTGCTGGTAACTCAGAACCTAAATTTGACGGCAATAGAAAAGAAACGTCTTCACAAGCACAAGAAGCACGTGATAAAAAACGCAAAGATAAATTAAAAGGTAACAAAGCGGGTAACCGTAATGCGATTGAGTCAAAACAAAGCGCACAAAAAAACCAACGCCAAGCTCAAAATGATAAACGTCATGGCAGTAAAAAACCAATTGCGTTAACAGCGAATGACAAGCCTCAAGAAGCTGTTAAACCTAAAATAAATATGCAGCCAAAAGCGAAAGTTATTAAAAGTGCTTTAGCTCAACCTGGTTTAAATCAAGCAAGTGTTGCTCAGCCAAAAGTGACAGCAAAAATATCACCAGAAAAAGAACTGGCTAATATTGAAAATGATGAACGCTTGAATGATTTATTAGAGCAAGTTGAAGCTGAGCAATCATTATCAAAAGACGACCAAATTTGGGTAGATAAACAAATGAAGCGTCATCAAGAACTAATGAAGCAGCTAGGATGGATTGATGAAGAAGGCGAAGAAGATTTATTGCAACAGTTTGAAGATGCAAGCTCAGCATTGGACGAATTTAGATAAGTTATTAATAGTTTATAGATAGGTTATAAATATGAATATGGATACGATATTAGCAATTTCAGCAGTTGTCATAATACTTGCTCTCGCGTTTTACGCAGGAATGTTGATCAATAAAATTAAAATGCAAAAAGCACAAGCATTACAAATTGAGAAAGCTCAAGAGCAAATAAAACAACAGAAAATTCAAGATAGAAACAATAATATCGTAGAAAGTATTCGTTTTATTGCAAAAGCGACCATGCAAAAGCAATGTAATGTATCGGAAGCGGCTATTCGTTTAACCGTATTATTAGAAACATTACAACTTAAAGAAGCTATCGATATAGCAGGTACTTACCCTGCTTTAACGGCTATGTTTGAAAAAGTAAAAGATATGCCGACACATGAAGAGCGTAAAGCTCGACCTGTTAAAGAAATAAAAATATTAGATATAAGACGCGAAGTATTCGAAGCAGAAATGGAAGAGAATATTATTAAAGAAAGTGCGCTACTGGCAGAGTTCTCAATCTAATCACGCATTATTATATTGGTTATATTACTACGGATTATTATTAGGGATAGTATGTGCATTTATCATGTATGCTAATCCTACAATCGCTGATTTAGCGCAATAAAACGTAATGATTGAAGTGTTAATATTGCACTTCACACCAATAAAATAAAGAGAGTTAGCATGCAAAAGCTTGTTTGGGATCAGGCCTTAATTGAAAAATATAATTACAGCGGCCCCCGTTATACTTCATACCCAACTGCGCTAGAGTTTGCAGAAAGCTTTCAACATAGTGATTTGATCAAAGCGACACATACCTATCCAGACCGCCCTTTATCTCTCTATATTCATATCCCATTTTGCCATAAACTTTGCTATTTTTGTGGTTGCAATAAAGTCATTACTCGTCACCAAGAAAAAGCTGATAAGTACCTAGATTTTTTAGAAAAAGAGATAGTACAACAAGCTGTTCATTTTAAAGATCGTACCGTTAGCCAGTTGCATTGGGGAGGTGGAACACCTACTTTTTTATTGCCTCCACAAATAACACGCTTGATGACCTTATTGCGTACTCATTTTAATTTTTCTGAGCAAGCAGAATTAAGTATTGAAGTTGATCCTCGTGAAATAGAATTAAGTACGATTGACCACCTAGCAAAAGAAGGCTTTAATCGTCTGAGCTTAGGCGTACAAGATTTTAATAAAGATGTGCAAAAAGCAGTTAATCGCGAACAAGATGAAGACTTTATCAAACAACTTTTAACACGCGCAAAAGAGCAAGGCTTTCATTCAACTAATCTAGATATGATTTATGGGTTACCATTACAGACAAAAGAAAGTTTTGCCTTTACATTAGAGAAGGTGTTAGCACTCGATCCTGCACGTTTGTCTATTTTTAATTATGCGCATATGCCGAGCTTATTCGCAGCACAGCGCAAAATTAACGAAGACGATATGGCAAAACCCGCTGAAAAGTTAGCAATGTTACAACACACGATCGAATTTTTAACGGAATCAGGTTATCAATTTATCGGAATGGATCATTTTGCAAAACCAAATGATGAATTGGCATTAGCTCAACAACAAGGTATTTTACATCGCAACTTCCAAGGCTACACTACTCAACAAGATGCAGATTTATTAGGGTTAGGTGTTTCAGCGATCAGCCAAATCGGTCATTGCTACTCTCAAAACCAGAAAAAGCTTAGCGATTATTACCAACAAGTTGAAAATGTAGGTCACGCACAATGGCGAGGAGTTGCATTAAATAAAGATGATTTAATTCGCCGAGAAGTGATTAAACAATTAATCTGTAATTTCACATTAAATAAAAAAGACATTGAACAGCAATTCGATTTAAATTTTGATCAATACTTTGCTGAAGACATTAACTTATTAACCCCCTTTATTAAGGACCAATTAGTGACAATTGATAGCAATAAAGTACAAGTATTATTAACAGGGAAATTATTGATTCGTAATATTTGCATGTGTTTCGATGTTTATTTACGTAAGCAAGCTCGCCAACAGCAGTTTTCTCGTGTCATCTAAGCCTGCAGCACATCTAAGTGATGAGTCAGCTAATACTCATGCATATTATATCGGGTTAATGTCTGGTACGAGCTTGGATGCCATTGATGTCGCCTTGTGTCAGCGTAATGCGGCTGGATTCGAACAAAAAGCAGGGATAGCAATCGACTTAGCGCCATCACTTCGCCAACAGCTATTAACTATTTGTAATGAAAAACAGGTCACTTTGCAAACCTTAGGAGAAATAGACCATCAGTTTGCCTTAGCGTGTGCTCAAGCAGTCAATGACCTATTAAAGAATGAAAATATCAGTGCAAATGAGGTGACTGCAATCGGTAGTCACGGACAAACGATCTATCATTCTCCTGAGACGCAATACCCATTCACACAACAAATTGGTGATGCCAACTTAATCGCAGCAAAAACACAGATAGCTTGCGTTGCCGACTTTAGAAGAATGGACATGGCTTATGGAGGCCAAGGGGCGCCTTTAGTGCCTGCATTCCATCAAGCTTTATTTGCACAACACAAAACTCAACGTGTGATATTGAATATTGGCGGTATTGCCAATATTAGTGTTTTAAATGGGTTAGAACAGGCTTTTGGTTATGATACTGGCCCAGGTAACATGCTAATGGATGCCTGGATTAACTTACACCATCAACAACCTTTTGATAAAGGAGCTTGGTTTGCAACAACAGGTACAGTAAACCAAACGTTATTAACGAGTTTATTAGATGATGCTTATTTTGCTTTGAGTGCACCTAAAAGTACTGGAAGAGAAAAATTTAACCTAACTTGGTTAACGCAAAAATTAATGACTAACGAGTTTATGCCCGAAGATGTTCAACGTACCTTGTTAGAATTTACTGCTATCACTATTTGCGACCAAATAAAGCAGCAAAGTAATACTTGTGATGTTTACGTATGTGGGGGCGGCGCACTCAACCCATTACTAATGCAACGATTGAGTGGCTTAATGCCAAATCACACAGTACAAACTACCGAGGCATTAGCCATTAACCCAATGTATGTTGAAGCGGTTGCTTTTGCTTGGTTGGCAGAACAAAGAATATTAGAAAAGACGGTTCCGTTAAAAGCAGTAACAGGGGCTAATAGAGATGCTATTTTAGGCTGTGTTTACTTAGCTTAATACATTTACTTATTTTAGATCTTAGAGTTGAAGGTTGAAGCTTGAGCACTGCCATTCACTCCAAAGTGATTGAAGCAGCACCTTAAATCACTAAAATAATAAAATACTTAAGACATTAAGCCTTTTTAAAATAGTAAAAACACCAGGCCATTAAATGCATCACCATCAAAATACCAGTAATCCAAATAAATAGGATTAAAGTAACCTGTTGTACGGCTAACCAAGTACTGATGTTAAAACCTAAATAAATACTTAAACCGACAAGTAATAAACATAAATTAATGCCCATACATTGCTTACAACGCCCTAACTTCTTTTTAAAGAAAGTCCCAACACAAAGATCACAAGCCATATATACCCCAATATTACTTATCCTAACCGATACGCTAAAAGCCTGTTTTCTTGTGTTCCTACTACTTTTTCATTATGGTCTGCTTATTATTCCCTGTAGAGCTAACGATATGACGTATTTTATAAGCATGTTATTGCTTTTGATAACGCTTTCAAGCAATGCTGATTCAAATAGCGCTGAAAGTAGCAAAATAATAAAATCAAAGTCGACAGAACAAAAAACAACAACTCAAGTTCCTCACAATAATGGTACTGATGGGTTATTAAAAAATACTATTATAGAGCCCATTGAAAACTTCAATAATCTCTCTAAAAAAGTAGCCGTACCAAAAGCACCTATCCCTAAAGTAGTCACTAAAGAAGTACAACAGACAACGCCTGAGTCTTCTGCAGCACCAACAGAAAAGCAACAAAAGATTGAAATTAAAACTCAACGTATTAAAGAAGATATAACAATAGAAAATTAATTGTTTAAGAAGAACAATTAATTTTCATTGCATGGCTACATAATAATACCAATCCACATAAATATTCGTTCTATTTTTAACTCACTAGAATAACTCATCTATTAAATATCTGATTATCCTAATTAAACGGTTTGACCTAGGGTGTGCTTTAGATATACTGATTATCCCCTTGAATTTGAGATGATTAATAATGAAGTATATTGGAGCCCATGTAAGTGCTGCAGGCGGTGTTTTTAATGCACCGAAAAATGCCTATGACATTGGGGCAAATGCCTTTGCATTATTTACTAAAAATCAACGTCGATGGGAAGCAAAAGCACTCGATGAAAATACTATTCGCAAATTTAAAGCGGCTTGTATGCGCTACAAAATTGATACAAAAAATATTTTACCACATGACTCTTATCTGATTAATTTAGGCCACCCAGAAGAAGAGGCATTACAAAAATCGCGTCTTGCCTTTTTAGATGAAATGCAACGTTGTGAACAATTAGGATTATCCTTATTAAACTTCCACCCTGGCAGTCACTTAAAAAAGATCACAGAACAAGATTGTTTAAAACGCATTGCAGAATCCATTAATTTAGCATTGCAGCAAACAACATCAGTCTGTGCTGTTATTGAAAACACAGCTGGGCAAGGTACCAACTTAGGTTACCGTTTTGAACATCTCGCGACGATTATTGAAAAAATTGATGATAAACAACGTGTTGGCGTATGTATCGACACTTGTCATACCTTCGTTTCAGGCTATGATTTACGTGGGGCTAATGCAACAGAAGCGACCTTTAAAGCCTACTCTGACATTGTTGGATTTGAATATTTACGCGCTATGCATATTAATGACAGTAAAGTGCCTTTTGCTAGTCGAGTTGATCGACATGCGCCTTTAGGTGCAGGTGAGATTGGCTGGGGTTGCTTTGAATTTTTAATGAAAGATCCACGTTTTGATGGCATTCCATTAATATTGGAAACAACCGATGAAACATTGTGGCCAACAGAAATAAAACGTTTAAAACAGTGGTCCAATGACGATTAGAAGCTATTTGTTGCTTTTATAGTAGTAAATACTTTGAAACTCACTACACAGCGATTATGCTATAAAAGTATCGATAAAATAAGGAAAGTAATATTCATGTTTCAAACACTAAAAGCATCTATTCAAACCTATATGACAGAAGATCAATGTGCTTTTGTTGAACGCGCATATCATTATGCGTATGCGGCACATGATGGTGTGAAAAGAGCAAGTGGTGAACCTTATATTACTCACCCAGTGGCTGTCGCTGAAATTCTCGCAGGCATGAAACTAGACTATGAAGCCATTTCAGCGGCTCTAATGCACGATGTTTTAGAAGATACTGATACCACCCATCAAGAATTAGCCGACGCTTTCAATGACAATGTTGCACAACTCGTGGAAGGTGTGACCAAACTTGATAAATTCAATTTTGAAAATCGCGAACAAGCACAGGCTGAAAATATTCGAAAAATGCTTATCGCGATGTCTAAAGACTTCCGCGTTATGTTGATCAAACTTGCCGATCGTATGCACAATATGCGAACGCTTGACTCATTACGTTTAGATAAGCGTCAACGTATTGCACAAGAGACCTTTGAAATATTTACGCCCATTGCCAACCGCCTTGGCTTACATTATCTAAAAAATGAACTTGAAGAGTTAGCTTTTAAAGCACAAAACTCAGCTCGTTATCATGTACTTAAAGAAGCCATCACTAAGGCACGCGGTAACAGAAAAGATTTTATAGAAAGTATTTGCGATGAAATATCAGAGCAATTAACTTCAATGTCCATTGACGCAAAAGTGATTGGTCGTGAAAAACACCTGTATAGCCTATACAAAAAAATGCGTAAAAAAGGATGCCAATTCCATGATGTAATGGATGTTTATGCATTTCGTATTATTGTAAAAGATTTAGATACTTGTTATCGGGTATTAGGCCAAGTGCATCACCTGTACCAACCTAAATTAGAATATTTCGAAGACTATATCGCATTACCAAAAACAAATAGTTACCAGTCATTACACACCACTTTGATCACTCATCAAGGTGTTAATATTGAGATTCAGATCCGTACTGAAGATATGGATGCAGTAGCAAAACACGGTATCGCTGCGCATTGGAGTTACAAAGAAGGTAAGCAGAGCTCTAATATTTCAGCACAGTTACAAACACGTAATTGGTTCCAGGGATTAACAGAGCAAGAAGATAACAGTACTAACTCAATTGTCTTATTAGAAAATATTAAACAAGAGTTAGGTAAAAATGATATTCATGTATTAACACCGCAGGGTAAAATTATCGTATTACCTGCCTTCGCGACACCTGTTGATTTTGCTTATACATTGCACACTAATATCGGTCATCATTGTATTGGCGCAAAAGTTGATAACGAATATTCATTATTAAGCCAAAAACTAGAAAGTGGGCAAACTATTGAAATCATCACGGCGAAAGAACCTAATCCAAGTCCTGAATGGTTAAATTTTGCAGCAACCCATAGAGCCAGAAATAGTATACGTAATTATCTTAAACAATTACCGCAAACAGCCACTATTCCAATGGGTCGACGTTTATTAAAACAAGCCTTAAATGCTACGAATCTAACAGATATTCCACAAGAGAATATCGATAAGGTCATTGCTGATCATCATTTGGATGGATTCAATCATCTATTACATGAAATCGGTAGCGGTAAATTATTGAGTATTATCATCGCAAGACGTTTACGAGGTAATGCAGGTGAGTTAACTGAATCGCACCAAAAACAACAAATAAGACAAAGTGCCATTAAGGGAGCTGAAGATATTATGCTTTCTTATGCGAACTGTTGTAAGCCATTACCTGGCGATCAAATTGTTGCTCACACTAGTACAGGTAAGGGTTTAGTCGTACATGTTAAAAGTTGTCACAATGTAATTGGTTTTGAAAATGAACTTGGTAAGTATATTGCGGTCGAATGGGACATGAACTTTATGAATCAATATGAATATTCAAGTGATTTGATTATTCAAATGGTTAATCATAAAGCCGGATTAGCAAAAATGTTTAATGTAATAGCAAAAAGTAACGCGAATGTGTTGGATTTACAGACAACTGCCGTGACAAATCAGATCTACTCGATTAATGTGACATTAACGGTCATAAATCGCATACACTTGTCTCGCATTATGCGTCAAATTAAAAAATTAACTGGCGTTAAAACTGTAAAACGAAGCAGCAAAAAATAATAAATTCCGATTAAATTTGTACTAAATGCTTTAAAGTATTGTAAAAGAACAAGTTTATTCGGTATTGTTAAGATATTAAACGTATACCCAATGGATTAGATCACTATGAAAACCGTTAAAATTATGATGTTGATGTTGAGCACCATAATACTAGGTGCTTGCACCGCTGAAACTCAAATTATTCCTCAAAAAGTAAATCTGTCTCAGCTGCAACATAATTGGAAGTTAACTCATGTTGATAATATCCAACTAGCAACCGTCATTAAAAGCACATTAAAAATCGAAGCGGATAATAAAACGTCAGGAAATTTGAGTTGTAATAGTTTTTTTGGTGAAGCTAAGTTTGTAGATAACCAATTACGAATAGAAAAAATGGCCAATACACGTAAAATGTGTGATGAATTGAAGAACAGTGTTGAAATGGACGTAAGTGAAGTTTTAAGCAACTGGGCAAATGTTATGATTGATAATGAAACGTTAATTGTCAGTAATAAAAAGCATTCATTGACTTACCAACTTGCTGACTCATTAAACTAATTCAATTTATGTAATCTCGACTGAATAACTCACTATAATATTCAGTCGAGCATGTTTTTATTATGTCATTTTTATCACTTCGCGACCGTTTAACCACCTAAACACCCTCACTATCTACAGCTAAACGTATATTGTTAAGCGTTTACCCTAAATCTATAGATCCAACACTTCAATCTAAATAACCTCAGTTCTGGATAAGCAAAGCGATACAACACCTCTATTTCTGCGGATTTCTACGTTAAATTACCTCTCAATAACCCTTTATTACTTCAATAATCCGCCTTGAACTACGCAAAACTAACGGCACTGACTAGTAAAAAATATAACCTTATGATTTTAAATATAATTCCGCTTTCATTAACCAGAATTGAGATTAAATAAACTCCAATGGTCTTAGTATTAAGTAAAAAATAATCAAAACTCTAGAGTTAAGTAACAATTACGTCACTATTATGTGTTAATTTAAGAGACTAAGAATTGCTCGAAAAACGACCTACCTTTATTGGGGTAATCATCTAGTGATTTTTAGAAATAGAAATAGCAAAGGACATTATTTAAATTCAAACCTATAGAGGATTCGAAAATGAGTAATATACATCAACTTAACAGCCTACCTAAACAAACAACAATCAACCTAATCGCATCTTACCAAGGCGATTTTAAACATGATAATTTCAGTTATCATCAATTATTAGAAAAACTACAAAGCACCGTTATGCATAACCATTTTATGGATCAAGAAGATAATGCCGCTTGGATGAACCATAGGGGCAGTGATTATTTAGCAAATCCTAAGCTATTTGCTCACGCACCTCTTACTTACTTATGCGTATTTTTAAGTGAAACTTTTAAACATAATAAACTCAGTCAAATTGAAAAGAAAATATCGCCAAGTGTATTTGAAGCGATATTAAAACGTTTAAATGACTTTAAGTAATAATGGCTTTAAACAAGAGTTAAAAGTTATAAATAGAAAAAAATATCAATCATTTCACTTCGACTTGATTGGTGATTAGCGCTCATTATATTACACTGGAGTTTACGATAAATAGACAAGAGCAAGTATGGACTCCTTAACTCAAATAGTTTTAGGCGCAAGCGTTTCTGGTGCTGTTGGTATCAAACCTTTTGGACGTAAAGTGTTAATTACAGGTGCATTATTAGGTACTTTGCCTGACTTAGATGTACTACTGACTTATCAAACCGCGATTGAAGATTTTACTCTACATCGCGGTTTCAGTCACTCATTGTTGGTTTTAAGCCTTTTTAGTGTATTTTTATATTGGCTTATTTTATATTTTAAGCCTGCATTATACGCACATAAAAAATCATTATTTTTAGTTATCTTTCTACCTTTAATCACCCACCCTCTTTTGGATGCTTTCACTACTTATGGAACGCAATTATTGTGGCCATTAGATATTCAACCCACTTCTTGGTCTAGTATATTCATCATTGATCCTCTTTATACACTACCATTAATGTTTGCAGTCATCGGTTTATGGTTTCGCGAGAAAATATTAAGGTGGCAAAAAATAAACCGAATAATGTTAGCGTTCAGTTGTGCATATTTAGTACTTGGCCAAGTGCAATTTTGGAATATCCAACAAAAATTAACACACGATCCTATTGCAAAAAGTGATCACTTATTCATTGCACCAACACCATTTAATACGCTGGTTTGGCAGGTACTTAGCTACCATGACGATAATTATTATGTAACCTTTACAACAGCATTCAATGACCAACCTTTATCATGGCAAACATACGACACAGGAAGATCACTAATCAATAGCTTTGATTCAGCTGAATTACAACGTTTGGAATGGTTTAGTGGTGGGTTATTGAGGTTTACAGAGCAGGACAATCAATTGATCGCTACCGATCTGCGTATTGGTTTAACAGACTATTATCCTTTTTCATTCAGCTTAGCTGAGGACAAAAATAATTGGCAAGAAATTAAGTCTCAAAAAATGCCAGAGCCTGTTATTAACTTAAACAAGTTAACTGAATTAATGCGTTTTTTAAGTAAAATATAAAAATAAACTTATAAAATGTTTAATTTCAGAGATAAATGCTTCGCTATATTTATCTAACTTAATATAACCAACACCTGTGATTGAAAGGTATTAAGAGTCAGTTAATTTGAAAATAATATTAATTTAAACTTAAACTTAAACTTAAACTTAAACAAGAATACCTTTTACAAAGTATCAACGTATTGTTTAATTTCAGAGAGGAATTCTTCGCCATATTTATCTAACTTAATATGGCCAACACCCGTAATTGAAAGAAACTGAGAATCATTGGTAGGCATTAACTCACTCATCTCTGATAAAGATACGTCACTAAAAATAACGTAAGGAGGTAAGTTTTCTTGATCTGCTATTTTTTTACGTAAATGGCGTAACCTAGCAAATAATTTACTGTCTGCATTGGCAGAAACACTACGACGTTTTTGTTTCGCAGTCGTTTTTACTAGTTGTAGTCTTGGCACCGCTAACATTAAGCTATTTTCAGATTTTAAGACAGTACGTGCCGCTTCCGTTAACTGTAACGCAGAACCACGCGTTAAGTTTTGCATTAACAATCCACAGTGAATTAATTGTCTAGCGATACTAAACCAGTGTTCCGTTGATTTATCTTTACCTATTCCAAAAGTCGATAGCTGATCATGACCAAGGCTTTTGACACGGGCAGTTTGAGCGCCTCGCAGTACTTCAACCACATGTGTGATCCCAAAGTATTGCCCTGTACGGTAAACGCAAGAAAGAATTTTTTGAGCGTCTATCGTCGCATCATAACTTTGTGGTGGATCTAAGCAGATATCACAGTTACCACAGGCTTTAGGGCTGTATTCACCAAAGTAATTTAATACTACGCGACGACGGCAAGTTTGCGCTTCTGCAAAGGCAACCATGGTATTCAGTTTATGTAACTCAATACGAAGTTGTTCTTGGTTTGGGTTCTTTTCTAACAGGCTTCTAATACGTGCAGGATCTGCTGGGTCGTAAAATAGCATTGCCTGTGCGGGTAAACCATCACGCCCTGCTCGACCTGTTTCTTGGTAATAAGATTCTATATTTTTAGGAATTTCATAGTGCACAACAAAACGCACATTAGGTTTATCAATTCCCATCCCAAAGGCAACAGTCGCCACCACAATTTCGACTTCATCTTTAATAAATAAGTCTTGTACGTTTTGACGCTCTTCTAAAGGTAAACCAGCATGATAACAGCGAGAGTTAAGGCCTTTGGTAGCAAGCTTTCCAGCTATCTCTTCTGTGCGTTTACGGCTGGTACAATAGATGATGCCACTTTCGTCTTTATGTTGGTCTAGATAATTAAAGAGTTGTGTTAATGGGCGATATTTTTCAATCAATAAATATTCGATATTAGGACGATCAAAGCTACGAATTTCTATTAACGGATCCTGAAGCTTTAAACGCTGCAAAATATCTTGTTGCGTTGCGTGATCTGCCGTTGCAGTCAATGCGACTAACGGAATACTTGGAAAGTATTCTTTTAGATTGCCTAACAGCGCATATTCAGGCCTAAAATCATGACCCCATGATGAAATACAATGCGCTTCATCTATGGCAAATAAATTGATTGGAAGGTGCTGTAAACGACCGATAAAATCAGGGCGTAATAAACGCTCTGGCGCTACATATAATAGTTTTAACTGACCACGATGTAGAGAATTAATGATGTCGTTTTGTTCTTGATAAGACAAACTAGAGTTAAGGTAAGCAGCTGCTACACCACAGGCTCTTAGTGTGTCTACCTGATCTTTCATTAAAGAGATTAAAGGGGAAACAACAATGCAAATCCCTTCTCTTACTAAAGCAGGAATTTGAAAACACAGGCTTTTACCACCACCTGTTGGCATCACAACTAATGCATCACGTCCTGCAATAAGGTCGTTAATGACCGTTTCTTGACCATCACGAAATTGCTTGTAACCAAACACATCAAATAAAACGTTATGTGCAGTACTCGTCATACTCTGGTTCAAAATATAGCAACCTATTGATAGTCTAAGCGGATAAAAGGGTATGCATTGTAAATCAGCGGCATAAATATTTCAGCCTAAATTTTCTGATTTAGAAGAGGCTATAATGCACTAAATTCCTTGCTAAATATATCCACTTTCTGCCAATCGGTTAATTCTAAGTCTTGTGTTTTATCAGTACTACCACCGGTCATCTTCATAATTAATTGAATTAACAGTGTTTGCCACCAATTATAACGAGAATATAATAAAGCACCTGCGAATACGCCTTTCAGCTGTGGTTGCCATTCTGATAATTGATCAAACTTTTTCATATAAGCATTATTTTCAGGAATTGCTTTTTCAGGCTTGCGTGCAGTCAAACAAACCACAAAAAAAGCATTCGATACAGCGTCTAACTGTTGCTTATGTTTATTGACAAATTTGATGATATTCGGCCGAAAATTACCGTAACGAACAGAAGCACCCACTAATACTTTTTGATACAAAGAGAAATCAATCTGTGGATTATCATCAATGTTTAATACCGTCACATCACCAAGAATAGATTGTTTGATATGATTGATAATTTTTAAAGTTTGCCCATCAACAGAAGAGTATAAAACTAAAGTGTTGTTAGAAATGGTTTCGTTAGGCGTTGCTTCGTTAGGCACTGCTTCACCAGTTATAGTGTCGTTAGATTTAGCTTCAATAGACATAATTTAATTTTTCCAAAATACAGGTGTAAATAATACTAATAAGGTAAAGACTTCTAATCGTCCAAATAACATGGCAATAATCATCACCCATTTAGAGGCATCACTGACATCATTAAAGTGTAACGCAACTTCACCGAGCCCAGGACCAAGATTATTTAACATAGCAACGACAGAGGAGAAAGCACTCAGCTCATCCATCCCCGTCATCAATAAAGCCAACATACACACAATAAACACTAAAGCATAGGTAGAAAAGAATCCCCAAACCGCTTCAACCACTCGGTCAGGTAAGGCTTTATTACCTAATTTTATTTTATAAACCGCTTTAGGGTGAACCAAACGTTTTAACTCTCGTTGCCCTTGTAAGTTAAGCAATAAGACTCGAATCACTTTTAAACCACCACCTGTTGAACCTGCACAGCCACCAATAAAACTGGCAAAAATAAGCAGGACAGGTAAAAACAAAGGCCAATCTGAAAATGAAGTTGTCGTAAAACCAGCGGTTGTCGCAATAGAAACAGCTTGAAACATTGCATGTGAAAAAGTTGTTTCGATGGAGCTATAAACGTCATTATCTATCAAAACCAGAAAACAGATACCAGTTAATAAGACTTGAATGAAGATAAAGGCGCGTACTTCAGGATCTCTTCGATAAACTTCTAAGCTGAATTTTTTAGCTGAGAAAGCAGTAAAATGTAAGGCGTAATTAATACCGGAAATAATTAAGAAAACCACGGTAATGATATTAATTATTTCACTATCAAAGTGTCCCATACTCGCATCATAAGTGGAGAACCCCCCAATTGATACGGTTGAAAAACTGTGTCCAAGTGCATCAAACAAGCTCATGCCTGCAAGCCAAAAAGCCAACATACAAGCCACTGTTAAGCATAAATAAACATACCATAGCGCTTTTGCAGTTTCTGCTATTCGAGGCGTCATTTTAGAGTCTTTAACAGGACCAGGCGTTTCTGCTCGATATAGCTGCATACCACCAATCCCTAACATCGGTAACACAGCGACGGCTAATACAATGATCCCCATACCACCGAACCATTGCAGCATTTGGCGATAGAAAAGAATAGATTTAGGTAAGTCATTGAGCTCAGCAATGGTCGTTGCGCCGGTAGTGGTTAAACCTGAAAATGACTCAAAAAAAGCCGTGGCCAAATTCATATCAACACTAGAACTCATTAAGAAAGGGATTGCACCGACACTACCTAGAGTCGCCCAAAAGAGCACGACAATTAAAAAACCTTCTCGGGCTTTTAATTCGCTTTTATGGCGTCTATTTGGAATCCAAAAGAAAAAACCAATGATTAAAGTAACAAAAAAAGCAGCCAAAAAGTCATTACCGCCGCCATCTTGATAGATATACGCGATAAATACAGGCGGCAACATAGTTAAACTAAATAACCCAATCAGCATCGCGACGATCCTGATAATAGAGCGAATAGCCACTAGTTAGCCCAGCTCAACAACTGACGTATTAATTTTCTTTGCAATGACTTGTCCCTGCATCAATGATTGTAATTTTTGCTTAAAAATATCGACCTGCTCACTATCTACTTCTATTAACACGACAACTGATTGCTCATAATTAGCGTTAATAATTCGTCCTGAATTTGATTCAAGTAGATGTTCTAAGGTTGCCATTTGAGAATATGAGCATTGTAACTCAAATCGCTCAAAAAAACGTTTTTCAGATGTAGGCATGGTAGGACACAATTGTTGTAAACCATTGCTATACGCACGCACTAAACCTCCAGTGCCTAACTTAATGCCGCCCGAGTATCTAACGACTACCGCAACCAACTCTCCAACATGAGTCCCTTGTAATACGGCTAACATTGGTTTCCCAGCAGTGCCTTTCGGTTCTCCGTCATCACTACACCCCATATTAACACTATCATCAGGGCTACCACCGATATAAGCCCAGCAATGATGACCTGCATCTTTATGTAATATTTTCATTTCAGCAAGGAACTTCATTGCAGCTATTTTTCCCTTAGCCGGACAGATAAAAGTTAAAAATCGACTTTTTTTAATCTCTTCTTCAAAAAAAACAGGTTTGTTTAAGATAAAATAGGGTTTATTCACTTTCAATTAAAAACCCTTGTGATTGCCAAGCCAGAAAACCACCAGCAACTGAATGAACGTTTTGATATCCCATTTGTTGTAAAGAAGCAGCCGCTAAGACACTGCGAGCACCAGAACGACAAAGTAAATAAATCGGCAATTGCTCAGCAGAGGAGACTTCATTAATTAATGAGTTATAAATAGGTAAGTTACTCAACTGCATTTCTAACACACCACGCGGGACTAAATAACTTCCCTTTGCGTAACCAAGTGCTGTTTCTTCTGGTTCTCTGATATCAATAAACAATAAAGACTGATTGTTTTGTAAATGCTGGTTAACGGTTGCACATTCAACTTCATTAACTTGAGAACGAAATGATTCAACCAGTCCTTTTCCATCTAATAACATATTTATTCCTACTCTTTAGCTGATAAGCAAGTCAGTAATTCTTCAATTTGTGGAAGCGTTAGATTATGTCTATCGAGTTGTTTAATAAACACCTTAATGACTTTTTCATCAAAAGGCTCAATGCTTTTTCCTGTTAACTTATTTTTAGTTGCGAGAATTAACGTTTCATCCGTTTGTGTCACATTTTCAGATAACGAGCTTAATACACAATGGTAACGTAGACGTGTCTCACTTAAGTGATCACTTAATACTTGTAATAATGACGTGTTACTCAAGGATAGTATATTACCGTCAAAGGTAATTAAATTCGCAGCTTTAAATTCAACTAATAAATCTAGCACTCTTTTTTTAAGTACTTCTGATGAGTCTTTTAAAAAATATTCAGCTTCAACAAATCCTAATAACTTAGTTATTAAATCAATTACTTGAATAACATTTATTTCAGTATCTTCACTACTTTCATTATTTAACTTTATTAATGCATAACTGAGCAATGACGGTAACGCAAATACATGTACCACTGTATTACGGTAATAAGTTAAATACGTACTTTGTTGGTGGTCACAACTCACTACATGATTAGATTCAGAAAACTTATTCATCGCTAATGCTTGTTGATAAATTAATTCAGGCGACTGCTTAGGGTAAGTAATTCCCGTACTTTCAGACATCTGAGCTAATAACTGCTGATGTAACTGTAACAAGCTCAGCATGCGTTGTTTGCCTAGTTGATAATTAGCACTTGCTAATAAAATAGCAGCACATAAAGGCAGTGCATTAACCGCTGTTACTTGGTTAATTCCTTGCATCACATTATTAGCAAGGTGATTAACTTGCAGCTGAAACGCTTGTTCAGATAAAGCTTGATCACGCCAATTAGGCTGTTGTTGGTCAAAATATTGCTTTAGATTAATTGGCTCTCCGAAATTAACAAAAGCACGGCCAAAGTTTTGTAGTTTTTTGAAAATACCTAGTACTTGCCAAGCACTTTCTTTTTCTTTTTTCTGTCCAGAAAGCTCTTTCATGTAAGTGCTCACTTCCATGATATGGTCATAACCTATATACACTGGCACTATCATTACATTTCTTTCAGGCTGGTCTAAAAAGGTTTGTACGCTCATCGCAAGCAAGCCCGTTTTAGCGGGCAATAAACGCCCTGTTCGACTACGCCCCCCCTCAGTAAAGAACTCAATGGGATAGCCTTGTTTAAACAACATGGCAAAATACGCTTTAAACACCTTTCCATAAAGTGGGTTATCTTTAAAACTACGACGTAAAAAGAAGGCGCCAGAACGTCTGAAAATACCACCGGCTGGAAAAAAGTTAAGATTCACTCCGGCTGCAACATGCGGAGGAACTAAACCTTCGCCGTATAACAAGTAAGAAAGTAATAAATAATCCATATGACTGCGGTGACAAGGCATATAAATAATTTCAGCACCGCTTTGTGTCGCATCTCGTACAGCTTGCGCATGGTTAACTTCTATACCTTGGTAAATACCATTCCAGACTTTACTTAAAATAAATCGGAAGACACGTAAAAATCGATATGAAAAGTTACTGCTAATTTCTTCTAAATAAGCATGGCTCTTTTTACGAATAACCGCTTCAGACTCACCACTTTCGATACTTTGTTGTTTAATTATTTGCTGCATTTTCTCACTAGCAACAACTTGTTTAATCATTTTTTTACGATTAGGGATTTGAGGGCCACGACTAGAGCGATGTTGAGTCGAAAAATAATGGAGTGCGACACGCGCTAATTTATAAGCTTGTTGTGTTGAATCGTTATTTTTGCCTAATAACATTTTGACTGAAATAGGCGCGTTGAAACGAATTAGGTGATCATTTCCGGCAGTGAGGATTGACCATGATTTTTGGAAAAAGCTAACATTACTATTGCCAGAAAATGCTTGTCGTGGGTTTTGTACTCCAGGGTTTCGCCCCCAGAAAAAAGTAACGGGAACCAGCTGTACATCAAGATCCGCGTACTTTAGATGTAGGTCGGATAGCTGTTGATATTGTTGTAAATAAGTAGATTGCTCTTGCTGTAATGGCTTTTTGGTAAAAAGGTACCCATCATGCAAATAAATAACCGCAGACAATGTAGTATCATGGACTTGTAAAGGCAGATAAGGATCCGGTAACGCATGCTCTCGACATGCTTTTTGTAATGCTAATAAGTCATTCGCGCTATTTTGATCTAACACATAAACAATAGGACGCGATAAATCTAATTTTAACTCTATGAGAGGGTTTTGTGGCACAACCACACTCTTTACCCAAAATCGACTAACCATCCGCGACCAAAATGAACCTTTAGCTAACACATACTGTCCTTTTTTATTATTATTTTGTTACTTTATGATGCGAGTTTAACATACCACGCTAGAGCGTATAGGCGTTGCAAGTAGTTCTGCGATAACTAACAAATCATTACTATCAATACACAGCTAATTGATGACCAAACGATGTCTATTTGTTAAAGTGTCAAGCTTAAACCTACGCACATGAGATTATTGGTAAATGCAAAAAAACACTGGATTAAAACGAATATTTTTGGCCTTCGGTTATTCAATAAAAGGGATTAAAAGTGCCTTTAAACATGAAGCCGCTTTTCGCCAAGAAATTTTGTTGGCCGTTATTTTAATTCCTATCGCATTTATTTTAGAAGTCTCTCAAATCGAACGTATTCTATTAATTTCACCTGTGGTACTTGTGATCATATTTGAAATAATTAACTCTGCCATTGAAGCCGTAGTTGATAGAGTTGGAACTGAATTCCATGAATTAGCTGGTCGCGCCAAAGATATGGGCTCAGCAGCAGTGTTAATTGCTTTAGCTTTAACCGCTTATATTTGGATAGAAATCCTGTTTTTTTAACCCACTTTACTCATTAGGATTTTAATATGGCGGATAAACCTGCTTTTACTAAACAAAAAAATAATATGAATTCTCCCATTAAAACTGTGCCTCATTCTTTTGAAGCAGAACAAGCGGTTATTGGTGGCTTATTATTAGATAACGATACTTGGTCTGATGTTTCTGAGCGTGTTGTAGATCGTGACTTTTACACTCGAGCACATCGTCTTATTTTTTCTACCATTGAAAAGCTCAGCAGTAATGATATTCCTGTTGATATCGTCACCTTATCTGAAAAACTAGAAGATACTCAAGAATTAGAAGGTGTCGGTGGCATCGCTTATTTAGCTGAGCTATTACAAAACACCCCTAGTGCAGCCAACATCAATAACTATGCAGATATCGTACGTGAACGTGCCATTGTTAGAGAGTTAATCGGCGTTGCAAATGATATTGCAGAAGCTGGATATGATACTGAAGGGCGTGATAGTGCGGAGTTATTAGACTTTGCAGAAACTAAAGTATTCCAAATTGCTGAAGCCCGTAATAATCAAAATGAAGGTCCTCAACCTATTAAAGACATTCTCAAAGAGACTGTCGCAAAGATTGATGACTTATGTAAAAACCCACGTGACGGTATTACAGGCCTATCATCGGGTTATAATGATTTAGACCAAATGACCACTGGTTTCCAACCAGGCGATTTAATTATTGTCGCAGCACGTCCATCGATGGGTAAAACCACCTTTGCAATGAACTTAGCAGAGCATGCGGCTTTGAACGCTGACAAACCAACCATTATTTTCTCATTAGAGATGCCTTCAGACCAAATCATGAACCGTATGTTGGCTTCTTTAGGGCGCATTGACCAAGGTAAAATTCGTACGGGCCAATTAGATGAAAATGATTGGGCTTCTTTATCGTCAACTATGTCGATTCTATTAGATCGCGGAAAGATGTTTATTGATGATAGCTCTGGCCTAACTCCGACCGAGTTACGCTCACGTGCTCGTCGTATTGCTCGTGATCATGGTGGAATCAGCATGATCATGGTCGATTACTTACAGTTAATGCGTGTTCCTTCGTTAAGTGAAAACCGTACCTTAGAGATCTCTGAAATATCACGTTCTTTAAAAGCATTAGCAAAGGAATTACGTTGCCCTGTTATTGCCCTATCACAGTTAAACCGTGGTCTTGAGCAACGTGCAGATAAACGCCCAATTAACTCAGATTTACGTGAATCGGGCGCGATTGAGCAAGATGCCGATTTAATTATGTTTATTTACCGAGATGAGGTTTATCACGAAGACAGTGAACATAAAGGCATTGCTGAAATAATCATTGGTAAGCAACGTAACGGCCCAATTGGTAAAGTACGTTTAACGTTCCAAGGGCGTTATTCTCGCTTTGATGATTACACGGGTACCGCTTATCATGGTGATGAGTAACCTGTTAAAAACAAAATACTATCGTTAGAGTTAACGCCAAAAAATAGAGGCACGTAGCCTATAATGAGCAAGCTTAATAAAATATTTCACACCGCAAATATGCAATTAAGCTTGTATCGTTTTTCATTACCTTTTCAACACCCCTTAAATTTTAAAGGACATCATTTAACCGTTCGTGAAGGTTTATGGTTAGTCGGTCATCAAGCGGACGGGCAATGTTTAATTGGTGAAATTTGCCCTCTTCCCGGCTTTAGTAATGAAACTCTAGAGCAATGCCAGCAATATCTATTAGGTGCACTTCAAACCGCCTCAAATCTGCAAGAAATAAACATTCATCATTTCCCGCTGTTATCGAGTGTCCATTTTGCATTATTTTGTTTACAACAACAGACCCCATGGCATAAAGCAGAGAATAGTGATTTAGTGAACCTAACCAGTGTACCTTTGTTACAAGGCGATCATTTAGAAATACTACTTCGTTATCAACAGTTAACATATCCAGCACTAATAAAGCTTAAAGTAGGCCGATTTACGGTTAAAGAGGAAGTGAATGTATTAAAAAAGCTTATTGAACTTAATCCTAAAATACGTTTTAGGTTAGATGCAAATCAACAATGGACTGAACAGCAATACACACAATTCTTAACCTTAGTAGACTCGCAATATATAGATTATATCGAAGAGCCCACCGCGTCACTTACTAGTAATATTAACATTTCTAAACAGTTTAACGTGTCGATAGCATTAGATGAAAGTTTATTAATTATTGACTCAATACCCATACATAATTGCATTAAAGCATTGATTATTAAGCCTACACTAATTGGTTGTCCAGAACGGGTTAAAGAATTGCTAAAGCATGCCCAGCAGCAACAATTAAGTGTTAGTGTCAGCGCTAGCTTTGAATCTCCTGTGGCAATTCATCAACTTCAACACTTAGCAATGAAATGGCAACAGCAATATAATGTAAAAGTGAGTTTAGGGTTAGATACATTACATGCTTTTGCAGATAAACCGAGTGACATAATCACTAAGCTAGAAAACTTACTAATACCTCCTTACCTTAACTCATCAATGCAAGTGACCTGCTTATGGAAATCTTAATAAACTATTGCCCTGTACGCTGGCAAGCTATCCATAATAACCAAGCCATTGCTATCGCATGTGAACAACGACAAATAACCTATCAACACTTAGATAACCTGTTAATTAATTTACAAAAACAGCTAACCGTTAACGTTAATAAAAAAGAAGATAGATTAGAAACAAACTCTTCATCGATAAGATTAGTTTGTATCGCCAGTAATGGCCTTGAATTATTGTTACTACAATTATTATGTATTCGCCTTGGGTGGTTATTTTGCCCTTTAAATCCTCGATTTACTGACGCTGAAATAGCACAACGACTCGCTATATTAAGTAGTGATTATTGCTGGGTTGCTGATGATTCAACACATTTACATTTTAAAACAGTAGATATAGATTTTTCTTTACTAGAAAAAGAAACAATTAAAGGTAATGAACTATCAGAGATAACCATTAACCCAAGCCACCCTTGTAATATCATTTTCACTTCAGGTAGTAGCGGCTTCCCTAAAGCCATTATTCATCATTATGAGAATCATTTTTTTAGTGCTTTAGGTTCTCAAGCTCTCATTCCTTTAAACCGCTATGACCATAATTTATTATCGTTGCCTCTCTTTCACATAGGGGGTTATGCAACAGTCATTCGCACCATTATTGCTGGTGCTTGTATCCATTTAACCTCATCGGCATTAAATATATTGGTGCTGCAACAACAAAAAATAACCCATTTATCGTTGGTTTCAACACAGTTAATACGCTTATTATCCGATCCTTTTTTTACTGCAAAAAAATGTCCGATAAAACATATTTTATTAGGTGGCAGTACTTTCTCTGATTCCTTATTAACATCATTAACTGCACGCGGTTTTGACTATCACTTGAGTTATGGGTGTACTGAAATGGCTTCTCAAGTGGCGACGTCGAACAACAGTAGTGATTTACAAGTATTACCTTATAGAGAAGTTAAAATACGAAACAATGAAATATATCTTCGAGGGAAAACTCGTTTATATGGATATTTCCAAGATAATAATATCGTTGTAGTCGATCCTAAAGAATGGATTCAAATGGGTGATACAGGAAAGATAACAGCTAATTACTTACAGGTTTTAGGACGAAAAGATCGACAGTTTATTAGTGGCGGTGAGAATATTCAGCCAGAAGAGATTGAGCGTATTTGCTTACAACATAAAAGCGTTGAGAAAGTGTATATTTATCCGATTGAAGATCAGCAATATGGGCAACGTATTGCCATTTTTATTGAATTTATTGAAAATGAAATAACGCGCTTTGAGCAACAAGCCCAGATACTTAAAGCGTATCTAGAAACACAGTTAACACGCTTTAAGCAACCAAATGTTTATTTAGCTTGGCCTCAAATCACTAACCAACAAAGCTTAAAAGTACCAAAAGAAGCTTTCATAGCACAATTAAAGCAACAGAAATTAATTTAATGAACGCTTTAAACGGTGCTCATAAACCAATTGCTCTGCATTTTTAATCAACGAAGATAAGTTACTATGACTGCCTGCATTATATTCAACGATGCCAGTATCAATAACTAAACGATATGCTTTATTCATTGTTGAATTAAACTTTTTAACATTAGCATCTAAACGAACAAACTTAGTATTATCAACAATCTCGTATTCACTATCATTCATTAATACAATGAATTCATCATCACCGGTACGTGCAATAATATCTGTCTCTCTGAATGTGTTTTTTAAAATATTAGCAAACAGAATTAATAACTGCTCACCCTCTTTTTTACCTTGCGTCTCATTAATTTTTTCCATACCAACTACATTCACATAAAGAGCAAAGTACGCTTTTTTAGCTCGCTGTGCTAAACGGAAATAATTATCCCCTGCGCTAACAAGTCCACGGTAATTCGATACTCCCGTTAACTCGTCCGTTAGCATTAAGGTATGGTTTTTATCTAGCAACGATTTATTAACAGTGATATCACATATTAATTCGATAATTCCTTGTACCTTTTTATCAATGGAATAATAAGGTTGATAGGTCACTTCATAGGTAAGCGCTTCACCAGAGACATTATACTTTATTGTCTCAATCCGTTGATTTAGCTTTAAAATTCTATTTTTATGCAACGAGCAAACGTTATTATGGCATTCTAAACAATTAAATATCGCTTCACAGTCAGCACTTAATAAATCGTTAACATTAAATCCATTAAGACTTTTATACATTTTATTAATGTAGGTTGTACGCCCTTCTAAGTTAAAAATTCGAACACCTAAAGGCAAGATATCCATAAACTCTGTTTGATCAAATAATGATGATTTTAATGAATCGTTTAATAGTTTGTAATTGCTGACATCTTCAATATAACCAACTACACCATGTTTTAAGGCACCTTGTTGAGCGACTTCATAATAGGAAACCTTATAAATTGAATCATCATCTTTTTTCAAATTATTAGATTCTATTTCAATACACCCACCAGCTTTGTTTATTTCGGCAAGAGAGACTTTAAGCGCATCAGGTTCATACTCACTATTTTGGTCGCCCTCGAGTAATTGCTTTTTACTGATATTTAAAAAATCATAAAAAGCTTTGTTTGCACCAAAATATTGGTCGTTATTATCTTTTAAGAAAATAGGAAAAGGCAAAACATCTAAACACTGTTGGTAGGATAGTTTCATTTTATATATAGCGGCAGACTTTCTCATCGCATACAACAATACCAATACTAGCATCAACATTAACATTACGCTGATCGTATTAAATTCAGTACTGGATACATACCATTTAGTTGTAGGGATAAAGCTGAGTAGTCCTCCTACATTGTAGCCATACACATCATTAATAGGCATAAATACAGCAACACCATCTTGTCCTGCAACCTGAGCACTAATTGAAAATTGCTTTAGTTGCATTAATTTAGACTCCTCTATCGGGCTAAGGCTATTTTTTAATTCATCTAAATCTGTTTCACTTAAATTAGCTTCAATCAAATTAATATGTTTGTTAACAAAAAAGCTGCCTGAGAATTCTGTTTCTTGATAGAACCTATTTTTTTGTGCCGAAGCGAGTAAAGGCCGTTTGGCTAATAAATATTGAGATTTCATATTACTTGCATTGCTTGATATATATTGCAAATTAGCCAACGGTATAGCGATTTCTATAATGGCAATAAACTCATTTGAAGCATTAAAAACAGGAAAGAAATAACGATATAAATAGCGCCCATTTTCTAATGACAGCCCAAACGAAGGCTTTAGTCTTTTGAGTACCTTTTCAAGGCCACCATTTAACTCCGTACCTTTCTTCTCCGCAACTTCTTTACCATCATAAAAGTATTTACCGATATTTAATAAAAGGTCGCCATTATTTAAATATACTTTTTGAGAAGAAAATATTTTGCTACTCACTCGAAATTGAGACTGTAGTTTTTCTTGGAGTTGTTGCTGAATTAGTTGTAAATTTTCAGGGGAATTTATGGCTTTATTCGCATCATCTAATAAAGACAGAATCGGCCCATAAGTATATTGAAGTTCAAATAACAGAGTCGCATTTGATTTAACTTGGGCTAATGTAGAAACAAAGCTTCTATAAGCAGTTCGTTCCGATAAGTTTCGTTGTTGTTGTTGATTTCCATCATCGACCATTAAAAAAAAGGTCGATACAATTAAACTGACAATAGCAATAAAAAAAACAAAATCAAAAGAGTAAAAACGCTTTGCTTTCAACATTTAAAACCTGATTAAACCAAATAATATATAGTATACAACAGACACTGTAAAAGATTTAACTACAAAATAGTCATTTTCAGCAATAGTCGGTAGAATAATGTTTCCAAAATATAGAGAGTAATTTATGGATACATACAAATTAAAAGCTCGCTTTATCCACCCTAAGTATTGGTTTGCTTGGTTAGGGATATTAGCGCTATTTCTATTTTCATTATTGCCTTATTCGACATTACTTAGGTTAGGTAGGTTATTGGGACGCTTATCTATCCCTTTTGCTAAAAAACGGTTCTACACAGCGCGCCGTAATATTGAATTATGCTTTCCTGATTTAACACCAGAGCAAGTCGATAAAAAAGTAAAAATGAATTTTGAACATACGGGTATCGCACTATTTGAAATGGGTATGGCATGGTTTTGGCCAGCTTGGCGTGTACGTGGTTTAGTCAGCATTCGCGGTATTGAACACTTCGAAAAGGCAATCCGACAAGATAAAGGTGTAGTTTTTTTAGGAGCTCATTTCCTCACTTTGGAAATGGGGGGACGCGCTGCCGGCTTAATTCATCCAAGTTACGCTGTTTATAGAAAAAACAGTAATGAAGTATTAGATTATTGGTTTTATTGGGGTCGAATGCGTGAAAACAAAGCGATGTTAGACCGTAAAGATTTTAAAAGCATGCTACGAGCATTAAAAAATGGTCAGGCATTATGGTATGCACCAGACCACGACTATGGAAAACATAACAGCAGCGTTTTTGCGCCCTTTTTTAATGTAAAAAATGCAAATACAGTCTCAGGTATCAGTACATTGGCACGCGTTAAAAATACGACTGTTATTCCAGTATTTTTAAAACGATTACCTAACGCTAAAGGCTATGAATTAGTTTTTAAGGAACCATTGCAGGACTTTCCAAGCAGTGACCTAGTGTTGGATACAACACGCATAAATGAACAAATAGAACTGATGATAAAAGAGTGTGATGAGCAATATATGTGGTTACATCGACGCTTCAAAACACGTCCTGAAGGCGAACCTTCCTTATATTAACGTCGAAGATCTCATTTAATATAAACACTGTAAATAAAAACTAAATTGGTCAATCTACTGGTTTTTATTTGCAGTGTTATCCTCAACTACCCCTATAGAATCTTAAACTCATGCTTAATATTTAATGCTTAAGTTTAAGTTTAAGCATTAAATAACTGTTCCCATACATTAGTAACTACCTTACGCTCTTCAACAAATTGTTCTTCGGTAGTAATCCTAGTCACTTTCCCTAAAGCCAAACGATGCCCTGCATCACGAAGATGGCAATATGCATCAATTAATTCAATTGTTTGTTGTTGTGTTAACAATCCTGCTTCTTTGCATGCTGTAAATATACGTAAATTATCTGACCATTTTGTTAATAACTCAGGAAATTTATAAGCATTAGCCAATACTAAATATTGCGCAATAAATTCAATATCAACCATTCCACCTACCGATTGTTTAAGATCGAATTCTCCAGTTGTAGCACGGTTTAAGTGATTACGCATTTTCAAACGCATCTCTGATACATCAGAGCGTAGTTTATCTATATCGCGTTTTTGACTTAAAACCTGTAAACGTATTTGAGCAAATTCTTGGTCCATACTTGAATCAATAAACACCGAACGAGTTCTTACTAAAGCTTGATGCTCCCACGTCCAAGCGTTTTCTTTTAGATAACGCTCAAAACCAGCTAAACTTGCCACTAAGGGACCAGAATCTCCTGATGGGCGTAAACGCATATCGATTTCATACAAAATCCCAGAATTCGTGCGAGTACTAAATAAATGAATAATGCGCTGTGCTAAACGAAAGTAAAATAATTGATTATCGATAGAACGATCGCCATTTGTCGTCCCTGATATATTATTTTCGTGTAAAAATACCACATCAAGATCTGAGTTATAACCTAACTCTAAGCCCCCCATTTTTCCGTATCCTATTACAGCAAAGCCTTTTCTGTCCGTTCCTACCACATTACTAGGTAAGCCAAATTTATGAGTTATTTGTGCCCAAGCTATCTGTACTACATAATCTAAAATAGCTTCACTTAAACACGTTAAATGATCACTGACTTGTGGAAGTTTAATGCCTTTTGCTATATCTGCAGTAGCGATATGTAAAAACTGCATTTGCTTAAATTGACGCAATGCTTCCATTTGTTGTTCCATATCATCTTCAGGGATACGTAACATAAACAGTTGTAATTCACTTCTATAACGCGTTAACTCCGTCGGATTATAAAGCTTTTGAGGATCTAATAACTCATCTAATAGAATAGGATGTCGAGCTAATTGAGCTGATACACGAGGACTTTCAGAGCATAACGTTAACAGTTGCTTCAACGCACCTTCATTTTCATTTAATAACTCTAAGTACGCAGTACGGCTAACGATATTAAGTAATAAGTGATGAATACGTTCAAATAGTTTTTCAGGCTGTGGATAGTCACAAATCAATGAGATCAATCGAGGTAACAACTTATCAATCGTTTCTTGTCCTCGAGGGCCAATAGGGCGTCGAATCAAATCTGCTTTCAATGAAACAATCATTTTTGCAAATGTATTAATTTGATCTGAATTCACATCATCACTATTAATACTTTCAGCTAATAATGGTGTTATTTCTTCACTACTTAATTGTAATTCCCACATTTCGATAAATGTTTCTTCTGCTTCGGTTTGTTGCTCTTCAGTCTCACCAATAACCCAGTTAAATTCATTATGTACATTAGCCATGATTTGATTCAAACGAGCATAAAAACTTTCCCAATCCTCAAACTTAATGACCTTAATTAAACGTGATTTATCGAGTTCATTATCTGGTAACGTTTGAGTTTGCTGGTCTCCAATTTGCTGTAATACATTCTCAACAACACGAAGGAAATAATAAGAACTTAATAAACAATCAACACGCTCTTGCGGTAATACATTAATATCTGCAATAACCTGTAATGTTTCTTGTAACCCTTTACATTGCAGTTCAACATTACGACCGCCATGAATAAGTTGAAATGCCTGTGCAACAAATTCAATTTCACGAATGCCTCCCATACCTAACTTAATATTATCTTTTAATCCTTTACGGCGAACTTCTGCACTGATCATTGCTTTCATCTTTCGTAATGAATCAATAGCACTAAAATCTATATAGCGTCTAAACACAAAAGGTTTGAGCATATTTTTTAGCTCTTCTTTATCTTCACCTTCTTGCCCTAATACGCGAGCTTTCACCATTGCATAGCGTTCCCATTCTCGACCTTGGGTTTGATAATAATCTTCTATGGAGCTAAAGGCTGTGACCAATGGGCCTGACTCCCCGAAAGGCCGTAAACGCATATCAACCCGATAAACAAAACCATCAACAGTGATCTGATGTAACGCAGCGATTAAACGTTGACCTAATTTAGTGAAAAATGCTGAATTTTCAATAACACGACGACCGCCTTGGGTTACACCACGCTCAGGATAAGAAAAGATAAGATCAATATCAGAAGAGAAGTTAAGCTCTTTACCACCTAATTTCCCCATGGCAAAAATAAACATCGTTTGCTGTTTACCTGATTCGCCGAATGGCGTGCCTTGCTCTTTACATTGCAGTTCATATAGCCAATCCAAACCTTGTAGAATTAATTGATCTGCTAATAATGAAATATGCTCAAAACTCTCTTGTAAAGAACTGAGATTTAAGAGTTCACGCCATGCAATCACCACCATATGTTTTCGCCTAAATAAACGCAGAGCCTGGTGTAATTGGGGTTCGGTTTCAGTAGTTGTCAGTACTGTATGTAATTCATCTATTAGCTGTTTTTTGCGATCAGTACTGGTTAATAAATCACCTTCAAATAAAAGAGAAATAAGATCAGGCTGCTTTATTAATGAGTTGGCAATAAAATCACTTAATGCAAACACATCAAATAATGTTCCCTGTTGTTGCTCAGTCAAGGTTGATAAATCAAAACGTTCACTCAATTGTTGAATATATTTTTGTGCAGCAGCTTTTAATAAAGACATACATTACCCATGCTAAAAATTAGACTATTCATTAACTTAACAGGAGTTTTAAATCTGATCAGTAATTTTTAGCACTTAATCATTGAAAAGTGATTTAAAGGCCGCATTATTGTAGTACGAGTCATTGAATAAACACCGATAACTCGCAACCTTAAATATGCGTGCTCAGTAAACTTAAATTAAACGGTTACCCTATTGTTAAATTAGGCTAGTACAAATAAAACACATAAACCCATTGACATATAATGCCACGGGGTCTAAATTAACACTCACAAGACATTTAATGTCAAAAAGGTTAAGGAACAAGATGAATATTCATACTATTGCTACACATCTGAATAAGTTAGCAGACGATACCGAAACGGGCTTTAACTTTGACTGCACACCGATTGACGGTGAGATAGATGTACTACAGGTGGAAATTATTGGTCGAGAAGAGATACCGATTTTTGTTTCTATTAGTGATAACCAAATTTTATGTATTGCCTATTTATGGGGCGAAGATGAAATCAAATCAGAACTAAAAGCAAATATGATGGAAGCGATGTTAGAAATGAACATCCCAATGCCATTATCAGCTTTTGCTAAAGTCGAAGACAAATACGTTGTTTTTGGCGCCCTATCAATCAACTCGAGCCTTGAAGATATTGAGCTTGAACTAGTCACTCTAAGCGATAACAGCCTTGAAGTGATCAGTGAAATGGATAGTTACTTAAATTAATTCGGAGTTTACAATGAGCATATTTAAAAAAATTATTACTGCAGTACGTGGTGGTGCAACAGAAGCTGGTGAAGCGATTGTAGATGCCAATTCAACAAGAATTTTCGAACAAGAAATTCGTGATTCAGAAAAACACATTACTATTGCAAAACGTGACTTAACAGAAGTGATGGCGAAGCAAATGCAAGCGGCACGCGAGTTAGCACAATTACAAGCAAGTATTAAAGAGCACGAAGGCTATGCAATGCAAGCCCTAAACCAGAGCAATGAAGCATTAGCTATTGAAGTTGCTGAAAAAATTGCTGAATTAGAAACAACAGCGGCTGAACAACAACAAGCAAATGAAAGCTTCTTAAAGAGTGCAGATCGCTTAAAAGAACTAATCAAGAAAAGTGAACGTCAATTAACTGAATATAAACGTCAGTTAACCATGGTAAAAACAACTGAAAGCGTTCAAAAAGCAACGTCTGCAATAACAGATAACTTTACTGCAAGTAACTCTAAGTTATTAAATGCAAAAGATTCTCTTGAGCGTATTAAGAAAAAACAAGCAATGTTTGATGATAAGCTAAAAGCGGCTGAACAATTAGAATCTGAAACACCAGAGCAAACATTAAAAAACAAATTACAAGAAGCGGGCATTGGTGAGCAACAAAACAGTGCACAATCAGTATTAGACCGTTTAAAAAATAAATAATCTATCTTCACTGTAATGAAAACACGACCAGCGAATGCTCGTCGTGTTTTTTACGTTAATGACTATAATTTTTTTGTGTTAATAACTATAAATAGTCGCCTGCAATAATTACGATACAGTCATATTCATTAAAATATGTTATTTTTCTACCTAATATTTCTATGTAGTATTAACTCAAGTAGTTAATACGGTTAGTTTAAGGATCTCTATGCGCTTTTTAAAATCGTTATTTAATAAAAAACCTGCCGTACCTACTCGTGTTTTAAATGAACCTAAGCAATTGTTAAACGGTGACATATTCTGCTTTGGTGATAGTTTTGCGTTACCTGAAGCAATGCGTAAGCAACAATTACAAGTTAATGACATCACAACCATTGAATTCAGTCATGAGCATCACATACAACTTATTAGTCAAGGTGCAAATGAAAAACTGGTTTATGTCAGCTTCCCTAAAAACCCTAAAAATCTTATTAAATGTAGTTTGTTATTAAGTCGTGCTGACGTTGAAACCTTGTTTAATTTAGATGATTTTTCAGAAATTTTTGAAGCACCAGGAAAAGCACGTTTAGCACCATTAACTGAACAGCATAGTTATGGTGATATGTTAGCAACGGAATATATTCAACAAGATTTTGAAACATCAGGCTATATCCATCAAGCAGATTATAGAGATAGCAAGCCACCAGAATTTACCGATCAGGAACATGGACGTGAGTTTCAATACTTCTCATTAGAAGGTAATAAGGGTTTACGTTTAATAGAAATATTTATTTTTGAAAATGGTGATACCGATGTTTATTTATCTAGCTTACGCCCAGCTAGTGACATTGCGGAATTATGGATAAAAGGAGAGTAATAATGCCCAATGGTGAATTACCTAAAAAATGGCAGCAATCAGCAAAAGTAGTCAAAGCAGTACAAATTGCTTTTGATATGGATAGTAAGCTGCAATATAGCATTCGCCGTAGTGCATTAGATGAAGGCATCAGCCCTTCTGAAAAGATTCGAGACTTATTAGAACTACCGACACATAAAAAACCTAAGCGCCCTCGTTTGACCGTTAGTTTGAGCACTAATGATTATATTCAGCTTGGTCTCCGTTATAATATTGCGGCAGAAAACCAACTTGATATTAAAAAGTGTGTCATTGAAGAGCTCACTAAGTTTGCAACTTATAGTGAATACTTTGAAGAAGAGTAATATAAAAACCACACTCGAAAATATCTTGGTTAATATTTACTTATCAGAATAAAAAGCACTGTAAAACAGTGCTTTTTATTCTATTTTAGTACGTATGACTTTAACAACTTACCACTATGATGCCTTAGTTAGTTGCGCAGAATAACCAAGAATTTCTTCCGTCATTTCTGTTACTTCTTGTAATACTACCACTGAGCCTTCAACGGTTTCTTTTACTTGCACTAAATTGCTATTGATTTCATCTGCGACTGTCGCCTGCTCTTTTGAAGCTGAAGCAATTTGGTAGTTAAGGTCTGAAATATGATTAACTTTACCTACAATATCAGACAATTTAATACCTGCTTTAGTCACTTCCGTTACACCAATTTCAGCTTCTTTAACACTACTGTCCATTAAACCTACTGCTTGTTGTGCGCTTTTTTGTAATAGTTCGATCATTGCTTGAATTTCAACAGTGGCATCTTGAGTACGTTTAGCAAGGTTTCTTACTTCATCGGCAACCACTGCAAAACCACGTCCAGCTTCACCAGCTCGAGCAGCTTCTATTGCTGCATTTAATGCTAATAAATTAGTTTGATCGGAAATACTACGAATAGTATCAACGACACTACCAATGCTTTCGACTTTTATTTCTACATTATTTACTGCTGTCGCTGAGTCATCAATATTTCTTGATAGTGCATTAATTGACGAGATAGTTGCATCAACGGCATTACGCCCTTCTTCCGCTACATTTGTAGCTTCCAAAGTAGAAACTGAAGCACTTTCCGCATTCCCCTCTACTTCTTTAACAGCAGCAGTCATTTCGTTCATTGCTGTTGCTAAAGAGCCGATTTGATCAAATTCTTCTGCGATTGATTCATTAATGATTTCCATGCAAGTACTAAATTGCTCTATTATTTCATGAAGCTTAGCCATAGTACTCGCATTCTGTTCAGTTTGATTTTTTGCGTTTGCAGCTTCCTGAACAGCACATAAATACAACTCAGAAAATGCACCTTTTAATTGTTCTGGTTTAGATGTGTGAGGTTCTTCAATATACAGTTTTAAGATTAAAACTTGTTTTTGATGACAATAATGCTGCCAAATAACAGCCAAGCTTAATAAGGCAATTAGAATAAATACTGGGGTTAAGTTAAAAGGCAAAAGTTGATTAAGTAATAATGTAAATACCGCTCCAATAATAAAGAAAATAAAACCTTTCCCTAAAGCAGAAGTGTTCACTAATTTTTGTTCTAAACCGTTTAGTTGTATTTTCGCCATAAATTCACTCGCAAGAAAAGGTAAGTAAGATAAGAAGTTACTTACCTTATCGGCACAGTGAAAGAAAACATTAATGATAATGTGCTTAAATATACCTATTTAAGGTTAAATGTAGAGAATTTGTGATCTATTGCTCCCTCTACATTTTTTTGCTTTTAATTAAATGCTTTATTTTGTCCTGCTTTATAAAAATACGAGTTAACTGTCTGAAGCAAGCCAATACATTTCATTAGCTATAGCGCGTTGTTTGGATTGCTCAATAGCGCTTAATAATGAAAATTGTTTACGCTTAACCCATTTAAAATATTCCGCCTGTACCACAATATCTTCTTCATCAACTGCTAACTCAGAAATAGCACCAAGCATAGAAAGCTCTTGGATACCTTGGTAAATATCTAACCATGGATAACAATACTCAGCGCTTTGTTCCGCATCGAATAAGTTGCCAAGACTAAATCCTGTCATTAAGTTTGCCGTTAATAACCCTTGATGTTGTAATAAATTATCCGTTGTTAATAATGGTTCAGAAGATAGAGCTGTTTTTAATTTAGACCAGCCCTCAGTTAATACCATATCTGAAAATGTCAGCAGCGATATTGAGTCCCCTTCAGTATCTGCTGTTTTTTCTAGTGCAATTAACCATTGCGTTAAACCTAAAACAAAATGGCAATAGCGTGAACTGTGCAATATATTAAAAATATCTTCTTCACTTGGAAGTGCTTGGTCAGCTAGACGTAAATCTTTTTTTAATTGTTTTAATCGAGGTAATTTACGAATGTAATAAGCTTTATTTTCTAATAATTTTCTAAAAACTAAACGCTCATCAATCCATGAAAAGCTTCTCGCTAGCCATTGTAGGTCTTCAACCCATGCACAACCTAAGAATGAAGTACCTGCTTCTCTAAAAAGATGAATATTTTGATGTAAAAACATAATACTTTTCTGTAGTTCAACTAAAGCATCAAAATCACCACTTTCAAGATAACAATGTTCATGATATTGAAGGTGTTTTAAACCATGTTGAAAATTAACAGAAAGTGCTTCACGCAAAACCATTTCAGGATTCAAAGCCGAAAAATCAATCCGTTTAACTAAGAAATTAGCACCTTCTGTGAGCATATAACCTCGCTGTGCTTTGCTCACATTACCTAAACGAACTTGCGGTAAAGAGGCAATATCTTGCGCTAAAATAAATAATTGAGCCTCATCTCCTTTCACTAATTCTAATTCTATTTCGCAAATTTCAGTCTCACCTTGATTGGCTATAATTTTTCCGCAATCATAAGCAACTTCAATTAACGTTCCCTCTTGCATTTCTAATAACCAATGTAAGCGTCTGAAATCTGTACTAAATAATGGTGCTATTTGTTCCTGTAATTCACTTAAGCTACAATCCTTAGGCCAAATTTTATTATTAAACCGTGTTAGCTCAGGCTCTAAACCTTCAATCGGTTCATTATATTCTGGACGCTGATGTAAGCCTCCGATAACACGACCAGATGTTTTAATCGTTTGAGTATATTGATCATCAATACGACGAACTCTTAACCCCATATCCATCATTCTTAGAGAGCGTAATGGTGTTTCAAAATAGACGTTGTACATCATTTGATCTTTATGAGAAATAACGGTGTGTTGGCTTATTTTATTCAGCAATTCATCGGCGAAGTGTGCGTTAAAAAAAAACTTAATTTCTATCTCTGTTTCCATAATATATACCGCAAATTACCCTTTATTTAATAGCCTAGATCAGTTTTAATCGTAAAATTTTCTCAATTATACTAAATTGATGTTCTATTGTGTGCAAAAGAAAGTTAACATGCGCCGCATATTAGATGTTCAACTGAACTAGAATGTGGTTACCAAACCATCAAAACCTAAGGTGAATCATGCCAGTTAATTCGATATTTGGAGTGTTTGCAAAATCTCCAATCAAACCGATCCAATTACACATGGACAAAGTAGCAGTATGTAGTGAATTGTTATTACCTTTCTTTGAAGCCAGTTCAAAAAATGACTGGGTCGAAGCAGAGAAAGTTCGTAAACAAATCTCTCAATATGAAAAACAAGCAGATGAACTTAAACGTGAATTGCGTTTAACGCTTCCAAAAGGTTTGTTTATGCCGATTGACCGAGCTGACTTATTAGAGCTTGTTAATCGCCAAGATAAAATTGCTAATACTGCGAAAGACATAGCTGGACGTATTTTTGGTCGTCAGCTACAAATACCGAGTGAAATTTTTGTTGATTTCATGGCATACGTGCAACGCAGTTTAGATGCTATTCAACAAGCAAAAAATGCAATTAATGAGTTAGATGAATTACTAGAAACAGGCTTTAAAGGCCGTGAAGTAGACATTGTAACCAAAATGATTGAAGTACTTGAAACGATTGAAGATGATACAGATTCATTACAAATCAAACTTCGTCGCAACTTATTAGCCATTGAAGATAATTACAAACCTGTAGATGTAATGTTTTTGTATAAAATTCTAGAGTGGGTAGGCAGTCTTGCAGATCATTCAGAATTAATCGGCACCCAGTTAGAACTTATTCTAGCTAGATCGTAGCTCTAAGGACTTAAAGATGGATATTTTAAATACATACGGCAGCATGTTAGTTATGTTTGCTGGCGCAGTAGGCTTTTTAATGGCTTGGGGTATTGGTGCAAACGATGTTGCCAATGCAATGGGGACCTCTGTTGGTTCAAAAGCACTAACGATCAAACAAGCTATTATCATCGCAATGATTTTTGAGTTTGCAGGTGCTTATTTAGCGGGTGGCGAAGTAACGTCAACAATACGTAAAGGCATTATTGATGCTTCCTATTTTGTCGATCAACCTGAGTTGCTTGTTTATGGTATGACGGCCGCATTATTAGCGGCTGGTTTATGGCTAATTATCGCTTCTTACTTTGGTTGGCCTGTTTCTACAACACACTCGATTGTAGGTGCTATTGTAGGCTTCTCAGCGGTGGGTGTTGGTGTTGACAGTGTTACATGGAGTAAAGTTGGAGGCATTATCGGCAGTTGGATAGTAACACCACTTATTTCCGGTATTATTGCTTACTTTATTTTCATGAGTTCGCAAAAGCTGATTTTTAATACCAAAGATCCCATTACTAATGCAAAACGCTATGTGCCTTTTTACATGTTTTTGGCCGGTTTCATATTATCTTTAGTGACGATTACTAAAGGTCTTAAGCACGTTGGATTACATTTTAGTACCATAGAAGCTATCATATTAGCGACTATAGTCGGTACTTCAATTGCGGTTATTGGCAAAGTATTTGTTAATCGAGTGAAAATTGATCCTAAAGCAGACAAACAAATGCATTTTGCTAATGTAGAAAAAATATTTGCTGTTTTAATGATTGTAACCGCTTGTGCTATGGCATTTGCACACGGTTCAAATGATGTTGCTAATGCAATCGGTCCATTAGCGGCGGTAGTAAGTATTGTTGAGCATAATGGACAAATTACAGCTAAAGCTGAACTAGCTTGGTGGATTTTGCCATTAGGTGGTATTGGTATCGTATTAGGTTTAGCGATATTCGGTAAACGTGTAATGGCAACTATTGGCCATGGCATTACCCATCTAACACCTAGCCGTGGTTTTGCAGCTGAATTAGCAGCCGCTTCTACGGTTGTAATTGCCTCTGGTACTGGATTACCTATTTCAACAACACAGACATTAGTTGGTGCGGTATTAGGGGTTGGTATGGCAAGAGGAATTGCAGCCTTGAACCTAGGTGTAGTGCGTAACATCGTCATTTCATGGGTCGTTACATTACCTATCGGTGCCGGTTTATCGATTATCTTCTTCTACATGTTAAAAAGTGTTTTTTCTTAAAAATTAATACTTCAAATCGAAAAAAGAGAGCTTAGGCTCTCTTTTTTGCTTTTACTGAGCATCAATAACTTTTAGAATGATTGCTCAATTTATTTGCTAAAAGGTCTTTCTTTTGAAATCAATCAAATTACTTTTACTGTGCTTCTTATTCCCCTTCAGTAGCTTTGCTGCAACACAATACGTAAGTGACGAACTATCTATCTACATGCATTCAGGCCCAAGTCTACAATATCGTATTATCGGTACGATCGAAGTAGGTACATCGGTTGATACTTTAAAATACAATGAGAAAACAAAGTTTATGCAAGTCAAAACCCCAACGGGTAGAATCGGTTGGGTAAAATCATCTGAGATTCAAAAACAACCACCAGCAAAATCATTGCTACCTGAAATACAAAAACAATTTCAAACAAGCCAAGATAAGCTCAACACTATCAATAGTGATAATGCAAAAGCAAATGCTGATAAAGAACAAGCTATTATTGATAAAGATAGCCTAATAGCACAACTTGATAGTGAAAAAAGAGCATTACGCGATACCATTGCAGATTTAAAAGAACGTAATATGGAATTAGATTTATTACAATCGACTAAAGATGAACGGATTAAAATGGAATGGTTAATGTACGGTGGTAGTGTTTTATTCTTTGGTATGTTGGTAGGCTTAATTTTACCGTTTTTACCTCGTCGCAAAAAACGTACTGACAACTGGTAAAGAGAAAGAAAGTTAATTAATATAAGTTACTTAAAATATAAATAACTTAAAAATAAAAACGCACGTTAGTGCGTTTTTTTATGGCTTCATTTTAAACTTTAGTTTTATCGTTTAATTTATATAGTTTAGTTAACCTCAGTTCTGGATAAGCAAAGCGATACAACACTGCTATTTCTGCGTTAAATTATCTTTCAATAACCCGTCATTGCTTCAATAATTCGCTTTGAACTACGTAAATGTAACTGCACTGTATAATAAAAATATAACCTTATGATTTTAAATGAAATTTCGTTTTTATTAACCAGTATTTAGGTTAGTTATATAATTTAATTGTATGGTTTAGTTTTCTAGCTTAATAAATACTTTAAAAAAACATCTAAAATAAAGCAATTAACCTTTCCAATCCTGCAGAGATTCTAACGTAAAGCTTTGTTTGCCAAGACGAAATATACTTTGATGGGGTAATATATCGACTAATTCTATTTCGCCAAGAGACTCACCAACACGTAAATCAACTCCATTAATACGTATCCAACGATCTTTAGCTTCACTTGAATAGACATGTGAGTCATAGCGCATCACAGGGACTCTATATTGAAAGCGAGCAGGCATTGATGCAATATCAGAAGTGACTAACTCTTCATCTTTATCGACATACTCAGTAAAAGTAGTATTACTCTCTTCTTCTACCGCTAACGCGAAGCGTTGTTGTAAATCATCAGGCACATCATCAAGAGAGATATGATTAGTATCTTGCTTACTAGAAATGGATCTTTTGGGAACAGAACCATCAATAATTAATTGATCTGATTCAGCATTTTTTGCTACTGAATTTTTCCCCGCATTGACATTCGCTTTTACCGCAGGTGTCCATTCCATTTCAGTCTTTTGCGATACAGTCGGTAAAGGTGCAGTATTAAAGTCGACCTCACTCACTAAGCTATCGTAATGTGGATTTTTCTGTTCGGGTGCTGCGTGTATTAGTTCCGCTACCGAAGGGATATATGGTATTGGTTTAGCTGCTTCAACCGTCGGTTTAAATAACAAAAACACCACTATAGTTAGCAATATAACAATCACTAACAACGCAGCTACCATCATTGACTTCCAAATAGTATCTGCTGACTTATCAACAATAACAGGTTGATTTTGTTCTTTATTTTTTTCTAATGCTTTTAGTATGGTGGACATAATGCCTCTACAATAATGAAGGTATTGTTGTATCTAACTGTTGTACTAAAGGCATTAATGTTTGTCGACCAACAATGCCATCCGCAACTAAATTATTATTATTTTGGAACTCAATCACTGTATTTTTCAATTTCCAATCAAAGCGACTTTTAGGGTTTTCAGATACCCCATACACTCGATTTAATTGTTTAGATAACCATAATACTCTATCGCCTTTTTCACCAAATTTTAATGGTTTAGTAATATCAAAAGGAACTTGCCATAATAGCGTTAATTCACCAGTCCAATACTCAGTTAACCATGAACGATCCACTTCTATCTTTTGTGTACCAATCAATAATTCATACTCTTTATTTACTTTATAAAGTACCGCATAAACAGAATCCTCATCACTCACGAGTTCGATAACAGCAGGGTAATTTAGTTGCTCTAGCTTTTGTAACGACGTGTTCTCTGAATAACATTGTAATGAGGCTGTATCGCCTTCTGCACAGCTTGCATTATCTAAACTAACTTCATAACCCCATACGGCATAAAGTGTTTTTAATGCATTTGAAAACTCGCCATTACTTAAATCAAGTTCAGGGTAATTATCAAACCAAGATAAGTTGTTAAAAGAAGTACTAATAGATCGAGGCTGTAAAGGCACAGTATGAGATAAATTAAATTCACTTATTGTTTCAATTGATTCTCTTGGCTGATTAAAATTATGAAATATTTTAGGAGCTTGTATAGCTGTGAACGCGGTTAAAACAACTAGCAGTAAAATTCGCCATCCCTGCTTAAACGATCTACCTTCATTTTTATCATTAAGACTTAAATCAATTTCTTTGACGGCTAAATCAATCATTTTAGCCGTCACTTTAGGTGAGTTTTGACTATATGCACAAAGCATACTGCGATCACAAATTAAATTAATTAATCTTGGTACACCACGACTATACTTAAATATACGTTTAAGTAATTTTGTTTCAAAAATAGGGGTAGTTGCACCTGCAACATTAAGTCTATGCTGAATATAAAACTCACTTTCTTGTAAAGTCAGTGGTAATAGATGGTAACGAGCGGTAATACGTTGAGCTAATTGACGTAATTGGTTTTCTTTGAGTTTTTGTTGTAACTCTGTTTGTCCAATTAAAATAACCTGTAATGGTTTTTTGTTGTTTGATTCTATATTAGTTAATAACCTTAATTGCTCAAGAACAGCGAAGCTAAGATGTTGAGCTTCATCGATCAAAACGATCGCATTACGTCCATTTTCAAAGTTGCCAATCATCCAACTACTGATTGCGTCAAATAAGGTTTTTAAGCTTGCTCTATCAACATCATAATCAATTTTTAATTGGTCACAAATAGTCGCTAACAATTCTACTTCTGTTTGAGCAGGATTTAATATGTAGGCAATATCCGTATCATCAGAAATATCTTTTAAGAGTGCACGGCATACAGTGGTTTTACCTGTTCCCACTTCACCAGTTAATAAAACAAAACCACCGTTACCTATCAAGCCATACATTAAATGCGCTAATGCTTCTTTATGGCGATCACTTAAAAATAAGAAATCAGGATCTGGAGAGATTGAAAATGGCTGTTCTTTCAAAGAAAAAAATTCTTGGTACATTATAAACCTTAGACAAAATGTTGAGCCGTATTAATAACAATGGAAATAAATAACCGATAAATATTACTAACCATCTTATTAGATCACATACTGATGACAATTATTATTAATGAAATAAACAAGCTTCTGCATATTTAGCTAGTTTCGGTATAATAACTAAATTATTCATTAAGGGGGTAAACAATGCGTGTATTTTTAGTCGGCGGCGCAGTTAGAGATCAACTATTAGGCCTCGAAGTCAAAGACCATGATTTTGTTGTCATTAATAGCACCCCAGAAGCAATGTTAGAAAAAGGCTTTACCCAAGTTGGTAAAGACTTTCCTGTCTTTCTCCACCCCAATACTGGTGAAGAGTATGCATTAGCCAGAACTGAACGTAAACAAGGTATCGGATATACAGGGTTTAGTTGTTACGCAGGTCAAGATGTAAGTTTAGAAGATGATTTAGCAAGGCGTGACCTCACTATTAATGCAATTGCACAATCTGAAGACAAACAGTTATTCGATCCTTATTTCGGACAACAAGATTTAGAAAAGAAAATATTGCGCCATATTAGTCCTGCATTCAGCGAAGATCCTTTAAGAGTATTAAGAGTTGCCCGTTTTGCAGCTCGATTCGCCAAGCTTGGTTTTCATATCGCACCAGAAACACTCACTCTAATGAAAGTGATTTCGGCCAGTGGAGAGTTACAAAGTTTAACCCCTGAGCGTGTTTGGGTTGAAACTGAAAAAGCTTTACAAACAGATAGCCCGCAAGTTTATTTTCAAATACTGCGTGATTGTGGTGCATTAGCCGCTTTATTTCCTGAAGTTGATAACTTATATGGTGTGCCTGCTCCGAAACGCTGGCATCCAGAAATTGATACGGGTATCCATACTTTGATGGTTGTAGAGCAAGCTTGTTTATTGTCAGACTCAGTTGCTTTTCGTTTCGCTTGCTTAGTGCATGATTTAGGTAAAGCCTTTACGCCACAAAGTGAATGGCCAAGTCATAAAGGACATGGATTTAAAGGTTTATCAGTGATTAAAAAATTCTGTAAACGCCTTAAAGTACCAAATGAATACCGAGATCTCGCATTATTAGTGAGTGAACACCACACCAATATTCACAGTGCTTTTGAGTTAAGAGCAAGCACGATGGTCGGTATCATGGATAAATGTGATGCATGGCGTAAACCACAACGCTTTCAACAAATGTTGCAATGCTGTGTAGCAGACTCTAAAGGGCGCACTGGATTTGAATTGTTACCTTACCCCACTGCAGATTATATGTGGCAAGGCTTTCAAGCTGCTTTAAAAGTAGATATACAAGCGATCATTGCGCAAGGTTTTCAAGGGGCTGACATCAGAAGTAAATTAAATGAGCAACGTATTAAGCTAGTACAAATATTTAAAGACGCTCATAAACGCACGACTTAATTATAATTAATTAAGCGTATTAGATAACTGCTCATACTTGTTTCTATTATGAAGTTATTTATTTTTACTGTTCTTATATTGCTTGGCAATGTCTGATAACAGAAATATAAAAGGTGGCTATTGAAGCCACTTTGTCTGCTTCAAACCCACTTAATTCCTGTTTTGACAAGCCAACTTAACTTGCTAAAACATAAAACAAAGCCGCACCCAATAACAATCGATAAATAACAAACGGTAGCATACCGACTTTATTTAATAAGATTAAAAATACATGAATACATAAAATTGCACTGATAAATGAAACACCAGCACCTAAAACCAAAGATGGCCAATCAACATATTCATCTGATAAAACAAACTTTAATAAGTCATATCCCGATGCCATCGCAATAATTGGAATTGACATTAAAAAAGAAAAACGAGCAGCAGCATTACGTGTTAAACCAAGCATTAAGGCGGCAGTAATAGTGATTCCAGAGCGAGAGGTTCCAGGTATTAAAGCGAGTGCCTGTGCAAAACCTAAAATAATGGCTCCTTTTAAACCTGTCTGATACTCAGTTTTTACTTGTGTTGCTTTTACATCTGCCCACCAAAGTAACAAGCCAAACACAACAGTGGTTATTGCAATGACATAACCACTGCGTAAATACACTTCAATATAATCTTTACCTAAAAAACCAATCGCTGCAGCAGGGATCGTTGACCATATAATCCACCATGCTAATTTACTATCTTGACTGTGCTTTTTATTTTTTACTGAATCAACCCAAGCAACCGACATGTTACTAACTTCACGATAAAAATAGATCAGCACAGCCGATAACGTGCCAATATTCAACATTAAATCAAAGGCTAACCCCTGATCTTGCCAGCCTAATAATACTGACGGCAAAATTAAATGTGCTGAACTGGAAATGGGTAAAAACTCAGTTAACCCTTGAATCAAGGCTAATACTACAACTTCTAAAATACTCATTTTTATCTCGTCTGCTTATGTGTCATTGCTTCATTAATTAAAAATAGGCAAGACTACTTTCCATAATTTTTGTTTGCCCACCGGGTATTCCGACCATAAATTCTGGTAACTGACACCTAAAATGGGATGTATTAATGTTGGCGCTAATTCAGCTAAAGGTTGAAGCACAAAAGCATTTTTGATGATTTCTGCACGCGGAAGATCTAACGTATGCTCTATCTCTTGATCATATAATAATAAATCTAAATCCAACGTTCTTGGGGCAAATTTAATGGATTTTTCAGGCCTTCCTAGCTGCACTTCTATCTTCTTTAATGTTTGTATAACAAGTGTGATTGATAACTCACTGTTTAGTTCCACCACTAAATTATAAAAAAGCCCACCTTTGAAGCCTACTGACTCACTTTCAAAGACACTTGAGTGCTTTAATTCTCCAAAATTATCTTTTAATAACAGCATTCCCTCTCGAATATTTTCTTGCCGGTTGATACTAGAGCCGACACCAACAAAAATACGTGCCACTATTTTATTCCACGTTCAATTTGTACACCTAAACTTTGCGCTTTAGCTAATGCACCAGGTTTATGCAATGTTAGTTTTATCCATGTCACCGAAAACTCCTGCATGATCAATGCAGCAACACGTTCAGCCATGGTTTCAATTAGTTCAAATTGATTTTGCTGTGCAAACTGATTTACGCGTTCAGAAACACTGAAATAATTCAAAGCAAGGTTAATATCATCGCTATCGGCAGCTGGTTTATTATCAAATGCCATTTCTAGGTCAAAATACAACTTTTGTTGTATTCCTTTTTCCCAACCATAAACACCAATTGTACTAATTACTTCTAACTGTTTAATAAAAACAATATCCATTTTTAAATCCCATAGCGATGTCCATTTTGATACAACGGAGCTTTTTTTTGTGTCTATTAGCGAGTAAACTCGAGTGTTAAACTAAATATTATAATAAGTTAATAAAATATTTATCTATATATCAATTATAATTGCACCGCATTTTACCTTAATAGGATGAAATAAGTACCATGATTATACTGACAACATTTATTTTTAGTATATCGGCTTACTTTTTAGGAGCCCTAAATGGCGCCATTTTATTATGTAAATTCAAAGGCTGGCCAGACCCAAGATTGCATGGTTCAAAAAACCCAGGTGCTACCAATATATTACGAATACATCACGCTCAAGCAGCAAGTTTAGTACTTCTCTTTGACCTATTAAAAGGCACTTTTCCCGTTTATTTAGCTTACTTTGTTGGTATTCCACCTATCGGTATTGGGTTAATCGGCATCGCAACTTGTTTAGGCCATATCTTCCCTCCTTATTTTGACTTCAAAGGCGGAAAAGCTGTCGCAACAGGATTAGGGACATTGTTACCTTTAGGGATGGATATGACAGGGTTAGTTGTTATCACCTGGTTATTAACCGTTGCGATCAGTGGTTATGCTTCATTGGCAGCAATTATTACTGCTCTTGCCGCACCAGTTTTTGTACACTACATAAAACCTGAGTTCACTTTGCCTGTTTTGATGCTCTCATGTTTAATCATTCTGAGGCATATTAGTAATATTCGTCGTTTATTAACCGGTAAAGAAAAGAAAATAGTGAACTGGAAACAATAATATCCATAAAGAGATTGGTAGTTAAAGGCAATCTCGTTATAATTGAAAAAATCACAACAAATACACAATAATTACCAGGATTGGTAAAAATATTGGCTTTTTATTAACACTTACAGGAGTTCATGTGACCCTTATTAAACGTCTCAGCCTATTTATCACTCTTTCAATGAGCTTGTTCAGCGTATCGAGCTTTGCACAAGATTTCTCTGATGAAGCGATTGCAAGTCGTATCGCACCTATTAGTGATGTATATATAAATGGTGAAATTGTCACTGCAAATACCGCTAGTGCATCAGATGAGCCTGCAGAACCACGTTCTGGTGAGCAAGTTTACGGTACATTTTGTATCGCTTGTCATGGTACAGGTGCCGCTGGTGCTCCAATCAAAGGAGATGCTGCAGCGTGGGGACCTCGTATAGCACAAGGTGAAGAAACGTTAATTAAACATGCTCTTTCAGGTTTTAATGCAATGCCTGCAAAAGGAACTTGTAGCAACTGTAGCGACGACGAAATTATTGCAACAGTTAAGTTTTTGATCCAAGGTTTATAATAAGCGTTAAAATCTTTATTATTAAGCTTGTGTATGAGTAAAAATTAAAAAAGACAAACTTAGATTTGTCTTTTTTTGTATCTATTTTCGATAAGAGGACAAGTATTATGCGTTTATTACACACAATGTTACGTGTTACTGATTTACAAAAGTCATTAGATTTTTACCAAAATGTACTGGAGATGAAATTATTACGTCAGTCAGAAAACGCTGAGTATAAGTATACACTTGCTTTTTTAGGTTACGGTGATGAACTTGACACAACAGTTATCGAATTAACTTATAACTGGGGTACAGATGCTTACGAATTAGGTAATGCTTATGGTCATATTGCCATTGAAACTGATGATATTTACCAAACTTGCGAAAAAATAAAAAGTTTGGGTGGTGTTATCACGCGTGAACCAGGACCAGTAAAAGGCGGTACCACTGTGATTGCATTTGTAAAAGATCCGGATGGTTATATGATTGAATTAATCAATAAAAAAGATGCGGGTAAAGGGCTAGGCGAAAGCTAATTATCAGGCTCATTGCTTAGCTTGATGAGTCAGTAGCTTAATGAGCCAGTATCGAATAGAAAGCGACATATTAAGATTAAATAAAAAAGGCTGATTCAATATCAGCCTTTTTTTATATCCATTTATTATGCCTTAACATTGATTTAATAAATGTATTTATTTAGGTAAGAAGCCGACACGATCATACACTTTAGCCAGTGTTTCAGCAGCGCGCTCTCGTGCTTTCTCTGCGCCAACTCTTGCAATCGACTGCAATGCATCTTCATCAGCACGTAATGCTTTAAAACGCTCTTGAATTGGCGCTAATAAAGTTACAACTGCTTCTGCCGTATCTGATTTTAAATGTCCATACATTTTATCTTCGTATTCAGGGATCAAGCTTTCGATTGATTTACCTGTTGAACATGAAAGTAAGGTTAATAAGTTAGAAACACCTGGTTTTTCAGCAGTATCAAAATAGATACGCGCTTGTTCGTCAGTATCTGTCATCGCACTTTTAATTTTCTTCGCTATTTTCTTTGGATCTTCCAATAATGCAATAAAGTTCTTTTCATTATCGTCAGATTTAGACATTTTTTTAGTGGGTTCTTGCAAGCTCATAATACGAGCACCATGCTCTGGAATAGCAGGCTCAGGAACAACGAAAGTATTGCCATAAGCATTATTAAAACGAGTGGCGATATCACGCGCTAATTCAAGATGTTGTTTTTGGTCACTCCCAACAGGCACACTACTAGGGCCATATAACAAAATATCTGCTGCCATCAAAACAGGGTAGCTATACAAACCCGCGTTAATGTTAGTCACATTTTTTTGTGATTTATCTTTAAACTGCGTCATACGGTTTAATTCACCCATTTGCGTATGACAGTTTAAAATCCAAGATAATTCTGCATGCTCTGGTACTTGAGATTGAATAAACATAGTACTTTTTTGTGGATCAATACCAACAGCTTGATACATTGCTAAACCATCATAAATCGCGCTACGTAATGCTTTTGGGTCTTGGCGAACTGTAATGGCGTGTAAATCAACAAGACAGAACAGACAGTCGTGTGTTTCTTGCATTACAACCCATTGACGCAAGGCGCCCATGTAATTACCGATAGTTAAGCCACCTGAAGGCTGGCATCCACTTAATACAACTGGTTTAGTCATTGTTTATTTCCTTCATTACTTTTAAAGCAATGTTAATAATTCATCAAAATGATTAATAAGATAATCTGGCTTCATATCCGCAATCGGCTCGCCGAAGTTATATCCGTAAGTTAATGCAATAGTTTTTACTGATGCATTTTGGCCAGCCAATATGTCGTTGCGAGAGTCCCCTACCATTACGGTTTCAGACTTACTGACGTTAAAATACTCACAGGCATGGTTAACTTGCATTGGATCAGGCTTGTTTTTAGCTAACGTATCACCACCAATTAACAAATCAAAACAACGATTTATTCCAAAGTAGCGTAATAATTCTGGTAAAAATTTCTCTGCCTTATTGGTAATTAAAGCAATTTTATAACCTTTATCTTGTAGTGAAAACAGAGTACTTTTTACAGCAGGGTATAAGCCAGATTCAGTATTTAAAAATTGTTGATAATAACCTTCAAAGATCGCTACTGCTTCAGTTAATTCAACATCAGATATCGCTTTATCTTGAACATGCAATAAACAACGTTCAACCATTTTAGTAATACCGTCGCCTACCCATGTTTTAACAATTAGGCCATTCACATTTGCTAATGATAAATCGTCTAGCATTGAATTCAATGCTAGACGTAAGTCCGGTACGCTATTAACTAACGTACCATCAAGATCAAAACAAATTAATTTAATATTAGTAATTTGGGACATATTAACTCATCTCTATTTTACTTGAGCTAGCTGTTCACGCATATCGTCAATAACTGCTTTGTAATCAGGCTGGTTAAAGATAGCTGAACCTGCAACAAACATATCTGCACCTGCCTCAGCAATTTCTTTAATATTGTCAGTTTTAACACCACCATCGACTTGTAAACGAATATCTCGGCCACTATCATCAATTAATTTACGTACTTGACGTAGTTTTTCAAGTGTATGAGGAATGAATGATTGACCACCAAAACCTGGGTTAACTGACATTAATAAAACCACATCGAGTCTATCCATAACGTGCGTTAATTCTTCTAATGAAGAGGCAGGGTTTAAAACTAACCCAGCTTTACAGCCATGATCTCTAATTAATTGTAATGAGCGATCGACATGCTTTGACGCATCAGGGTGGAAAGTAATGATCGATGCACCAGCATTAGCAAACTCAACAATCATTGTATCGACAGGCTCTACCATAAGATGTACGTCAATTGGTGCAGTAATACCAAAGTCACGTAGCGCTTTACAAACCATTGGACCGATCGTTAAGTTAGGAACATAATGGTTATCCATTACATCAAAATGCACTACATCGGCACCATCGTCTAATACCTTTTGAACATCTTCGCCTAAACGAGCAAAGTCTGCAGAAAGGATAGAAGGTGCAATTAAATAATCAGTCATGGTGGTTTGTCCCTAGATAGAAATAAGCTAAATAATGAGTGCATTATTCTACCTAAGCGACGCCTAACACACTAATTTTTATTTCTGATGTTTGCTCTAGATTTATTTTTTAGCGGGGAAAAATGCAAATAATTCAGCAACTGGTTTACGATCCGTTGATTTACTGCTGATCGTACGTGAGACAAAAATCTTATCGCAATCAGCATCACGATATAATTCCTGCGTTAACGTTGTATCATGATTACTTAACAAGACCGCAGCTTTACTTTCACGCGCTAGTTTTGCTAATTGAGCTTGATCATCCAAGCTGAACCCTTGGGTTGCGTAACTCGTAAAAGAAGCACTTTTACTTAATGGTACGTAAGGAGGATCACAATAAAGCACATCTGTATCGCGTAGATACAAAAATAGTTTTTGATAAGGCTTACAGGTAAACGTTGCTTTTTTAGCTTTTTCAGAAAAATATAATAATTCATTTTCTGGAAAATACGGCTGTTTATAGCGACCAAAAGGGACATTAAAACCACCACTTTTATTATAACGGCACAAACCGTTATAACCATGACGGTTCATATATAAAAACAATAATGAACGCAAATACACATCTTCACTTTTATTAAATTTTTCACGTAACTGATAATAAACATCTTCTTGATTATATTCAGGTTGGAAATAAATCTTCGCATCACGAATAAACTGTTTAGGTTTACGTTTAATAATTTTATACATTTCAATTAAATCAGGATTGATGTCATTGAGTATGTATTCATCAAAATCACTATTTAAAAATACCGACCCTGCGCCAACAAAAGGCTCTATTAAACGCTTTGCTTCAGGTAAACGAGCGTTAATTTGCTCAGTTAAGGTGTATTTACCACCAGCCCACTTCAAAAAGGCTCTATTTTTTTTATTCATTATTTAACCGCAAATCATTATGTACCGCTTGCCATGTTTTTATCCAAGTTGGCATGCCTTTAAATGCTTCAGGGAAACTTTTAATTGCCAAACTTGCCGACTCTACTGAAGAATACTCACCATAAACGACTACAAACCAAGGTTTATTATTTCGAATAGTTTTATAAGAAAAGACGTTTTCTCGGTCTGAATTATATTTTTGTTGGAAAGCCGCTAAATAAGGACGAGAGGCCATACCAGAGATTTGTACCGTGAAATTTTTTGGATTCTTCGATAATAAAATATCAGCAGGAGTTAATAAGCTATCTTCTTTTTGTTTAGAAGCTATAGATTTTTTATTCTTCACAATAGTTGAAGAAGTACTAACTGGTAGTTGCTCTACAATATTCAACTCTTCTTCAGCATTATCTTCGGCTGATGGCTCAATATCACCATCAATTAGTTGTATCGTATCTAGTTTTTTATTAATGAAAACATCTTCGTTGATTATCTCATCGCTAAGAGTAGGAGGAAGTTGTAATAATAGTGGCACCTCATGCTCATTGGTATTGTTAGTAACAGGTATATTCTGAGTATCAATCTCTTCGCTCAAAATGGTTAATTCAATTAACTGATTATCTGATATGACAATACGTTGTTCCGTTTTATCCGATAAACCTACCATTGCTTTATTGTCTGTAACCCCAAGCTCTAAAGTGGACCATGAACTAGCAAGTGATTCTTGTTTTTTCGACTCAGTAGAGATTAATTCATCTGTAATAAGTAACGCATCATCTAATTCATTTCTTTGTGGTGAGTTTGGTACAAACTTAGGGTAAAGATAAGTCGCTAATATACTAACAATAATCACTAACATAAGCATTAATAACACTGCTGGTAGCTTTGTTTTAATCCAAGAGGGTGCGATGCTTTCAAGTAGGCCTTGGCTTAAATCTTCTGCTAATTTAATTATTTTTTGGGGGTTGCCATTGCACAAGCTTAACTGACGATTTAAGGCGTCTTGATGTTGTAATTTAGCTTGATAACCTACTTGTTGAAAGTTATGAAGCATCAACTCCTTCGCTTCTTGAGCACTCAATGCCGGTAATGTTAACTCAAGATGATTCAATGTAGATTGAAGTCGACTGACCAAGTGGGTACCAATATAGTTTAAATAAGTTCGAGTCGTTTTTTCATCCGTTAACAACAAGACATTAAATGTATTATCTTGTGCAAGATTAGGAGCAGAAAATAATTCACATAGTTCAATAATGAAATCATCGGGTAAGTATTGTGCGTTATCAATAATGATTAATTTATTCTGCACTCTTTTTTCTGATTGTTGTAATCGAGAAATTGTATCTAACAGTTTATCTTCAGCATTAAATAATGCATTAGCATACAACTGAGCAATAATTTTTTGACGTAATGCGTTTTCTGTCAGCTCACTACCTAATGAGGTATACACTTGCTGTAAATCACTCGGTAAAGCATTTGAGAGATTTTCAGTAAGTGTACTTTTACCTGAGCCAGCCTCTCCAGAAACGAAAATAAGTGAAGAAGACAAATAAATATGATGTTGCAGCCGTTCTATTAACTGCAACTGAGAGGGGAGTGAAATTAATGTTCTCTCGACCATAATCGATTAAGATTCTATGACGTCACGAAGTACTTTCTCACTGACATTATCAAATAATGCACTTGTACCTACAGAGGTAGGTAAAACTAAACGTAGTTGACCATTAAGTACTTTTTTATCTAACTGCATATGTTCTGCAAAATGTTTGTATTGCATATCTGCAGGCGCTGTTAACGGTAAATCAAAGGCTTCGATTAAATCAATGATTTGTTCCACATCACTATGATCGACTAACCCCAATATATAAGAGGTTTCAGCAGCTAATACCATACCAACAGCAACCGCTTCACCATGTAGCCAATTACCATAACCTTGCTCAGCTTCAATAGCATGGCCAAAAGTATGACCAAGATTCAAGAGTGCTCGAATCCCATGCTCTTTTTCATCTAGTGCCACCACTTCAGCTTTAATCGCACAACAACGTTTAAGCATATAAACGACAGCCGTTGGGTCAAGTGATTTGATGGCTTCTATATTTGATTCTAACCAACTGAAAAAGTCTTTATCGTAAATGATACCGTACTTAATCACTTCTGCCATACCAGCAGCAAATTCACGTGCAGGCAGTGTTTTTAAACACTCAATATCAATGATAACTGCCTGAGGTTGATAAAAAGCACCAATCATGTTTTTACCAAGCGGATGATTTACGGCTGTTTTACCACCGACTGAAGAGTCAACTTGTGATAATAAGGTCGTTGGTATTTGTATAAATGCAATACCACGCTGATAACAAGCAGCTGCAAAGCCTGCCATATCACCAATAACACCACCACCTAATGCAACAATGGTTGTATCACGCGCATGTTTTTTTTCTAATAATGCACTTAATATTATTTCGAATGTGCTTAATGTTTTATGTTGCTCGCCATCAGGTAAAATAACTTCATCAATTTGATAATCTTTTAATGTGCTTTTACAAGCCTCTAAATATAGAGGTGCAACAACATCATTAGTCACAATCATGACTTTTTTGCCTTTTATCGCACTACTAAAAAGCGAAGTATCTGACAATAAATTTGAACCAATAGAGATTGGGTAACTACGATCACCGAGATCAACGAGTAATTTTTCCATTAAAAATCCAGTAGAGCAATAATTTGACTCGCAACAACTTTTGCACTTTGCTCGTCAGTTTCAATAGTATAATCCGCAGCTTCTTCATAAAGTGCGTTGCGTTTTTCTGCCAATGTTTCCAATACCGACTGTGGATCATCAGTTTGAAGAAGCGGTCTACGCTTATCTTTTAGTGTTCTTGCAAGCTGTTTTTGAACACTTGTTTTTAAATAGACAACAATACCTCGAGCCGACAGATGAGTTCTATTTTCCTGTCGAATAACTGCTCCGCCGCCTGTCGCTAAAACAATACCATGTTTCTTAGTTAACTCGTCTAACATCTCTTGTTCGCGACTTCTAAAACCTTCCTCGCCTTCGACGTCGAAAACCCAAGCGATATCGGCGCCAGTTTTGCGTTCAATTTCACTATCTGAATCAAGGAAATCTAAATGCAGCATTTGTGCAAGTTGACGGCCTATTGTGCTTTTACCAGCCCCCATTGGGCCAATTAAAAATATATTACGCTGTTCTGCCATGTTAAATTTTTACTCAAGTGGTTGATTACTGGGAAACCCCTTAAAAATTAAAGAGAAGTACCTTATTATCGCAATTGTTAACAATATATTGCAAGCCATAAAAAAATAAGCCTGAAGGTAAACTTCAGGCTTATTCAATACTAAACGAATTTAATACTTAATATTTTGTTTGCATAACAATACGCGGTGTAACAAAAATTAATAATTCTGACTTACTATTGTCGGTTACTGAATTTCTAAATAAGAAGCCAAGATAAGGAATATCACCTAAAAATGGCACTTTACTGACGGTATCTGTAATTTGCTGTTGATAAATACCACCCAAAACTAAGGTTTCACCATTATCAACTAATACCTGAGTTTGAATTTCTTGTGTATCAATAGAAACTGACTCACCATCATTTGTTATAATCGTTTCACCAACAGAGTCTTGAGTAATCACGAGATCTAGAATCAATTTATTATCAGGTGTAATTTGTGGTGTTACTTGTAAACTTAGTACCGCTTTTTTAAAACTAATTGATGTTGCACCTGATGATGAAGATTCTACAAAAGGAATTTCTGTACCTTGCTCAATATAAGCTGTTTGTTGATTTAATGTTGTAATACGTGGACTTGCAATAATCTCTGCTTTACTTTCTTGCTCTAAAGCAGACAACTCTAAATCTAGAATATTACCATTAGCTAGTCTAGCAACTTGAAACCCAAGTGTACCAGCTGATGTAGAAAGAGGTAAATTAACATCTAAGGTATTCAAGGTGGTATCTTGCCCTGTACTATTTGAAAGCCCCCAAGTAATACCTAAATCTTCACCAACAGAGTCGCTAACCGTTACCATTCGAGCTTCAATCACAACCTGTCGAACTGCAATATCTAAGACATCAATAATTTCTTTAACAGAGTCAATGACCGCTGCAGTATCTTTAATTAACAATGTGTTAGTACGAGTGTCCACTGTCACATTACCACGCTCAGATAGTAAACTTGCATTTTGACTTGAAAGCATAGTTGCAATCGTAGCCGCTTTTGCATAATTGATTTGAATGAACTCAGAATACAAAGGGGATAAAGCAGCAACTTCATTATTAGACTCTAGTTGTTCACGCTCTTTTGCTGCAAGTTCAGTAGCAGGTGCTATCAGAAGAACGTTGCCATCCATGCGTTTGCCTAAACCTCTCACCTTAAGAATAATATCTAATGCTTGTTCCCAAGGAACGTCATCAAGACGCAATGTGATATTACCACTTACTGAATCAGTGATAACTAAGTTCAAACCATTAAAGTCAGCAATTAACTGCAATACGGTACGTACCGGAATATCTTGGAAATTAAGAGAAATAGCTTTACCTTCGTAAGGCATATTCTCTTCATCTTCTGGTTTTTTAGATACTTCAACCATAAATAAAGTATCTAGTTGATCATAACGATAATTATATTCATCTTTTATATTAAAAATGAAACGTGTTTTGCCATTGTCTCTAAATGTTTCTATTTTTTCTACAGTAGTGGCAAAATCAACGACATCCATTATATATAAAAAATCATCAGGAATGTAAGTACTTTGAAATTCAACGATTAACTGTTGATCACGTCGTTTTATATCAACAGCAACACTTGAATTATCTAAATAAACAAACAACTTGCCTTGACCTTCTGAACCGCGTTTAAAGTCGATATCAGAAATAGTATTAACGTAACCTTTTGGTCTATCAATCAATGCTGCTTTACGTGCTTTTTCAGCCGCTTCATTTAATGTTTTTTGTGCCGTTTGATCGCCTGTATTCTGAATAATTGCAGCTGCCACAGCAGACTCAGCTTCAGTTGCAACTGATCTTTTCTCAGTATCGCCGAAGCGAACCACTAAACTCTTACCTTGTTCAGAAATGTAATAAGGCATTAACTCATCAATCATAATGACTAAGCGTAAACCGCCATTCATACGTATAGCTTCTACACTGTCTATACCACTTTTATTGATACCAATAGGATTTAATTCAAGTAATGAGCTTGCATCTTTAACATCGATGACCAGCTTATTCGGACGATAATGTAATTTCTCAGTATAAGAGGCAATTTCATCATTGAACTCAAAATTTAACTCAAATTTCCCTTCCGAAAGAGGATTGACATTGAGTTTAATTAATTGTGATTCAGCAACTGAAAAAGAAGATACAAATAGCAAAGCAACACCGACACTCAACAATATTATTTGTTTAATATTTCTAAATTTCATGTTTTCCATTTCATCCCTGATTAACTTCATTCCGATACTAATGTCATTTGAGTAACACGCTCTTCCCAACAACCATTTCTATCTGGTGCTAACTCTAATAAATCTATTTTATTTTTACTTATTTTTAGTACTTTGCCATAATTTAAACCAAGATAGTTACCGGGTCTAACTTTATGTACTTCACTGCCTGAAACTTGAACAAGCGCCCACAGTTCACCATTAATTGATAGCGTGCCTTTCATCTGTAATAATCCAAGAGAATACAATTCTAGGGCTTGTTTTTTACGGTCAAAATTAGGTTGGGGACAACTTTTAGGAGTATCCTTTACTTCTGTAACGACTTCAAGTTGTGGTTGCGAAAAAGGATTTCTTTCTCCTTCTTGCGTAAAATTAAGCGTATCAATTTTTTTCAGTGTAGGTACTTCATTTTTCACAGGGTAGACTTTAGATTTGGTATCCACAACAAATACTTCTAAATCATCAAGATCTGCTTCCGCACAAGAAAACAATAAAAAAACTAATGATAAAGGCAACAGTTGCTTCATTATTTCTTCCCTTTATAACGATATGTTTTAGCAACGATATCTAACATTAGCGTCTCTTTATCGTTATGTTTCAAACGTAAATTATCTAATATAACAATTCGAGGTAAAGCAGCAATATCAGCAGAAAACTTCCCTAATTGCTCATAAGTACCGATCACTTTAATACTAATTGGTACTTCTTCAGCAAGCTCTAACTGCTTTTTGACTCCCCAATTAAGGCTTTTAAACTGCAAACCATTATTAGCGCCAATAAAACCGACATCATCTAATAAACTAGCAAGTTCCTTTTTACTCGGTAATTTATTAACTAGCCCATTTAATATTACTGAAATTTCAGTCATTTGTTCGCGATAAGCTTCAAGATTTGAAGACAATGCAGCTTTGACTTTGAACTCATTTTTTAGTGTTAATTCTTTTCCTTCTACTTTCTCTAATTGCTTAAGTTGATCTTCAATAACGTAATAGTAAAAACCACCAATTAAAAAGCAACAAGTGATGATCACAACAATCGACTTATGAAGCTTCGGCCAACTACCTATGTTTTCTAGGTCCATATCATTAATATGCATGATTATTTCCTATCTTCAGGTAGAACAATAAAGTTCATAGAGAAATTATATAACTTGATTGGTGTTGTTGGACCGCTAACAATAGAAGGTAATGACGTGTCACCTAACCAACCAGATGCATCAACATTTCTTACCATATTGCTGACATGTCCTGTTGAATCAGAAAGGCCTTTTACACTAATAGTACTTTTATTAAAGTTAATTGAATTTATATAAACACCAGGAGGAGTAACGGCAGGCAAAGTATTAAAAAAACGAGTAACGGTATTACGTTGCTGCTCAAGTTCCTGAATAAGATCTATTCGACGCACTAGCTCCGCTTTTTCTTTTTTAATCTCTTTTATTTCAGCAATGCGTCTATCCAAAATGATAGTTTGGGTTTGTAAATATTGATTCCGCTCATTTTGAGCATTAATTAAAGAATCCACATACATTTTTCCGGCAAAAGACAGCCCCAATGCGACCAAACAACTACAACCTAATAAAATAAAGAAAGCGATTTTTTTTTGTTGTTTATAATTTTCGCGCCAGGGTAATAAATTAATATTCGACATTATGAAAAGCTCCTTAATGCCAGACCTAACGCCATCATATATTTAGGACCAGATTCTTTTAATACATTTTTATCTGCTTCGTTTTTACATTCCAGGCTTAGAGAGGGATTTGCAACTTCCACTTGAATATCTAACTCTTCTTGTAGTTGTTTAGCTAACTCTGCCATTAGCACCCCACCACCCGTTAATATAAGCTTACTAATATCCACTTTGTTAGGTGCATTAGTAAACATACGTAGATCAAAGCGCAAATGATTAATTGTCATATTCACAAACGGAGTAATGACATCAACATCACAATCAATAGGTAAGTCATTCTCAACTTTTACTCTCTCCGCTTCTGGTCCCGATATACCATAGCGTTCAGCAATCATTTGAGTGCACACTGCACCGCCATGACTCTTACTTCGAGTGAAGATGACATTACCCTGATATAGGATATTGAGCATCATTTGAGAAGCGCCAATGTCTACAATTGCAACGCCTTTATCGTAATCATCTGATGTAATAACGAGTTCTGCAGAACGGGCAAGTGCATGGCTAGCAATATCAACAATCGTAGTATTTAGACCACTTTCATCAACACATTGAGCTTGAGATAATACACGTTCTTTTCGAGCCGCACTCACTAAAACATCATTTAATGATGAATCAATACTATTGGGCCCAATTATTTCAAAGTCAATAAAGATTTCATCTAGTGGAAAAGGAATACTGTTTTCAGCTTCAATTTCAACACGCGATTCTAAGTCCAACTCGCTCAGAGAAGCATTCATTTTCATCACTTTTGTGATGACATCAGAGCCTGTTACAGCGATAGCAACGTTTTTATAATTTGAAGGGAAACTTTTACGTAATTGTTTTATGATCGCGGTTATTTTATCAATATCTTCAAATCGATTATCGACGATGAGCCCTTTTGCTAAAGGCGCTTCTGCTATACCATCAACATGATACGTTCCTTGTCCTTTTGAGATTGCAATTGCTTTTATTGAATTCGAACCAAAGTCAATACCAATAACACTACTCGAACCTAATTTTTTAAATCCAAAAAACATAATTTCCTTGCTGCATAAAGCATTAATAAGTTTTTTTAATTAATATACAATAATAAGTTTAAATTCGACAATTTCCAAGCTGATAAGTCACAGTTCACTCTTTAACTCATGATTTATAACTATATACTACATACTCAATATATCTAACATAAAAGTGACGTAGTCACACTATCAATGGAATTATTTAAATATGATGAAATGGATCAAGCGACTTTTTATAGTAGCTATTATCTTGGCACTATTAGGTGCAGCAACTGTAATAGTTATTTATTATCAGCTGAAATCTGATTTGCCTGATGTAACAAGTATTCAAGATATACCGTTACAAGTTCCAATGAAGGTACTCAGCAAAGACGGTGAGTTGATCTCACAATTTGGTGAAAAAAGGCGTATCCCATTAGTACGTAAAGAGATACCAGACCAGTTAGCTAATGCATTTATTGCAACAGAAGATAGTCGATTTTATCAACATGTTGGTATGGATCCTATTGGTATAATGCGAGCAGCCAGTGTTTATATTATGTCAGGCAGCGCTAAACAAGGTGCGAGTACGATTACACAACAGGTCGCTAGAAACTTCTTTTTAACAAATGAAAAAACAATTCTTCGTAAAGTGCGAGAAATCTTCATTGCCATTCAAATTGAGCAAATTTTAACAAAAGATGAAATATTAATGCTTTATCTTAATAAAATTTCACTGGGCCACCGTTCTTTTGGTGTTGGTGCAGCAGCACAAGTTTATTTTGGTAAAGCAGTTTCAGACCTCACGTTATCAGAAATGGCTGTGTTAGCAGGTCTTCCAAAAGCGCCATCACGTCTAAACCCTATTTACTCTCTCAAAAATGCAACTGAACGCCGTAATATCGTATTAGTACGAATGTTAGACGAAGGTTACATTACAGATAAAGAGTATCAAGATGCGCGAGATGAAGTTGTATTAAGTAATTACCACGGTGCTGAAATAACCCTTTCTGCACACTATGTAGCAGAAATAGCCCGTAATAAATTAATCGAGTTGTACGGTGAAGACAGAAGTTATAATGAAGGCTTTAACGTTTACACCACTGTTACTAAAAGTGATCAAGAAGCAGCAAACCAAGCGGTCATTGAAAATTTATATAATTACGATATACGACATGGCTACCGTGGTGCTAGCAAAGTATTATGGAAAGAAGATGAAACACCATGGACACCAGAAAAAATAGTTAACACACTATCAAAAGAAAACGATATAGCAGATTTACATGCTGCAGTTGTCGTTGGCGTTAATAAAAAAAGCATTGATGTCATCATTAAAGGTCAGCAACAAAAGAAATCAACCATTGAATGGGATGGCTTAAGTTGGGCTCGTGCATTTAAAACAGATTTAAGACAGGGGTATCCACCTAAAGAAGCTAAAGATATTGTTAAAGTCGGTGAACAAATTTGGGTGCGAGAAGTTGAAGTAGAAGATAAAGATAATTCAACTACCAGCAAACAATTACAGCTATCTCAATATCCAGCTGTAAGTGCAGCATTTGTTTCTTTAAACCCACAAGATGGTGCTATTACTTCAATGGTCGGCGGTTTCAATTTTGCACAAAGTAAATTTAACCGTGCAACTCAAGCAAAACGACAAGTGGGTTCTAATATAAAACCTTTCATATATTCAGCTGCCCTTGATAATGGTTATACACTGGCAACATTAGTTAGTGATACACCAATTAGTCAATGGAGTGGAGATGAAGCTTGGCGTCCTAAAAATTCGCCCGCAGTATACGCAGGTCCAATCCGTTTACGTCAAGCATTAGGCCAATCTAAAAATGTTGTATCAGTGCGTCTAGTAGAAGACTTGGGTCTTACTAAAGTTATCGATCAACTTGTTAAATTTGGTTTTAATGAAGATGACATGCCAAAAAGTAACTCTTTAGCTTTGGGCTCTGCAGCAATGACACCAATTGAGTTAGCGACAGGTTATGCTGTTATTGCTAATGGTGGATATAAAGTAGATCCTTATATTATAGAGCGTATTGAGGACGCTTATGGAACAGTACTGTATCAAGCAGAGCCTAAAATTGTATGTCCTGAGTGTATTAACACATACAACATGCAAAATGCCGAAGATGATCCGTTAGCAACCAATACTATTATTGATGGAGAAGCGGAAGTCTGTGCGATTTCACCGATTGATATAGCTCAAATTGCACCATCTGCAATCTCACCAGAGACAGCATTTTTAACACGAGAAATGTTAAGAACAGCAGTTTGGGGTGGTGGAAATAGAAAAAACAAAACTAACTGGAACGGAACAGGCTGGAGAGCAGCACGTGCTATAGGCCGACAGGATATGGGAGGAAAAACAGGTACTACAAATGATTCCAAAGATGCTTGGTTCTCAGGGTTTGTTGGCAACATGGTCGCAACCTCTTGGGTTGGGTTCGATGATTTTAGTCGAGAGTTAGGTCGTGCAACTTACAATAACAATTTAGGTAAAAACCAAGTGGCTGGCGGTGAATTTGGTGCACGAACAGCTTTACCAGCTTGGGATTACTTTATGAGTAAAACAATGACTGATCAACCCGTTTATCAACCTGCTCGACCACAAACCATTTCTAGTGTGCGTATCGATGCAGCAACCGGCTTATTGACTACAGCAAGAGATGAAACTACACGGTTTGAGTTCTTCAGAGCCGGTACAATACCAGCTAACTATGTGCCAGAGCCAATGTTCAGTGGCTCTGATTCTCAAGAAGGTGGTTCTATTTTTGGGGATGAATTATTTTAACGATTAATATTCAAACTAAAAGAATTCATTAAATTGACAGATAGATGAAAAGCCTTGCATTAGTTGTGCGGGCTTTTTACTATCTGGTTTATTAATACCCATTAAATGCTCAACGCCAGCAGACTCAGCTGCAACTAATATCTTTTCACTATCATCAATAAAAACAGATCTTGAGAAATCAGTATTAAGCTGCTTTTTTACTGCAGACCAAAAACCTTGGCTCTCTTTTGCATGACCAATTTCATGGCTAGAAATGACTAAGTCGACATATGATAACAATTGAGTTTGCTGATCTTTTAATTTAATACCGCTAGGGTGTGCATTAGTTAAAATAACAATTTTTTTATTGAGCTCTTTTAGCGTTTTTAAAAACCATAAGGTATCTTCACGCCATTGAATTTTATCTTTGCATTGATGCTGTAGTTGATGAATATCTAAACCTAAAGTATTGGTCCAATAATCATAACAATACCAAGATAACGTCCCAGATACTTTTTTACACTCCGAAAATACAATTTCAGTTGCTTGTTCAAGAGAGGTGCGATGAATATTCGCATATTGTTCTGGTACTAACTCCATCCAGAAATAAGAATCATAGTGCAAGTCTAATAACGTTCCATCCATATCTAGTAATACAAGATCAATATCTTTTTCTAACAACATACTTTTCCTAAAAATGTCTAAGGTTCATGGAAGAAAGTTAATAAATTTATTCAAATGGATTTAATACTTTATGTCGGCTCATGGAAGCCAGTGTAAATAATTGATACTTTTACATAACTCACATAGTAGCAATAAGTTATTTCAATTCACTGAATAGGCCAGATATTCATTTGGATTGGCATAATACAGTATCGTAGAGACAATAAGCATTGTAAGATAACATTTATATATACTAATAAAACTATGAGGCACTTATGAGCAACTCTTCGCAAACGTTACCTGAAATTTTAAATAAAAGTGTTGCAGCCTGTAGTCGATTTTTTAAAATTGAAACACTACAACTAAAATTTAGTAATGGTGAACAACGCGAATTTGAACGTATGCAGAGTAGTAATCAGGGTGCTGTTTTGGTTGTTCCTTTTTATGATAAAGAGACAATCTTATTGATACGCGAATATGCAGCAGGTACACATAGCTATGAATTAGGCTTTCCTAAAGGGCTTATTGACCCAGGTGAAACACCCTTAGAAGCAGCCAACCGTGAATTGAAAGAAGAAGTTGGTTTTGGTGCTAAAGAATTTATAGAATTAAAAAAAGTAGTGATGGCACCGAGCTATTTTAGTAGTGAAATGACACTTTTTATGGCTAAGGATTTATATCCTGAAAGCTTAATAGGTGATGAACCGGAACCATTAGAAGTAATCAAGTGGCCGTTAGATAAAGCCGATGAATTATTAAATCGAGATGATTTCCAAGAAGCACGTAGTATTAGTGCTTTATTGTGGGTATTAAAAAACGACACGTAAAAAGCGTTCAAAAAGTAATGAGCAGTATTTCTAGACTGCTCATTACTTTAAAAACAACGTTTACCCTATTTAAAATCGGCAGTTTAAAATAAACGGTTTAAACCATTTAATGCAGCGACTCGATATGCTTCTGCCATGGTTGGATAATTAAAGGTCGTATTCGCAAAATATTCAATCGTATTGCCTTCACCTTCTTGTTCCATGATCGCCTGTCCGATATGAATAATCTCCGCCGCTCGTTCTCCAAAACAATGAATACCTAATATTTCTTTTGTTTCACGGTGGAATAAGATTTTCAAGCTACCCACATCAGATCCTAAAATTTGTGATCGCGCTAAATCTTTAAATTGTGCACGACCAACTTCATACGGTACTTGTTGCTGAGTTAGCATTTGCTCTGTTTTACCTACCGAACTAATTTCAGGAATCGTATAAATACCAGTAGGAATATCTTTAATAAGCTTTCTTTTACCTTCACCAGTGATAATTAAATTAGCCGCAATTCGACCTTGGTCATAAGCCGCACTTGCCAGGCTTGGGTAACCAATAACATCACCTACGGCATAAATATTATCAACCGATGTTTGGTAATGTTCATTAATCGCTAGTTGTCCACGACTGTCTGGTTTCAAGCCTACTGCTTGTAAATTCAGCAAATCAGTATTACCTGTTCTTCCATTGGCATACAACAGACAATCAGCCTTCATTTTTTTGCCTGATTTGAAATGAATAACAACCCCATCAGATGATGATTCTACTTTTTCATACTCTTCATCATGACGTAAAATCATACCTGAATTTCTAAAATGGTAAGATAAAGCATCTGACATTTCTGCATCTAAAAATGAGAGCAATCGGTCTCGAGTATTCACCAAATCAGTCTTAACACTCAACCCTCTAAAAATAGACGCATACTCACATCCGATAACACCTGCACCATAAATAACAATATGTTGTGGTTGATAATCTAACGATAAAATCGTATCACTGTCGTAAACATTAGCAGAATTAAAATCGATATCATCAGGATGATAAGGGCGAGATCCCGTTGCAATAACAATATCTTTGGCAGTGATAACTTCCACAGAACCATCTGCATTCTTTACTTTTACAGAATGGTTATCAACAAAAGATGCTTCACCAAAATGTAAAGTACAGTTATTGCGATTATAAAAACTACTGCGCATCTTAACTTGCTTACCGATCACTTGTGCGGTGTGACGAAGTACATCTGCAAAAGTAAATTCTTGTTTTTGAGGGTAATTATTTGTAAATAATGCATTGTTCTTCAATTCAATCAATTGCGTCACGCTATGACGAAGCGCTTTGGAAGGAATAGTTCCCCAATGAGTACAACCGCCGCCTATATCTCGATATTTTTCAACTACTGCGACACGCTTACCCGCTTTTGCAAGCTTCATCGCCGAACCTTCTCCACCTGGACCAGTACCAATAACAATGACATCATAATCGTAATTTACAGGAGCAATTTTTTGATTCTTTGGAGTTGACATTAGACGACCTCAAGTTGGAAAGTAACTTATCTTAACAATTTGATAGCATTTGTCACACATTCTTACAACAAAGTTAGCTGTAAACCTTTTATAAATAGTCTATTGTTATTGTTTAAGTATCTTTAACTTCTCACATACACTATAAATGTAAGAAATAGGTATTAGTTCGTGTTATTTTTAAGGTTTAAATTTTAAACCAGTCAAACTACAGGAGTAATGACAATGCAAGACAGCAACATCTCTTCACAGCAGGATAACGATATATCTGTAAAATGGTTAATTTATGCTTTCTTAATAGGGCTATCAACAAATGCGTGTTTTTCTATTTTAACTATTTCCCAAGTGACTTTTTCTCTTTTTCCATTTTTTACGCTATTTTTTGCGATTAGTCACTTTTACCGTTTATATATTCATGAAGCTAATAACGAAGGAAGCATCAGACCTGCATGGGCTGCATTTTTCATAGGATTATTTTCTTACTCTGCCTTCACTAGTGCTTTATACCCAGAGCTGGGCTCAAATTTTATATCTATCACTATCGCACTGGTTTTGGCTATTTGGTTAATGTACAAATTGATGTTTGGCGACAAACATTACTCTGCGTAATTATTCTCTAAAAGGTAAAAAAATGGATTATATTACTCGCAATATACCAAAATCTAAGAAGATCGCTTTAGTTGCACATGATCATATGAAAGAGTTATTAATTAGCTGGGCTTCGAAAAGAACAGAACAATTAAAACAGCATGAGCTATTTGCAACGGGCACCACAGGTGTCTTATTAACAAAGCAAACAGGCTTACCTATAGAGTGTCTTTTATCGGGTCCGATGGGCGGAGATCAACAACTTGGTTCTAAAATAGCAGAGGGGAAACTCGATGCACTGATTTTTTTCTGGGACCCAATGAATGCAGTACCACATGACACAGATGTGAAAGCACTTTTACGCTTAGCAGCAGTATGGAATATTCCTATTGCGACTAATATAGCAACAGCCGACTTTATTATGGACTCAGTTCATATTGATAAAGACTACGCAACACGTATTCCTGATTACCAAGGTTACTTGCTTGAACGTACACAATAGGGCTTGGAGATTGACGTGCAAAGCTTAACAGATATTTATATTTACCCAATAAAATCCACTAAAGGTGTTCAGTTACCTCAAACGTTTGTTGAAGAGAAAGGTTTGAAGGATGATAGACGTTACATGTTAGTGGGTCTTGATGGTCAATTTATCACTGGACGTACTCACCCTCAATTAACTCAGGTGAACATAGAGTTTTCCAGAAAAGGCTTATTTGTTAGTGCGCCTAATCAAACAAGTTTTTATATCCAACAAGACCAATTTACAGAACAAACATTAACCGTTGATATTTGGTCTGACACTTTACAGGCACAACATTGCCATGCAGATTATGACCGTTGGTTTTCAACGTTTCTGAAGCAAGATTGCAAACTTGTTTATTTTTCCGATAACAGTATGCGTTGTGTTAAAAACAAACAAACTCAAGTTAGTTTTGCTGATGGTTATCCACTATTAATCATTAACCAAGCATCGGTTGATCAACTAAACACTCACTTAGAAAAACCTGTTAGTGCTTTGCACTTTCGACCTAATTTGATCGTTAAAGGAGAGGCTCCTTTTATTGAAGATAATTGGGCTCGTATTAAAATTGGGGAAGTAGTGTTTGAGGTTAGTAAGCCTTGTTCTCGCTGTATTTTTACTAATGTTGACCCTAAAACAGGTATTGCAGATATTGAACAGCCACTTAAAACATTAGCACAATTTAGATTCCATGAAGGTGAAATCGATTTTGGACAAAACCTAATACCCTTAAATGAGGGGATTATCCGCAGTGGTGATCCAGTGCAAGTACTAGAGACTAAAGAGGGTCCTATATATCACTCGATGCTAAGCGATCTTGAAAGCGACAAAAAAGAAGTGAAGATACACTTTTCTGTTAGCGATATTGAAGTAACTGGTGATACTCAACAACCTTTATTAGACCAAGCTGAGCTTGCTGGTATTAACATTCCATTTTCATGTAGAGGTGGTAAATGTGGTCGTTGTAAAACGAAATTATTGTCCGGTGAGGTTGATGTGTTAAATAACCAAGGTTTATTTGCAGAAGACATTGCAGCGGGTTATGTATTAGCTTGCAGTTGTATTCCGATGTCAGATATTAGTATCGAGCATTAATACTTAAAAATTTAATCACTCTTTAATACTTTATATCGATTAGGGAGTGATTAGAATAAATGAATAGAATAGTGATTAGGTTTCATAGCAACTATATAGGGCATCCACTATGAAACTTAAAGTCATCATCATAACTACTGATCAACTCCCCTTCCAATTTTCCAAAAAATTGAATTCGCTCAGAGATATCCTTACCTGCAATTTGCTCAGCTAATGATAAATAATCTTGATAATGACGAGCTTCTGAACGTAACAACGAAAGGTAAAATTTATTTAAAACAGGATCTAAATGTGGGGCAATTTTAGCAAATCGCTCACAAGATCTCGCTTCAATATAGGCACTACAAATAAGTTTATCAATTAATGTATCAGGCTCATGTGTAGTAACATGCTTCAATAACTCTCTTGCATAGCGACTTGAACCAACAAAATCAAAGGTGATATCGCGTGCTTGCATAATTTCTACAACTTGATAAAAATGGTGCAATTCTTCTTTAATTAACAAGACCATTTTATCAATCAAATTCTGCCCATAAGCAGTATTTTCTTTTACGACTATTTTTTTAGATAAACTATTCCTCGCTAACGTTTTCCAATCACCTTGCTTACGATAAACAAAGTCATTATAAGGTGTTAGCCAAGCCATAAGCGCATCACCGCTTTGTTTATCTACAGCATAACGACGAACCAATAACATCGCTGTTTGTGCCGCTTTTAGTTCGCAAATCATATGATCAACTAATAACGCCGATTGGTTTTCAACAAGCTTAGCTTTATCTACCCAAGCTTGTGGTGTTTCTACATGCAAAAACTGCTTAATCGGTGCTAATAGTTGATCATCTGCTTGCATTTAATAACGCTCAAATAGTTTTAATAATGCATCGCTGTTATCAGGGGCAAAGTTCTCTTCTTGCTCTTTACCGTACACACTATCAGCTAACTTTTGCTTACGAGACTGTAATGCTAAAACACGCTCTTCAACGGTTTCTTCACAAATCAATTTATAAACAAATACAGGCTTATCTTGGCCAATTCGATATGCACGATCAGTCGCTTGATTTTCTACTGCTGGATTCCACCATGGGTCATAATGAATCACTGTATCGGCTGCTGTTAAATTAAGCCCTACACCACCCGCTTTTAAGGAGATTAAAAAGACAGGTACATCACCTGTTTGGAATTTTTCAATCACTTCACTACGATTACGTGTTTGCCCAGTTAATTTAACAAAATCAATCCCAGTTTCTAGTAATGCTTCTTCAATTAACCCTAACATCTGTGCAAATTGAGAGAAAATAAGAATACGACGACCTTCTTCAACCATCTCAGGCACAATATCCATTAAGAAATCCAATTTAGCAGAGCTCTTGATTTGCTGTGCATGTTCTAGTTTTACTAGTCGTGGGTCACAACAGGCTTGGCGTAGTTTTAATAATGCATCTAAAAATTCAATGCGGCTTCTTGCCATGCCTTTTTCACGTAATAAATCACGTACTTTTGCTTCCATCGTAATACGAATACTTTCATATAATGTACGTTGGTCATTTTGTAGTGCAATTTTATGAATGATTTCAGTTTTAGCAGGTAACTCTTTAGCAACATCATCTTTTGTACGACGTAATAAAAAAGGTTTGGTTTTTTGAATTAACCAATGTTGAATTTGTTGATTACCCTCACCTTCAATACCTTTGCGGTAAACGCGATTGAAAGTGCTATATGAACCTAAGAACCCAGGCATTAGGAAATCGAATAAAGACCACAATTCACCTAAATGGTTTTCCATTGGTGTACCAGTCAAACATAGACGTTGTTTAGCGTCGATCAATTTAATACTTTTAGTCATTTTTGCGAGAGGATTTTTGATCGTTTGTGCTTCATCTAATATTAAATCAGAAAAAGAAAAATCAGCAAACTCTTTAAAATCACGAGCAATAAGAGGATAAGTCGTGATCACAAGATCGTAATCATTAATATCTTTAAAGAATTGATGACGGCTAACACCGTGCAATACTAATACTTTTAAATCAGGCGTAAATTTAATCGCTTCGTTTAACCAGTTACCTACCAACGAGGTAGGACAAATAACCATTGCAGGTAATGTTAGTAATTGATGCTGCTTTTTATATAACAAATAAGCTAACGTTTGCACGGTTTTACCTAAACCCATGTCATCCGCAAGCACACCAGAAAAGCCATATTCATTTAAGAACATTAACCAGTTAAGACCTTCTTTTTGATAGTCACGTAATTCTGCTGCTAGACCTTCAGGTTTAGTAATTTCTTGGATACCACTAAAATTAGCTAATTTTTTCGCTAGATTTTGTACATGCTCACCACCAACCCAACGATTAATTTCCGGTAACTGAGCTAATAATGCAGCTTGGTTTTGCGGTAAGTTAATTTTGCTTTCATTAACTTCACCGAGCTCTTGTAAAATTGACAAAATAGGCTGGATAGATTCTCGTTTAACACGCAGCGGACGCCCATTGCCTTGCGCTAACAAGATATCGTAATTATTCTGCTGCCAATCTTCGTTACTGCGCAACCACTCTAATAACAGTGGTAATAGCTCAATACGTTTACCCTCAACTTCAATCGACACCCCTAAGTCAAACCAGTTACCTTTTTCATCGATCGCAATATCAATGCTATCAACTTGTTGGCTCTGCAGTGCTAAATCTTTAGCAATATCAAACTGCCAACCTAACACTTCTAAACGTGCTTTATGCGCAGTTAATAGAGATAACCATTGGAATTCTTGAGAACCACCTAACTCTGGCGGTAAAATACCCTGTAGATCTTTGGTAATAGGGTATTTTGGATCATACATATAGACATCAAGAAGACATAAGTCATTGAACTCTTTAAGCCCCGCGAGTTCAGCTTCAATATTTCGAGAAATACTCACGATCTGGCTTTTATGCATGTACTGGTTACGTTCTTTATCCTCTAGAATACTTGGTGTTAGTAGCAAATCACCATACTTGAAATATAAACGCCCTAAAAATAAAGTTTGAGACTTAATTGTTTGTACATCTAACTTAAAAATAACCTGGAGTTTTTCATCGATAGGCTGAATATCGTAATGTTGTGGATTAGGTAATACATCCTGTGAAAAGCCTAATGAAACCTCTTGGGTGAAATGAGCACATTGTACTTCACCTAATGGCGGAGTCTGTAGTAGAGAAAGTAACCAATCACGATTAAAATGTGTTTCAATTTCACCAACTTGATGACGCGTTAAATCATAAAAATAAGGTTTAGGAGTAGGGATCAACAACCATTCTTCACAGTCATCTAAATTAACAGTTAATTGTTTTAAGTCATCTTCTATTGATTGCCACTCAAGTTTCATTGGTCGTGATTCAGAAACTGTTATTTTCTGTTCTAAATGCTCCCAAAAACAACGTCCCGTCTCTAATATTTTTTGTAATGCCAGTAAATCAAGTTCCGTTTTTATATAGGTTTTGCCTAATTTAGCCGCTCGCCCTTCTTTGGTTAATAAAAGACGTAGTATTTCTACATCGACATCTTCAACCCACTTGAAGCTTTCCATCCAGCTTTCGTTATCAGCAACTGAAACTAAATCTTTTTCGCTAAAGACATGTGTATTTTCACTTTTTAAAAAACGTACCGTGCCATATTCGACTTTTATATAACGGTGCTCATGATTAAGTATTTTTTTATCAAATGAAAAGCGGAAATAACCTTGATAAGCAGAGGCTCTTACTTTTGCAGGAGCAGCCGCTTTACCATTTAAAATTTCATACCAAGTTTGATAACTATTTTCGACGTTATAATTCGGTGTATCTGCTTGATAAGCTAATAATAAAGCCACAGCATGCTTACAGTTCCAACCCACAGGGCAAGAACAAGTGCTATGAATTATATAACCACCTTTATTAGAAGGTTTTATTGATGCTTTAGTTTTATAAGGAGTATCATGGCTCCCTTTAACTAGCCCAACAAGGGCGTTACTCGATTCATCATAATCGCAGGCTAATACACGACTTTCTTTAAAATAAAGGGTACCTCGATCAATAATGTTACGACCAAAACTTGTTGAAATATCTTGCTGAGTTACTTTAGGCATCGGAAAAAAACCATCTAAAAAACGGATCGTTAATGATAAAGAGATAGTCGGCATAAATAAAGCATTAATCACATTATTCAAAAATGATCTATTTAGTCGTTCATTTATTTACTCAGAAATATAATTGTAGTAAGTTGTAGTTAAATATTTATTTGTCATCATGTTCACATAAAATTGACGACAATTCAGTTAATAGAGATAAAACCACTTGATTAAAAGCACAGCAGCCAGCTCACTTTACTTTTTTGTTATTGCATATGTAGCACTACAAACGTGGTTATTTCCGATTACCTATCAAATAGACCTCTATAGTCTATTCTTTGGTGTCATGATTACTGCCACTTTGCTTTTTTCATTTGTTAATATGCAAAAAGTAAAATATAACCCTGATGTCTATAAATATCTGATGAGTGGCTTTTTCTTTCTATTTGTTGCGATGTTAACCGACACATTAGATGAAATATTTGTTCAACCTTGGTTATTAGGGGCTTTATTTGAAGATACAGGACAATTAATCGGGTTTGTTTTAGTGACATACGGAATAGGTAAATGGATAGCACAAAATAATGCTAATTCTTCTAAATTAAAAAAACTTTCTGAAACCGATGACCTTACCCAATTATTTACACGTAGCCACTTTAATTATCAACTGACTAACTTATTAATTTCCCCTCGTATTGAAACCTTCTCTATCCTATTAATTAATATTGATAACTTTAAACTCACTAATGAACGCTACAGCCAAGCAGCTGGTGATATTGTATTAAAACGACTCGCTAATAAATTAAGAGATTGTGTGCGTAAAACCGATACCATAGCGCGTTGGGGTGGTGAAGAATTTATTATTTTACTGAATAATAGTAATGATGAAATAGCTAAGCAAGTGGCAGAAATGATACGAAAAAACACAGAATTATTATGTGTAGAATATGATCAAGATATTATTAATATCACGGTCAGTATTGGTGCTGTGACTTACAAAGATGAATTAAAAAGTAGTGAACTTATTAACAGCGCAGAGCAATGTTTATCTAAAGCAAAGCAACAAGGTAAAAATAAAGTACATGTCCGTATAAGTACTGAAACAGAATAATTTATTAATATTTACTGATTTTTATTCGACTGCGTCCGATATGCTTTTTCTATTTAGAGCTGCAATGAACAAAAGAAGATGTACTTTACTTATATCTTAGCTATATCAATAAACTCATAGAGCTCCTTAGGAACCCTATAATTAAATCTTAATATTTATGACTAATCTTTATAGCCATTAGGGTTATTTGACTGCCAGCGCCAAGTATCTTGCATCATATCTTCTAAACCACGTTCCGCTTTCCAATCTAACTCTGTTAATGCTTTTTCTGGTGCAGCATAACAAGCTGCAATATCGCCTTCACGACGTGGTGAAACATTGTAAGGGATGGCTTTTTTACTAGCAGCCTCAAATGCCTTAATCATATCTAAAACAGAATAACCATTACCCGTGCCTAAGTTATAAATAAATACACCTTTTTCGTTCTCAATTCTTTTTAAGGCTTTTAAATGGCCAACCGCTAAATCAACTACGTGTATATAATCACGAACACCGGTTCCATCAGGCGTATCATAGTCATCACCAAAAACAGCGAGTGCTTTTAGTTTTCCTACGCCAACTTGAGAAATGTAGGGTAATAAGTTATTTGGAATACCATTAGGATCTTCACCAATTAAGCCAGATAGATGCGCACCAACGGGATTGAAATAGCGTAAAATAACAAATGCCCAACGAGGATCTGACTTCGCCACATCTGCTAACACCATTTCTACCATTAACTTCGATGTACCATAAGGGTTTGTTGTGCCACCAACAGGAAAATCTTCACGAATAGGCAACGCAGCAGGATCACCATAGACCGTAGCAGAAGAACTAAAAACAAGTTTAAACACTCCTGCATCTTTCATCGCATCAAGTAATGTTAATGTTCCTTGAACGTTGTTTTGATAGTAAGAAATAGGTTTAGCAACCGACTCGCCTACCGCTTTTAAACCTGCGAAATGAATAACAGAATCAATTTGATGTTGTTTAAATACTGTTTCTAAAAAACTTTTATCTAAAATATCGCCTTGATAAAAAATAGGGGCTTTACCAGTTATTTTTTTAACACGAGAAAGAGACTCTAATGAAGAGTTACATAAATTATCGATAATAATAACTTGCAGTCCTTCCTCTAAAAGCTCTACCACAGTATGAGAACCAATATAACCTGCACCGCCAGTAACTAAAATTGTCATAAATTGCCTATTGATCTATAAATTAAAATATAAAGGAAAAATAAAGAAATTAAATTTGTTCTCACATTTTAACGTTTAAAGAGAGGGAATAACAAGTATGGAAGCAACTGTAGAAATGAAAGTTGAAGTGATTAGAACAATTAGCCAAATAGAAAAATTAAAAGAGGTATAAGTCCCTGCATTATCGAAGGGACTTAGAAATAATCACAAACTCAAGTAAGGCATTATTTTCTCTAACGTGCTCGCACCAATACCTTTAACATTCACAAGATCTTTTAAATCTGTAAAATCACCATATTGGTCTCGGTAGTCAATAATAGACTGTGCGGTTTTAGGCCCAACTCCTGAAATAGAAGTCAATTGGTCTAGACTCGCACTATTAACATCAATACTCGATATTTTTGTAGCAGCAGCAGCCGTCGTACTCGCTTTTTTAACACTAGTGGTTGCTGAGCTAACCTTTTCAACACTAGAGGAAGTGAGACTGTTAAGATCTGCGGCAAATAAACTAGTGGGTAATAAAACTAAAGACGCAGCGAGGGTTAATCCACGTATAAATTTATTGATCATATAACATTCCTTTCTTTTATTATTGGGAATACTAAATTTAGTTTACTCTTCCGCTGTGTCAATAAAATATCACAAATAAAGTTTATGGAATAAATAGTTAATTTATTTAATTCGATTCATCCTTAGTTATTCATTACACTACAAAATAGTTTTCTATCACGTTCTTATAGGATTCAACGTAATACAAAAAACAATAAAGTGAATTCAAAGTTGAATGGTTTTATTTAGAGTAAAAACAACAAAAAGCATTAATTTCTTGGCAAGATGATCCTTTATAACGTGTTAATTAATAAGATAAATTATTAAATATGATGGCATAAATTTTCAGAGGTATATTATGACAGTATTACACAGCTTTGAGCATTTACGTTTAGCACAAGCTTTTTCAGATTATTTAAATAGTAAAAAAATTCATAATATTATTCAGCAAAGTGAATTCCAACACCAAATTATTATTAAAAATGAAACTCAGTTAATACTGGCAGAATCAGAACTCGCTCTATTTTTAGCAAACCCAACTAAAAGCAAATATCTTTCCGCTAGCTGGGAATCAGGTAATATTGAAGCAAATTCAACGAGTCTCGCCTATGCTAATTCCAGTTTATTAAGTAACTTTAAACAACATGGTGGGATCATTACACATAGTGTATTTATTATTTGCTTGGTTATTTACGGAGTATCAGCATTAGGTTTTTTCAATCCAATAAATTCCATTTTTTCATTTTTTGTAAAACAACCTTTTGATTACCTTCAAAGTTGGCGTTTTATCACACCTGCTTTTTTGCATTTCAGTCTATTACATATCGTTTTTAATTCATTATGGTGGTGGCAACTAGGGGGGATGGTTGAAAAAAAACAAGGTAAACAACGATTATTCATACTCTTTTTATTTTCAGCGATTGCTTCTAACTTAGCACAGTTTTTTTTAGTCGGCCCTTACTTTGGAGGCTTGAGTGGTGTGGTTTATGCCTTAGTTGGCTACTGTTGGTTATACGGCTTGATGAATAAAGGCAGCCAAGTACATTTACCAAATAGTATGTTTTCGTTTCTATTAGGTTGGTTAGTATTAGGTTTTATAGATATATTGCCTGTTAACATTGCCAACTACGCACACTTAGTTGGTTTATTAGCAGGTCTTCTTTTAGCAGCCACTTGCAGCAAATTGAAACTATAAAAATAAATAAAGCGAATAAGTTATTGATCTAAGTACTTAGTAAATAATAAATCTTCAATAGGTCTGGTGCCAGTAATTTCAAAAATGGCATCATTCGCAGCATTTAAACAACGAGTTCTAATTATTTTACGTTCTGTTATGGATTTTATTTGTTGTTCACTTTGCTCACCAAGGATCGTAATAATACGATCGCGAATAATTGGCTCATGCGTTTCTACCGCTTGATAAGCTGTTGTCGATTTAACCATTAAATCAATGCCCAAACGAATATAACCCAAGTGTTTACCAGGTTTAATATAATTAGTAATAATGTCTGGTTCTAATGCATAATATTGGTAATCCGCCACTGGTTCTGCATTTTCTTCTTCAGCTGATGCAAGATTAAATGGTGAAAATAGCGTTAAATAAAATATACAAAAAAGTATTTTTTTAAACATGATCCATTCCTTCAACTAAGACGTTAATATTTTTTGGATCATATGATATCAATCTCTACCCAATATTATGCATAAAAAAAGCATTGATTAGTTAAATAATTTATAAATATGTAAATTTCTATCTAGACTTGTCTTAAATTAATATTTTTTACTTAAGATAAAGTAACTGATTTAATAGTATTTAAATGGGAATTTAGTGAAATATCGATGACTTAACTGCAATAAATAAAATGATTTGAAATAAAAGGTTTGTATGTTTAATCCGTTACTTAATATTGTGTCATCTGCGTATTGGCAAGAAAATAGTCACCCACAAAACTGTTCTAAGCAAATACTCTCTTGGTTATTGGATGAAACTTCTTTAACTAAAAAACTGGAACAACAATGTGAAAAATTTACTGTGGAGGTCAAACAACAATTAAATACCAATGCTAATGAGTCAGTACTTTCTCTGTTATTTCCTAAATCAGAACAAATATTGGTGCGTGAAGTGTTCTTACATTGTGATGGGGTTGCAAATATATTTGCACAAACGGAAATCCCTTATCATACACTCGCTGATAAACAAAAAAACTTAGCTAACATCGGTTCTGAGTCATTAGGTAAGTTTTTGTTTAAAGATAAAACATTACAACGCGGAAAAATTGAAATCGCAGAATTTCTTATTGGTTCATCGGTACATGAATTATGCGATTCATTAAAACAACCTTGTGATCACTCTCTTTGGGCAAGACGTTCATTGTTTTATATCGAAAATAAGCCTTTATTAGTCAGTGAAGTATTTTTACCTGCATCTGGAATTTATAAATAATGGTCTATTTAAATGCACCTAAACGCCAAGCCTTATTGGAATTAATGCGAGTGGATAAGCCTATTGGTACTTTATTATTACTATGGCCAACATTGTGGGCATTATGGATTGCTGCACAAGGCTTGCCTAAAATCAGTGTATTAATTGTTTTTTGTTTAGGTGTATTTTTAATGCGTAGTGCAGGTTGTGTAATCAATGACTTTGCCGATAGGAAAGTAGATGGTTTCGTTTCTCGCACTAAAAATAGGCCTTTACCATCGGGTAGAGCCACCAGCAAAGAAGCTATTTATTTGTTTTTAGGCTTAGCAATATCATCCTTTTTATTAGTCTTGACACAAAATAATCTGACTATTCAGCTTTCAGTGATCGGTCTATTATTAGCCTTTGCATATCCGTTTATGAAGCGTTTTACGCACTTGCCTCAGTTTGTATTAGGCCTGGCTTTCTCTTGGTCTATTCCGATGGCTTATGCAGCAGAAGCGAACACCCTTTCTAATTCTATATGGCTGCTATTTATTGCTAATATTACGTGGACTATTGCCTACGACACCATGTACGGCATGGTCGATAAGGAAGATGATCTAAAAATAGGCATTAAATCTACTGCTATTTTATTTGGAAAAAATGATAAATTAATTATCGGATTATTACAGCTAGCCACATTACTTCTATTAATGACTGTAGGTATCTTAGAGCAGCTAACTTGGTTGTATTATGCAGGGTTAGCCATTGCAGGATTTTTATTTTCACAGCAACAACGTCGTATTAAAGATCGTGATAAAAGTGCCTGCTTTAAAGCTTTTTTAGATAATAATTATGTAGGTTTTGTTATCTTTATTGGTTTTATTTTAGCTTACTTATAAATGATTAAAATGTCATTAACTTGGTAAAAAGACAATAATATATTTGTTATTTTAATAGGCTCAATCGATATACCTTACTCGGATTGTTGTGAACTCTTTTAAGTTTTCCTTCTTTAAAGACATAAAAATAGCTGTTAATTTTCACCAACAGCTTAGCCAAATTCATTTAGTTAATACACACTAACAACCAGGGCCACATTCCATGCACTCACTGATCATTACTGAACCTAATTTTAATTTCGCATTCAAGTCACGCAATGCTGTTCTTACTCCTTCTTCAATCACTGGGTGATAAAAAGGCATCTCTAGCATTTGAGAAATAGTCATACGGTTTTGATGCGCCCAAGCTAAGAGATGTGCAAGATGCTCTGCTTGTGGGCCAACAATTTCAGCTCCCAAGAAACGTCCTGTCCCCTGTTCTCCATAAAGATTTAATAACCCTTTATTTTTCAACATGACACGGCTACGACCTTGATTTTCAAAAGAAACATTACCCGTTTCAAAACAACCACATCCACCAAACTTCTCTGAAACTTGTTTGTGGCTTAACCCTACCATCGCTAATTGCGGATCAGTAAACACTGCAGCAATCGATGAGCGGCGTAAACCAACACGAATATTTGGATAAACACCGGCATTACTACCTGCTATTTTACCTTGGTCAGCGGCTTCATGTAATAATGGAATTTGATTACTTGCATCACCTGCGATAAAAATAGAAGGCACTGAGGTCTGCATTGTATATGGGTCTGCAATCGGTACACCACGGTAGTCACTTTTTAACGGAATATTATCTAAACCTAAATGATCAATATTTGGACGACGTCCAGTAGCTGCTAATAGATATTCAACGTCTTTAATTTGTTCAATGCCTTGCTTATCGATATAAGTAATTTCAACTGAATTACCTTTACGCTCTATATTTTTTACGTTTGCATCGGCATCTAAATAGAATTCATCGCTGAATGTTTTTTCTGCATAGGCCATCACTTCAGGATCAGTAAAAGGACCGACTTGCCCTCCCATACCAAACATTAAGACTTCAACCCCTAAACGATGTAAGGATTGACCTAGCTCCAAACCAATCACACCAGGACCAAATACAGCCACTGACTTTGGTAAATCGAGCCAATCAAACACATCATCATTAACCACCAGCTTATCGCCTAAATCATTCCAAACAGGTGGGTAACTTGGACGAGATCCCGTTGCAATAACAATACGTTCAGCATTAACGATAGTATGATCATCGATTTGTAACTGAGCTTCAGAAATGAAAGTGGCTTTACCAATTAACTTATCTTCAATATCGATTTCATCAACAGCTTCAACCACAAACCCTACAAAACGATCACGTTCATCTCGAACACGTTGCATGACCTTTTTACCGTCAATGCGAACATTGCCATCAACAAAAACGCCAAAAGGTTCTGTGTGTGCAGCACTATGTGCGGCTTCAGCGGCTGCAATTAACAACTTACTCGGCATACATCCCACACGGGCACAAGTGGTCCCAAATTTTCCACCCTCAATTAATAACACTGAGTCTGTCTTATGTTTAGCTGCTCGGTAAGCAGCTAAACCTGCAGTTCCACCACCAATAATGGCAACTTGTACATTAACTTGCTTCATATTGCTTCTCGCTATGGTTTGTTTTGTGAATTTTGAATAAAAAAAAGCGTATGCCTTCTCAGAAGAACATACGCTTTAGCTAATCATTAATGATGATTAGCTATTAGCATAAGCAACCGCTGCGTCACTATCACCGATATGTTTACCATCAACAAAAAGCTGTGGCACAGTCGTTTGACCTGTCATTGCTTTCAAACTAATACTAGTTGCATCTTTACCCAACACAATCTCTTCAAAACTAATATTGTTATCTTTCAATGCAGCTTTCGCTTTCTCGCAAAAAGGACAACCAGGCTTAGTTAACAAAGCAACTGCAGCAGGCGCTTTAGCATTTGGGTTGACATAATTTAGCATAGTATCTGCATCAGACACTTCAAACGGGTCACCTGGTTGATTTGGCTCGATGAACATTTTTTCAATCACGCCATCTTTAACCAGCATACTGTAGCGCCAGCTACGCTTACCAAAACCAATGTCATTTTTATTAACTAGCATACCCATGCCTTCAGTAAATTCACCGCTACCATCAGGTACCACTGTGATATTTTCAGCTTCTTGATCTGCAAGCCATGCATTCATAACAAAAGTATCGTTAACACTTAAACAAATGATTTCATCAACACCATTTTCTTTTAATACACCTGCTAATTCATTATAACGAGGTAAATGTGTAGAAGAACAAGTTGGTGTAAATGCACCTGGTAATGCAAATACAACCACTGTTTTACCTTTGAATAATTCGTCGGTTGTCACATTAACCCATTCATCGCCCTGGCGAGTTGGGAAAGTTGCTGATGGTACGCTTTGACCTTCGATATTATCTAACATGTATTGCTCCTAAAAATTTTCAATTATTTATGTTAAGTTTGCTAACAAACACGCGTTTGTTGCGGTGGCGTTATTATGCGAAATCACAAATGATAATTAATTAAAATTAACATCATCTATCACTTCTAGAAATAGCCTTTAGCTATTGATTCACATTATTTTTATTGTTAATCAAATAATGCTTTCAAGTTTGCAATGCCTTTATCTGCTAATTGCTTCTTTTGATCTTCCGTGCGTTTTTTAGGGCCACTTTCCCACTCCACATCTTCCTGTGGTAACTCATTTAAAAAACGACTTGGAGTCGGTTTAATTGTTTCCCCATACTGGCTACGCTCTTTAGCTAAAGTAAATGTTAATTCTTTTTGTGCGCGTGTAATACCAACATAGGCTAAACGTCGTTCTTCTTCGACATTATCTTCATCAATACTGACTTGATGCGGTAATAAACCTTCTTCCATACCAATCATATAAACGTAAGGAAACTCTAACCCTTTCGATGCATGCAATGTCATTAATTGCACTTGATCTAATTCTTCTTCACTTTCATTACGAGATAACATATCACGTAATGTTAATCGTGCAACTACCTGTTCTAATGTCATTTCCTCATCTAAGTCATCGCCTTTCAGCATTTCAGTCACCCACTTAAAGAGTGTAGAAACGTTCTTCATTTGCATCTCGGCAGCTTTAGGACTTGGACTATTTTCGTATAACCAATCTTCATAACCAATATCACGAATTAAGTCCCTTACTACATCAATATCATCTTCTTTTTTTAAGCGATCATTTAATTCAACTAACCAACGAGTAAACGCTTGCAGTGTATGTAACGATTTACCATTTAAGGTTTGCTCTAAGCCAAGCTCAAAGCTAGCCGAAAACATACTGATATGGCGTAAATTAGCATAATTACCTAGCTTTTCACGGCTCACTGCCCCGATCCCTCTAGGAGGTTTATTAACCACACGAATAAATGCATTCTCATCATCGTGATTCACTAACAATTTTAAATAAGCCATGATGTCTTTTACTTCACTACGAGCAAAAAATGACGTTCCACCACTTATTTTGTAAGGGATACGATTTTCCATCATCACTTTTTCTAATAAACGACTTTGATGATTGCCTCGGTATAAAACAGCGTAATCTTTAAAATTAGCACCATTCATGAATTTATGACCAGAAATTTCCATAACAACTCTTTCTGCTTCATTTTGTTCATTTTTAGCCAACAATACTTTAAGTGATTCACCATAAGCTAATTCACTAAATAAACGTTTATCGAACTCATGAGGATTATTCGCAATGAGTACATTCGCTGCTTTTAATACACGTTGGCTAGAACGGTAATTTTGCTCTAATTTAATGACTTTGAGTTGTGGAAAATCTCTTTGTAACAAGACTAAGTTTTCAGGTCGGGCACCGCGCCAAGAATAGATCGATTGGTCATCATCTCCTACCACGGTGAAGCGTGCTCTTTCTCCCACTAAAGATTTAATCAACTCATATTGGCTAGTATTAGTATCTTGGTATTCATCCACTAATAAATAACGAATTTTCTTCTGCCAACGTAAACGAACTTCCTCTTTAAATTTTAGTAATAAAGTGGGTAAAACGATTAAATCATCAAAATCTAAGGCGTTATAAGCTTTCAATTGGCGTTGGTATAAGTCATAGCAATGAGCAAAAATGACATCTCGCTCACCTTTAGCTTGTTTTTTTGCCTGAGGAGGAAGAATAAGCGCGTTTTTCCAATTAGAAATTTGCGTCACTAACGCTTTTAATAAATCAGTATCTTCTTTTAATTGTTTTTCTGTTAATTCTTTTAATAATGCCAAGGTATCTTGATCATCAAATAACGTAAAACCGGCTTTCATGCCTAAGGTTTTTATTTCTCGCTTAATGATTTCTAAACCCAATGAGTGGAAAGTAGAGACCATTAAGCCACGAGATTCTTTTCTACCTAAGGTTTCACTCACACGCTCTTTCATTTCACGAGCAGCTTTGTTGGTAAATGTTACCGCGACGATATTCTTCGCTAGATAATCACAATGTTGTATTAAATAAGCGATTTTATTCGTGATCACGCGCGTTTTACCACTGCCAGCACCTGCCAGTACTAAACAAGGGCCAGAAATAGTTTTAACCGCGGCATCTTGTCCAGGATTTAGCTTCATATTGTGTCCTAAATTTAAAAAGAAAAAGCCATTCGATTTTACTGATCTTTTAATTGAAAGCTAGCGTAGAAAGGTAGATAGAGTTGATTAAAGAATGAATGCATTAACTTAAAGATGTTTTTATTTTTAATATCAAAAAAGCCTATATTGTAGATCACAATAATATTTATATAAATTATCGTTTTAAGATTGCAATCACCTCACATTAAACGATAATGAACGTTCATTCATTTTAAAGTGGCCTTATGGATAAGCGAACTCAAATTTTAATCGCTGCAGAATCCGTTTTAGCAGAACGAGGTTTTTACGCTTTTTCTATGCAAAACCTCGCAGATACTGCTGGAGTAGCTGCTGGCACTCTTTATCGTTACTTTGATAGCAAAGAAGCATTAATGAATGAACTGCAAAAATTTATTCGAGAGCAGTCTGCTAATATTATTTTAGCTGGCTTTAATGAATGTTCAACGACAAAAAACAAATACGATTTAGTATGGCAGAATATATTTGATTACGTCATAGCCAATCCTAGGCGCTTAACGTTAATCGAAGTACTTCATTGCATACCTAATGTAGATCAAGCCGATATCACCTTATTCGAGAATGAAGCTTTTAAACCGCTTATCTTCTTTTACCAACAGGGTATCAATACAAAACAATTCTTAAATTGGCAATTATTTGCATTAATAGCGGTTAGCATCGACACTGCCATTTCATTAGCAAAACAAGTAATACGAGAGCGAGTTGCACCTGATCAAAAACAGTTAGATCAAGTCAGAGACGCTTCATGGAACATCATTCAAAACCCACACTTTAAACCAACAGGAATAATTCAATGAAAAAATGGATAGCTTCGGCAATCATCTTAGCAATACTTGTATTTGGTACTGTGATTGGCTTTAATATGTTTAAAGCTAAAAAAATAAATGAATACCTTTCATCGCGTCCTATTCCTGAATTCCCAGTTACAGCAACGACTGTAAAATTGGAAGATTGGACTCCTCATTTGCGTGCTATTGGCTTTATTGAGCCAATGCAAGGCGTTACGATTACTAACGAAGTCGCCGGTAAAGTGTCTAAAATTAATTTTGTATCCGGTCAAAAATTACAAAAAGGTGATCCAATTGTTTACCAAGACAGCGAAGTAGAACAAGCAAACTTAAAAGCAGCTAAAGCGCGTTTACCTTCCGTTGAGCGTAACTATAAACGTTTAAACTCTTTACTTAAAAAAGGCTCTGTTTCTCAGGGTAATGTTGATGATGCACAAGCAGAATACCTAGCACTTCAAGGTGAAATTGAAGGTTACGCAGCAACCATTAGCTTACGTACTATTCGTGCACCATTCTCAGGTGTAACAGGTTTACGAAATGTGTTTTTGGGGCAATATCTAGCAAATGGTACTGAAATAGTCCGTTTAGAAGATATTAGCCGCATGCAAATGCGTTTTACTATTGCTCAAAACGATATTAATAAAGTACATATAAACCAAGCAATGGATGTCTTTATTGATGCCCAGCCTGATTCGACATTTACTGGTGTGATTACTGCTATTGAACCCGCTGTGAACTCTGAAAGCGGACTTATCCTCATTCAAGCATCGATTCCAAATGAAGCACAAAAGCTACGTTCAGGTATGTTTGCTAAAGCAAATATCATTTTGCCGACCGTTAAAAAACAAATCATCGTTCCTGTTACTGCCGTTAACTACACACTTTACGGTGAAACAGTTTATGTATTAACTGAACAACAAACTGATGAGGGTAAAACGTTTTTAGAAGCGAAACAAAGAATCGTCACATTAGGTAAAACAAAGGACGATAGTGTTCATGTGTTATCTGGCTTAGATGAAAATGATGTGATTGCCACTAGCGGACAAGTTAGATTAAGCAACGGTTCACACGTTAAAATCGTTGAATCAAACGCGCTTGATACTCCTTCTGTTCTTCCAGCACTGTAGGCGACGTTATGAAATTTACAGATATCTTTATAAAGCGCCCCATTTTAGCAATCTCGTTGAGTTTGCTGATTGTATTATTAGGGATACAAGCGCTTACAAAAATGCAGGTACGAGAGTACCCGACCATGACTAATACCGTAGTGACGGTAACCACCAGCTATTACGGAGCAAGTGCAGACTTAATTCAAGGGTTTATTACTCAGCCAATTGAACAAGCGATTGCACAAGCCGATAATATCGACTTTATCAGCTCACAAAGTTTTATGGGCAGTTCAACCATTACTGTGAATATGAAACTAAACACTGATCCAAGTGGTGCTGTGGCGGATATTCTTGCAAAAGTAAACAGTGTCAGCTCTCAGCTACCAAGTGATGCAGAAGATCCTACGATTGATGTCAGTACTGGCTCAACGACGTCTGTTATCTACATTGCCTTTTCAAGTGAGCAATTAAACTCTAGTCAAATTACCGACTATTTAGAACGCGTTATTAAACCGCAATTGTTTAGTATTAATGGCGTTGCAAAAGTTAACCTTTATGGCGGTACTAAATTTGCAATGCGTATTTGGTTAGATCCTGAACGTATGGCTGCTTTTGGGCTTAATACCGCGGATGTTATTACTATTTTACAAGCTAATAATATTCAGTCAGCTTCAGGCCAAGCGATGGGTTATTTCACTCTGTTTAATGGCAGTGCACAGACCCAGGTTAAGAATGCAAGCGAGTTAGAAAACCTTATCATTGCAACACGCGATGACGGTAGAACAATACATCTACAGGATATTGCACGCGTTTCTCTTGAAAAAAGTCATGACATCTACCGAGCAATGGCTAATGGTAATGATGCAGTTGTTGTTGCGATTGATGCAACTGCAAGTGCAAATCCATTGGATATAACGTCAGATGTAAGGAAAATGCTACCTGATTTAGAAAAAAACAACCCTAGCTCAATTAAAATGAAAGTACTTTATGATTCGACCATTGCTATTGAAGAGTCTATTTATGAAGTCATTAAAACTATTGCAGAAGCAGGCTTAATTGTACTCATTGTAATGATTCTATTTTTAGGATCATGGCGTGCAGTGCTCATTCCAATTATTACTATCCCGTTATCACTGATTGGTGTGGCCGTTGTGATGCAAATGTTTGGTTTTACTATCAACCTAATGACACTATTAGCCATGGTATTAGCGATTGGTTTGGTAGTAGATGATGCGATTGTTGTAGTGGAAAATATCGACCGCCATATTAAAGCAGGTGAAGAACCTTTCCGAGCAGCGATTATTGGTACGCGTGAAATTGCAGTACCAGTTATTTCCATGACCATCACCTTAGCAGCTGTATACGCACCTATTGCATTAATGGGCGGTATTACAGGATCACTCTTTACCGAGTTTGCTTTAACGTTAGCAGGTGCAGTATTTGTATCAGGTATTGTGGCACTTACACTATCTCCGATGATGTGTAGTAAAATGTTGACCATCAATCATCAGCCAAATAGATTCGAACGTGCTGTTGATAGAACGCTAACCGGCTTAACGAATAAATATAGCAATGCGCTCAATATTATTATGTTGCGACGTCCTGCCATTATTATCTTTGCCTTATTAGTCTTTATTTCACTACCGTTTCTATTTAAATTTATCCCATCAGAGTTAGCACCAAAAGAAGATAAAGGTGTTCTCATGATGTTATCTAAAGCCCCTGCTAATGCCAACTTGGATTTTGTTGAAAATAGTATGCGTTTAGTCACTAGTGAAATAGCGAAACAACCAGAAGTAGAAAGTAGCTTAGCGATGTCTGGTATTCCGAATGCTAACCAAGCCTTTGGTATCGCCATCATGAAACCATGGAGCCAACGAGAAAAAAGCCCAGATGAGCTATCTAAAACATTAACACCAGCATTTAGTATGATCCCTTCTGTGGCAACGGTTACTTTCCAAAGACCTGAGTTACCGGGTTCATCGGGTGGTCTACCAGTACAATTTGTTATTACTACCTCTAATCCATTCCAAAGTTTAGTGAGTATCGCTGCCGATGTATTAGCAGAAACACAAGCCAACCCAAGCTTTGTTTATTCAGAGTTAGATTTAGCCTTTGATTCTGCGACCATGAATATCAGCATTGATCGTGACAAAGCAGGTGCTTATGGTGTAACCATGCAAGATATCGGTATTACCTTGGGTACATTGTTAAGTGATGGGTACTTAAACCGTATTAACTTAAATGGCCGTAGTTATGAAGTGATTGCACAAGTAGAACGTAAATATCGTTTGGCGCCTGAACAATTAGGTGATTTTTATGTGCGTGCTAAAAATAATGACATGGTGCCATTAAGCGAACTGATTACTGTCAATGTTGTCGCGGAACCTCGTTCATTACCCCACTTTAACCAACTTAACAGTGCAACAATAGGCGCAGTACTTTCGCCTGGTGTCACGATGGGGACAGCAATTACCTTCTTTGAAGGGCTATCAACAACTAAATTACCACAAGGTTATAGTCATGATTACTTGGGGGAAGCGCGTCAATTTGTAACGGAAGGTGGTGCGTTATACGTGACCTTTATTCTTGCGTTATTTATTATATTTTTAGTACTCGCAAGTCAGTTTGAAAGTATTCGAGATCCATTGGTTATTATCATGACCGTACCATTGGCCATTAGTGGTGCTTTACTCGCACTTGCTTGGGGCTTTGCAACTATGAATATCTACACTCAGGTTGGTTTGATAACCTTGGTGGGATTGATTACTAAACATGGTATTTTGATTGCTGAAGTAGCAAAAGAAGAGCAATTACATCATGGTCTAGATAAAATTGCCGCAGTTAAAAAAGCAGCCACCGTGCGTTTACGTCCAATATTGATGACAACAGCTGCAATGGTAGCGGGTCTTATCCCACTATTATTTGCAACCGGTGCAGGCGCAGTGAGTCGTTTTGGTATTGGTATTGTTATCGTAGCTGGTTTATCAATCGGTACGTTATTTACGTTATTTATCTTACCTGTTATCTATTCATTCATTGCCAGTGAGCATAAAAAACTTCCTGAATTTGATGAAGAACAAGCATTAAAAGTAAATAGTACAGAGTCATAAGATAAAGAAGAAAATTAAAAGTAGCCTTAACATTAATTTAATAAGCGTTACTTTATTCTTCTCGAAATTGATTTATTAAACGTTTATAACAATAAATTAAGATACTTATAAACTAAGTTACTGAAACCAAGAAGTTAATAGACTGATAAAGTAATTATTTTCTATCACAAAGCACTAACACAGTACTATTAACAGATACAAAAAAAGCCAAAGACGATGATTCGCCTTTGGCTTTTTTATTTTACGGTCTTTTATGCTAAAAAATAAATTAAAGCTTAAACACCGTATTGCTGACGATATGTTTGTACAGACTCAAGATGTTGCTGCATTTCTGGTAACGTTTCAAGATAGCTCACTACGTCTGCCAGCTCTACAATCGAAATAACTTTTGCATCATAGTCACGCTCTACTTCTTGAATCGCAGATAATTCAGCTTTACCTTTCTCTTGGCGATCTAATGCAATTAACACACCTGCAAGCTCTGCATTATGTGCATTAATGATATCCATCGATTCACGAATAGCTGTACCCGCAGTAATAACATCATCAACTAACATGATTTTACCTGTTAGCTCAGAGCCCACTAAACTACCACCTTCACCGTGTTTTTTTGCTTCTTTACGGTTAAAGCAATACGGGACATCTAGGTCATAATCATTTGATAACGCGACAGCAGTGGTTGTTGCAATCGGGATGCCTTTGTACGCAGGGCCAAATAAAAGATCATAATCGATACCAGAATCTTGTAATGCAGCAGCATAAAAACGCCCTAAACGCGCAAGATCTCGACCTGTATTAAATAAACCTGCATTGAAAAAATAAGGGCTAATACGCCCTGATTTCAAAGTAAATTCGCCAAATTTTAAAACCTGTTTTTCAATCGCAAATTCAATAAACTCTTTTTGATACGCTTTCATTTCTTACTCCACATTTAATGCTTTTTTTTGTTCTACTACTAAGTTATTAATACCGGTATTCGCTAAAGCTAACATTGCTAATAATTCTTGATGACTAAAAGCACCCTCTTCAGCTGTACCTTGTATTTCAATTAAACCGCCACTTTCTGTCATGACAACATTCATGTCGGTTTGTGCATTTGAATCTTCTGCGTAATCCAAATCACAAACAGGCGTCCCTTTATAAATACCAACAGAAACAGCCGCTATCATTTGCTTTAATGGACTTTTTTTCAACTTACCTTTTACAACCATCCAGTTCAATGCATCAGCTAACGCAATACAAGCACCTGTAATTGATGCGGTACGTGTACCACCATCCGCTTGTATTACATCACAATCAACAGTAATCATATTCTCACCAAAGGCATTTAAATCTACTGCTGCACGTAAAGAGCGGGCAATTAAACGTTGAATTTCTAAGGTACGACCACCTTGTTGACCTTTTGCTGCTTCTCGTTGATTACGTTTATGTGTCGCACGCGGCAACATGGAATATTCTGCCGTTACCCAGCCTTTACCTTTGCCCTTTAAAAAACGTGGTACTGACTCTGAGACCGTTGCGTTACATAACACTTTAGTATTGCCGACTTCAATCAGTACAGAACCTTCTGCATAGTCAGTGTAGTGCCGAGTAATTTTAATCTCACGGTTTTGTTCGGGTGTTCGATTACTTGGGCGCATAAGTTAAAAAACCTTGTCAATAAATGAGCACTAATTATACCCATTAACCAGCAAGGAGCAAAACTCAGGAAGGAGCCAATAAATATAATATGGGGTTTAAATACGAAGGTTCACAACATTCCTGTCAATCTTCGGAATATTAATGCCCAGAATGTTGATGATGCCCATTTTTATAAATAACTAACTGACCAAAACCTTTATCTTGTGCTTGATATAAAGCTTGCTCTACTCGCCTGTTGAGCTCTTCTTCTGTATTGGTATTAGTAGGAGCCATACAAGCGGCACCAATACTCACTGAGATAGCATCTCCTGTTGGCGCATTCTCAAATTTCATTCCCCATCCATTAACCATATAGAATATTTCAGCGGCTAATGTCTTAATGCCTTCTTCCGAAGTATTAGGTAAAAGTATCATAAAATCATCTTCTTCAAGACGAGCTAATAAGTCGGCAGGGCGTTGAACAATATTCTGTAAACGACGAGCAAGTTCAATAATACAATCATCTCCAGCTTGCCTCCCATATTGTTCATTGAAGCGTTTAACGTTATCAATATCGATAATTAATAATGATAACTTTTCACCTGAGCGTCTTCCTCGCGCCCACTCTTTTTTAAACTGTTCATTAAAGTAAGACTTATTAGGCAAACCAGTTAAATAATCACGCATTGCTATCTTTTCAAGATTTTTATTTTTTAAAGATAATTGTTGATTATGTTTTTTTGAAAAATATAACAATAAACAAATTAAAGTAAGCGCGACAAACATCAGTGAAATGATGATCCAATAACCAGAGTTATCCTCCTTTTTTTCATAGATAACAGGTAACCAACGATTCAATATTTTTTGCTTTTGTTGTAAATCGATTGAAGTAACGACCTTATCAAAAACATTCAATAACATCGTATTATCTTTTGATACTGCTAGTGAGAATGGGTACTTATGCTCAAATTTATCAACAACTTTCAATTCTGGGTAAAGCGTTTGAATTTGATTAACCATGACAGGTAACACATCAATAAAGCCATAAATCTCGGCATTACTTACAGCATCAAGCCCTGACTTTAGAGAATCATATTCATATAAATCGGCATTAGGATATAACGCATTCAAAAACTCTGTGTATGATCCTTCTTTTAGCACCCCCAGCGGTTTGTGTAGAACTTGATCTAACTTATAAGCTTGATTTTTTCCATCAGTTACCAAGGCTAATGGAAAGTGTAAGTAAGCAGAGGTAAAAGAGAAGTATTTATTACGATAAGGAGTCTTGTGTATTACGGGAATGAAATCACAACGCCCTTCTTTCAATGATTTAATTGTTTCAGACCAAGTCGCAGTTTCTAATAAAATAATAGTGTTACTAATACGCTGAGAAAATAGATTGACGAATTCAGATGCTATACCAACATATTTCCCTTCTTTAATTGCTTCAATAGGTAGCCAATCAGGATCAACACACATATAAAGAGGGCCATGACCTTTTAAATATTGTTGTTGTGTATTAGATAAAATAGGCATTCTATCTTGGTAAGCAGCTTCTTCACTTGTCTTGGCAACACCTATCTGAGTTGCCCATTTGTGATGTAAATTATCTGTCTCTTTTTTATTTAATGCTAATAACCCTTTATCTAAAATATTGCGTAAAATAATATTATCTTTATTAACGCCCATAAACCTCGGCAAATAATGAAAAATTTTATTATTAATTAATGGTGTATTAACGAAGCCTTGTTCTAGGGAACGGTGTAAATGATAATTAATAGCGTCATAAGCATCTAGAACAGCATCAACATTACCTAGTCGTAATTGCTCAATAGATGCTTCAGTACTACTCGTTAACATTAAATCTATATTAGGGAAGTTCTTCTCGAGTACTTCTTGATAGAAAAAACCTTTAATAACAGCAATTGATTGAATATCACTAAAGTCATTAGCAAAAACCTCTCCTTCTCGTGTTAGCAAACCATCCATTGAAGTTAAAGACTGGTAGTGAGTAAAAGCAGTAAATTTCTGTCGATCTGGTGTGATTTTCATATTAGAAATAATATCTATTTCATTATTTTTTAATTTCTCTAAATATTCATACCATTCGTAACCGATAACAAACTCAATATTTAAGCCTACTTTATCTGCAACTAATCGCATTAAATCATTATTATAACCAGAGGCTTCACCATTTTGAACAAAGTTAAATGGAGGCCAATTCTTTTCTGCGTGTACCTTTATTAACGGGTGTTGTTGAATGTATTCTTTTTCTTGTGGGGTAAGCTCGACTGCAACAGAATTAGCCAGTACTAAAGTACTGCTGAAAAAAAGCATCACAGCAACATTGAAAATGCGACATAAAATAATAGAGAGTGGGGTCATAAATAACCGCATAAATATTAACCCTTTATTTAAAACTTGAGACTTTATCAAACGTACTTGGTTAAAGTAGTTATTTAAAAAAAAAGACAAAATATAACTAGCTTACTGTGATCAATGTATCGCTACGCTCATCAGTACGGGCCAATAAAGCAGCTATTTATGAAGGGAGTGCTAATAAAAAGAAATAGGTAAAAAATTAACGTTATCTCTGTTATTGAAACAATATTTATTCCAACAATAAGCCATTACTTGGCATTTAAAATAATTTATTCATCCGTCTGATCCTGCATTATATTCACACTAATACATACGTGTCATATTTAAGCTCAAGGCAAAAAACATAATAATGGCTGAATTTACTTTTTTACTAAGTCAGTCGATAAAAAGCCAGTAAACCAGCTTTTATTATACGAATATGACAGTTAATACTTAACGAGTAATGACAACAAACGGAGACTTAAAAAGCGTAAAGTAACGTCATATTCGTTGCCGTATCTGTGCTTTTTTTCTCATCCAACGGTTTACTGTTATAACGAACAACAACGGCAAATTTCATAGATAATGCACCAATAATCTTGGTCGATAATGACGTTTCAGAACGACCATCTAACTTACTTCCCCAATCAGCAACAAACTTTTGCTGAAATTTAGCAGAATCACTAATCTTAGTTTGAAAATCAATAACAAAGTGAGCGACTGCACTACTATCATAGTTTTCGCCTTCAGTTTCAGCAGAATCATCATCCAATTTTTGGTAAATATAACCAGGACCAATTTCTGCATTTAAAGACATTGTTTCATTCTCAATAAAGTGATGGCCATAACCAACAGCAGTTATCGAAGTAAAGTCGTAACCAGTAAATGGGTCTCTTTCATAACCAGTATTGGCAAACAAATAACTCGTATCATCAATTTGATAGTTACCTTGTAATCCAGCATAGAAACGTTTTGCTGTTACTTCATCTTCATCTTCTTTATATAAGCCTTGAAATACATATTCATTTTCCCAATTACCCAATTCTTGCTTCAATGCAAGGCTCGCTTTAAATGACGATGTATCAGTATTACCTGTCGTTAAAGAGGCACCTAATTCAGCTTCACCAGCTAGTGTTGCATCTCCTTCTACGAATTCACTTTTTGCATGTACAGTCATGGGCACTGTCAATGCAATCGCAGCAGTGAGTAGCAATTTATTCATAATGTTTATCCTTTTTACGATTTACGAAAGTCTAATGTGGCGATATGCTTTCTTAATTTCACACATAATATTACTTCATTAACAAAATTTAAAAATGAGAACTAAGTAACATTATTATCCTAACTTTTAGATTAGGAAAAATAAAGTAAACGGAATAATGCCTAAAAACATTACGTTAAGCCAGAGGGGTAAGATCAGAAAAATTAAAATAAAAAAGCATTGATATTCAATCAAATATCAATGCTTTTTATTCTGTAGCGCTTTATATTATTTTGTATTACTTGGTAGCGTTTTTTTATCGCTTAGGTAATTGATCTACATTTGAGATCGATACTTGAGGTGTTAACATTAAAGGCTTTTCTTCGCTGAACTTTTTCCCCTTCACTTGCACGATTATTTGCTGTGTTTGCTGATCATTAAAGAATAAGTCAGTGTAATACTGTTGTACTTGTTTTAGTGAAACAGACTTCAATCTAGCAACATGTTCTAATTTAGTATCAATGTTTTCTTTGTTACTCATCCATTCACCGGTTAAATAAGAAAACTCAGTACCAAGGTTGCTTGGCTTAGCGAGATAATTAGCAATATGCGCTTTTTTTATTTCATCAAAATCGCTTTCTTTTGTTTCCGCTAAAGTCATTTTAAAATTATCCAAAAATACTTGGAAGCGTTCATATAGTGTCGCACTTCCAACCGCAGGACTTTGCGTGAAGAGACCAAAACCAACACTTTTATCTACTTGTACTGTTGCTGTAAAGGGAGAGTACGTTAATTGCTCTTGTGTACGTATTTGATCATAAAAAGCAGGCTTAAGTAATTTATTAAGTAATTCAGCTTTAGCTAATGAAATAATGTCTTGGTTCTTGGCTAAATAAAGACTCACTAACGCATCATCTTCTAACTCAGATTCACGGACATAATTTAAAGCCCCCTGCTGAGGATCTGCGTGCAAGCGTTTCGTCGTATAAAAAGCATTAGGTTGAATTTTCACTTTAACTTTAAGCTTTGCTGTTAACTGCAAAACATCTAATGTGGAAAAATTACCTAAGGCTAATAAGCGTAAACTAGATGTTGAGAATATCTGTTTTGTTAATTCGCTCAAATCATCACTTGTTACACCATCAATCTGTGCTAATAAAGTTTGATCAGACCAAGATGGCTGGCGAATAACTTTTCTAAAACCACCTAACCCTAAATCCATCGCTTTACTTTTAGATTGGTTATTTAAGCGACGTGTTAATTCTTGTTTCGCCAGTCTCAAGGATTGTTCATCAAACGTCATATTTTCGATGTGTGTTAATAACATCAATAATAATTTGCTCTGTTTATCGCTATAACCACTTGTGCTAATCAGTAAACCATCACTGCTGCTAATGGAGAACCCTAACCCTGCTTCTTGAGTGACAAAACTTAGTTCTGCTAATTGCTTTTGTAAAATATCTAATAACAGATTCATTTTCACTCTAGCAGCTGGGTTTTGGTCATTAAGGTCATTATTAAGCTGTAGCTTATAGATGCCTTTAGGTTCTTTTAGTTGGCTTTGTTTGAACCAAACAGAGAGACCTGATTCTTTTACAAGTTGTATTGCCTTTTTATTTTTTTCTTGTTCAACAAGTACCAAATTCTCAGGTAACCATTCATTACGAACAGGCAAAATCAACTTTGGTTGAATTGTTTTTGCTTTATTAAGCCATAGTTGTAAACGTGACTTTTTAATTTTTGCTTGTGAATACTTCCCTTCGTAATATGGGATATCCTTATTAACCACTGCGTTTGGCGATACGACAAATAATCGACTATTTTCTGGTGTTAAATAATCCATTAATTGAGTGATAAACGTAGGGTTAAATCCATCTAAACGATATGAATAAGCTAATAGATCTTGTAAAGGGTAATTTTGCATATTAGCAGCCAAAGACATGACATTGTTAAAACTGGCTTGCTTAGGAAGGAATTGAAAATAGTTATCCAAGCTTTTCTTCTGCTCAGAATATTGTAATTGGTTAATTCCCTGTTCTTTAATTAAGTTGATATAAGCAAATAAACTCGCAATAACGGTATCTTGTTGAGTTAACCCTTTATTGGTTAATTTAAACGTCATACTAAACTGTGAATACTGATCGCTGTGTGCACCATAAAATCCAGCAGAAACTGATTCAGCTAATCCAAGCTTTTGTAAGTAATCAGATAAACCACCTTTATGATCAGATCCTAATAAGCGGCTAATATAACCACCAGGCTGATACATATATTCATCTTTAACGCTAGGCACTAAAAAGTTAACTTGTAATAACTTAAGCTCTGCAGTGGGCTTCATTTGCACTTCTAATGCTAACTGCTTATCTGTTAATAGCGGTGTCATTATGACGGGTTTAGTGACATTATTATTGGGAATTTGCGTTAAATATTTCACCGCTATTTTTTGCATATTTTCAATTGAACGAGGACTTGTTAAGGCCACCTTCATTGTATTCGCGGAATAGTGTTGCTTAAAGAACAACTCTAACTCTTGCTGTAAAACACTTCCTGGCTTATCAACAAGCGTTGTTAAATCACCGGTACTAAAACGAGCCATTGGATGTTCAGGATTCAGTGAATAGCGTTGTAATGCATATAATTTACGCATGTCATTATCAACATAGGTTTCATTTTCAGCATTAACGGTATGTCGTTCTTTATCTGCATATTTTTCATCTAATAGAGGTGCATGCATCACATCGCCTAATCTGTCTAATGCTTCACCAAATACACTATCATTGACTTCAAAGCCATATACCGTTGCATCCTGTGCAGTATAAGCATTGGTATACCCACCATTTTGGCTCATAAATTTACTGTATTCGTTTATTACAGGGTACTTTTCTGAGCCAAGAAATAACATATGCTCTAAATAATGTGCTAAGCCCAATTGAGAGTCGGGGTTGTGCATGCTACCAATAGGAACAGATAAAGAAGCCGCACTATTTTGTAAATCGGGGTCAGAAATGAGTAATACTTCCAGATCGTTTGAAAGGCGAATCACTTGGTATTCTCGAGTGTCATTTGGACTCTGTATTATGGAATTATTAACTATTTCAAAATTTTTCATAGTGGACTCAGGTGATGTATTAGGGGCAGCATGTAGAAACGTAGAAAAGCATAAACAAACACAATTAAATAATAGATAGATAGGCTTAATAGGCGGCATTAGATGAGCTCTTTCAATTGTAGGTGGAAGTCAATAATTAAGACTGAACACTATGCTACAAGTTCAGTGAAAATAAAAGTGTTCGTCCATTAATAAAAAAACGATAGTATTGTGTATATTTAACATACTAAGCTAAAATACTCATTAATATATACATTCTGATTTTTACAAATATTAAATTAAAACATTCCAACGTGAGTCGGTATATTAAATATGATGAAATGCTCCCCATTTAACATTCAAAAAAATAGTCATAACACTAGTTGTTATAAGCAAGGTTTCACATTAATAGAGCTATTAATAACGATTGCTATCGTCGCTATTTTGGTTCAAGTTGCCTATTCTTCGTATTTAAATACCATACAACAAAGCTATCGTTACGAAGCTCAGCAATCAATGATCGAATTGAGCCAGCAATTAGAACGTTATTATTCACGTAATGGCGTTTATTCAGGCTCAAATGCAACAGTAGGCATCTATAGCAATACACACTACACATTGGCTTTTAGTACATTACAAGATGATGAGTTTACAATTTCGGCGACACCAACAGGTGGCCAAACCAACGATGACTGCGGTACGTTAACTCTAGATTACCGTGGCGATACAACGCCTTCGACATCAGGGTGTTGGAAATGAAATTAAATGCAAATAAAGGATTCACGCTAATAGAATTAATGGTTACTGTTGCCATTGTTATTATCTTAGCAACCATAGCATTGCCAAGCTGGACTAAGCTTATTCAAGATAACAGTGTGGCTAGCGCCGTTAATCAAGTACAAAGTATTTACCAATTAACCCGTTCTGAGGCACTTAAGCGTCATGAATCAATTATTTTAACCTCTGAAAATAGCCGACGAACTTGGACACTGAAAGAACAAGGTGCAAGTTCAGCATTAAAAACAATGACTATTTCTACAAATCAAGTATCTATCGGTTTAGCTGATGGCAGTACAGATGAAATAACTATAACAGTTCAGAATACTGGTTTTGCTGAAACAAATAAAATAGCTTTTAGTTGGGAAGATGAATATCGCTGTTTAGTAATTTACAGTAGTGGTCAAACTAAAATCAGTTCAGAAAGTGGAGATTGTGCTTAATGAATCGATTAATCAACCGTAAGCATCGTCAGAATAAACAACAAGGTTTCACACTACTAGAGCTTTTAATCGCGGTTGTTATCGCAAGTATCTCTGTATTAGGATTAGCTTACACACAAACTAAAAGCCTTCAATACGCACGTAGTAGTAGCCAATATACGCGAGCTAGCATTGAAGCCAGTAATACAGTAGAGGAAATATGGGCTTCGCTGTGTGAGTTTCAAAATGGAAAAGCATTAGATGATTTAGCTCTTGCAGATGGTTTTACACGTACTTTTGCCCCTACCTCTTTCGATAATGAAATGATCATCACTATTGCATGGGGCGATAATCGCTTAACTGATGCCGATAATGAAGTGAAAGTAGAAGTTGTTTTTCCAAATATCAGCGCTGATACAACGCTTTGCCCACCGGTGGTGTCATGAATAAAAATTTCGGTTCACAATCAGGGTTTAGTTTAATTGAGTTAATGATTGCAATGTCGCTGTCTCTACTCCTTATACTGGGTATAGCGACTGTATTCTCTAGTTTAAAAAATACTTCTTCTTATTCTCAACAATTAGAAAACACACAAGAAGTATTGCGTTTTACCAACTCGACTTTTAGTCGGGCAGTACATAGAGCTGATGAAATGAGTGGCGGTTCAACTTTAACTCTGACGTTTAACTTAGATAATTTAGATACAGATGAAAAATTTATTGATTGTCGAGGTGAAGAAAAAGGATTAAATGAAAAGTATACTGAAACTTATAGTTTAGAAAACGATGAGCTTATTTGTACAACAAAAATAGATAGTACCTCTGTTGAAGCTTTTAGTGCTATCGGATCCAATATTGAAGCATTAAGTTTTTCGATAGTTGGTGAACTATTAAAAGTCACAATTACACCATCAATAATCACGAATACCGTATCAAGTACCAATGATGAAATAAAAATGATGTTTGCTCTTCGTCAAAAAATATTAGGCCTAAGTAATTAGTAGTGAATAAGTATAAGGATATAAAAATGAAAGCATCGACAATACAACATTCTGAAGATGGTTTTGCAGCGGTGACTGTAATGGTCATTTCACTACTAGGTGGATTAATTGTGTTTGATACCGTGAAAGAAAATGTGAACCAAGAACGTATGGCAGGTAATTATGCTAAAGAGCTGAATGCTCACTTACAATCAGAAAATGGGATTGCTAAAGCCTATAATCTGCTTTCTGATCCTGATAATCAGGGTATATCTGATGATGTGATGGCATCAACATTAAGCAATACGAATGACTCTGGTCATACCGTTAGTGTTGAAACTGATGCCAACATCAAAACAATTAATAGCTCAGGTTTTCACTACGAAGGTCAATACGAAATGCGTGCTTCAATCTCACTCGCTTCTGGTAGTGGTAATAACGTTTTTAATAACGCAATTACCACTTGTGATGGTGCAACCTTAGGCGGTGCAGGTAAAGTTGATAGCTTTAATGGCGAGTACGATGCAAATAATGCGGGTAATAAGGGCGATGTAACTGTATTAAATGTAGATGCAAGTGGATTAAACCTAACAGGTGGAACAAAAATCAGTGGTGATGTATCTATCAACGGAGATTTATCAATCTCCAATGGTTATGTTTATGGAGACGCGCAGGTCTCTGGCAATGTCACAGTGGCAAACAGTGGAGCTGCATCCGTAGCGGGTAGCATTCAAGCAACGGGTGATGTTTCTTATACTTATACAGGAAATTCCTACATTACTGAGAGTATTAGTTCAAATGGTGACGTGAGTATAGGCTATAGCAGTTTTACTGGAGACATCACTTATGGTGGTGATGATGGAGGCACACTTACATCATCAAGAGATACATCAACTTTTTCAAGTACAACAATGATGACTAGTGACCATGTCAATGACGTGGGCACTCAAGAATGTGATATTGTAGGTCTCGCCGACGAATTTGATAATACAGTAGATGGTATAGGTAGTTTAGCAAGTGTTGAGGCGAGTGATATATCTTTTGGCTACCCTACAAATAAGTATATTATTAGTGATTCAGGGTTAAAAGCATATGATGAAACATACAATGTTAAAGATTGGGTTGATGTTGATGCTCAAGTAGAAACAGTAGATTTTCTAGATGAGCAAACATCTGTCTATGTATTAAATATAAAAAATTTCACAAATGCGAATCGAAGCCTTACAGTTGAAAGTGGTAGTGATGTTACTATCTATTTAAGTGGTGACACTTCGCTTAATGGAAGTATTAAAGTCGAGGACGGTGCATCATTAACCATCATTACAGAAAGTGAAGTTAACATGGGAAGTAATGGTACCATCATTAATGTACTCGACTTAAATGGAGATGGAGAGTATGAGTTTGAGTCGACAACTGCAGTAAACAGTAATAATGAAATTTCAACAATTATATATTCAGGTTATGACTCAGCCAGCAATAACGATTACGGAATAAGTGTTGCAGGCGGTAATGACAGCACTTTTACGGCTTACGCGCCGAAAGCATCGATTAACGTATCAGGGGGGGGAGATATTTTTGGGTCGTTACGTAGTAATTATTTAAATGTAACAGGAGGTGCAGGCGTTCATTTTGATGAAAATATAAGCGACACAACGGTTGGAGACGCTAATTCAACATCAACACCAGAGATCACTCGTTGGTTCTAACTTTCATTAAATGTGTTTATCAAAAAGGCCATCGCACTTAAATATAAGTCCGATGTAATTTCACTTTTATTATTGAAACCTCTAAACCTGTAACCAAAAAGTTGTCGGCCCATCATTCGTTGAAGTCACTTGCATATCTGCTGCAAAAATACCGTTTTCAACGTGACAACCTAACAATCGACATTGCTCACTGAAGTCTAAATAAAGTCGTTTTGCTTCTATTGGCTCTGCACCATTACTGAACCCGGGACGATTACCTTTTTTAGTATCCGCAGCCAACGTAAACTGTGAAATAACTAATAAGTCACCTGCAACTTGTTGTACATTAAGGTTCATTTTACCTTGCTGGTCAGCAAAAATACGATACGCTAACACTTTCTCAGCTAAGCGCTTGCATTGTGCATCGGTGTCGCCTTTTTCTACACCCAGTAAAACCAATAATCCATGGTCAATCTTTCCAACAGCATCACCTTCAACAACGACTGAGGCATTCGTTACACGCTGAATCATCGCAATCATTACACTTCCTCAGGTTCTTCAACGAGCCCTGCTTCGGGATAAAAGAATTCATCTAAAGTTGCCGTTACTTCAGCACCAATTAATACAATTAACCAACTAAAGTAGATCCATACAAACATAATAGGGATGACCGCTAATGCGCCATAAATAATCTGTTGTGATGGGAAATTAGTAATATATAAAGTAAATAAATCTGTTGCTAAACTAAACAATAAAGCAGCAATAAAACCACCTATTATGGCATAACGTAAACGCACTCTTTGGTGAGGCACTAAGGTATAAACACCAGCAAAAGCGAGCCAAGAAAAAACAAACGGCATAAAACTGAGTACTTGCTGCCCGATTGATAAAAAGCCATCGGTTTTTACAATAGAAAAGATATAAGAGCTCAATGCAATACTGCCACCAATAATAATTGGGCCTAAACTGAGAATGGTCCAATAAATAGTAAATGCTTGTATAGGTGAACGTTTATTATTACAACGCCAGATACGATTAATGGTTTGGTCAATGGTCGAAATCAATAATAAAGCAATCACCACTAATGAGGCGATCCCCATCATGCTCATTTTTTTAGTATTTTCAATGAACCCCGTCATATGCTCTTTAACCGCATCTCCAGCCGTCGGCACAAAGTTATTATAGATAAGGTTTTCAATGATTTTATTAAGCTCAGAGAACATTGGAAAAGCAGAGAGCATATAAAAAACAACGGCAAGACAAGGCACGATTGAAAGTAAGGTTACATAAGCAAGATGACCCGCAGGCACTTTAATATTATCTTCCTCACTACGTTTCCATAAGAATATACCGTAGTTATAAAATAGCTTTATTTTCTCTACTAAAACTTGCTGCTGTAGTTGCAAAATAGCATCCCTAAATAAGTTTATTACCGAATGTTCATACCAATTACATTAGCTAAACGATCTAAATTTCACGCGGAAAAATGACTTCGTTTAAGCCGTAAGTTAAGGGAAATGGTTGTCTCCTTTACGAAACTTACAATAATGAAATAAGTTATTTTAACCAATCAAATAGATCAGTTGATAAGTGTTATTGGTATTATACCGATTACATTAAATATGTTATCTAAATTTCACGCTGGAAAAACAGTTCAATTCGAGGTGTAAGTTAACGTAAATGGCTGTTCCCTTTACGAAATTTACAACGAGGAAGTGGGCTTTTTTAACAAGTAGAATAGATAAGCTCTTTATTGTGATTGGTATTACTATACCTGTAAATCGTAAACAAAAAAAAGGCCTTACCGAAGTAAGACCTTAATAATAGATTATTTATCGTTTAAAAAAACGAATTAACCTTTAGATGGACGAGCTGCACGCTTACGTTCATTCTCACCCAGTAATTTCTTACGGATACGAATACTTAACGGCGTTACTTCTACTAATTCATCAACATCAATAAATTCAAGCGCTTGTTCAAGTGTTAGAATGATTGCTGGTGAAAGTGTTTGAGCTTCATCTGTACCAGAAGAACGAACGTTAGTAAGCTGTTTACCACGAATACAGTTAACTGTTAAATCGTTTGAACGGTTATGAATACCGATGATTTGACCTTCGTAAACTTCTGTAGCATGACCTAGGAATAAACGACCACGATCTTGTAAGAAGAATAGTGAGTATGTAACCGCTTTACCAGTTTGATTACAAACCATTACACCATTTTGACGTTGACCAATTGTACCACCTTTATGTAGACCGTAATGATCAAAGCTATGGTATAAAAGACCAGAACCAGATGTGATTGTCATGAACTCAGTTTGGAAACCGATTAAACCACGACTTGGAATCATAAAGTCTAAACGTACACGACCTTTACCATCAGGGATCATGTTAGTTAGTTCCGCTTTACGGATACCTAATTGTTCCATGATAGAACCTTGATGCTCTTCTTCACAGTCAACTGTCAATGTTTCCATTGGCTCATGTAACTGACCATCGATCATTTTTTCAATAACTTCTGGACGAGATACTGCTAGCTCAAAACCTTCACGACGCATGTTTTCAATTAAGATACCTAAATGTAGCTCACCACGACCAGATACTTTGAATTTATCAGGATCGGCAGTTTCTTCTACTTTTAACGCAACGTTGTGCACAAGCTCTTTATTCAAACGGTCAAGGATGTTACGTGATGTAACGAATTTACCTTCTTTACCACAGAATGGAGAGTTGTTTACTTGGAAAGTCATTGTTACCGTTGGTTCATCAACAGTTAATGGCGTCATCGCTTCAACATTGTTTTGTGCACAGATAGTGTCAGAGATCTTAAGTTCGCCTAAACCACTGATTGCAATAATGTCACCAGCTTGACCGTATTCAATATCATGACGTTCTAGACCTAAGTAACCTAATACTTGACCTACTTTACCTTTACGTTCTTTACCATCAGCACCAATAATAGTAACCGCTTGATTTACTTTAACGTGACCACGTGTAATACGACCAACACCAATAACACCTACGTAAGAGTTGTAATCAAGTTGAGAGATTTGCATTTGGAAGTCGCCATCGCGATCTGCTTCAGGTGGAGCAACAGTATCAACGATAGTTTGGAATAAATCTTCCATGTTATCTTTTTTAGTGTCCGTATCAGTACTTGCCCAACCGTTTAATGCAGAAGCATAAACAACTTGGAAGTCTAATTGCTCATCAGTCGCGCCCAGGTTGTCAAATAAATCAAATACTTGATCCATTACCCATTCAGGACGAGCACCAGGCTTATCAATTTTATTGATAACAACAATTGGCTTGAGACCGTGTGCAAATGCTTTTTGAGTTACAAAGCGAGTTTGTGGCATTGGACCATCAACTGCATCAACGATAAGACAAACACTGTCTACCATAGATAGAATACGCTCTACTTCACCACCGAAATCGGCATGTCCAGGCGTATCTACGATATTGATATGGTAATCATTCCATACAATCGCTGTATTTTTTGCAAGGATAGTAATGCCACGCTCTTTTTCAAGATCGTTAGAATCCATTACACGTTCTTCATTATCACCACGTGAATCCAAAGTACCAGACTGCTCTAACAGTTTATCAACCAATGTTGTTTTACCATGGTCAACGTGAGCAATGATGGCTATATTTCTTAATTTATCTAACGACATGATGCGCCTCAAAAATAACTACTAATTAAAAATACCAATTAAATAAAAACAGAAACGTCCTATTTTTATTTAATTGGTACAAAAAGGTTTAGACTATGGAAGCACTTAAAGTGATATAGCCAAATGTGCGCACATTGTAAACATAATTTCAAAAATAGAAAGTTTTAAGTCTGTCACAGTTAGCTTAAATGCTTAAAACTAAGAAAAAATAGAGCTAAGTCAGACACCTTCCTTCAGAGGCACCAAAAAAGAGCACCAAAGCACCATGCTGGTGCGAAAAATAAAATGTTGCACCATATCGTAAAACAAAAACCTCGGTATAATAGGTTTTGTTAACTTGGCATATTATTAGCTAATTTAATGTGTAATAAATCTAGATTGATGGTAAGTTTCATTGATGAGTTCTATTTTATCATCTCTACAATTTTCGATGTCAAATGAGGTTCTACAACATGTCTGTACAAACAATTCAAGATGTTCTCGCTCTTATTCAAGATCAAGACGTAAAATTCGTTGATTTACGCTTTACTGATACACATGGTAAAGAACAACACGTATCGGTTCCACACCACCAAGTAACTGAAGACTTTTTTGAAGAAGGTAAGATGTTCGATGGTTCTTCAATCGCTGGCTGGAAAGGCATTCAAGATTCTGACATGGTACTTATGCCAGTTCCTTCGACAGCAGTACTGGACCCATTTACAGACGATGCGACGTTAAACTTACGTTGTGACGTATTAGAACCAAAAACAATGTTAGGTTACGACCGTGACCCTCGTTCAGTTGCTAAACGTGCTGAAGCATACATGCGTTCAACAGGTATCGCTGATACTGTTTTATTTGGTCCAGAACCAGAATTTTTCCTATTTGACGACGTTAAATACGGTAATAGCATTGCAGGTGCATTCTACTCAGTAGATGCCAAAGAAGCGGCTTGGAACTCAGGTACTTCTTATGAAGAAGGTAACACGGGTCACCGTCCAGGTATCAAAGGCGGTTACTTCCCAGTAGCACCTGTTGATTCAGCTCAAAACATCCGTTCTGCTATGTGTTTAATCATGGAAGAAATGGGCTTAGTTGTTGAAGCGCATCACCACGAAGTTGCTACTGCTGGCCAAAATGAAATCGCTTGTCGTTTCAATACTATGGTTGAGAAAGCAGATGAAATTCAAATTTACAAGTATGTAGTTCATAACGTTGCTCATGCATACGGTCAAACTGCTACCTTTATGCCTAAACCACTAGTTGGCGATAACGGTTCTGGTAACCATTGTCACCAATCTTTAGGTAAAGATGGTGTTAACTTGTTCTCAGGCGACCAATACGGTGGCCTATCTGAAATGGCACTTTATTACATCGGTGGTATCATCAAGCACGCTAAAGCGCTTAATGCATTCACTAATGCGTCAACTAACTCGTACAAGCGTCTTATCCCAGGTTTTGAAGCACCAGTAATGCTTGCATACTCTGCTGGTAACCGTTCTGCATCTATCCGTATTCCAATTGTACCTACTGCACGCGCAGCACGTATTGAAGTACGTTTCCCAGATCCAACAATGAACCCTTACTTAGGTTTCTCTGCAATGTTGATGGCTGGTCTTGACGGTATCAAAAACAAGATCCACCCTGGTGACTCTTTAGATAAAGATTTATACGACCTACCTAAAGAAGAAGCTGATGCAATCCCACAAGTTGCTGTTTCTTTTGAAGAAGCACTTGCTGCACTAGACGCTGATCGTGACTTCCTTATTGAAGGTGGTGTATTCTCAAATGAAGCTATTGATGCGTTCATTGAGCTAAAAACTGCGGAATGCCAAGCTGTATCACAAGCAACGCATCCAAAAGAGTTCGATTTATACTACAGCGTATAATATAAAAACTTAATACAGCCAATACTCCTAAAGGATCGCATACGCGGTCCTTTTTTCGTTCTATCCCCTTCATTTTCACTGCTTTACACCAAAAAATAAAAGTGGCCTATTTTTTGCTTATTACAAGCATATGTTTTTATAATTATCCTATAAAAATAACCAAACTATTAAACAAGCAGTACTACTACTGCAGCAAGGAGCAATACATGAGTGGAAATCAAGTCCGTCTTCAAGCAATTGAACAAATTACTAACCGTGCACCAAAAGAGGTCGCTCAAACTGAACCACTAAATCAAATTTGGGCTACTGATGTATTCAATCTAGCTAAAATGGAAGAAGCGGTATCAAAAAATGCATTTAAAGCAATTAAAAAAACGGTTAAGACTGGTGAAGCATTAGATAATGCAACAGCTGATATCATTGCAGCTGCAATGAAAGATTGGGCTTTAGCAAAAGGCGCTAAGTTTTTCTCTCACGTATTCTATCCAATGACAAATATTACCGCAGAAAAGCACGATGCCTTTATTCTGACAAACTCTGACGGTAATGCGATCAATGAATTTACTGGTAGTCTATTAATTAAAGGTGAACCAGACGGTTCTTCTTTCCCTAATGGTAGCCTACGTATGACTAACGCTGCACGTGGTTATACAGCATGGGATCCAACAAGCCCTGCTTATATTCAACAAACAGCAAATGGTGCAACATTAATGATTCCAAGTGTTTTCATGTCTTGGACTGGTGAAGCGCTTGATAAAAAAATCCCACTACTTCGCTCAAATTCAGCAATGAATGAAGCGGCACAAAAAGTATTGAAATTAATGGGCGAAAAGGAAGTTGCTGCATTAGATTCAAGTTGTGGTCCTGAGCAAGAATATTTCTTAATTGATGAAAACTTCGCAAATGCACGTCCAGACTTACTACTAGCAGGTCGTACTTTATTCGGTGCAGCGCCAGCTAAAGGTCAACAGTTTGATGATCACTACTTTGGTGCAATACCAGCACGTGTACAAGTATTCATGCAAGATTTTGAAGACAAACTATACAAGTTAGGTATCCCAGCTAAAACACACCATAACGAAGTAGCACCAGGACAATTTGAAATTGCACCTTACTACGGCGCAGCTAACGTAGGCGCAGATCAACAACAATTGCTAATGACAATGATGAAGCAAACGGCTAAAGAGCACGGCTTCCTATGCCTACTACATGAAAAACCATTCGCAGGTGTAAATGGTTCAGGTAAACACGTTAACTGGTCTGTTGGTAACAGCACACAAGGTAACTTACTTGACCCAGGTAAAACACCTCATAAAAACCTACAGTTCCTATTATTCTGTGGTGCCGTTATTCGTGGTGTACATAAATATGGTCCATTATTACGTGCGGTTATTGCTTCTGCTGGTAATGACCATCGTTTAGGTGCCAATGAAGCTCCACCGGCTATTCTTTCTGTTTACCTAGGTGACCAGTTAGAGAAAGTATTTGATGAGATCAAAACAGGTAAGCTAACAACTTGTACTCAAGGCGGGGAGATGGATCTTGGTCTTTCTCAAATCCTTAACTTTGACCGCGATCCAGGTGACCGTAACCGTACGTCTCCATTTGCATTCACTGGTAACCGTTTTGAATTCCGTGCTGTAGGTTCTGAGCAATCTGTATCAGGCCCATTAGTTGCAATGAATACAATGCTTGCTGATTCATTAAACTGGATTGCTGAAAAGTTAGAAGCTGCATTAAAAACACAAGATCAAACAGCTGCTGTTATCACAGTATTAAAAGAGTTAATGGAACTACACGGTAACGCTGTATTTGGCGGTGACGGTTATTCTTCAGAATGGCATAAAGCGGCTGTTGAAGAACGTGGTTTACAAAACATCCCTACGACTGCTGATGCATTACCCGCTTTCAAATCTAAAGAAGTTATTGAGTTATTCACAAAAACAGGTGTTTTAACTGCGGTTGAACTAGAAAGCCGTTACGAAGTGTATGCTGAACAATACAACTTAGCGATTGAAGTTGAAGCTAAACTAGTAATAGACATTGCTAAAACTAAAATCTACCCAGCTGCGATCACTTATGTATCTGAGCTAACGCTTGCTTCTGCTTCAACGCTAGATCTAGGTATTGAATTAGATTCAACAATTGCAAAACAAATCGCTGAACATATTAATGGTCTATTAGCTTCAGTTGCGAAACTTGAAACTGAAACTGCTAAACATGACTTTGCAGATACAGAAGCTCATATGCGCCATAGCGCCGATATTATTTGTCCATTAATGGGTGAAGCTCGTGAACATGCTGATGCACTTGAGTTATTAGTAGCAGATGAATTATGGCCTCTACCTAAATACTCTGAAATGTTATTTATTAAATAGTTATTAATATTAATAAATAACCTTAAATAAGGAGTGAGTAACTGCTTGCTCCTTATTATTTATAACGATATAAAACCGTAATAGTTTTACTCATATTCTTTAACAAAGAAAATATTAACCTTTGCTCTCCTGATATAGTGATAAAAGTTTAATATTTATATAACCACCATGTTTACAGTATGTTTTTAATTGTCTAAACCTTTCATATGTTCGACAATGAGCTTTTTAATATTAAGGTTTTTGATTATGAAGTGTTCACTTTTTTTATCTATATTGCTTTGTTTTTATGCGACTTTAACTTCTGCTGAAACGAAAATTTATCATTGGGTTGATGAAAAGGGTAAAAGTCACTTTGCAGACACAGCACCTCCAGGTACAGCTGAAATAATAGTTAAGAATAAAAATTTAGTATCAACACCTCAACAACAACCTGATAGAGCAAATAACACGGATAGAAATAAAGAAGAGATTATTAAATACTTAGCAGAAATAACAACACCTAAAGACGATATTGCAATAAGAAGCAATAACGGCACATTAGAAGTCCATGTAAAAACAACACCAGAAAAGAAAAGTAACCAGCGTTTACAGCTTTTTTTAGATGGACAATCATTAGGCTTACCACAGATATCACCGACGATTCGTGCATTAAATGTTGACCGTGGTACGCACCAAATACAAGTCAAGTTGTTAGACGAAGCAAACAACATATTAGCGACAACACAAGTTGTTACGATACATTTACAACGTATATCAGTTATTAAGTAGATTATAGAAAATATGTCAAAAGAACCTAGTATCGATCTTATTTTTACTTTTCTTGAAGAAGCTAAAACTGCATTTGTAGCGTTAGATGCATCATTAAATCTAATCTACGCGAACCCTGCAAGTGAGCAGTTGTTGTCACAAAGTAAACAACGTTTATATGGTCAAAACTTGCACGCCCTTGCAGAACAATTTCACTTCTCACCTGAGTCGATTAAAAACTTACTACTGGAAGAATCATCTTTTACAGAAAATGAAGTTACTTTATTTATTGACGGTCACCCATTATTAATTGATTTAAGTGCCAGTTATATAGATAACAAATCGACACAATATATCATTATTGAAATGCGTTGTATCGAACAACAAAAACGCATCAGTCAAGTTCATTATCAAGAGCACCAACAAAAAGCGGCACAAGAATTAGTACGCGGATTAGCCCATGAAATTAAAAACCCATTAGGTGGATTACGTGGTGCCGCTCAGTTATTAGAAGCAGAATTACCTGATCCAGAATTAAAAGAATTTACACAAATCATCATTGAGCAAGCCGACAGATTAAGCGCATTAGTAAATCGTTTGTTAGGGCCTCAAAAACTAGGTGAAAAACGCATTCATAATATTCATTCAGTATTAGAAAGCGTCCGTAAATTAGTCAACTTAGATTTACCTGATAATGTAAAAATTCATATTGATTATGATCCAAGTATTCCAGATTTTGAAATGGAATCAGATCAATTACAGCAAGCATTTTTAAATATTGTTCAAAATGCAGTACAAGCATTACAAAGTCAGCCAGAACAGCACTCAATCACAATACGTACTCGTACTGCAAATCAAATAACAATTAATGGACTACCGCAACGCTTGGCAACCGAAATTAAAATTATAGATACCGGACCAGGCATACCAATGCATATTAGAAATACATTATTTTATCCAATGGTAACGGGGCGAAAAGATGGTACTGGTTTAGGGCTATCAATCGCACAAGAATTGATTAAACAACATCATGGACGTATTGAGTTCAACAGTTGTAAAGGCCACACAGAGTTTTCGGTTTATTTACCAATTTAATTTTTAATGTATGCATAATAATAAAAAAAATAAGGAATTATAATGGCCGCTTGGATTGTAGATGATGACCACGCCATTCGTTGGGTATTAGAACGCACGTTAAAAGCAGAGAATATCGAATATGCAAGTTTTCCTGATGCAGAATGCTTATGGCAACAGTTATTAATTGAGCAACCTGAAATTATCATTTCAGATGTGCGCATGCCTGGTATTGATGGTTTAGAGTTAATGCAAAAAATCCATCAACGTTATCCATTAATTCCTATCATCATAATGACAGCGCACTCCGATTTAGATAGCGCAGTTAATGCTTATCAAAGTGGTGCATTTGAATATTTACCAAAACCCTTTGATATTCACGAAGCAACAGATTTAATTAAACGTGCCATCAGCCATAGTAAAGAATTAAAACAACAAAAAAAACCAATTCAACAACCTATCGCAACGCCAGAAATTATTGGTGAAGCGCCCGCTATGCAAGAAGTATTCAGAGTCATTGGTCGTCTATCACGCTCAAGTATGAGCGTATTAATTAACGGTCAATCAGGTACAGGTAAAGAATTAGTTGCTCAAGCACTGCATAAACATAGCCCACGTAAAAACGAAACATTTATCGCGCTAAACATGGCTGCAATTCCTAAAGAATTGATAGAAGCAGAATTATTTGGTCATGAAAAAGGTGCTTTTACAGGTGCTGCCGCAAATCGACAAGGTCGATTTGAACAAGCTGATGGCGGAACACTTTTTTTAGATGAAATCGGTGATATGCCATTAGACGTACAAACGCGTTTATTACGTGTATTAGCAGACGGTCAATTCTATCGAGTAGGTGGTCATCAAGCGATCAAAGTTGATGTACGCATTATTGCAGCGACTCATCAAAATTTAGAAAAGAAAGTACTCAGTGGTGATTTCCGTGAGGATTTATTCCATCGTTTAAATGTCATTCGCTTACAGTTACCTGCATTAAAAGAGCGTCGTGAAGATATACCATTACTAGCAAATCACTTTTTACACAGCATTGCTAATGAGTTAACCGTTGAAAGTAAGGTACTGACTAAAGCAACGATCAATTACCTTAGTGATTTACCATGGCCAGGTAACGTTCGACAATTAGAAAATATTTGCCGTTGGTTAACCGTCATGTCTAGTGGTCAAGAAGTTCATATCAGCGACTTACCACCTGAATTAGGCGAACAAGAAACACCACAGCAAGAAGGTGAGCCAGTAATATGGCAAGAAAGTTTAAAAAAATGGGCTGATGCACAACTCAAGAATGGCGAGAGCAATATTCTAGGTCAGTTATTACCTGAGTTTGAAAAAATAATGCTACAAAGTGCCTTAAAGCATACTCAAGGTAAAAAGCATGAAGCTGCTAAACTACTCGGTTGGGGAAGAAACACCCTGACTCGTAAGCTAAAAGAACTTAATTTATCTGATTAAATAACAAAACTAAAAAGAATAAAACTATCCCATTCTAAAATAGGTTGATAGGACTTTAATTAAACCCTCTATGTGTATTTTAGCTTAATCTATCAACACACAATAAGGCTAAGAAAACATGGATATCACACAACATCATAATAAACGCCACTGGTTAAATAAAAAAAAACAGCATAGTGAACGCTTGTTAAGTAGCATTGATAGTGCAAATAAAAGATCAAAAAAGGCATTTACGGAGGAACGTATTCAACGTGTCGCGCCACTGATGTTAAGCGATTATTGGGATTTATTTACTGATGCAGTGATGTTAGATTGGCCCAAAAAACACTGTATGTGGCTGCTTTATCAGGCGACTGATTTTGGCCGTATGCATTTTCGGATGCATTTAAGCCCTAATAGATTAACGCCGGTGGAATTAGCTAGTGAGCTTGTTATATTAACGCCAACTCCCGTAGGAAAACACCACTACAGCTCTGATCATACATGGCTTGATGCGGCAATAGCGGCCACCTTATGTAAAGAGTCGTTTATTGTAGATGAATTACAGGCCTATCCCATCGATTTTTTAGATGAAGCGGCAGGAGTCCATCGCAACTTTGAGGTTCATAAAGCCTTTTTTCATTTTTATAAGCTATTTTATTCAAATACACATGACAAACAACAACAAACAGACGCATTAAGAGCTGTCATGCGATATGCAGAGCACGGTAAAATTGAGCAACTCACCAGTATAGAAGCAGAAGTTAGTTTTCATTTTTTAGAGTATTCAGTTGTCAGTGTAATGGCCAGTATGTGGAAACTACAGCGCAGTAGCCTAAGTGATGCAACCACAGAAGCCATTAAAGCATCCTATGAATATTATGCAGATTTATTACCACGAGAACCTGGAGAGCCAGTAGGTAAAGATTCAATGGGGCTTTATCGTGGGTCAGCCATGTTATTGAGGCGGTTATTAGGCGTATTAGCCCTTCACTACCAAACAACAGGAGAAGTACCAGAGTTTGAATCTGATTATATTCCAACTTGGTTAATTAAAGGCGAAATACCTAGTCGTCAGGAGGTGTTATTTGACAGCCCACCCGAATTTACCTTAGCGGGAATAGGGTTGTAAATAAGATGAACCATTCACTAAGCCAGTCACATTACTGGCTTTTGTATAACAATCATTTTTTATACACTGAACGATAAAAAAGTAATATCTCCCCTTTTTCTGAGTTAATCCCTATCAGACCTGTGCATACACAGGTTTGTCCCCCAACCACCGTTCCACTAAAGGACTGATGTATTCTGGGTGTGTTTGTATCAAGGTATGTGCCAGTTGTTGTACTTGCGGTATCAATGCTTGGTCTCTTAATAAGTCTGCAATTTTCATATCTGCTATTCCAGTTTGCTTAGTCCCTAATACTTCACCAGGCCCACGAATCGCCAAATCTTGTTCTGCAATATAAAAACCATCATTACTTTCACGTAATACATTTAACCGTTTTAACGCCGTTTTTGACAATGGATATTTGTATAATAAAACACAATGACTTGCCACTTTTCCACGCCCTACTCGTCCGCGTAATTGATGTAGCTGTGCTAACCCTAAACGCTCTGGGTTCTCGATGATCATTAAGCTTGAATTGGGCACATCTACGCCCACTTCAATCACCGTTGTCGCCACTAACAAATCTAATTCACCCGCTTTAAACGCATCCATTACATATTGTTTTTCAGCGGCTTTCATTCGTCCATGCACTAAACCAATTCTTAAATCCGTTAATGCGAGTTGTAAATCATTGGCAGTATCTTCAGCAGCTTGGCACTCTAAGACTTCAGACTCTTCAATCAACGTACAAACCCAATAAGCTTGGCGTCCTTCCTCTTTACAGGCTTTATAGACGCGTTGAATAATTTCATCGCGTCTTGTATCAGCTAACGCAACGGTTTTAATCGGTGTTCTGCCCGGTGGTAACTCATCAATAACCGACACGCTTAAATCAGCATAAGCAGTCATCGCCAATGTTCGAGGGATCGGTGTCGCCGTCATAGTTAGTTGGTGTGGAACCAAACCATTACTAATGCCTTTTTCACGTAACGATAAACGCTGATGTACGCCAAAACGATGTTGCTCATCAACAATGATTAACGCTAGATTATGAAATTTAACATTATCTGAAAAGAGTGCATGCGTACCGACGACCATCTTTGATAAACCTAACGTAATATTCTCAGATTGATCACGCTTTTCTTTTACCTTCATTTTTCCAGATAACATGCCGACTCGAACACCCAAAGGTTCAAACCAATTCTGAAAGTTTAATAAATGTTGTTCTGCTAACAATTCAGTGGGTGCCATTAATGCGACTTGATACCCAGCTTCAATTGCGGTTAATGCGGCTAAAGCAGCCACTAATGTTTTACCTGAACCTACATCTCCCTGTACTAATCGCATCATCGGGATATCTTTCATTAAATCTTGTTGAATTTCTACATTAACCCTTTGTTGGGCTCCCGTTGGCGAAAAAGGTAAGTTTTTTAATAACTGTTTTGATAATTGGTCAGTTTGCTTAAGCACAGGCGAATGATGCTGTTGTGCTTGCTGACGTAATGCCAACATACTAATTTGTTGCGCTAATAACTCTTCAATAATTAAACGCTGCTGTGCTGGGTGTGAGCGATCTTCTAATTGTTCAATACTGGCAGAAGGAGGCGGACGATGAACCGTCATTAACGCATCATACAAACTAATGGGATGAGACAATAAAGCAGTGGGAATAAGCTCTTGAACTTGGTTTTGTTGCAAATGTTGTAATGCCTGGTCGGTTAACTGTCTTAAGCTGTTTTGTTTCAACCCCTCAGTACTTGGGTAAATAGGCGTTAGTGCTTCTTCAACTGATGTAGCCGCGTTTTCACCCACTAATGAATATTCAGGATGAGTAACCTCTAAACCTTGATAGCCTCGTTTAAATTCACCAAAGCATTGTATCCACTGTCCTTCTTTAAATGCATTTTTTTGTCCTGCATTAAAATGAAAAAAGTTTAATGTGGCAATACCTTCACCGTCACTGATCTTACACTTTAAAATACGACGTTTTCCAAATTGTACTTGGCAACTAACCACTTCACCTTGCACGCTTACTTGCATACCATCTTTAATATCTTTAATTGGATATAGTCGAGTACGATCTTGATAATGCAACGGTAAATGAAACAGCATATCTTCGACTGAATTTAAGCCTATTTTGCTGAGCCTTTCGGCAACTTTAGCACCAACACCTTTAAGTGCTGATAAAGGTATTTTATTTAGCTTCATTTTTTACCTTAATGACTTATCTGTTTAATCTTCTGTGCGTATACTGACAATAATTTAGACTTAATCTGTATCAACCATAGTTTATGCGTAAACTACTATCCACTAATAATGTTTTTAAGGTGAAAAGCATGCGCTTTATTTTTTTTATATTAATTGTTTTTAGCTCCACAGTATTTTCTGAAACAATAAACGATGAACCTGTAATAAATACATCTGAAGACACCAGCGCAATTGATGAACGTATAGAAGATGAAGTTAGGAGTGCACGCTATAACTTCTCAATTATACCGCATAAACCAAACTATTTATTGCCGTTTTATTTTAATGAAAAACTTCAAGAAAACGACAGTACCTCACAACGTCTAGAAGTGAAGTTTCAAATTAGCTTTAAAGTACCGCTATTTCACCAAATTGGTAGTTTACCTATCTCCGGTTATGTTGCTTATACCCAACTTTCTTATTGGCAAGCTTATAACACTGAGTATTCCTCGCCCTTTCGTGAAACAAATTATGAGCCCGAAGCTTTTTTAGTATGGGATGTAAGCCAAGAGTTAGGCTTAGGTTGGAGGTTTAAAGCGGGAACCTTTGGTTTTACACATCAATCTAATGGTAAAACTGAACCAACATCACGAAGCTGGAACCGTCTTAACGGCAGCTTGATATTTGATAATGACAACTTAGTTATCGCAGTGAACCCTTGGTACCGATTTGAAGATTCAGATGATGATAATCCTGATCTATTAGACTATTACGGTCATGGACAAATTATTACTGCTTATAAATATAATGAACATGTTTTTTCTATGACAAGTCGTAACAATATCGAAAGTAATTTTAGTCAAGGTTCAATAGAAGCATCTTGGAGCTTCCCGCTATACGGGCAAGTAAAAGGTTACGTACAGGTATTTTCAGGTTATGGCAACAGTTTGGTCGAATATAATGAATACACCAATGCAGTAGGTTTAGGCATCTCGATTGCTGACTTTTTATAAAGCCAGCATCAATTATTTTTCACTTTTTTCATGGCTAATAACGATTAAGCTATTAACAACTTGATCAATTAATAGCTGCTTTTTTTCTCGCAAAAGAGGCTGTTCACTCTTGTTTGAAATTAACCACTGAGGATGTTGGCGTGCATTTTTAAGCCACTTACTCCATTGTTTAGGTAACTCGATTTTATCTATTTTTACATCAGCTAATGACATTTTAGCCACACTCGCATGACCACGCTGTTGCAACGCAATTAATAAGCTAAGTTGGCGCATCCATAATACTTGTAGCGTTAAATCATCGGCACATAAATAACGATGCCCTTTCACTTTAGCGTGAATTTCATCGTAATAACGTTGTTTTACACCCCACAACACCCCCATCACTCCACCGGCGACTGCTGCCGCACCTAATGTCATACCTGCAGCCACTAAATCAACAGCAACACCTATCCCTGCGCCTTTCACAAAATTACTGGTCGCTTTAACACCAAACTCTTGTAAGTTATCCGATGAAAAAAGATCTAACTCCCATTGGCCTTGTTGAATAGGTAAATCATATTGGTCGATATCATGTTGTTTAAATTGGTATAGAGCTAATAGTTGATTTAGCGTTTGCTTTTCAAGTTCTCGAATGGCTGATTGTAATTGTTCACTAGCAAGGCCGATGCTCTTTTCATTATTGTCAGCTTTAAAGCGACATGCGGCAGCTTCAACTAACAAAGTAGCAATTAATTGTTGTGCAGCGCTTTCTCGTTCTTGCCATTGTTGTTTACGCTGTGTAATTAACGCGTCAAGTTGTTGCTCTCTATGCGCTAATAACGTCTGCATTTTTTGATAGATCTTTAATTCGTCTGAAAACCTAAATACAACACTATCAAAGCTAACAAAAGCATGAAGATTTAAACGCGCTAACTGCGTTTGCCAAGCACGGATATTTTCCTGACCCGCTTCGATAAAATTAAGCACGGGAATGATAGGTTTAGCCGCATAACTGAGAATTTTTAATTCATCGCGGTATTTACCTAAAATAGGCTCTCTCACATCAATGACATAAAATAGAATGTCATTACTTAATAAAGCTTTTAATACTTTTAACTCTTGGTTTAACTCCGGAAAGTCATTCTCACGTTTAATAAAGGCTAATAAACGATCGATGCCATCTTGATATTCAATAGAGGGCTCAGCATCGAGCACACTTAATAAGTTAATCGAGTCTTCTAAACCAGGCGTATCATAGATAACCAGGCTTTGATTGTTATCAACACGGATTTCAGCCCCTTCAACATGGCGTGTAGTGCCGGCTTTATCTGCAATTTGACCGAAACTAGCATCACGTAATAAAGTACGAATTAAAGATGTCTTACCCGTATTAGCATGGCCAACAACAGCGACAGATAATAATTGTTTATCCATTTTCCACCTCATTAGTTTTTATAGTGGCAAGATCATCGAAGATATAAGTAATATGCTGTTCTGTAATATTCGCTTGCGCTGCCATTTCAAGCCAGTCTTGCAAACGAGATGATAACGGCCCATTTTTTTCTATTGGTTTCTCACTTAATAAAACTAAATAAATTTGCACATTGGACTGGTAATGACACTTTTTAACTAAACTTAACCAACCACGGTCAGGTAAGCGTTTTAAATCGGCATACAATACAATATTCGATACGCTACCTGATTGTATTTGTAATAAAGCCATTTGTTGACTGTCACTATCGACAACATTAATTAAACGCGTAACAGCATATTCTGCTGCATGTATATTCGCTTGTTGAAAACGTGAATGATTTAACTCGATTGCTAGAGGATAAGCATTTTTAGGCACAAGTAAGATCGCTTCATAACCTTTACGGTTTATAGTTTGATTTGTCCCTCTCGTACTTTGATTATTATGAACCCTGTCTGGATCACTAATAAAGCTCGTATTCACAATCGGATGTAAAAGACTTTTTAATTGAACGTAATAAGGTAATGATAGATTAAGGCTAAATTGTTTTTGTTGGCTTTTAACCGCACGCTGAAAAAACAGCATAAGAATAAGACGTGGCAATAAAGCGTAAATCGTTAAGCTAAATATAAGTAAATTAGACCAGCTAACTCGGCTATCTTGTGCTAACGGTAATGGGTTAGTTAAACCAATAGTGGCATTACTTACATCACTTGCACTAGGTACATTAATTCCTAAAAGGTGTGGGACTGTCGTTAATATTTGAGTCAGTTGTACAAAAACATCTTCACTTAAAATCGTTGTCTGCCATATAAAATCAACTTGGTGTGTTGCCAGAACCAATAACAAAGATAATGTAGCGCCTAATAAATAACAGCTCCACCACAAGTGACTAATTAAAGATAATTGTGCGCGCCCTAAGTAATGGCCAAATCGATGTTCAAAGTAATACTCAAATAACGCAATATAATGAGGATGCTTATTACTTATTTTATGATGCAATTTATCAAGCAGTGTAATTAATAATAAACTTAAATTAGTTACCCAAGTGTTATTAATCGCATTTTTCTTAAAATATAAAAAAAGCCAAATAACCAAAGATACTATATTAGGCGCAATAAATAAGACGATAGCCCAAAAGAAGTTAATTTGAGCACCTGTTTCACTGACTAAAAAGGTCGAGACACTCGTTGCACCGATCATAAAGAAGAATAAGCACATGACACTACAAAATAGCTTTACTAATTTTTTAAGGTGATTAAAAACAGGTGCAGTTTGATAGCGCAATTCCGCCAGTTGAGTACGTTTGAATAATGCATCCTGAAAAGTTAACGCACTATAATCCGCATTAAAGCTATCCGATGGAGCATTTTTTTCAATGATTCGTATGCCTTCCGTCAATAAACGGTCTTGGTATAGGCTCATTAAACGCTCTCCTTCAATTATTTACGACCACGAATAGCATTCCACCAATCATCAGATGCAGCGATTTGTCCTTCGTCATCCAGTGGCGGATAAGGTAAACTTTTTTCACGACATAATTGACGATAAATAGGGTGACCGCCTTCGAATAAAATACGATGCTGCTCTTCTTCAGGTAAACGACAAACTTGATCATACATGCCTGCGAGTTCACGTTGACGCTGTGCTTCATACATAATAAGCGCTGAAGCCACTGAAACATTCAAAGACTGGCACATGCCAACCATAGGAATAATGACATCTTGATCCGCTAGAGCTAATGCTTCATCACTAATACCAAATTTCTCTTGTCCCATGATAATCGCAGTCGGCTTTGTATAATCAACTTCTCGGAAATCAATCGCTGTCGCAGAAAGATTTGTGGCAATAATTTGCATGCCTTGTTCTCGTAACACAGCTATCGCCTCTTGAGTTGTCTCATGAGAATGCAAATTAACCCACTTTTGGCTCCCTGAAGCAACGTTACGAGAAATACGTGTTGTATCCTCATCCCAAGTGGCATGTACGTTATTAATCCCCATAGCATCTGCTGTGCGAACAATGGCCGCTAAATTATGTTGCAAATGCACATGCTCCATGAAAATAGTGAGATCGGGTTGGCGACGATTTAACATGGAAGTAATTCGGGTAAAACGTTCAGGAGTCATACTCTCTCACACAGGGAAGTTATAAAAGAGGTCATTATATATAATAATTGACGGAGGCTAAAGCAGTGTCAAAAAAATGGAGCGATTTCTTATATTCTAAAAGAGGTTTAAAATACATGACCTTAAGCATTCATTTAGTAGTTAAGATCATGTGTTAATTTTTATTAATTATTAGTTAATCACTTATTATAAAGCGATGTAGTTGTTACGTGCGTATTTAGGTCTAGCAGTTTTTAATACTTCAGCTTCTGTCTCTGTCAATTTTCCGACAGGTAAACCAATCACTCTATGTGTAAGCTGCTCACGAGCATCGATAGCGATAGATAGCTTAATAATACGGCTACTACCTTTGATTTCCTGTGTTTCAAATGCCGGGGCCAATACACCCGATGCTAATAAGTTACTAACAGCTGGTTCGTTCAACGGTAAAGAAAGTACTGTTTTACGTTGAATAATGAATTCACGTAATAAGGCCTTTTCTTCAAAGTCTAATTGACGGATCATTTTATTACGGCGAATCAACAAACGTTGGCTCGCGTAGTATTCACTCAACCTTGCAAATGAATAAGAAAGCAAACGTGTTAATAAATAAGAACCTGTTAAAAGCGTAAGCACCCAAAGATAAGGAGCATAGGTATCAGGAAGGACATCTGAGTTACTGACCGAGAATAATGAACTTGGGATCACTAATAAGACTGCGCAACTAAAACACATCCACATAATAGTGATAGTAATACTTTGTTGGTCTATAAATCGGTATAAGAATGTTTTCATTGTTAGCTCCTGCCAATAATTTGTTGTACAAAGACAAGAAAGCAGGAAGTGTGCCAAAAAAAATAAGAGGCGCATTAATAGACAATAAAAAAGGAGCCGAAGCTCCTTAATTATGTAGAGATCTAAATCTAGCAGATATTAACCCGCGTCACGAACGTCCATTTCGAAAGTTAAAGTTCCGCCTTCTGGGGTTGCTAGTTCAATAGACAAGGTACCAAAAGTTTTGTCGTTTGGTGACTCTTCTTGAACAAGCGTAAACTCAATACTATAAGGTCCAATTGCAGAGCTACTACCCAATACCCATGAAGTTTGTCCAGATAATTCACCATTTTCTGTTGATACAGAAATTGTAGTTCCTGTTGGAGGTCTATTATTATAGATATCTGCAAAGTAAGCTTTCACTTTATAAGATTCAAGAATAACATCTTCACCAGTGCCTTCATCATTAGGGGCTAAATCAACTTCCCCAATATCCGCGCTATCGTGTTGTACTCGAATATATTGGTCGCTAGAAGCCATGATTAAAATTTGTTGATCATGAACATTTACTAGATCTGTTGAACAATTACCTAGCTCCTTACTTTCATCAGAACATAAAAGTCCGTTATAGATACCATTTCCATCAGTGTAATTACCACTTCCATCGATATCTCGATACTCTTCTTCATTTACAGTATGTTGACTATCTTCATTATAATCGAAGAACACTTCTCCTAGATCTGTTGTTGCAACAAAAGCATCACCATTCGCAAGATTAAACCAACCGTCGCCATCATTATCAATAAAGTTTTCTTCACCTTCTGTATAAGCAGTCATAGTGACACGCCCACCCCAAGGGCTTCCCATACCAACAATCCCATCACCATCATCATCAGTAATACAAGGGCCTGTATTATTATTTGAACTTGGAGCAAATTCGTAATAACCACATTGATTTAGACTATTAAAGCTGGTCAATGTATTACCTTCTGGTCGAGGATTTTGTGATACCCAGTTTATCGAACAACCACTACCTGATGTGATGCATGACCCTATAGTACCAGTTTCAGCATCTCGAATAGCACCACCTTCTGTATCAAAAAAGATTGTTGTACCATCAGGTACTGCATTATTGAATCGATCAGCAAGTAAAACACTAGCAGATACTGTTACCCCATCGATATTAAGAGACTCTGGGGAATGATCTTCAAGAGAAAATGAAAAACTATCTTGATCAGGTAAACCTGTCGAAATGCTTAATTGATCTGAAATACTTGAAACAACAAAGTCTTCGTTTTCTATTTCAACCTTAACACGAACAGTACCAGCGATTTTTCCCGATTTAACGACGACTGAAACTTCCCCATTATCATCTGTTGTGCCTGTTTCACTACTTAATGTAGTCCCTACTGGTGCACTCTCAAACGCAAAAGTTACATCTTGTAATGAGCTTGCAACTCCATTTATATCAACAACTTTAAATAACACTGTCGATGTTTCTTGGCGACCAGAGCCACCAGTTCCAGCGATAGCTATATCAGTAGGTGTCGCACTTATAAAACGGATACTATCCGCATCAGAACTTGCAATATTGATAGTCGTACTCATTGATAAATCATTAATATCGATAGAAGCCGTAATAGTATCTTCGCCAACACAGCCTGCAGCTTGATAAGTTGCTTGTGCCGTACCATTAGTAGTAGTCACTGTGTCGTCTAAACTTGAGGTACCAGCTATCGCACATATTGATGAAAAGCTGACATCAACTGGTGTGGTATAGGCTTCACCATCAAGCGTCAAGTTAACTGTTATTAATGTTGTTGCACTTTGTGCTAATAGCTCATCGTTCAATAGATTTGCTATCGTCATTGTAAAATTAGCCTCTACAATTTCAAAGTTTAATGTCGTACTAGTATCTACATCAAAGGCATCTGTAGTTACAGTAATTCGACCAGCGCCTACAGCATCACTAGCAGAAATAGTAAAGTATGCAATACCATCAGTGTTGGTTAATGCTGTCGATGTAGAGAATTCACCTAGAGTGCTCGATGCGGTAATTATTTGTTGGTTATCAGTAACAGTTTCTCCACCCTGAGTTAATATTACTGATACGACTCCTTCTTCAACTGCGGAGAAATTAGAGACTGTAGCACAAGAATCTGTTCCATCATTTTTAGACCAGTTGCTTGGGCAACTGTATAATAATGCGCTAAGTTTAACTTCTTCATCTTCGACTACAAGCACGTCTGACTCTATCACTTCAAAAATAACTTCGGTAGACGCATCACCACCAAAGGCATCGGTTGTAATAGTGGCAATACCAACGCCTAACACCGTATCTGCGTTAAGTTCAAAATACGCTGTACCAGTTATTTCATCAGTTAATGTACTATCAACTTCAAAGGTACCTTTGTTTGTCTCTGCATAGATAGCTTGTCGGCTACCTACAATGGCTTCATCTTCTAAATAAAGAGTTACGGATATGATACCAGTATCAGATTCAGCTATTTCAGTAGCTGTTTCACATAAGGAAATATCATCAGAATTGCTATTCCATCCACTAGGACAAGTAAATAAAGAAGCACTCAATTGAAGCTCATCAGTATTGACAGGTTCAGACACAGCTAAAAATGTCAGAGTCGAACTTAAACTCCCATCATAGGCATCTGAAGTAAAAGTTATAATACCTACACCTAGATCATCACCAGCATTCAATTTAAAATATGCAATACCAGTATTTTCATCTGTTAAAGTGCTATCAATTTCAAATGTACCTTTAGTTGTTTCGACATAAATAGCTTCTCTGCCATTCGAAACAGTTTCACCGTCTAAAGAAAATGAGACAGTAATATAACCAGGTTCTGATTCAGATATTTCAGTTGTTTCGGTACATAAAGATATATCGCTAGATTGAGCACCCAAGTCAGTTGGACATGTTAATAATGAAATACTTAATGTAACACCTTCTACATCGACTGAGTCAGTACTATCATCCGTATCGTCAGGTGACTCAGTAGAGTCTGTACTATCATCTGTACCGTCAGTTGAATCTGCAGAGTCGGTACTACCTTCATTAAAACTCAACCCTCCACCACTACCTCCGCCACACGCAAAAAGCACAGATGAAAGTAGCGCTACGCACAAAATTTGGTACCATTTCATTGGGAATTCCTTTTCGAAAATAATATTTTAGCGTAAATTCAACCTGAATTTAGCAATAGTTAAAGGGTATAAGCGAACAATATTTAAACAATTAAAAGGTGTTAATCATTTCTAATAAAATAAATGAACTTAAACGATTTATATGAATTAAACATTAACACAAAATAAATTAATACTAACTAGAATTACCTGTAATTTATACCTTATTTAATTCAAAATAAGATGTTTTAATGATTTTATTGAATATTCGATTATAAAATAAAATATCATTTTTCTTTTACTATTGAGAATAATAGATACTGTTTGTATTGCCCTATTTTTGTTATCAAATAATAGTCGATATTAGTATGGTATTATTTGCTCAGATGTATTTCATGTAAGGTCACCATAATGAATTTTAGAGATTTAGAATATTTAATTGCACTTGAAGAATTAAAACATTTTCGTAAAGCAGCCGATAAATGTTTTGTTAGTCAACCAACGTTGAGTGGGCAGATAAAAAAATTAGAAGAAGAGTTAAATGTTCAGTTAATGGAACGTTCATCTCGTAAAGTCATTTTTACTCCTGCAGGTATTGATATTGTTGCAAAAGCGAAAACTATTTTATTAGAAGCAAAATCATTAAAAGAAATAGCAAAAAGTCATAATGAACCTATGAGCGGTACTTTGCATATTGGTTTAATTCCAACAGTTGCACCTTATTTATTACCATTAATTGTTCCTGCAATGAAAGAAGCATTTCCAGATTTACAACTTTACTTACACGAGAATCAGACACAAGTCCTCATCAAACAATTAGAGGAAGGTGAATTAGACTGCCTAATATTAGCGTTACTACCGGGCATGGAACAGTTTAAAAAACTAGATTTATATGAAGAACCGCTAGAATTGGCGTTATCAGATAAACACGCATGGGCAGAACAACGTCAAATAAATTTGCAAGAGCTGAGTGGTGAGCATGTTCTAATGCTAGCAGATGGCCATTGTTTAAGAGATCAAGCGATGGGGTTCTGTTTTGCAGCAGGTGCAATTGAAGATAATAGCTTTAAAGCAACGAGTTTAGAAACGCTAAGACATATGATCAGTGCTGAAAATGGCTTAACACTGTTACCACAATTAGCCATCCCGTTAAATCGTTATCAATCAGGCGTAAAATACATTCCATTTAACGCACCGGCACCATCACGTAATATTACCTTACTAAGCCGTAATAACAGCGCACGACAAGTCTGTTTTGATCAGTTAGCGACGTTAATTAATAAAGCAGTACAAACTCGTCTAGATGAATATTAATAAACCTAACCTGAATAATAAAAGATATACCATTAAGCGAATACAGATTGATTAATTAAATTGCCATTGTCAGGTTATTAAGTACAAAAGCGAGTTATTTTTGTTCAAAAAACAAGGTAGTTAAAGGTAATTTCAATATCTAAGGAAGGTCTATTTCGTACTTTTAGTATTAAACCCAGCCATATAAACTGTTCTTTCATAGAAATCGCAGATACAAAAAAGCCGAACATAAGTTCGGCTTTTTTATTGCAACTATAAAGAAACTTACGCTTCTTCGTCCGCTACAACTGGACGGTCAACGAACTGGATGTAAGCCATAGGAGCTTTATCGCCAGTACGGAAACCACATTTAATGATACTAGTGTATCCACCAGGACGAGTCGCGTAGCGAGGACCTAGTTCATTAAACAATTTTGCTACTGTTGCATCATCACGAAGACGAGCAAACGCTAAACGACGGTTAGCAACGCTATCCACTTTAGCTAGTGTAATTAATGGCTCAATTACACGACGCAATTCTTTTGCTTTAGGCACGGTAGTTTTAATAACTTCGTGCGTAGCAATAGAGATTGCCATATTACGAAACATAGCCTGACGGTGGCTGCTGTTTCGGTTAAGTTGACGTCCACTTTGACGATGGCGCATAACCTAATCCTTATTATTCGTAAGTCGGTTTTAGACTAATCTTCGATTAAACTTGCTGGTGGCCAGTTTTCTAAGCGCATGCCTAGAGACAATCCACGTGATGCAAGCACATCTTTGATTTCAGTTAGAGACTTCTTACCTAAATTAGGCGTTTTTAGAAGTTCAACTTCAGTACGTTGTACTAAATCACCGATATAATGAATCGACTCTGCTTTCAAACAATTAGCAGAACGAACAGTTAGTTCTAAATCATCTACTGGGCGTAAAAGAATTGGATCAAACTCAGGTTTCGCATCAACTACAGGTACTTCATAAGTAGTGCGTAAATCAACAAATGCGTCTAACTGCTCAGCTAAAATTGTAGCTGCGCGACGAATTGCTTCTTCAGGCTCTAAAGTACCATCTGTTTCCATATCGATAACAAGCTTGTCTAAATCGGTACGTTGTTCAACACGAGCAGATTCAACACTGTAAGCAATACGCTCAACAGGACTGAAAGTCGCGTCTACTAATAGACGACCAATTGGACGCTCATCTTCTTCGCTATGAATACGAGATGAAGCTGGAACATAACCACGACCTGATTCAATTTTAATACGCATGCTGATTTCAGCATTGCCCGTTAAATTACAGATCACGTGTTCTGGGTTGACTATCTCTACATCACCATCATGAATGATGTCGCCTGCAGTAACAGGACCAGCGCCAGATTTAGTTAAACTAACTAAAACTTCGTTTTTACCTTCAAGTTTTACAGCTAGACCTTTAAGGTTAAGAAGAATCTCTAGGATATCTTCTTGCACGCCTTCTTTGGTGCTGTACTCATGTTGTACACCATCAATTTCGACTTCAGTTACGGCTGTGCCAGGCATAGACGATAACAAAATACGACGAAGAGCATTACCTAAAGTGTGGCCAAAACCACGTTCTAGTGGCTCAAGAACCACTTTTGCTCTAGTTGTTGAAATTTGCTCGATATCAACTAATCTTGGTTTTAGAAAATCAATTACAGAACCCTGCATTTGTGTCCTCTCTTAGCAGTTAACTTTACTTAGAGTAAAGCTCGATGATTAACTGTTCGTTAATCTCAGCAGATAAATCTGAACGTTCAGGTTGACGCTTAAATTCGCCTTCCATCTTCGTTGTATCAACTTCAACCCAAGCAAGGGCTTCACGTTGACCAGCGATTTCTAATGCAGCGCCAATACGTGTTTGCTTTTTAGCTTTTTCACGGATTGCGATAACATCGCTAGGTTTAACGTTGAATGAAGGGATATTTACAACTTTACCGTTCACTAGGATAGCTTTATGGCTAACTAGTTGACGTGATTCAGCACGTGTAGCGCCAAAACCCATACGGTATACAACATTGTCTAAACGACCTTCTAATAAAAGAAGTAAGTTTTCACCAGTGTTGCCCTGTAAACGAGCAGCTTCTTTGTAGTAGTTACGGAATTGCTTTTCTAATACACCGTACATACGACGTACTTTTTGCTTTTCACGTAATTGTAAACCGTAGTCTGATAGACGAGGTTTACGCGCACCATGTACACCTGGTGCGTTATCAATTTTACACTTAGATTCGATCGGACGGACACCTGATTTTAAGAATAAATCAGTACCTTCACGACGGCTAAGCTTAAGCTTAGGACCTAAATATCTTGCCATTGTTCTTTCTCCAATTACCTTAGAAAGTTGCGATTAAACGCGACGTTTCTTTGGTGGACGACAACCATTATGTGGGATCGGTGTAACGTCAGTAATGTTAGTTACACGGAAACCCGCCGCGTTTAGTGCGCGAATCGAAGATTCACGACCAGGTCCTGGTCCATTTACAAAAACTTCTACGTTTTTAAGGCCATACTCTTTTGCTGCTTCAGCAGCACGTTCAGCAGCAACCTGTGCAGCGAACGGAGTAGATTTACGAGAACCACGGAAACCAGAACCACCTGCAGTAGCCCAAGAAAGAGCATTACCTTGGCGGTCTGTAATAGTGACGATTGTGTTGTTGAAAGAAGCATGGATGTGAGCCATACCATCAGCCACTTGCTTTTTAACGCGCTTGCGAGCACGAGTTGGTGTTTTAGCCATGATCTCTTACCCTATTTCTTAATTGCTTTGCGCGGACCTTTACGGGTACGAGCATTCGTTTTAGAACGCTGTCCACGTACAGGCAAGCTGCGACGATGACGAAGTCCACGGTAACAACCAAGGTCCATTAGACGCTTGATGCTCATAGATACTTCACGACGTAAATCACCTTCAACGGCGAATTTAGCTACTTCTGTGCGAAGAGCTTCGATTTGTGTTTCATCCAGATCTTTAAGCTTAGTATTTTCAGCAATACCTGACTCAGCACAAATAATTTGTGAACGAGTCTTGCCGATACCAAAAATAGCAGTTAATGCGATAACTGCATGCTTATGATCAGGAACGTTAATGCCAGCGATACGGGCCACTATGCACACTCCTTTAAGGTTAACGATTCATTTGTGAAAAGCCCGGTAGGATACTCGACAAATGATAAATTAGCAAACAAAACACAGCTTAGGTGAAATTAATCACCTAAGCTGTTGATATATCCAAAATCTCTGTGGATTAGCCTTGGCGTTGTTTATGCTTTGGCTCTACGCAGATAACTCGCACCACACCGTGGCGTTTGATAACTTTGCAGTTACGACAGATTTTTTTAACGGATGCACGAACTTTCATTGCAACACTCCGTGATTATAACTATCAGACCCGGTTTATTTACCGTAATCTTTCAAGTTAGCTTTTTTCAAGACAGAGTCATATTGATTAGACATCAAATGAGTCTGCACCTGTGCCATAAAGTCCATGATAACAACAACAATAATTAATAACGACGTACCACCAAAGTAGAACTGTGTATTCATTGCAACCATCATAAACTCGGGAATCAAACAGATAAAGGTAATATATAACGCACCAGCTAATGTTAGACGCGTCATTACTTTATCAATGTAACGTGATGTTTGTTCTCCTGGACGAATTCCTGGGATAAAGGCACCGCTTTTCTTCAGATTATCTGCCGTCTCACGTGGATTAAACGTAAGTGCAGTATAAAAGAAGCAAAAGAAGATAATAGCAGCAGCATATAACATCATATGCAACGGTTGTCCCGGCTGTAAAGCCAAAGAAACATCCGATAACCAGCTTAAACCTTCAGTCTGACCAAACCACTGGGCAATAGTACCAGGAAATAAGATAACACTCGAAGCAAAAATTGCAGGGATTACACCAGCCATATTTAATTTCAATGGCAAGTGAGTACTTTGAGCAGCAAAAACCTTACGGCCTTGTTGGCGTTTAGCGTAGTTAACAACAATACGTCGTTGACCACGTTCAACAAATACTACAAAAGCAGTAGTTGCAAAAACGATAACAATTAATGCGAGTAACACGAGAAGATGAATTTCACCCTGTCGTGCTTGCTCTGCAGTTTGCCCGATTGCCGATGGCAACCCAGCAATAATACCTACAAAGATAATGATAGAAATACCATTACCAATACCGCGCTCGGTTATTTGCTCACCTAGCCACATTAGGAACATAGTTCCTGTCACTAAACTTACAACTGCCGTAATGTAAAAACTCAGACCTGCATTTTCAACAAGTCCAGGCATCATCGTTGGCAAACCGGTTGCAATACCAATTGCTTGGAAAGTACCTAATATCAAAGTACCGTAACGTGTGTACTGGTTTATCTTACGACGACCAGACTCACCCTCTTTTTTTAGCTCAGCTAAAGGAGGATGAACTACCGTTAACAATTGGATAATAATTGACGCAGAAATATACGGCATTATACCCAATGCAAAGATAGAAGCACGCTCAAGCGCACCACCAGAGAACATGTTAAACATTTCTATGATGGTACCCTTTTGCTGTTGGAATAAATCAGCTAGGACAGCGGCGTCAATACCAGGAATTGGAACAAAAGAACCTGCACGGAACACTAATATAGCGCCTAAAACAAACAATAAACGTGTTTTAAGTTCGCTCAATTTGCTTCCTTGTGCCGCTTTTGGATCTAATCCTGGTTTCTTAGCCATTGCCTATTATTCCTCGATTTTTCCGCCCGCCGCTTCAATCGCAGCACGAGCACCTTTGGTTACACCAAGGCCTTGTACTGTTACTGAGCGAGAGATTTCACCAGATAGAACTACTTTAGCAAACTTAGTTGTGTTTGTTAGTAGACCTGCCTGCTTCAACGTTTCTAGTGTCACAATATCGCCTTCTACTTTAGCAATTTCGTTCAAACGAACTTCACCGCTAACTAGAGATTTACGAGATGTGAAACCAAATTTTGGTAAACGTTGTTTTAATGGCATTTGACCGCCTTCAAAACCAGGACGTACAGTACCGCCTGAACGAGATTTTTGACCTTTGTGACCGCGGCCACCTGTCTTACCTAGTCCAGAACCGATACCACGACCGACACGTTTACGTACTGGTTTAGAACCAGCAGCTGGAGATAGAGTATTTAGTTTCATAATTACCCCTCAACCTTAACCATATAGTAAACTTTATTAACCATACCACGTACAGCAGGAGTATCTTGCAACTCTACTGTGTGACCGATGCGACGCAGGCCTAGACCTGTTAATGTTGCACGGTGCTTTGGTAAACGGCCAATTGCACTTTTGGTTTGAGTTACTTTAATCGTTTTAGTAGCCATGCTGAATTACCCCAGAATATCACTAACGTTTAAGCCACGCTTAGCTGCGATTTGCTCTGGAGAGTTCATGCTCTCTAGTGCATCCATCGTAGCGCGGACAACGTTAATTGGGTTAGTTGAGCCGTAAGCTTTTGATAATACGTTCTGTACACCAACAACTTCTAACACGGCACGCATTGCACCACCTGCGATGATACCAGTACCTTCCGATGCTGGTTGCATGTACACCTTAGAACCAGAATGACGGCCCTTAACTGGGTGTTGCAGAGTGTTACCTTTTAATTGAATTTCGCTGATATTGCGACGTGCTTTTTCCATAGCTTTTTGAATAGCTGCTGGAACTTCACGCGCCTTACCATAGCCGAAACCAACACGACCATTACCATCACCAACAACTGTTAGTGCTGTGAAGCTAAAGATGCGACCACCTTTAACTACTTTTGAAACACGGTTTACTGCGATTAGCTTTTCGTTCAGATCACCGGTTTGAGATTCTACTTTTGACATAATCTTTACCCTTAGAACTGTAGACCAGCTTCACGAGCTGCGTCAGCTAGTGCTGCAACACGACCGTGGTATTGGAAACCGCTACGATCAAAAGAAATTTTAGAAATTCCTTTCTCTACCGCGCGTTCTGCAACTAATTTACCAATTAGTTGAGCTGCTTCTTTATTACCACCGTTCTTAACTAGTGCAATCACTTCTTTTTCTAATGTAGAAGCGCTTGCTACGACTTGTGCGTCTGCTGTAATTACCTGCGCGTAAGTATGGCGAGGTGTACGGTTGATCACAAGACGAGTTGCACCAAGATCTTGCAATTTCTTACGTGTGCGGGTAGCACGACGAAGACGAGATGCTTTCTTATCCATAGTGTCTTACCTTACTTTTTCTTCGCTTCTTTACGACGCACATTTTCATCAGCGTAACGAACACCTTTACCTTTATAAGGCTCTGGCGGACGGAAAGCACGAATCTCTGCAGCTACTTGGCCTACTTGTTGTTTATCAGAACCTTCAATGATGATTTCTGTTTGGCTTGGCGCCGTAGCAGAAATACCTTGAGGTAATGTATATACAACAGGGTGAGAGAAACCTAAAGTTAGGTTTACATCTTGACCTTTAACTTGTGCACGGTAACCAACACCTTGAAGAAGAAGAGTCTTCTTAAAGCCTTCAGTTACACCTACAACCATATTGTTAACGTTAGCACGTGCAGTACCTGCTTGTGCCCATGCGTCTTTAACACCTTCAACAGGTGCGAAAGTTAATACGCCATCTTCTAAATTAACAATAACAGCATCATTAAGAGTACGAACTAATTCGCTTTTACCACTTTTAACAGTGATCTCTTGACCATTTACTTTTACTTCTACGCCAGCAGAAACAGTAATCGGTGCCTTAGCTATACGAGACATAGATTACTCCTTAAGATACGTAACAGATGATCTCACCGCCGATGCTTGCATTACGCGCAGCTCGGTCAGTCATAACACCTTGAGAAGTTGAAACAATCGCAATACCTAAACCAGCCATAACCTTAGGAAGATCATTTGCACCTTTATAGATACGAAGACCTGGGCGGCTTACTCGTTTGATAGTATCGATTACTTTTTTGCCTTCGAAGTACTTTAAAGTAACTTCTAATTCAGGCTTTGTGTCACCAGCAACAGCGAAATCTGAAACATAACCTTCTGCTTTAAGCACAGCTGCAATTGCAACTTTTTGCTTAGAAGAAGGCATCTTAACAGATACTTTGCTTGCTGCTTGACCGTTACGAATACGCGTTAGCATATCCGAAATAGGATCTTGCATGCTCATAACTATTTACTCCGTGATTAATTGATTACCAGCTGGCTTTTTTCAGGCCAGGGATTTCTCCGCGCATCATATGCTCACGAACCTTAATACGGCTCATGCCAAATTTACGAAGATAACCATGTGGACGGCCAGTTACGTTACAACGGTTACGTTGACGAACTGAACTTGAATCACGAGGTAGCGATTGAAGCTCTAAAACTGCATTCCAACGATCTTCGTCGGCAGTGTTTAGATTACTAATAGTTGCTTTTAACGCAGCACGCTTTTCAGCGAACTTTGCAACTAGCTTCTCACGTTTTACTTCACGCGCTTTCATTGATTGCTTAGCCATTTTTTAACTCCTTACTTACGGAATGGGAAGTTGAACGCAGACAAAAGTGCGCGTGCTTCTTCGTCAGACTTAGCTGAAGTAGTAATTGTGATATCTAAACCACGTACTTTATCAACTTTATCGTAATCGATTTCAGGGAAAATGATTTGCTCACGAACACCCATAGAGTAGTTACCACGACCATCGAATGACTTAGCATTCAGGCCACGGAAATCTCGTACGCGTGGGATAGCGATTGTTACCAAACGCTCAAAGAAATCCCACATACGTGCTCCACGTAGTGTTACTTTACAACCAATCGGGTAGCCTTCACGAATTTTGAAGCCTGCCACAGAGCGGCGTGCTTTAGTGATCATTGGCTTTTGACCTGAGATTGCTGCCATATCTGACGCAGCGTGCTCTAGGACTTTTTTATCAGCCAGTGCTTCACCAACACCCATATTAAGGGTGATTTTCTCTATTCGAGGGACTTGCATGACAGACGTATAGTCGAATTGCTTTTGCAAATCAGACACCACGTTGTCTTTATAGAAATCATGCAGTTTCGCCATCGTAAACTCCAGTTACTTCACAAGTTCGTTATTAGATTTGAAGAAACGTACTTTTTGTCCGTCTTCTAATCTAAATCCAACACGATCTGCTTTACTCGTTGCCGAGTTGTAGATCGCAACATTTGATACTTCGATCGGTGCATTTTGTTCAATGATTCCGCCAGCTACGCCCGCTTGTGGGTTTGGCTTTTGGTGTTTCTTTTGAATATTTACACCTTCAATAATCACTTTACCGTTAGCTAAAACTTGAGAAACTTTCCCAGTTTTACCTTTATCTTTTCCGGCAATAACAATTACTTCATCGTCACGTTTTATTTTTGCTGCCATTTTCGGTTCCTTACAGTACTTCTGGCGCCAGCGAGACTATCTTCATGAAATTTTCATTTCGAAGCTCACGGGTTACAGGGCCAAAGATACGTGTACCGACAGGCTGGTTGTTTGCATTCAAGATAACCGCAGCGTTGCGATCAAAACGAATTACAGAACCATCGGGACGACGTACACCTTTTCTGGTACGCACTACCACAGCTGAATGAACATCACCTTTTTTAATTTTTCCACGAGGAATTGCTTCCTTCACAGAAACTTTGATGATGTCACCGATTGCTGCATAACGGCGATGCGAGCCACCAAGGACCTTAATACACATTACGCGTCGAGCGCCACTATTGTCGGCGACATCTAGCACACTTTGCATTTGGATCATTATAGTGCTCCGCTATTTACTATTAATACTCTCTAAACGAGTCGTGTTCCCCATATTTTCAGGGAGCGGCATCATACCACCAACTTTATTAGAAAGATAGTCTAAAAAAACGGCACTCAAAAAATGAGTACCGTTTAGCTTATGTAATCAAATTAAATTATCTAAAATCAGATAATTATGCTTTGGTTACGATTTTTGCCAATGTCCAAGATTTATTCTTAGATAAAGGACGACACTCACTAATTTCTACGTAGTCGCCTTCATTACACTGGTTTGTTTCATCATGTGCATGTAGCTTAGTAGTACGCTTCATGAATTTACCGTATAACGGGTGCTTCACTTTACGTTCAATAGCTACAACGATAGATTTTTCCATCTTTGCACTGATTACTTTACCTTGAAGAGTACGAGTATTTTTTTCGCTCATTACGCACCTGCCTTCTGATTTAATACTGTCTTAACACGGGCGATGTCACGACGCACTTGTTTAACTGAGTGCGGCTTTTCTAACTGACCTGTGTTTAACTGCATACGTAAGTTAAATTGCTCACGTAATAGGTTTAGAAGTTCAGCATTAAGCTCTTCAACGCTTTTTTCTTTAAGTTCGTTAGCTTTCATTACATCACCTTACGAGTTACGAAAGTTGTTGCCACTGGCAATTTAGCTGCTGCAAGAGCAAATGCTTCACGAGCTAATGCTTCTGGAACACCTTCCATTTCATAAAGAACTTTACCTGGTTGAGTTTGAGCAACCCAATATTCCACGTTACCCTTACCTTTACCTTGGCGCACTTCTAACGGTTTGCTGGTAATCGGTTTATCAGGAAACACACGGATCCAGATTTTACCTTGACGTTTAACATGACGAGTCATTGCACGACGTGCTGCTTCGATTTGACGAGCAGTAATTCGACCACGACCAGTTGCTTTTAAGCCAAATTCGCCAAAGCTTACTTCCGCGCCTTTAGAAAGACCACGGTTGCGGCCTTTCATCATTTTGCGGAACTTCATACGTTTTGGTTGCATCATTAGATTTTACTCCTACTTACCGCGACCTTTGCGTTTTGGTTTAGCTGGCGCTTCTTCTTGTTGAAGTGGTAAACCACCAAGAATCTCGCCTTTAAATATCCAAACCTTAACACCAATGATACCGTAAACAGTCAATGCTTCTGATGTTGAGTAATCAATATCGGCACGAAGAGTATGCAGAGGTACACGACCTTCACGATACCATTCGTCACGAGCGATTTCTGCACCACCAAGACGACCACTAACTTGAACTTTGATACCTTTAGCGCCTAGACGCATAGCATTTTGTACCGCACGCTTCATAGCACGACGGAACATAACACGACGCTCTAACTGAGAAGAGATTGAATCTGCTACTAGTTTTGCGTCAAGTTCAGGTTTACGAACTTCTGAGATATTGATTTGAGCTGGAACGCCGGCCATTTTAGCAATAGCTGTACGTAGTAACTCAACATCTTCACCTTTCTTACCAATTACAACACCAGGACGAGCTGTGTGAATAGTCACACGTACGCTTTTCGCTGGACGTTCAATAGTAATTTTAGACAAAGAAGCGTTTTTCAATTTCTCTGTTAAGAATTTACGGATTTGAAAATCACTGTATAAGTTATCTGCAAAATCTTTTTTGCCTGCATACCAAGTAGAGCTAAATGCTTTAGTGATACCTAGGCGAATACCGTTAGGATGAACTTTCTGTCCCATTGTTTAACCCCTGTCTGATACCACTACTGTGATATGGCAAGAACGCTTCATTATGCGATCGGCACGACCTTTCGCACGCGGCATGATACGCTTCATTGTTGGACCTTCGTCAACACAAATTTTTGTGATAACTAGCTCATCAACATCAGCGCCTTCATTATGCTCGGCGTTTGCAATTGCAGAATCTACAACTTTCTTAATCAAAACAGCGGCTTTCTTAGGGCTGTATGATAAAAGTTCTAGTGCTTTTTCTACTGGAAGACCACGTACTTGATCTGCCACCAAACGCGCTTTCTGAGCCGAAGAACGAGCGTATAAATGTTTAGCTAAAGCTTCCATAATTACCTCTATTTCTTCGCTTTCTTATCCGCGACATGGCCACGGTAAGTACGAGTTGGTGCAAATTCACCCAGTTTGTGACCGATCATTTCATCAGTTACGAATACTGGCACGTGTTGACGCCCGTTATGGACAGCGATAGTTAGACCAATCATATCAGGAATGATCATAGAGCGACGAGACCAAGTCTTAATAGGCTTTTTCTCGTTACTGTCAACCGCTTTCTCTACCTTCTTCAGCAAGTGTAGGTCAATAAAAGGACCCTTCTTGAGAGAACGTGGCATGGCGATACCTCTACTTATTTCTTATTGCGACGACGAACAATATACTGATCAGTTTTCTTGTTCTTACGAGTTTTGTAACCCTTAGTTGGAACACCCCAAGGAGACACAGGATGACGACCACCCGATGACTTACCTTCACCACCACCATGTGGGTGATCTACTGGGTTCATTACAACACCACGAACGGTAGGACGAACACCACGCCAACGCGTAGCACCAGCTTTACCTAGTTGACGTAGCATATGTTCTGCATTACCAACTTCACCGATTGTTGCACGACACTCAGCAGGGATTTTACGCATTTCACCACTACGTAAACGTAGAGTAACGTAAGCACCATCACGAGCTATAATTTGGCTGTATGAGCCAGCTGAACGTGCAATTTGTGCACCTTTAGCAGGTTTCATTTCTACAGCGTGTACTGTTGTACCTACTGGGATGTTACGCATCGGCAAACAGTTACCTGCTTTGATTGATGCATCTTCACCAGATTGGATCATATCACCAGCAACCAGGCCTTTAGGGGCAAGGATGTAGCGACGTTCACCATCAGCATAAAGTACTAGTGCGATATTTGCACTGCGGTTTGGATCATATTCCAAACGCTCAACTTTTGCCGGGATACCATCTTTATTACGTTTAAAATCAACTAAACGATAGTGTTGTTTGTGACCACCACCGATATGTCGAACCGTAATGCGACCGCCATTATTACGACCACCAGATTTAGATTTTGACTCTAAAAGTGGAGCGTATGGCTTGCCTTTATGCAGATCGTTGTTTACCACTTTAACTAAGTGGCGACGACCTGGAGACGTAGGCTTACATTTTACAATAGCCATCTATAATTCCTCTACTCAGCGCCATCGAAACTAATGTCTGCACCTTCAGCCAGAGAAACGTATGCTTTTTTCCAGTCGCTACGGCGACCCATACGTTGACCTGAACGCTTGGTTTTACCCTTCACGTTAAGTGTGCGAACACCAGTTACTTCAACATCAAATAACTTCTGAACTGCCGCTTTGACTTCTGCTTTAGTCGCAGTACCTGCAACTTTGAATACCATAGTGTTATGGTTTTCAGCAGATAAAGTTCCCTTTTCAGAGATATGCGGGGCTAGAATAACTTGCAGTAAACGTGCTTCACTGATCATGCTAGGCTCTCCTCAATCTTTTTCACTGCATCAGCAGTTACTAAAACTTTATCAAACGCGATTAGGCTTACTGGATCAATACCTTGAACATCACGAACGTCAACTTTATACAAGTTACGCGCTGCTAAGAATAGATTTTCATCTAACTCTTCAGTGATAATCAAAACATCTTTAAGATCCATGTCTTTTAATTTAGCTGCAAGCTCTTTAGTTTTAGGAGCCTCTACAGTAAATTTTTCGACAACGATTAGACGATCCTGGCGAACTAACTCAGACAGAATACTTCTTACAGCACCGCGATACATTTTTTTGTTAACTTTTTGGCTATGGTCCTGAGGACGAGCTGCAAAAGTTACACCACCACCTACCCAGATTGGGCTTCGGATTGTACCTGCACGTGCGCGACCAGTACCCTTTTGACGCCATGGCTTCTTACCACCACCGCGAACATCACTACGGGTTTTCTGAGCACGAGTACCTTGACGAGCACCGGCTGCATATGCAACGACTACCTGATGTACAAGGGCTTCGTTGTATTCACGTCCAAAGGTAGTGTCAGAAACTTCAAGAGCACTTTGTGCATCTTTCAATACCAATTCCATTACTAACTCCTCGGCTATGCTTTAACAGCAGGTTTGATGAATACGTTGCCATTTTTCGCACCAGCTACTGCACCTTTAACGAGCAGTAAATTGCGTTCAATGTCTACGCGAACAACTTCAAGGTTTTGAGTCGTAACACGCTCAGCACCCATATGACCAGCCATTTTCTTGCCTTTAAATACGCGTCCTGGTGTTTGACATTGGCCAATTGAACCTGGAGCACGATGGCTAATAGAGTTACCGTGAGTCGCATCTTGCATAGAGAAATTCCAACGCTTAACAGCACCTTGGAAACCTTTACCTTTAGATTGACCAGTAACATCTACTTTATTTATTTCGTTGAACAACTCAACGCTTAGCTCAGCACCAACTTGAATATCTGCACCTTCGTCTTGACCAAGGCGGAATTCCCATAAACCACGACCTGCTTCTACACCTGCTTTCGCAAAGTGACCAGCTTCAGGTTTGTTTACACGGCTTGCTTTTTTAGAGCCAGCTGTTACTTGAATAGCTTGGTAGCCATCAGTATCAAGTGATTTAACTTGAGTAACACGGTTTGGTGAACATTCTAGAACTGTAACTGGAATAGAGACACCATCTTCAGTGAAGATGCGAGTCATACCAACTTTACGACCTACTAGACCGATTGTCATTACGATAACTCCTCTCTAACCCAAACTGATTTGAACATCAACGCCAGCAGCTAAATCTAGCTTCATTAGTGCGTCAACAGTCTTTTCAGTTGGTTCTACGATATCAATCAAGCGCTTGTGAGTACGAATCTCATACTGATCACGCGCATCTTTATTAACATGCGGTGAAGTTAGTACTGTGAAACGCTCTTTACGAGTAGGTAGTGGGATAGGACCACGTACCTGAGCACCTGTGCGCTTTGCAGTTTCAACGATCTCCGCCGTTGATTGATCGATCAATTTATGATCAAAAGCTTTAAGGCGGATACGGATTCTTTGGTTCTGCATGGACCAAAACTCCAATAGTTAAAAATACAACATACAAATATACACCTGACCACCTATTATAAATAGATCTCAAGTGTATATTCAAACTAGTAGCTCCCCAATTGGGAGACATTTTTGATAGCCAATATTAAAATCTGGCTATGGGGTTAAAAAACCCACCCGCCATATTGGCAAGTGGGCGTATAATACATTATCTATAAACTAAGGCAAGTATTTATTGTAAGTTTGTTTAAAAAACATTCAAAAGGATCTGCTTGGTTCTATAACCACAAGGATCCCTTCGTTACTGATATTAGCGATCCTTTTTTATGTTACATTTTATACTTATTCGATGTTTATTATTCATTTTATCACCACTAGGATCTCTTGTGTCTGTCGTCACTCAATTTTACCAACAACTTAAATATTTAGCCAAGCAATCTAACCACCGACAGCTGTGTTGTATTCAAGGAACGTTACAATGGTGCTTTGAGCAAGCTTCAACAATTATTGAATTTGAAAATAATGATTATAAATGGTGCGGTGAAAGCCCTACTTCAGTTGAAGCTTGTCATTATCTATCTTTACTAGGGCAAGATGTTCATTTGTTATTTATGAATATGCATCAACAATTCGATGCCAATATGTTTGCAGCAGCAGAAGGCGCGGTATGTGGTGGTTCCGTTATTGTTTTACTGCTACCTGAGCAAAACACGGTAAATGATAATTTTTCGTTATATATGCAGAAACAACTTATTAAGCATCAAATCCCTATATTGAAAAACACTCAACAACCTCTCTTAATAGATGAACAGCTAACCTTCCCTACTTCTAATCAATACTTATATATAGAAGAGCAACAACAGGCGATTAAACAAATCATTAACACGGTTAAAGGGCATCGACGCCGACCGTTAGTTATTACTGCCAATAGAGGAAGAGGAAAATCAGCGAGTTTAGGTATTGCTGCGGCAACCTTGATTAACCAAGGTTTAACTAAAATTATAATTTGTGCGCCAAGCAAGCAAGCGACTACCACTATATATAAACATGCAACACTAACATTAATGGATGAGGAAAATTTGCAACGGATGATTTTCATGCCTCCCGATGCCTTAAATTATGAGCAACCAGAGTGTGACTTACTAATAATTGATGAGGCCGCTGCGATTCCTCTTAAGTTGTTAATTTCGTTTACAAAGCGCTATTCACGAATTGTCTTTGCAACAACACAGTTTGGTTATGAAGGCTCAGGACGAGGATTTGCTTTACGCTTTCAACAGCAGCTAAATAATATAGCCCCAGAATGGCGGTCTTTTCAGCTTACTCACCCAATACGTTGGGCTCAAAATGATCCTGTTGAAACATTTACTCTTTCAAGTTTATGCTTAATTGAACAATCGGCGCAAACTGCAATCAATGATAAAGACCTTAAACCAACTATTTCGATCATTAAACAAACAGCGTTACTTGAAAAGCCTGAGCTATTGAACCAATTATTCTCACTTTTAGTTAATGCCCATTATCAAACTAAACCTTCAGACTTAGCTTCTTTATTAAACAATCAAAACTTAACGATTATTGCTATGCAACAAGATCAGGAAATAATAGCGGTTTCATTAATAAACCATGAAGGAAAATTTGATCAAACAACAAGTGAACAAATCTATCAAGGAAAACGCAGACCTAACGGGCACTTAATTGCTCAATCACTGACTTTCCACAGTGGGTTTAAGAATGCAGCGACTCATTCATTTGCTCGTATTCAACGTATTGCAGTACAACCAATATTACAAAGAAAAAAATTAGGTAGTAAATTACTACAATGGATCATTAATTGGGCGGCTACACAGCAATTTGATCATTTAAGTGCTAGCTTTGCAGCAAGCGATAATTTATTACAATTTTGGTTACGCCATCAACTACAAGTTGTACGTATTGGAATCCGTAAAGATAAAAGCAGCGGACAACATTCATTTATGGTTAACTTACCTTTAAGTCCACAAGGTAAAGAATTACAGCATCAAATACAGACTGACTTCCATAAACAGGTTAAAGTACAAGTTAGTCGACAACTTAGACAATTAGACTCATCATTAATTATCACATTATGGCCAAATATTGCATTCGAACCATTGAAAGCATCAACACAACAAGCTCTATCAGGTTACGTCAATGCGAATCGTAGTTACGACAATGTTGAGTATTTATTAATTGAATTATTATATAGCTCATCATTAGCGAGTTTAAACAATCAGCAGCAACGATGTTTAATAGAAAAAGTAATTCAAAACCATAGTTGGCAAGAAATAATACAAGAACACCATTTTACTGGACAAAAACAAGCGCAGGCATTTATAAAAAAATGCATTGATGACTTACTTACGCAACAAATAAGAGAACACACAACATAATGAGACTCGACAAATTTATCTGTGAATCAACAGAATTGACACGTAGCGAAGCAAAAAGTGCTATTCGTAAAGGCTTAATCAGCAATCAGGCTGGCACATTACGTAGTGGTTCTTACAAAATCGTTGCCGACGATATTATTGAATTTAAAGGACAGGTAATTACAACGCGAGGGTTTCGCTACATTATGCTTAATAAACCAGCTGGGTTTATTAGCTCAAACGTTGATGAGCAAATGCCTAGTTTATTAAACCTTATCGATATAGAAAAAAAACAAAACGTATTTATTGCGGGTCGTTTAGATGCAGATACAACAGGGTTAATTTTAATCACTGATGATGGTCAATGGTCGCATCAGGTAACCAGTCCTCGTAAGAAATGTGAAAAGCGTTATCGCATCTCGTTGCAAGATCCAATCAGTGACGATGCTATCTCACTTTTTGCTGAAGGCATTCAACTTAAAAGTGAAAGCCAAGCTTGTTTACCAGCAAAATTAGAAGTACTCAGTGAAAAAGAAGTACTGTTAACGATTAGTGAGGGTAAATACCACCAAGTTAAGCGTATGTTTGCAGCAGTAGGTAACTATGTGACTAAACTACACAGAGAGCAAATAGGTGAAGTCGAATTAGATCATAACCTAGCGTTAGGAGAATCGCGCTTTTTAACGGAGCAAGAGGTCAATGGATTCAAATAAATCTTTTAATCAACAATGTTACGACTTACTGCGTCAAATACCCGCAGGTAAAGTGGTAACTTATGCAGATATAGCTCATCAGCTTGGTGGTAAAGCCTATCAAGCGGTGGGCAATGCGATGGCAAAAAATCCAGATGTAATCGTCGTTCCATGCCACCGAGTGGTCAATAGTAACGGCAACATCGGAAAGTTTGCATTAGGCACGGATAAGAAAATAGCGCTTCTAAAACAAGAAGGCATTATTATTAATACTGATACAGAGAATCCAAAAGTAGTTAACTTAAATAAACAACGTCATACATTTAAGTAAGTCTCAGCATTTACCTATGTTAGTAAATTTAGCTTTATTAGTAATATTTAACAGCATTAATAATAAAGCACAGCAATAACGTTAAAAAGGAAGGTATTGTGTTAAATAACCATGCCTTCCTTTAAACGTCTTCTAACAATAATGCCTCATTCTGCAAATACTATTGTTCTGGTGCAACTGGATAAATCCCCTCTTCCAACCATTGATACTGATTACTCAAAATATCGTCGGCAATTGCTTTTGCGGTCTCTCGTTGAGGAGTTGATAACGCTTTAAAATGTTCTTCTATTCTTTCTGATGCTAATACACAATGATGTTCTGCCAATGAAATGGCATTAGTATTACCGGCTTTTGCTTGGCTTTTCGCATAAGAGCAAGTCACGGCCATCGCAAAGATTTCACAGCCGATGGTCATAAGGTGCCCTAACGTTTCTTGGCGTAACTCTAGCTTTTCTCGGTGCACTAACATTTGCTCAAACAACACCCTTGCTAAGCGATGTGAAGTACGCTGACAATAATTAATGTGTTCAACTAGTTTTCCACTATGCGTAAATTGCTCAATAAACTCTTTATTGATAATTTGTGAAGGATACCAAGCAGCATATTCTTTAAATAACTTAAAAGCCGCATCTCGTTTAGTCGTAAAATCAGCATTAGGTTTAATTAAATCAGAAGCCAAAGATAAATGAGTATCTAATGCTTCTCTGCTTAAAAATAATTCCATTACATCTGTTGTGCCTTCAATAATGCGATTAATACGGCAGTCTCGTAACATGCGCTCTACCGGAAAAGGTAATTCACCACGGGCTTTTAATGAACTGGCTTTTTCATAACCTCGACCACCAAACATTTGCACTGTTTCATCCATCACGCTCCATGCCATCTCACTACAAAATAACTTGGCCATGGCAGCTTCCATACGAATATCAACATCGCCTTTGTCCGCCATAAAACTCGTTACCCAAGTAACGGCTTCCATGGCAAAAGTTGTTGATGCTATATAAGCAATACGATTTGAGCCTTTTTCATGTTTTGCAATAGGCAATCCCCACTGCACACGTTTCCCTCCCCAACGGCGAGTCATATTAAGGCATTGCTTTGCCATACCGGTGCTAGCCGCAGGAATCGTTAAACGACCTGTGTTTAGCGTCGCTAATGCTATTTTTAAACCTTGGCCTTCTTCTAAAATTCTATCTTCAATAGGCACTTCTACATCTTTGAACTCAATCAAACCATTTTGAATGCCACGTATCCCCATAAAATCACAACGATGCTTAATGTTAATCCCCGGACTTTGGCCTTTCACTATAAAAGCTGAAATTTGTTTAACTTCTTTATCACCAATAACTTTAGGGGCAGTGCAAGCCATCACCACTAAATAATCTGCGATGAGACCATTAGTGCACCAAAGCTTTTCACCATTAATAAGGTAATGTGTACCAGTTGCGTTTAAAGTTGCAGTGGTTTCCATTTGAGCGGGATCGGAGCCAACACTTGGCTCTGTCAATGCAAAGGCAGAAATAGCACCATCTTTAAATAATGGTAGAAATCGTTGTTTTTGATCGTCTGTACCAAATAACTTAATAGGCTGCGGCACACCAATGCTTTGATGGGCAGAAACAAGTACCGCAGTTGAGCCACAATGACTGGCGATCGCCATAAGGACACGATTATAGTTAACTTGAGATAATCCTAACCCACCATATTCTTTAGGTATTTTCATCGAAAAAACACCGACTTTAGCGAGGGCTTGCATTGCTTCAGTGGGGATAGTGCGAGTTTCATCAACTAAATCAGCATCTAAGGTCTCAGCGAGTACAACTCCCACTTCTTTTACTAACTGGTCTCCTACGAACTTATCTTCTTTACTTTGCTCAGGAAAAGGGAAAATAGCATCAGATTTAAACTTCCCCATGAATAAAGATTTTGCAAAACTTGGGTGTTCCCACACTGAATCACGTGCAGCTTCGGTAAGGTTCAACGATGATGCTTTCTCATCGCTCATTTTAGACGTATCAATCACTACTTTTTTGTCTTCAGGAAAACTCATAACAGCTCCTTATTTAAATAGTTAAATTAGTCACTCTTTCAATTCTTATTAATAAAAACTACGCTGTTCATCTGCACACTTCTGTAAATAAGGCGAAACTTGATAACGAATACCCACTTGTTGTTGTAATTTATCTAATCGTTGCACAACTTCTTTACAGCCAATACTATCGGCCCAACAACACAAACCTCCTCGCCAAGCAGGGAACCCAGTTCCCATGATCATTGCTAAATCGAGCTGTCCAGCATTTTCGACAATACCTTCATCAATACAATGTGCCGCTTCATTGACCATCACTAGCATTAAACGATCAATAATATCTTGGTCACTAAAGTCTTTGCTACTTGCAACACAGGCAGCTTGATACAACAACTGGTTCACTTCGACTTCTTTATTTTTATAATGATAAAAACCACGCCCGCCTTTTTTACCTGAAAGTTTTAAGGAACCATGAATATGCTCTAGTATAGTTGCAACCGCCATCCGCTCTCCAAAACCAGCTTCTAAAATAGCAGCTACTTTATAACCAACATCTATACCTACTTCATCAGCTAACTGAAAAGGTCCCATCGGCATACCAAATGTAGTGATTGCAGAATCAACTTTTTCAATGTCAGCTCCTTCTTGTAATAAATAAGCGGCTTCATTTAAATAAGGTAATAAAATACGATTAACTAAAAAACCAGGACAATCATTAACCACAATAGGCACTTTCCCCCAGGCTTTACTGATCGCAACAGCTTTAGCAATCGTCTCTTCACTGGTTTGCTCACCTCTAACAATTTCTACTAATGGCATACGATTAACAGGATTAAAAAAATGCATACCACAAAATTGTGAGGGGCGAGTTAACACGGAGGCCATCTCTGTTACTGATAACGCGGACGTATTGGTACATAGCAAACTGCTTTCTGGTAACACTGCTTCAGCCTCTTTTAATACTTGCTTTTTGACCTGCATAACTTCAATAACGGCTTCAATAGCAATTTGCGCATGGTTAAATCCCGTATAGTCGAGAGCAGCCCCGATGCGATTAATCGCAGTATCGATTCCTGCTTGTTTAATTCGACGGCGTTTTTTAAGTTGATTAAAATAATCAGCGGCTTGCTGATAACCTAATTGAATAGATTCCCAGTTAATATCTTTTATACGAACCGATAACCCTTTAGAACTCATTAACCAAGCAATTCCTCCTCCCATAACGCCAGCCCCTAAAACAGCGCCGGAAGAGGGTAACGTTTCAGGCTGTGGATAACGTTCTCTTTGCTCCTTTTTAACTTGTTCGTTAAGGAAAAATAACGAAATAAGATTTTTACAGACATCTGTAGACGCTAAGTTAGAAAAAGCACTAAGCTCTCGTTGAATACCCTCTTCAAAATTGCACTTTTTACGGTAAACCTCCAAAACAGCTAATGGTGCAGGGTATAAACCTTTAGTTGTTTTCATGACATTCTGATGGGCTTTTTTCAAAATATATAAACGCGCTAAATGCGAGTCCATTGCAACAGCCATTGTTTTTTGTGCAATACTTTTAGGCTCTCTCCTGCTAAGCAAGCTTTCTTGAAAGCGAGTCTTTCTCAAGCCTTCTAAAAATTGATCTATTTGTTGTTCAAGCTGTATAGATGAAATAACTTTATCGACCAACTTAATACGATAAGCTTTTGCTGCGGGTAATAGCTTACCAGGTAGGATCATGGCTAATGCTTCAGGTAAACCGACTAAACGAGGTAAACGCTGTGTACCGCCCCACCCAGGAATAATACCTAACTTAACTTCAGGTAAACCTATCTTAGTCTTTGGGTTATCGGTGGCTAAGCGGAAATTACATGCTAATGCGAGCTCACAACCACCGCCAACGCAGGCTCCATCAATAATAGCGACGGTTGTTTGTGGCAATAGTTCAAGGGCTTTAAAAATTTTTAATCCTTGTTGTGCTTTCTCTTTTGCCATTTCAATACTATCTATTTTCTGTAGCTCCTCGATAGCTGCACCCGCAATAAAGATATCTTTTTTAGCACTCTCAAAACTCACCACCTTTTGTGGGGCAGTTTCGATATCTTTAATAACATCAAACAACTCTTTCATTAGTTCAGCTGAAAGCTTGTTTATAGCCTGATCTTGATAATCAAACGTAACTCGAATTAACCAATCATTCTTTTGTATTTGAATGTGTTTCATTATTCGACCTCCAATACTAATGCAGCGCCTTGACCACCACCGATGCATAAAGTCGCTAAACCACGCTGTAAACCTTGGCGTCTTAGTTCATGTAATAAGGTTAATATTAAGCGCCCACCCGTTGCACCAACAGGATGACCTAATGCAATCGCACCACCATTAACATTTAATTTGCTTGGGTCTAATTCACCAACAGCTTGCGATGACTGTAAATACTGTTGAGCAAATGATTTACTTGCGAAAGCATACTGATTAGCAATCACTTGAGCGGCAAAAGCCTCATTCAATTCTACTAGGTCAAAATCACTTATTGCTAAACCTGACTTTTGTAATAATTTAGCCGTCGCATAAACAGGGCCTAACCCCATGCGACTACCTTCCAAGCCTGCATAACTATAATCTGTTAAATAACCTAATGGCGTTAATCCCATTTCTTTTGCTTTAGATTCCGACATTACCGTCAAGGCAACAGCGCCGTCAGTAATTGGACATGCATTCCCAACGGTCACACAGCCCGTTAAGCGATCGAAATAAGGACGAAGCTTCGCCAAACTAGCCAACGTTTGATCTTCACGTGGACCATTATCTAAATGTTGAATATGTTGGTATTTAGGTGCGACAGCAATGCTGATTATTTCATCTTCAAACTTACCTGCTTGCTGTGCTTTAATCGCTTGTTGATGACTATTTAAAGCAAACTGATCTTGTTGTTCTCGAGTAATGCCAAACTCACGGGTTAATACTTCCGCTGTTTCGCCCATATTCAAGCCACAAACGGGATCGGTTAAGCCTAGTTCAATACCAATGATTGGTTTTAGAAAAGGTAAACGAAATTGAGAAAGTACTTTGAGTTTAGCGACCGGCGTTTTTGCTTGCATCATATGCATAAAAAACTGAGTCATTTGCGGGCTGTACAATAAAGGAATGCTGGACATCGACTCGCTACCGCCAACTAACGCGGTCTCAATTTCCCCTGCAAATATTTTATTCGCAGCCGTTGTCATTGCTTCCATGCCCGACGCACAGTTTCGGTTCACTGTATAAGCACAAGTACTAGTAGGAAACCCGCCTTGTAACGCGATTACTCGAGCGATATTAGCGGCATGACCAGGCTGTGCAACGTTACCCATAATCACTTCGTCTATATCATGATAATCAAGTACAGAACGTGCCATTAGCTCTCTAACAACCACCGCCCCTAATTGGTCAGCCTGCATTGTTTTTAACGCTGAACCCGCTTTACAAAATGGACTACGCCCACCCTCTATTATTGCTAGTCTTTCTTTCATTAACCACCTCCAACATCGTAGCGATGTCCATTAGTAATGAGCAAAAACAATAAATTTTTTCCCTAAAATAGCTTATTAAACTAATACTTAAATTAAGCGTATGAGGAAAATATTAATTATTTATAGTGAATTAAAAGAGCTAAAGAAAATGAACATCATAATATGGTGAGGGTTGAGTATTCTATGATCCTTTTTCTACATCACTTAAAAATACACACTTTAATCAGTATAGAGTTGCTTTATTTTTGAGCAAGTGAAATAAAAATAACCCTATTGGATTCGCGATGAGCATCGCAGAAATTGTAGATAAAACAAGCGACAAAACAATCTTAAATAAATAATTTCATCGCTATATTTGAAAAGTTTAAATCAGAAAAGAGGGCATTAAAGTACTTTAATTAGAATGAAAATTGCCATTAAACTTGCACTGCACTTTCTTTTAGCAAGCTTTCTAAACAATGATCTGTAATGCTATAATACGCTTTAATATTAGCAATTTGAGTCAACGTTTTAGCTTGTTCTTTAGGGTTTATTTTGGATTTTTTCACTGCCAAGATCATCTTGTTCTTATTAGTATGCTCTAAGCTAATAAACTCAAATACTTTCGTGCTATAGCCATTGGCTTCTAATAACAGCGCACGTAATGAGTCCGTCACCATTTCCGCTTGCTGACCTAAATGAACACCGTATTGCAACATTGGCTGGAATAATTCAGGGCTTTGCATTTGCGGACGAATTTGCTTATGACAACAAGGTGAACACATGATAATGCTCGCATTCGCACGAATACCATAATGAATGGCATAGTCAGTAGCGACATCACAAGCATGCAATGCAATCATTACATCTGTTTGTTTTGGTGCATGCGTTTTTACATCACCACAAACAAAGTCTAAACCTTGATGATCCAAAGTAGATGCAGTTTCATTGCATAAATCAGCTAATGCTTGGCGTAACTCCACTCCCGTCACTTGCGCGTCATTCTTTAAGGTATGACGAAGGTAATCATGAATGGCAAACGTTAAATAACCTTTACCAGAACCAAAATCAACGACATTAAGTGGTGTTGTTTTATCATGTGGGGAAACATCCAATGCCTGGCTAAACACCTCAATAAACTTATTGATTTGCTTCCACTTATTAGACATAGCAGGGATCAGTTTTTGCTGTTTATCCGTCACCTTTAATGCCGTTAAAAATGGACGTTGTATATCAACAAAACGATTCTTTTCACGGTTATGAGTTGCGACGGCAGTTTGTTGTTTTTTTGCTTGATGTTGTGAGATTTTCAATTTACCTTTTTTACTAAATTCGATCTGCACTTCTACATCTAATAACGTTAAATAAGCGCTTTTGAAATCCTCACCGACTAACGATTTAATTTCAGACAATGCCAACTTATAACTATAGTTTTTAGTAATATGGTTGGTTTGATGCTCATATACAAAGCTAAGTACCGCTTCATTTTGTAAAGTAATAGGGCGAATAGCAACACGGTTTAAACTCTTATCTGCGCCTCTATATTTGCTTAATAACAGTTTAACGACCTGATTATTTTCAATACTTTTTGATAACAATACATAAAAATCTTCAATGGTATTAAGCGTAGCTTCTGACATAGTAGTTTCCGAGATAGTCTAAAATAAAATAACGAAACGCATTCTAACAGTTAAGCTATCTGAATAAACGTGCAATTTGGTGATAGCAGAAGAAACACAACCGCTGTATAAAAGGCTTACTCTTTTTTCTAAGTCACCTTTACAAATATTTAATCATTTTCATCAAGTGAAGTATGGCCTTTTTTTAAGTGTACAAAATCCACTAAATCATCCGATGACACTTTATATGCTTGCCCAAACCCTTTAACAAATAATCCATCCTCGGTTTTTAACTTAATTAAATGAAAGTCACCAAGTTGAGCCAACAATTCAGCAGTATTAACTAACCTTTCAATCATCAAAGGAATTATTTCAGACCATTTATCAGTTTCACGTGAAACTATCTGCACATGCGCATCAAAAGTTAATCGCGTTCTTGCATACAAATTACTCGTGTTTAACTCATCTTCAATCATCATTAAAGAAGCGACTGGATTAACGAATATATTTTGAGTATGTCGAGCCATTTCTGAAATTAATACATAATAACCGTCTGCATCATGAATAAATGGTGCATAACTAATATTAGATCGCCCATTAGCATCCACTGTGGCTAGCTGTAATGTTTTTTTACTGCTCATAAAAGCACGAATTTCAGGCTCTAATAGTTCACGTAAATGCTGTTGTTTTTTTGAAGACTGCCCCATTACACTTTCCTATTATTTAAACACTGACATTGATTCAATTCGACGATGTATTTAAAAAAATTCACACTTTAAACTTCAAATCAAACGATCTGTAAACTCACTTAAACTAGCTTAGACATCACTCAATATAGTTTAATAAAGTATGAATTAGCTACACTAGCCAGTAAATTCCATTAAAAAACAAAAAGAATACGAATTATCACTATAAAAGTAAAAATATCTCATTAAAGACAAAAAGATAATGTAAATGATAATTGATCTCATAATTGAATTAGTTGATAATAAGTATCGTTACATCTATTTTGTTTTTTGTATGGAGTTCTGGCCCTATGTTTCGTTATATCAGTGCGGGTTTTTTATCTGTTGCGATCCATTTTTTAATCTTTTCACCATTACTAGATCAACCAGTAATGGCGATGCCTCTCAGCCAGCAAACACAAAGCGTCAGCATTAGTTTTGCGACGCCAGTAAAGCCTACACCAAAAAAAGTAGAAACGCCTGTTCCAGAGAAACCTCAACCGGTTGTCGAAACACCGACACCTAAAAAAGTTGAAACGAAAACACCGGTTAAAAAAACAGTCAAAAAGCGTATTGTTAAACAAAAAACAGTCACTAAAAAAGTTAAAAAAGAAACGCCTAAAAAAGTCATAGCAAAAGTTGAAAAGAAACCGGAACCCGTCAAGAAACCAACTGAAAAAGTAGTTGAGCCTAAAGAGCCGATTGCTAAAGCAGCACCGACTGAAACCAAAAAAGCACCGAAAGAAAAAATCACAGATAATAAACAACAAACTGTGAAAAAAAGTGATGGCTTACAAGAAAAACCACAACTGATACAAAAAAGCCGTTTTTTAAGTAAACCAACACCTCCTAAATACCCGCGTTTAGCTAAGCGTAAAGGCATAGAGGGAACGGTTACCTATGAAGTCTGGTTAGATGAAAAAGGCAAACAAGTGAAATTATTGCTGAAGGACTCATCAGGCGCAAAAGTGCTTGATGTAGCTGCTCTAAAAGCAATTAAAAAATGGAAGTTTTCTCCTCACACCATCAATGGCAAAAGTATCGCACACCGTATTTACATACCTATTAGCTTTAAACTGGATTAACAATGACTTTATTCAACATAGTACAAGAACAACTAGGCTTAATGACTTGGCCTTTAATTATCTGCTCTCTATTAACACTGATGATTATTAGTGAACGTTTATTAAAACTATTGAGTTCAGGCTCATTAAGTAAGAAAGAAATAAAGAAGTTATTAACAGGACATGATCCAAAACAAAGCGAACAACTAGAGTTACTTAGCCAACAACTAAAAACTGAAAAGAATCTCGCTAAGCGTGGCATTGCAATGCTATTTGCACACCAACACTTTAGCCAACAATTACGTGAAGACACCGCTAGTATTTGGGTACAAGATAAGCGTCAAGAATTGCATAGTGGCTTAAAGTTATTAGCCTTAATTGGCGTTATCAGTCCATTACTTGGTTTATTAGGGACCGTATTAGGATTAATTGAAATGTTTAAAGCCATTGCACTAACAACTGGCTCTGTAACACCAAATGACTTAGCTGATGGCTTAGGTATCGCGATGCGTACAACAGCTGCTGGCTTATTAATTGCTCTACCTGCTATTTGTGGCGCACAGCTATTAGGTTTATGGGCAAATAAAGTAACTTATCGTTTAGAGTTTACGCTTAACTTTTGTAATCTATGGTTACAAGGTGTGAGCTTCCCAGAACAAAAACGTACCGCTAAAACAGCAATAAAAGCTGAGGAAGTAAAATCGTGATACGCAGTCAACGTCCAAATCAATCAGAGCTGCCGCAGGTTGATCTTACTCCGTTATTGGATATTATTTTTATTGTAATGGTGTTTTTAATGCTCTCTGCGAATATTAAGTTACAATCTTTACAAGTTGATTTGCCAACAACGGATACAAGTGCTGTTCAAGTCGTCGATAATAAAGCAGTGACCATTAACATACTAAGCTCAGAACCACATTGGGCTATTGATGGAGAAAAACTTCCCGACTGGTCAGTCTTCCAGCAAAAACTAATACAAATAGTACAAGAAAAGCCAGCAACACAATGGGTTATTGCTGCCGATAAAACAACTGAAGTACAACATATGGTGAAACTATTAGGTTTTTTACAGCAGCATAATATTCAAGCAACACAATTACTAATAGAAGAAGAGTAATAAAAAAGAATTGTTTAGGTAGTGTCAAATGTAAAAACTGGCTAGATAAAACAACCTTAACTTTCTCTCTGTCACGTTACTAACAAGTTAGATAGTCCATTATTTAACTTGTTAGTAAGTCGTCGCTAATCACTGTGATTACTAATGATAGCGAGCTTAACAGTCAACTATCTATGATACTTCTATATAACGCCACTGAAAAAATCACCCAAAATATCTTTTTACCAATCACCCCTTTCCCATGCCTGATCATATAAAAAATCATCGATAAAAAGACGAACAAAAGCACCACTAAACTTTCATACAAGATTCATGATAAATAAACAGCCAAAGAACATCTAATTTCAATGAAAAACTGTCTGCATTAGTTCCATCACTACGCTTTAAATCTAATTTTGATAACAAACTATTTAAAAAGTCATACAAATACTAACTTTTCGATCGCTTTGACGTTAATATACTTATAATTAATTCACAGTTCATGGCGATAGCCTGTATTTAAAAGAGACTTAAAATGACTAATAAAAATACTCAAACATTAAGCGAAGAAGCTTGTTTACAAGCTGCATCGGAATTATTAGCTCGCCGCGAGAGCAATGAAAAAGGTGGTATTTTACCTGATGCATGTCGTCCAACTAACTTTGAAGATGCACTTGCAATTCAAGCAGCAACCGTTAAAGCGAGTGGTAAAAAGATAGCTGGTTGGAAATGTTTAGTTCCATTAAACCCAGAACAAATTATTGTTGGTCCTGTTTTAGAAGGCACAGTACAACAAGGTAGCACCTGTTTCGTTAAATCAACAGAACCAGGTAAAACATTAATCGAACCTGAAATCGCATTTGTACTAGGTACTGATTTACCTGCACGCGCAGAAGGTTATACAAATGCAGAAGTTGACGCTGCAATTGCAACAACACATATGGCATTAGAGCTATTACAACGCCGCTATGCACCTAACGACGACCTTATCTTCGCTGATAGACAAGCAGACTGCCTATTAAACCAAGGTATTTTTGTAGGGCCAGAAATAACTAAAGCACAAGCATACGATGCTGCTGAAATTAAGTTATCTATCGATGACGCAAGCTATGACGGTAAACATCCTAACCTATCAGCTCAAGCACCAATTTACTGGTTCGTTGATTTCATGTGTAAAAATGGTTTAAACCTAGAAAAAGGCCAAGCTATTATTACTGGTTCTTATGCTGGCGCGATTGAAGTACCAATCAAATCAACAGAGATTAAATATGAAGGTTTAGGAAAGTATAACGTAGAGTTTAAAGCGCTATAAAATAGTTTTTGAAAGGTGTCTGTGGTTGTTTATCAGACACCTAATCAGCTTTAAATTAAGCACTTATAGGATTCAGTATTTTTTAAAATAACCAACTAATACAACAATGTGATTAAAAACTCCACTGTACACTCATCAATAAAATACCAGGTAATATTACCCCTCCTTCGACACCAAAATAATCAGTAAAGTTGTATTGAGCGGCATGATAAATATATGGGGCAAAAGCAAGACCTGTATTGTCTTTCATATCTTGATAAAAGCCATCATCACCACAATTATCAAAAGCATCTATAAAAAACTCACCAGCATAAGTATAAACACCTTTAATCACCAACTTATCATTAATTCGATACCAATCTTTACGGACACCTAACAACGCACAGCGATTATTTTGGCTGTTGATAAAGGTACCCACTAATATACTGTAATCAGAATCCGCATTAAGCTTACGCTCTATAGAAAAGTATTGATTATTAAAGTATTGAGTTGAATCTGAATCAGGTGGAAGTGCATGATACAGAAATGACCCCGTATTAACTGAGAATAAATCGAAGGGATTAGCCATTATGGAAGGCGCTGACAAAACACCTGATAAAATAATTAAGAAAAGTCTTAAACGAACAAACAATATATTTTGCAAATTAAATTCCATTTATAGCAAGTAGATGAATTTATTATAAATAATAAAATTTTCATATTAAATTTATCTGTTACTTAACATAATAGTGTAAACATAAAAATAATTATCCAGACTATACTACTGTACTGAATATTCAACGTTTCTTTAACGCCTTTTTAAAGGAAAAACCAGTTACCAAAATAGTACCGATAATAACTAATGAAGCCCCTAATAAAGTATTTAAGCCGATCGCTTCCTCTAAAAAAAGATGCCCCCATACAATTCCAAATAACGGCACTAAAAAAGTCACTGACAAAGCAGAAGCAGGACCGTCATCTTTCACCAATCGAAAGTATAATAAATAAGCAAAACCAGTACATACAATACCTAATGCTAATACAGACATACTAATTGGTAAGGTAATAGGATCTCGTATTGGCATAAAAGGCAATAAAGGTAACACTATAATCACCGCAGCCCACAGACTGCCATGTGCATTTTCAAACGGAGCTACAACTGGAGCTACCTTGGTATAATTAGCAGACACACCATACATAAAAGCAGCTAATAAACAGGCTAAAATAGCTAATAGCCCCTCTTCACCCAGCGTCATTGCATGCTGACCGACTAATACTGACACACCTAACATACCAACTAATAACCCAAGACCTGCTTTTAATTTCAAAGGTTCTTTTTGCCATAAACTAGCAATAACAGCACCAAAAAGTGGAGCTGTTGAATTAAGAATCGCTAAGGTGGATGCATTTAATGTTTGCGCTGCATAAGCGAACATCAAAAAAGGCAGAGCGGTATTAAACGCACCAATAATAAAGAAATGCTTAAGATGGGAAGTAAAAAGTAATGTGCGCCCAAGATAAAGGCTTATTAACAACAAAAATAATGCAGCAGCGAATACTCTCCCTTCAATTAACACTGCAGGGCCTAAGCTATTTGCAGTTAGACGCATGAACAAGAATGATCCACCCCAAATAGCAGCTAACAATACTAATCGTAATACGCTCGCTAACGACATACTTCTTCTTCCTTGAATAAAGTTTTAACTAAGTAAAATGATGTGAGACACTGCTCTAAGTATAAATAAACGAAGGAGATAACATGCTAATTTTTTATATAATTTGTGGCGTACTCGTATTTGCAGGATCAGGTTTATTCATGCACATCAATCGTTTAGCAATATACCGTCGTCGTATTATCCGCCAATTAGCGGCTAACAGTAAACAAATGCCATTCATACTATCAGAATCACAAGAACAAAAAATAAAACAAAGCTTTCTAAAAGGCCTTAGTGTTAAGGAATGCCAGAAAGAGTTATAGCTTAGTACTGCCAATAATGAACAGATGAGTTAGACACTACCTTCTGACTCAACAACCAATATTCTTGCTTCTCCTTTTGGGTGGGCAACATGCTCTGTGCCAATAGACGCATAAAAAATATCTCCTGAATTAAGAATGCAAGATTGCTCTATTCCATTTTCTTTATAAAACATTTCAACAACCCCATCTAACACCACAAACACTTCTTGCCCATCGTTTACGTGCCATTTATAGGCTTTGTCTGTCCAATGTAAACGGGTCGTAATGCCATTCATATTAGCAATGTCTTTAGCGCCCCAAGCTTTATCTGACTTGAATTCCTTGCCTCTGGTTATTTCCATTGTTCTTCCATTTTAGCTGTTATTTTTAGCTTAATAATCTATCAAGTTTTATTCTTTATCTTTCTTATTTTCAAGAAGCCCTGCGATTGGTTCTTTATTATTATGACCATTGTTCTTGTTATCACTATGGTCATTGTTGTAATCATCATCGTCATCTGTTTTAACCCATTCAGCTTCTGAATCGATAATATCTTTATCTCGCGCCCCTTTCTTAATATTAACTAGCCCAACCAGTAAAAAGCCATTAGCAAACACAGAAATAAAGGCGGTAGGGAAAATAAGAATACGAGGAGCAAAAAATAAAAGCAGAATACCAATGATGATCGTACCAAAACAAAAGCCGATCCATGCAATGCCTGCTGCAATAGCAAGAACCCACAACATAACGCCGACAATGAGCTGTACCCAACCTAATATCATAAAACAACCTAATCTGAATGAAGAAGAAAATAAGATAGAGTAACTTCCTAGATAAAGTCGCTACCGTTTGCCTGACCATAACAACATGAAGGTTTTAATCAATATGTAATCGAGTTAATTTAGTTACGAATAAAATAAAAAGCATACAATGGATGAAATGAATCAGGGAAAACGTTAATTATTCATAGCGTTAAAGTTAAATAATTTAAATGTGTTTGAAATTCTGTAAATTTTTATCTATTCGTTTTTTCAAAACTATCACTTGATCCTCCTCATAACGTGCCAGACATACAAGCACTAAACTAGGGGGCATTATCTATTATTGTTCGAGGTTAATTTGTATTTAGACCAACTCACCATGCTACTTGCTGTTTTTGAACGTGCCGCATTAATGCTAATGGCACTCTTTCTACTCACTAGAACTCAGCTTTTTCAAAAAATCATCAGTAAACGTCAGCGCACCCCCAAAGAAATTACCATTATCCTATTATTATTTGTTTGCTTTGCGGTATTCAGCACTTACACCGGGATTAATGTTTATGGCTCCGTGGTTAATGTAAGAATCATTGCCATTATTTGTGGTGGTATTCTATTTGGACCTTGGGTTGGGATTGCAGCAGGGTTAATCTCAGGTGTCCATCGGTATTGGATAGACATTGATGGCCCAACATCACTCGCGTGCCTTATTACCAGCATTCTAGCTGGTTTACTTGCAACCTGGATCCACCAGCGTTGTGATAAAAAAGATTATGCAAAATATGGTATTGCCGCAGGTATGTTGTGTGAACTACTCACTATGATATTAATTTTGTTGCTTAACAAAAATTCAGCATTAGCTATCTCAATCGTTGAACAAATCTCAATCCCAATGATCGCAGGCACCTTATGCATTGGTTTGATCATTACTTTAGTGCAAAGTATTGATGATGAAAAAGATAAAGTCGCAGCACTACAAGCTAAACAAGCGCTTAATATTGCAAATAAAACCCTACCCCATTTCCGAAAAAACGATCGTGATTCTTTAGTTAAAGTCTGTGAAATTATTAAACAAGAAACAGGTGCTGATGCCGTTGCCATCACTGATACTCGTAATGTAAAAGCTTATGTAGGGGTCGGTGAAGAAAACTTTCTCGATTCCCATCATCAGATAAGTTACATGACACAACAAGCAGTGGATTTAGGCAAACAAATCATTAACAACAATCTTAATGTGCATGAGTTTCATTCACTGCTCATTATTCCGTTATGGGGAAATGGCAAAGTGACAGGCACTCTCAAGATCTTCTACAGCCAACCACATCAAATTCGTCATGCGTTACGTGAAATGGCTATTGGTCTCTCCCATCTAATCTCAACACAAATCGAAGTGTCGAACATGGAACAACTTAAAACCATGGCTAGCAAAGCTGAATTTTCAGCCTTACAAAATAAAATTAACCCACACTTCTTATTCAATGCATTAAATGCAATTTCTACCTTAGTACGGATTAAACCAGATCAAGCACGACAATTGATTGCAAACCTTGCCAACTTTTTACGTTTCAATTTAGAAAAAGGCAATGAATTAATTGATATTCAAGAAGAAATTCAACAAGTACAAGATTACGTTGCTATTGAACAAGCACGTTTTGGTAATAAGTTAACGGTAATATTTGATATCGACCCTGTCCATATCAAGATTCCTTCTCTACTGATTCAACCGTTAGTTGAAAATGCAATTCAACATGGCATTGTGCCTTCTCGTACACCCGGTACAGTGACCATTTCAGTGAAACAACAAGAAGAAACGGTAAAAGTAACAGTTACCGATACCGGCGTAGGCATAAAAACAGAGGTTATCGAACGGATTTATAAAGGCTCGATGGGCAGTCATCACATAGGAATGGTTAATGTACATCAGCGTGTTGGCCTACTTTATGGTTCAGGCCTGACGATTCAACGTCAAGACATTGGTACGAGTGTTTCTTTCGATGCCAATGATACTCAGGAGGAAGCATGTTAAAAGCAATCATCGTTGAAGATGAATACCTAGCCCGTGAAGAGCTTAACTACTTAATTAAGACCTATAGTCGTATTGAAGTAATAGAATCCTTTGACGACGGTTTAGCGGCCTTTACTTACTTACAAAGCAATACGGTTGATATCGTGTTTCTTGATATTAACATTCCTTCTATTAACGGCATGTTATTAGCGCGTAATATCCATCAATTCGCACAACCTCCACAAATTGTATTTACCACGGCTTATAAAGAACATGCATTAGAAGCTTTTGAGCTAGAAGCGTTTGATTACCTACTTAAGCCTTTAGATGAACAACGAGTAAAGCGTCTGTTATTAAAGCTTGAAGCCCATGCCACCTCTTTAATGGCTGAGGATCCTATACAAACATCAACCAATACCATTAATCTATCTCGAGATAATCGCATACGGGTCATGCCAATAGATGACATTATTTACGCAGAAGCAAAAGAGAAACTCACTGAAGTACATACTAAAGAAGGTATTTTTATTGCGCCTTATAACATTAGCGAACTAGTCAACAAACTACCACAACGCCAGTTTTTTCGTTGTCATCGCTCTTACTGTGTAAACTTAAAGCGTATAGAAGAGATCATCCCTTGGGTGAATAGCACCTACTTACTTAAATTTCATCATCACCCAACTAAAATATCAGTCAGTAGAGGTAATATAAAAGAGTTTCGAAAAATCATGAGTTTGTAATTCACGCCCAAATAATGCAATTCATGGTGATTGAATTGCATTTCATTTTTTACTTTCCCACACATATTGTAATGCTTTTCAGACGTTGTATTTTGAACCTATCAGAAGCGAGAAAATCGTCTTCATCCACTTTTTAATATTTTAAACTTTTGGGGTTCACATTATGATTACTATCGCGTCACATCAAAAAAAATGGCTTACTTTAATAGGCACCGTCATTGCACAATTTGCCTTAGGTTCGGTTTATACGTGGAGCTTATTTAACTCCCCTCTCGCTGAAAAAATTAATGAGCCTGTTAGCCAAATTGCATTTTCCTTCGGTATTCTTAGTTTAGCTCTCGCATTTGCTTCTTCTATCTCGGGCAAATTACAAGATAGATTTGGCGTTAAAAATGTCACCATTGGTGCAGGTGTGTTACTTGGCGCGAGTTTATTGCTCGCCTCTCACGCAACCAACTTAATATCACTGTATATTTGCATCGGTTTATTAGTTGGCTTTGCAGATGGTACGGGCTATTTAATGACTCTATCTAACTGTGTTAAATACTTCCCACAACATAAAGGATTGGTATCTGCCTGTGCGATTGGAGCCTATGGTTTAGGTAGCCTTGGTTTTAAATTTATTAATATGTACTTACTAACGCACTTTAGCTTAGCTCAAGCCTTTTCTGCTTGGGGAATGATTGCCATGGTAATGGTTATTTTCGGTGGTTTATTAATGAGTGATGCTCCGAAACAGACTGTCGAAGCAACAACAAACAAACAACACAAACTGCCAACCAATTCCGGTGAATTTACCTTATCGCAAACAATAAGAACGCCTCAATTCTGGATGCTAGCAACTGTTTTCTTATCAATCTGTATGAGTGGTTTGTATGTAATTGGCGTCGCTAAAGATATTGGTGAAAACTACATTCATTTATCAGTCACTTCTGCCGCAACATCGGTTGCAGTTATTGCGATTGCAAATTTAGCAGGTCGACTTGTATTAGGTGTATTGTCAGACAAAGTTGAAAGAATAAAAGTGATTTCGTTTGCCATATTAGTGAGTTTTGCAGGCGTTGCTTCTTTAATCTTTGGCGAACCTAGCAGCAATGTATTTTACTTTGCCGTTGCTTGTATTGCCTTTAGTTTCGGAGGCACCATTACGGTGTTCCCTTCACTCATAAGTGACTTCTTTGGCTTAAATAATTTAACCAAAAACTATGGTGTGATTTACTTGGGGTTTGGTATCGGTAGTATTACGGGATCGATTGTTGCGTCTATCTTCGGTGGTTTTGTACCCACTTTTTACGTGATAATGACATTACTCACCCTATCATTAGTACTGACGTTATTAATGAAACACCCAGCTAAGAGAAAAGCTTACCGTCAACAGTTAACCACACAACAAACAATATAATAAAGAGTTTTGATTTAAGGGAGGATTAACCTTTATAAAGCATCACCTTATTAGCTAAGTGAATAAGGTGATGCTTCAAGGCTAAAGTATAAAATTAAAAAGCAGCTTCTATCGTGCCTTTATATGTCTTATCTAGAAAATCACGCGTCGCTTGTGTTTGAAAGATTTCAACAAACTTTTTGTAAGTTTCATTATCTTTATCTTGAACGCGCGACGCAATATTCATGACAGCAAACTCAGCATCTTTCGCTTCAAGGTAAATACCTTGCTCAGCAGGGCTCAAGCCCGCAGACATAACGTAATTCATCGTAATAACAGAGGCATCAACATCATCTAATGTACGTGGTAACTGAGCCGCTTCCACTTCAATAAATTCAAAGTTTTTAGGGTTATCAACAATATCGTAAACCGTTGTTTTTGCACCCGCATCAGGCTTTAAGGTAATTAACTTTGCATCAGCCAATAAGAGTAAACCACGTCCACCGTTAGTAGGGTCGTTAGGAATTGAAATTTTTGCATTATCCGGTAAATCATTAATAGATTTGTATTTGCTTGAGTAGATACCCATACGCATTAAAATAGAGTGCCCAATAGAAACGATTTTTTGCTCACTATTACTATTAAAGTTACTCATAAACGGTTGATGTTGATAACTGTTAAGGTCAAGACTACCATCGGCAAGCGCAGCATTAGGGGTGATATAGTCAGAGAATATAACCACTTCAACTTTCAAACCTTGTTTTGCGGCTTCCGCAGCAACGGCTTCAACAACTTCAGCATGAGGGCCAACAGTTGCACCTACTTTGATCACTTGAGTATCATCTTCTTGCCCACAAGCAGCTAATCCAAGCACTAATGGTAAAATATAAAATAACCTTGAAATTTTCTTATTAAACATTTTCAATTCCTTCAAAAATAATGGACGTATAGACGGCTAAATAAGAATAGTACAATAAACAATAGAATATACATAATTTTTTTGGTGATTATTTTATCGCTGCTTTATGAGTAAATTTAAGTTTATTTTATGAAGGTATGATTTAGTTTTTGATTTGATGTAATAGATAAGCTATTCAAAGAACGAATTAAGAGTGTAGATTTTGCTTAAAATATTTTTCTTAAAGTAAATAACCTCAATTCCGAATAAGAAAAGCGATACAACACGGCTATTTAAGCGAATTTCTGCGTTAACCTGAATTGAGGTTAAATAACAAAAAAAGCAGCTAATCGTTTGAGTTAGCTGCTTTTTAGTATTCAGTCTTTTAATAATGACTATTAAATTACTTCTCAATGAAAATATTCAAACCATACATTCAATACAAATAGGATTAATGAGTTGCTCTATCACCCCAAATTTCTTTTAAACGTTGGTCGCGACCACAATTCCAGCGATACGCATTGTAACGTAGAGGGTTATTTTTGTAATAATCTTGATGGTAGCTTTCATTACCTTTAATAGGATAAAAAGTACTCGCAGTTAATATAGGTGTCACGACGGTTTTATTAGGAAACTCGTCAATCACTGCTTGTTTAGATTTCTCAGCAAGTGTTCGTTCCTGCTCATTAGCAACAAAAACAGCACTTAAATAACTGGTTCCTTTATCGCAAAACTGACCTCTTGCATCAAACGGGTCAATGTTAACCCAATAATGATCTAATATTTCTTGGTAGCTTACCTCTTTAGCATCGTAAGTTATTTCAACGGCTTCATAATGCCCTTCATGATTTCCTCGATAAGTTGGATTCTCCACTTCACCACCGGTAAAGCCTGAAATAACATCAGTCACACCCGGTAGTTTTTCGAAATCAGACTCCATACACCAGAAACAACCACCCGCTAATACGGCCTTATCTGCATTAGCTAATGACACATAAAAAAGCATCGATGTTGATAAAATTAACCCTAATATTTTTTTCATAAAATTCTCTTATTGACGTGATGAATAGACAAAACACCTTGAACGGTAACGGATATATATAACTAGACCCATTATTAATAATAATTATTTCATTAATAACTCATTTCAAGGATAGACCAAGAGGCTTTAGAAGCTTTAGTCTCTGTCATCTCAATATATTGACATAAAGTTGTTCTAATACTTTTTTGAGGATATAGTCGTTTTATTGAGCAATAATTAAACACATTACAACCATTAAGAGCAAATCAATCTTAAACTTCAAAAATACAACTTATTCGCTTTACGCCAGTAAATGAAAAGATTAGTTATCATCGACACTAATTCATTAGGAAAAGCATAAAATGTCATATCAAAATAAACATATAGCCATACCAAGAGTCGCTTCATTGCTAAACTTACTCTCTTTCATTTTAAACGCTTATAGTAAGCTTAAAAGGTCTCATTTATGGATATGTAGTCGTTTAAAAAGTCCATTATTACTCATAATATTTTCGATGCTCTCTGCTAACGGATTAGTCATTACTAAAGTGAATGCATCTGAAAGCAAAAATACCATTTCAACAAAAGCATCTTCAGAGATTGAAATCAAACGAGAGTACCTACAGCACATTATTAGCCAACAGGAAAGGCTAGTTACCTCACTAGTCAATACTCCCTTTATGGCTTCTTATGTATCTAAAAATGAAGTATTAGCTCGAGAAAGCTTGAATGAATTGTTTCTTACCGCTGCCACTATCAATAAGCACTATATGCAAGTTCGTTTTATAGATGGGCATGGCCAAGAAAAGATTCGTATTGAGCAATCAACTAAGGGATTAGCACCTATTGTCGTAAAAAAAGAAGCACTACAGAATAAAAGCGCTCGAGAATATTTCTCGGAAACTAAAAAAACACCAGCTGGGGGCTTATGGTACTCATCGTTTGATTTAAATAGAGAACTAGGAGAAATAGAGCAACTAATTAACCCTACTTATAGGATTTCATCTCCAGTTTATGTTGATGGAAAATTTTCTGGCATGGTTATCATCAACTTAGATATGACAAATGTTATCGGTTATTTAACTGAGTCTACTGATTTTTTGGTGTATCTAGTAGATGCTGATAGCGAAGTGCTTATTCATCCTGATCCTAAAAAATCTTGGAGCAAGTATTTAACTGGCCGTAGTAAATATCAAGAAGTAGCAGAAAAAGAATCAATAAATTATTCTCAATCTTTAGAGGATATATTTAAAAATGGCGAAGGTATTCGTATTATTTTGAAGCCACTTGAAGCCACTCCTTCACTTGCACCAACAAAGAATCAATAAATCATTTTTCTGTGCAAAATTTAGATCACTTATTTAATATAATTGGTATAACAAAAATCCAATTACGAAGGTTGTTTATTAAGAGCAATCTTTTTACTGACTAAGCGTAAAAGATGCTTAACGGCCTTAGACAGCACTTGGTTTTTTCGAACAACATACCCCAAACTAGTACAAGGGAAATCGAGAAGCGTCACCACCTCCGCTTTTAAATTTTCTCTATTATAAATAGAAAAATCAGGAACAATGGCGGTGCCAAATCCGGCCTCAGCCCAATCTATTTGCGCATCGACACTGCCTACTTCCATGATTCGATAGCGCGGTAGATTTAAAGAAGGCAAAGCAAGGTCAATCAAATCACGGGTTCGCGTATCATGACCAAGTAAAATTAACGTGGGAGACTCCGCACTATCTTTTTGCACCACTTCACCTTGTACTAATTCTAATTGATGCCCAACCGCACACCAATGCACTGCTTTTAACTCTGTAAAATGCAGCGGTAAACTTTCTTTCTGGGCAATCACAAAGCCTAATTCTGCATCTGCACTTTTAACTAATGAAGAAGCTTGCGATGAAGTTGTATTAAAAAGGGCAAGATCCATGTTTGGATACTCTTGTTTAAATAATTGAAAGGGTTCAATCAACAGTGCTCTGGAAATGATATCGCTGGCAGCAATAGTCAATGTACCTTGGCGAAGGTCATTCAAGGCATTAATATCTGCTTGGCACACTTTTAACTCTTGTAAGGTTTTTTGACTGCTCGCTAATAAACGTTGCCCTGCTTGGGTCAACCTAAACGGGCTGCGCTCTATTAACTTGGTGCGAGTCACCCTCTCTAATTGTTTTAAATGCAAACTGACGTTGGGTTGGGTCATGTGTAATGCTAAGGCAGATTTACCAAAATGTTGTAATTCAGCTAATGTAACAAACGTTTTTAACCAATTAATATCAAGCATAATTACCTTCCAACCTCTCAATTTAATACATAGCCAGCCATATGGAATACTTATCAATGTAATAACTATTATTAATTTATCATATTATCGACAGTTATGTAGCATACCCTTTTCATCATTCAAGGGGTAAAGTATGACATCAATAGTGGTTGTAGGTGCAAACTGGGGCGACGAAGGTAAAGGTCGTATCGTTGATTTTTTAGCAGAAGACGCGAGCGCAAGTATTCGTTTTCAAGGCGGTAATAATGCTGGTCATACTGTCGTTAATGATTTCGGTACTTTCAAACTACACCAATTACCAAGCGGCATATTTAACCCTAATTGTATTGCAGTACTTGGCCCAGGAATGGTGATCAGCCCTGCTGCTTTAAGTGAAGAAATTAGCGAAGTTAAAGCATCAAACATCGATGTAAACCTAAAGATATCAGACCGTGCAACGCTTTGTTTACCATTACACGCGTTAGAAGATACCTTAGAAGAGCAACGCCTTGGTGATGCTGCATACGGTTCAACAAGGCAAGGTATCGCACCTGCTTACGGCGATCGTGTAATGAAAAAAGGTATTTTAGTTGGCTGGTTAAACCAACCAGAAGTGCTACAACAACGTATTCAATTCTTACTTGATTGGAAACTACCTCAACTGAAAGCCCTTTACCCTGACAGTGACTTTAACCAAACGGCAAAAGAGATGACCAACTGGTTGTTAGACGTCACAGCACCTTGGCGCCAATTCATTTGTAACGTAACAGAGCCGCTAAAAGCACTGCAAAAAGAAAAAGCTAACCTGTTATTCGAAGCACAGTTAGGCGCAGGTAGAGATTTAGTATACGGTGAATACCCATGGACAACGTCATCTAATGTAACCGCTGCTTATGCTGGTATCGGCAGTGGTTTACCGGCTTTATATCCTGAGCGTATTGTTGCTGTAGCTAAGTCATTTAGCTCATCAGTAGGTACTGGCACACTAGTAACAGCAATGGAACATCAAGATAACTTCCGTGAAAGTGCAAACGAATATGGCGCAGTAACAGGTCGTCCACGTGATATGGGGTTCTTTGATGCAGTTGCGACGCGTAATGGTGTTGAATTACAAGCCGCTACTGAAATAGCATTAACTAAAATTGATTGTTTATCAGGTATGGCAGATTTAAAAATCTGTGTTGCTTATGAAGGCCAACACCCAGAAAATCCAATTTGGCCACAAACAGCCGCATTAACGCCTGTTTATGAGCAGATGCAAAGTTGGAGTGAAGATATCAGTGGTTGTCGCACCTTTGACAGCCTGCCAATCGCCGCACAACATTACGTAACCCGTATCGAAGCGCTAATGGGCGTACCTGTGAGCATGGTATCTGTAGGCCCTGAACGTGAGCAGATGATTATTCGATAAGCCGCTTTAGGATAATTGAACACAATAAAAACTCCCCGATTTATTGACAATAACGCCATTAAATCGGGGAGTTAGTTTGAAAGGAAAACCTTAATTAAACAGTGACTAAATCATCTCTTAAGCGTCACTTTTATTATTTTAATATTTTCTGAAAGTCACGCCAATCCACAATTTTAAAGTTTTGGTTTAAAGGCTGAGGCTTATCGCTTAAGTTATACCAATCTTGATCAATAAACACACCTTGAGGGTAAGCTTCTCCTAAGTTGAATGTAGTAGCATATTTGTTATGAATTTAACATTTATAAAACCTTGCAAAAACACACTAAATCTCTTATCTAACTTGTGCCTGAAATAAATCAAAGTTGTTTAATGCTTCAAATACTGTAAGTACATTCCAACCATGCACCCTCAAAGCTTTAGCATTAGACATGTTGATTAACACGGCCACTTTACGTCTAGGCCAGCATAAATCTATAGCAATCATATTGTTTTTATCATTGATGACGACACCTAACTCTGCACCAGGTAACCTCATTGACTCGCATTTTTGCAACAGACCATCCAATGCTGTATCTGCATATTCTCTTAGGTTATTATAATCAAATACATCAAACTTATGCTGTTCACGGCGTAATCGATTTATTTTTAGAATATCTTCATTACTTACATATAAATGCCCATGATGTGGTTGTTTTTTATGGCAATCAGCACAAAGTCCTCGCAAGTTATCGCGATTATTATTAGCTTTGTTTCCGTTAATATGATGTACATGTAAAAGCTTAGATTCATTAATTAAATTAACGCCACATTGTTCACAGGTATAATCAAGTTCAAGTCTAATTTTAGATGAAATTGATGGCCAATCAGATGTATAACCTGCGGACTGAAAACCCGCAGTAGATTTAGGCAGAGCCTTAAAATAAGAGCTATATGATTCAAAAAACTTAGAATATAAAAAGTTTTGTATAAATACAGTCTTGTCTCCCCAAGATAACAAAGGAAAGTTATTATGATTAATGAGGGTTAAACAGTTTTGGCAGACAGCTAACTCAGCTTCTCCATTTATTTCTTGTTTACTGTGAGATTCAATACCAAAAACAGGGAAAAACCCATCGATACGATTTATTACATCGTAACGGTCATTAAACCTTCCCTTCTCTCTCATACCAATAATTGTTTTACATTCTGCAACGTGAACTCTTTTGGCCCACTTCTCTTTACCATTACTCAAAACATTTTGAATATTATTTCCCTGATCAGGAATATAAAGCATGACCTGATGACCGTCATAATTCAAAATTCCATCGGAGCCATCAATTTGGTCAAGTTGGATATCTTTTCCGAGAATTAATCCTTTCGTTAAATGACTTCCAATACTCTCAAGCTCTGTTGAACGGCTACTAATATTAAAATGAGTGACGACTTTTCCTAGTGGCGCAACCGCTCGATGCAATGCACTTAAATCAACGGTTAGTTTCATTATTGAGCCTCTAATATCCGTTTAATTTGAATATCAGCGTTAGTTATTGCTCTAAACGAAACTCGACGAGACATTGCTTCATTTTCAACACCATCATTCAAAACTAAACGTGATGATGAAAAACCAACTGCCGCAATATTTGCTTTAATCCATTCGGCATCATCTGGCATCAACGAATAGCCATACTCTAATACTGAACGAGTGCGGCCTTGCGATAATTGCATATTATAGAAATATGCTTCTGCATTTGATGAACCACGCAAGCCTAAACTTGACGTGTGCCCTTCAATTCGAATTTCATCTAATGAATCTCTATATGGTGCAAGCACCCTAATATAACGAGGGAAAAAATCATTCAAAATCTCTTTATATGCATCACTTAAACGGGTTTCATTATTAGCAAACAATACATCTGGTGATTGAAAATTGAAGGCCAATGTTTCCTTGTCTATAGTCGCGCCCCACTTATCAAGATCCTTTTCAAACTCATCTTCCAAAGCTTGATAAATAGCTACTTGGTTTTCTTGATATGCAACAGCCACATCTTTGATTTTGTCGTTTTCTTTTTGCGTTATCATCATAAAAACAATAGCGATGAACAAGAAAACCATCATTAAACCAGCCATCAAATCAGACACAGTCAACCAATGCTCACCACTTTCCTGTGCTCTGTGGTTAGTGCCAAATATTTTATCCATTAGACTACTCGCTGATTAACAACTTCATTCATAGCTTGAGTCAATTTAATATAGTCTTCAACAAACTTACCGCTGACTTGAGCTAAAGCTTGACCCATTTCATTCATTACTCGATTTATTTCTTGCTGCATTGCTGTATCAATCAGCTTAAGTTGTGAATCGACAGCTTCAGCGGTAAATCCTACCTGTTGTTTAACTTGCTCTTCCATGGCATCAAACGTACGCTTAGCTTGGTTAATCTGTTGTGTTGCTGCATCATCAATCACTTCATTTAGTCGTTGCTGTAATTTTTCAGCTGACTTAACCACCGTATCTCGAACAAGCTCAGTGTCAGTTACCAAGTTTTTGTTGGCTTCTTTCATTGTTGAATTTATGTCTTTAGCATCTACAACTAACTTCTCAATCATGTCACGCATAGTGCTGTTAAGGTCACTTACCGCGTCTTGTAAATGCTGCTTAATAACTTCCGTCTGTGTTTGCAGATAATCAGAACTTGTTTGTAAGCTTTCGTTTGTTCGGGCTGTGTTGTCTGTAAACTCATTACCTGCGGTTTCAATTTCTTTGCCTATTTTTTCCGAGCTTTCAATTAAACGTTCGCCAACACTATTAATACCTTTTTCGGTTTCACTAGCAAATTTTTCAAGTAATTCATTAGACGTTTGAGCATGCGCTTTAATATAATCATCGGATTCAGATAGAAGTGATTTGTAATGGTCACTGGCAGTAGTCACTGCTGCGGATATATCTTCTACGGTGCTTTGCACTTGAGCCCTAATCTCTGGCACTGCTTTAACAGCTTCATCTCGCATTAACTTAAACGCTTCTAAATGACGTTCGAGTTCAGCCAATTGATGCTGATTCACCTCCATGACATCTTTTAATTCATTCATTGATTGCGGAATGATTTTACTTTGCTCACTAATGTGCGCAACTGAAGATTCTGTCGCTGAAATTGACTCAACGCCTTGAGCATATTGTAGTTGCATTTGTTCAAGTTGTAATTTGTAGTTTTCTTGCCATTCAACAAGCTTAATCACAGCCTCATTCAATTGCTTAAAGTTATCGCCAAACTGCTCTGTTAAATTATGATTAAAATCTGTAATAACTTGTTTTAGGGCTTCTATCACTTGTTCAGTAGCGGATTTAGATAACGTGTCAGCAAAGTCTTGCAGTTTAAGCCACAGCTTTTCAGAGAATCCATCAAACTTTTCTTGCTGTTTAATGGATTGTTCTTGCAGATTTTTTAGCGACAGCTTGGCATTATCGTTTATGTCACTACGCAAAATTCTAAGTTGCCCAAATAAAGTGAATTCTTCATTACCCACAAGCGCATCTTTTAAAACACGCGTTTCAATCACTTGTGCCTGCATTGCACCCAATATCGCTTCAGGCGTAGCATGAGACGTACTTTCTTCAACCTGCTTGGGTTTTAAGAAAGAAAATGTTGATAATGTTTTGAAAACTAACGAGAGTAGAATACCTGCCAAACTGGTAATAAATGCAGTTTTCAACCCTTCAAGTAAAGGTGGAATGCTGGCCTCAATATCAAGCTGATTGAAATCTAATAAGCCTAAAACAATACCTAAAAACGTACCAAAAATACCCATAGTCGTTAATAAGGTCGGCACATAATTGACGAATTCAACTTGTTTTGCTTGTTTGGTAAAAAACAACCCTAATGCACACACTATAACCATCAATACTAAAATCACACTACTTGTCAATTGTGTATCTAAACTACGTAATAAACTTTCTAATATGTCCATATACTTCTTTCTTTATAGGTTAAGGCTTGATGTAAAATAGCCTGTTCGACGATGGCGACAGTCAGGTGTGGTTGAGTGGTTTGGGCTTAATTTAAATAGGCTTTGAATTGGTCGCACGATGACAGCAGACTTAACCGTTTTATGCATGCTATTGGCCACGCACAATCACTTTACAATCACGCAATTTCACTTCTGAGTGAATTTACGTCATATCATTGAAATCTGCTTTTTTAATGGCTGGCATGATAAATGTAATAATGTCCGTTTCTGTAACCCTTGCTCGTTGCTCATCAAGGTCTTTCTGAATCACAAATTAATAAGCCTCCTTCATAAATGAAGATTAGCAGGAGGCACAAAAACATCAAAACATAATATAAAATATAAAATATAAAATATAAAATATAAAATATAAAATATAAAATATAAAATATA